>DATGFC010000093.1:0-46967 GCA_035309485.1 Candidatus Sulfotelmatobacter sp.
ACTACAAAACGCACCCGTTGTTCCTGAACATCCATCGTCTTCCACGCCATCCCGGTTGCACCCCAGCGCGTGCTCCGCACGCGCCGGGAGTGTAAAGGATGTCCCGGGACAATGTGTAAAGGATGTCATGGGACTGAACAGCCCCCTGACCCACGAATGGGCTACGCACTCGCCTGAGGGTGGTATTGACCGCAAGAGCGCCGAGAGGGCATTCTCCTTACTTATTAACGCACTTAAAGCGCAACTTGGAGGAGGAATGGCTGAGCCCCAGCAGGAAAAAAGGGCCGCACGTCGATTTCCGCTTCGCGTACCGGTTACGGTAGACCGGAATGAGACGGCGCAGAATTCTAACGAGCCCGCGCAGATTCGCGACGTGAGCGCGCGAGGCATCTGTTTTTACGTGGATTCGGCAATCGCCAACGGATCGCCTATCGGGTTTACGCTCACACTTCCGCCAGAGATCACGCTTACCGAAAGCATCCGCGTGCAGTGCAAAGGCCGCGTCGTCCGTGTGGAAGATAGCGCGCCGAATGGCAAAGTCACAGTCGCCGCGGTGATTGACGAGTACGAGTTCCTGCCGGAAGCGTGAAGCAGGGGCTAGGGGCCAGAGCTTAGGGATCAGTAGTCAGTCACCCGTGATCAGCAGGAACTGCCGCTTCCGATGCTTCTCACCCAGAGTCTCCCATCTCCTCCATTCTGAGGAAGACCAGCACTCACGACCCGGTAACCACCGTTTTCAAATGTTAGAATTACGTTTCCATGATCGCCTTTGTGCTGCTCCGGGTCTTTCTGATCCTGCTCCTGGTCGCAGCCAATGCCTTCTTCGCCGCCGCCGAATTTGCGCTGGTCAGCGTGCGCGACACCCGCATTCAGCAACTGATTGAGTCCGGCCGGATCGGCGCTCGCATTGTGCAGCGCCTTCACCAGCACCTCGACGAAGTGGTGAATGGAGTTCAGCTGGGCATCACCATGGTCAGCCTGACCCTGGGCTGGATCGGCGAGCCTATGGTTGCCAGCCTGGTGGGCAACGTGCGATTCCTGCAGCGGCTCCCTCACCTTGCGATCTACGCTCATGGCATCGCCATCGCAGTCGCCTTCACCCTGATCACGTACATGCATGTGATTCTGGGAGAACTGGTGCCGAAAACGCTGGCCCTGCAGCGGGCCGAGCAGATCGCCCTGGCGGTTGCCGCCCCGATGGAGGCGTTTCTTACCCTCACCCGTCCCGTGCTGTTCTTCATGCGCCGCTCCGGAGGGTTGGTTCTCAGAATGTTCGGCGCGCAAGCCAGCCGGCGCGGAGGCGCAGTCCATTCGCCTGATGAACTCAAGCTCATTGTTACTGCCAGCCGTCAGTTCGGCCAGATTCCGGAATTTCAGGAAGAAATGATCCATAGCGCGATTGAACTCGACAGCATCACCGTCCGCGAAGTGATGGTGGCGCGCCCGGACATCTTTTCGCTTCCCTCGGACCTGATGCTCGACGAGGCTCTGGTCCGCGTGGTGGAAGGACAACACTCGAGAATTCCCGTGTACGATCCGCAGCGTGGGCCCGAACACATTGTCGGCGTGCTGTACTACAAAGATTTGATGCGCTGGATGCGCCTCCGCCTGAGCAACCTCGGTCAAAGTACCGCTACCCGCATTTCCCGCATGCAGATTGCGCAAATCATGCACGACGTGGTGGTCGTTCCCGAGACGAAAGTTCTGGCGGAACTGCTGGCAGAATTCAAAGAGCGCCGCCGCCATCTGGCCGTCGTGGTGGATGAGTTCGGCTCCACGGCAGGCGTCATTACCGTAGAGGACATCCTCGAACAACTGGTCGGTAATATCGAAGACGAATTCGATGTCTCCCCCTCTGAGCCGGCCATCCAGAACGAGTCGGTGCTGGTGTTGGAAGGCGCGGTGAATGTCCGCGATCTGGAAGCCCAGTACGGGATCATGCTGCCGCACGATGCGGGATTCGAGACGCTGGGCGGATTCATCCTGGCTCGTCTGCAGCGTATTCCCAATCTGCGTGACAGCTTTGAATACGAGGGCCGCCGTTATACGGTGGAAGAGTTGGAAGGCCACCGCGTCGCGCGAGTAAGAATCGAGAAGCTAGCCAGTGAAGGCGGAGCCGAAGCCGCCAAAGGAGCCGGATAGCGCCGACGGCCATGCGCGCGTTGAAGCGATACGATGTCGGTCGGTGATCCGAGAACCGTACACTGAGTACTGAGTACCGAGTACTGACAACTGAGAACTGCTCCTGAAGCCCCTTCTCCAACGCGTGCTCTACACGCTCCCAGTAATCTGGCTGGTCGTATCGCTGGTATTTCTATTGATTCACCTTGTGCCGGGTGATCCCATCCAGCAAATGCTCGGCGAAGGTGCGCCGCCTGCCGACATTGCAGCCACTCGACACGCGTTCGGCCTCGATGCCCCGCTAGGCGAGCAATACATTCGATATTGGAAAGGCGTGCTGCGCGGAGATCTTGGCCGCTCCATCCGCTACAACCAGACGGTCACCAAACTTCTGGCGCAGCGGTATCCGTATACGCTGCGACTTACGCTGGCCAGCCTGGTCGTCGCCATCCTGTTATCGATTCCCGCGGGAGTGCGGTCCGCACGCCGCCGCAATCGCTGGGATGATCGCCTGCTCTCGGTCGTCAGCCTGTTCGGACTGTCATTCCCAAACTTTGCGTTAGGTCCGATACTTATCCTGCTGTTCGCGATCAAACTCGGCTGGCTGCCAGTTTCGGGCGCCGGTTCGTTTGCCAACCTGGTGCTGCCCGCCATCACGATGGGGAGCGCGCTCGCCGCGATTCTCACGCGCATGGTGCGCACCTCCATGCTGGAAGAACTGAGCCAGGACTACATTCGTACCGCGCGCGCCAAAGGCCTGCCCGAACGTGCCGTCGTGTACCGGCATGCCCTGCGCAATGCCATGATCCCTGTGCTCACGGTTCTGGGCCTGCAATTCGGCGCTTTGCTGGCAGGCGCGATCGTTACTGAGACGATCTTTTCCTGGCCCGGCATTGGCCGGCTCACGATTCAAGCCATCTCAAACCGCGACTACTACCTCGTGCAGGGATGCATTCTCGCCATTGGCCTGACCTATGTGGCGGTAAATTTCCTCACGGATTTACTGTATTCAGTTGCCAACCCGAGAATCAGACAATAAGCATCGTTCTGTAATGAATGCATGCCATTGCTGCCTCGAGAAGCGGGTGCGCCATCGGTCGCGTCTTCTGCGAATCGTGGCATAGACGGAAACCGGAGCAACGGGAAGAGTCTTCGCCCCTGTCCCTTCTGTTTCGGCAATTCGCGGCCGTTTATTTCTTCAACTGACCGGAACCGGCGCACGACGTCCTCGGTCTTCCATTACTACCAGTGCCTCGAGTGTGACCTGGTTTTCATGCAGCCGATCCCTGATGATCTCGTTCCCTTTTACCAAGGCGGATACCAAACCATCCCCGGATCTCTTCCCGAGTTGCGAGAACTTGCCGCCGTCGAGCGCTATCGCCTGAATCCAATCCTGAAATATAAGAAGGGAGGCAAGCTGCTGGAAATCGGCCCATGGATGGGCATTTTCAGTTGCAATGCCAAGGACGCCGGTTTTGACGTGACTGCGCTCGAGATGGATCAGCGGTGCGTAGATTTCTTGAATCAGACGGTTGGAATCCGGGCGGTGCAAACCGCTGATCCCGCCGGCACGCTACGTGAGATGGGCGAGAAATTTGATGTCATCACGCTATGGCACTCGCTCGAGCACCTGAGGGAACCTTGGCGCGTGATCGAGCAATGTGCTGCTTATCTTGCACCCAATGGCATTTTGGTCATCGCCATTCCGAATATCGAGAGCTACCAGTTCTCGCTTCTGCGTTCGGCATGGAAGCATCTCGACGCACCGAGGCACCTGTTCTTCTATCCGCTGGAATCTCTCGTGCGGCTTTGCGCAGATTGTGGCCTGACCGTTTTGGAAACGACCACCGCGGACGAGTTGAGCGCCGCGCTCAGCTATGACACGTGGTATACGTTCGCCAAGTCGCTGGTTCCAGTGCGATATGTCAGGGGGGCGCTTGCTCGCCTGATGCAGTATGCCGCGCGCCGCAAGGAGAGCAAGCCGAATGCCGGCGCGGGCCTCACTGCCGTGTTTCAACGGGCAGGCGGATAATCCAACCTAGGATAACTTCTCTCGCCGGGTGGCCATGCGCAATAGCAGACTGCGATCTTCTCCGCTCATGCTCACCAGCCAGGCGAGCAACGCGGTGGTGACGGCCCAAAGCAACCACATTAGCGGGCTGATCGCGGGCGCTCCGGCGTACCACCATTGCCGCAACAATAGCAGCGATGGGATCGCCATCAGGGATGGACGAACCATCCCGCTGACGAAAAGTTTCAGGCGAGAGACAGCGATATTTTGCGTGTAGTGCATGCTGACCGCAAAATGCATCGCGATACCAGCCACTGCTCCAATCAGTGTGCCCGCAGCTACGCCCATGGCCCCGTAGTGCTTCGCTAACCAAATGCTTGCTGCCAAGTTGACTGCCGCTTCGGTGATCGCCGATGCCGTTGCCACGCGCTGCCTGGCTGTTGCGACGACCATGGTGGCATAGGGCGCGCACAACTGCCGCACAATGTTGGCTACGAGCAGGATGCGCAGGAACTGCACGCTGTGCTCGGCATAATTCGCGCCTACCCACAACCGCAGAATCCAATAACCGGCGACCAGAATTGGCAGCCCGCTGGCCAGCAGGATCACTGTGCCATAGCGTGTCGTGCGCAGCAGAATCTGCCCCATCTGCTCTGGCGTGCGCTCCGTGCTCAGCGCGGACGATGCGGGCAGCAACGGTCCCAGCACTGCTCCTACGAGCATCAGAATGAAAGTTGTGGGCGAGATCGCAATCGAGTAGAAGGCGACCTGCTTGAAGTCGTAATGGCCAACGATGGTGAGGTCGATCCCGCCAATGAACAGCATGCACACGGACCAGATCGTCAGGATGACGCAATATTCGAACATCTGCCGGAGCATGGCCCGGTCGACGGCGGAGAGCGCGACCCGCACTTGATTCGCCAGCCGCTTCCAGGCAACGACTTGCACGAGGGCCGACAGCAAATTTGCCGCCGCTACGGCTGCTCCCATGACCGCCAGGCTGGTGTGAAGATACACCGTCGAGACGATCGCTATTCCGTAGAACAGTCTCGCCACGACGGTCGTGATCATGGGGACTTCATAGCGCTGCAGTCCGAGAAAGATGGCCGAGAAAATGGATGCGATCAGATTGACCGAAAGCGAAACCCCTACGAAAACAATGCTGATGCGTACGTCAGAGTACAGGTCAGTGGGCATCTTCCCGAATAGCAACGGCACGGACCAGGCGAGTCCCAGCGTCAGCAAAACTCCCGCAATGCTGGCCGCCACCATGATGGCCAGCCCGACGCTGGCACACCGGCTACAGCCAGCAACATCGCCCTTCGCTTCATACTCGGCGATGTATTTGGAGACCGCCGTCTGCACTCCAAAATCGAGGTACCCGACGTATGCGCCCAACTGCAGAATCAGCACCCACGCGCCATAAATCTCGACCGGAAGACGGTGGGTCAGGTAGGCGGGAAGAAGAATCGCGATGACTGAGGTGAAGCCCAGGCGGGCCACGTTGGCGGCTGAATTCCTGAACAGGTTCGCCGCCGTGGTGCGGGTTGTCGTCCCTTGCGGCGCGGGCGTTCCCAGACGCATGGAGAGATTGTCGCATAGCGTCCAGACATAAGAAGGCGGAGCGTCGCCGCTCCGCCTCGCTATTCAAAACTACGCGTGCCGCAATCTATGCTGCCGGCACCAGTTTTTTCATTCGTTCTTCCATGTCCTTGGGCGACACATCTTCCACATGCGTTGCCACGCCCCAGAGATGTCCAAACGGATCCTGAATGAAGCCGGAGCGGTCTCCGTAGAACTGGGTCTCGACGGGCTTGAGGATTTTCGCGCCCTCGGCGACCGCCCTTTCGACCACGCGGTCTACGTCAGGAAGATATACATAGAGGCTTACGGGGCTGGCGCCGATGGTGGCCGCGCTGGTGTGGCCCTGTCCCATTTTTGGATTTTCATCGGCCAGCATGATGTGCGAGTTCCCAATCTTCAGTTCGGCGTGGCCGACCTTGCCGTCGGGGCCATTCATGCGAACCTGTTCGGTGGCGCCGAACACTTTCTTGTAGTAGTCGATGGCATGAGCCGCGCCTCGGACGATCAGATACGGTGTGACGGAGTTGTAATCTTTGGGAATATACGAGACTTTACTCATAATTTTTCTCCTCAGAATGTAAGCTGGAGGTTGAGGGTTACGGCGCGCAACGTGGACCGGAGATGCGATCTGCTCCGGCATTTCTTTCTAGGAGAACACAATCGGTAACTGATCTCAAGGTAGCGGTTCAGCTTTTGGCTCAACGTGAGGCCATCGGGCTAGAGCGTTTTAAGAAATTGATGAAGAAAAATGCGGGCAAGTTGAAGTTCGCCGCTCATCCTAAATAAGGTAAATTTGTTCGATAAATATCGACGATCTGCGAACGGCGGTTTACCATCCCTTCATGTCCGCTGCCACGGCATCTGCTACCGTGCTCCCTTCGCGAGTCCTGCGGATAGTAAGCGGTCACGCCCGCAATAATCCCCTGGCCGCAGCAGGGGTTGTGCTGGTGATTGTTTTTGTGGTCTTGGCAGTGTTCGCGCCTTTCATTGCTCCGCAAGATCCGGCTGCCATTGATCTGCCTGCGCGTCTGACGCCTTCGTCGCATGCGCACTGGTTCGGGACTGACGAACTGGGCCGCGACATTCTTTCCCGCGTCATTTACGGCGCGAGGATTTCGATGCTGGTCGGCAGTTGCGTCGTGCTCACCTCGCTCACGCTCGGGCTCATCATCGGCTCCATCGCCGGATACTACGGCGGCGCGATTGACCGCTTCGTCAACATCGTTCTGATGAACGCGTTTCTTTCGTTTCCGGGGATCCTGATCGCCATTGCGTTCGTAGCCTTTCGCGGGCCCGGCATTTTCAATCTCGTGGTCGCGCTCTCGCTGGGTGGATGGGTAGGCTACGCGCGCCTGGTTCGCGGACAAGTGCTCGGCGCCCGCGAACGCGAGTTCGTGGAAGCCGCGCGCGCCCTCGGCGCCAGCGATATGCGCATCATTGTGCGCCACATTCTGCCTAACATTATTCAGCCCGTCATCGTGCAGGCGGCTATCGGAATGGCGGGCGCGATCCTCGCCGAAGCCACCATGAGTTTTCTCGGGCTGGGAGTACCGCCGCCGACTGCGAGTTGGGGAGCCATGCTCAACGATGGCCGCGTCTATCTTTTCGAAGCGCCGCACCTGGTGCTGTTTCCCGCGCTGGCCGTCATGCTGGCCGTGCTAAGTTTCAATTTCATTGGAGACGCCCTGCGGGATTATCTCGATCCCCGGTCGCGCATCGAAGCCGGACTTTAGCGGCCAGCACTAGCCGTGCTTTCGCGGCGACCGCCCTAAGACTCCGCAAGCAAAGCACATAAAGCGTCCGCAACATTTCCGTACGCGCTGTGTTTCTTCTCCCGTGGCCACAAGCAGTAGAGATTGAAAACACCAGAAAATAACGGAGACTTCTATGAATCGCACGATCAAGATTAGTTTTCTCAGCGCCGCCCTTGGGATTTTGGCGCTGCCGGTTGTGGCTCAAACTGCGACATCAACGCCGGTCACGGGGCAAACCATTCAAGACCGCAAGGAGAACCAGCAGGACCGCATCGCCAATGGCGTAAAGAGCGGCGAACTGACTGCCGGCGAAACCAAGAACCTGGAAAAGAAGGAATCAACCCTCAATCACGAAGAGCGCAACATGCGCAGCCTGGATAATGGAAAGCTGACGACGGCCGACAAAAAGACCCTGACGCAGCAGCAGAACCAGCTCTCGAAACAGATTTATCAGGACAAGCACAACTCTGCTACGCAGAACACCGCACCCAAGAGCGAAGTCGGCAAGCGCGCTGAGAACCAGCAGGACCGCATCGCGCAGGGTGTGAAGAGCGGACAGCTCACGGCTGGGGAAGCAACGCGTCTGGAGAAAAATGAAGCGCGGATTAACAATGAAGTGCGCAACGATCGCGCTGCCAACGGCGGCAAGCTGACCACGCAGGAAAAGAAGCAAGTCAACCGCCAGCAAAATCGCGAATCGCGCCAGATCTATCGCGACAAGCACAACGGACGCCGGCAGTAAGTTTCCCCAGCGACAAAAGCGAAAAGAAGAGAGTGAATGCCCCCGGGCCAGCCGGGGGCTTTTTTTAGCTACGAGCAATGAGCCATGAGCGATGAGCTGTGAGCCCTCAGATTTGCTCTGAGCTCGATGCGCGCAAGCCCATCACCCGCGTAAGTCGTTCATTCTGCTGCAAATACAAATCTTGACATAAATTACAAATTGCAATATAAATATCTCGATTTGAAATATTGCCTTGGGCGATTCCATGAAGCTGGGCGAGAAAATCCGTTACCTGCGCGAGGTGGAAGGTTCGCTGCGCGGTTTGGGCCGACCGATGACGCAGCTCGAACTGGTGCGCGCCATCCGCGACGAGCTCGGCCCCGGCAAGACGATGAGCCAGTCGTACTTGTCGCAGATTGAAAGCGGCGCCCGCCCGCACATGACGCAATCTTCGCGCGCGCTGCTGGCCAAGTTTTTCAAAGTGCATCCGGGATTCCTGGTGGATGACCCTGAGGGCTACCACACCGAGTTGACTTCGGATTTGCGCACCACCGAAGGACAGCTGGATGTCTGGCTGCTGCAAGGGTCCGAACGTTTTGCGAACGATCCGGAAGTCAGCCACGTGCTGATCAAAGCCGCGCGCGAGAAAGACACGCGGCGCTGCCTGTTGCTGCTGGGCGCCATCCTCGATACGCCGGGTCTGGCAGAGCGCCTGCTGGAGGCTTTGCGTCCAGATGTGGCGCTGGCAGGCAACAACCATCGCCGCGTGCCGAGTGCGGAAGGGAGGCGAATCCGATGACCTGGTCAGACTTTTACTTGATCTGTTTCGCAGTCGGTTTTTGCTTCAGCTTTTTTTCGTTCGTATTCGGCGGATCGCGCTTCGGCAAACTTCATCTGCCTCACTTTCATAGTCACGCCGGACACTTGCCCTCTATGCATGGTCCCGTGGCGCATGGTCCGGGTGCAGGAGGACACTCAGCTACGCCGGGCGCTGCGCAAGCATCCGACGCGAATCAGCCGGCGCACGGAGCCAGCGTTTCGCCGTTCAATCCTCCGTCCATCGCCGCTTTCCTGGCATGGTTTGGCGGTACGGGTTATCTGTTGACGCGCTTTTCCGCTTTTTGGGTGGGTACAGCGTTGCTGTTCTCCATTGTGAGCGGGCTCATTGGGGGAGCAATCATCTTTTTGTTTTTGACCAAAGTCCTGATCTCCGACGAGGAGTGCCTTGATCCGGCCGACTTCGAAATGGTCGGAGTGCTTGGAAAACTTTCCGTGCCGATCCGCGAGAGAGGCACTGGCGAATTGATCTATTCGCAGGCCGGAACACGCCGCGTGTGCGGCGCCCGCAGCGAAGACGGGAGCGCGATCGCGAAAGGGACCGAAGTCGTAGTCACGCGTTACGAAAAGGGAATTGCCTACGTTCGCCTGTGGAGCGAGATGTCTGGCGAAATGGACGAAGCTAGTACCAATGGCAAAGAAGCTTGAACCACACAGGTCACCGAGGTTCACAGAGAATTACGCTTTTTTCTCGGGGGTCAAGCAAGAGTTGTGAGCGGAGGCCCAATGTTTGGAAGCGCGTACAAGTGGTTGGTGGTCGCGATGTGGCTGCCCTTGGTGACGATCGCTCTGAATTATTGGCGGGCTTGGGATCGCTTGCCCGCGCGCATGGCGGTGCATTTCGACGCTAACTGGCAGCCGAATGGCTATACGTCTCGCGAAGGGTCGCTGATGCTGACGTTGGGGATGCTGGCTTTCATGCAGGTCGTCTTCACAATTTCAGCTCTTATCGTACGGGCACAGAAGCCGCGCGCAGCATGGCCCATGCTGGTGGTCTTTTATTTGTTCTTGGGTCTTATCTGGTATGCCAACAATTGGATCGTCGAGTTCAATCTGAAAGCGCAGCCGGCCCATTCCGAGTTGGTGGGCCCGATTTCCCCCGCAGCGAGTGACTCAGTACCAACACTTCTTCAACCGCATTCGTAACAGGAGGCGTTATGCCGGAGATTTCTCACGGAGTCGAGATTTGGATCGTAGTTAGCCTGTCCGCAATGGTCATCCTCTTTTTGATCAGCGGAATGGCCAGGATCTATCGCAAGGCGGGGCCGCACGAAGCGCTCATCGTTTATGGATTGGGCGGAACGCGCATTGTGAAGGGCCACGGCACGATGGTGCTGCCGATGGTGCAGATCTGCCGCGGGCTGTCGCTGGAGCTGATGTCCTTCGATGTGGCTCCCCAACAGGACCTTTACACCAAGCAAGGCGTCGCCGTCACTGTGGAAGCCGTCGCGCAGATCAAGGTGAAATCTGACGACGAGTCGATTCGCACCGCGGCCGAGCAATTCCTGACCAAGACCGATCAGGAGCGCGAAGGCCTGATCCGCCTGGTGATGGAAGGCCACCTGCGCGGCATAATCGGCCAGCTGACCGTCGAAGAAATCGTGAAGCAGCCGGAGATGGTTTCCGACCGCATGCGCTCCACCTGCGCCGATGACATGAACAAGATGGGCCTGGAAGTCATCTCGTTCACTATCAAAGAAGTCCGCGACAAGAACGAATACATCACCAACATGGGACGCCCCGACGTCGCCCGCATCAAGCGCGATGCCGACGTGGCGGCGGCCGAGGCCGATCGCGATACGGCGATCAAGCGCGCGCTGGCGACGCGGGAATCGGCAGTGGCGAAAGCTCAGGCCGACCAGGAGCGCGTGTTGGCGGAGACGCTGTCGTTGGCCAAGCAAGCCGAGGCGCAACGCGACCTCGAAGTGAAGCGAGCGCAATTCCTCGAAGTCACGAAACGCCAGCAGGCGCAAGCCGACAAGGCCTACGACATCCAGACCAACATCATGCAGCAGCAGGTCATCGCCGAGCAGGTGAAGGTGCAGCAGGTCGAGAAAGAACAGCAGGTCAAGGTGCAGGAGGCGGAGATCAACCGGCGCGAGAAAGAGCTGATCGCGACCGTGCTGAAGCAAGCCGAAATCGAGCGTCAGCGCATTGAGACTCTTGCCGAAGCCGAGAAACAGCGCCTGATGGCGGAGGCCGAAGGGCATGCATCATCGATCCGTCAACAGGGCGAGGCCGAAGCCGAAATCATCTTCAAGAAAGGGGAAGCCGAAGCCAAGGCGATGAACGTCAAGGCCGAAGCCTACCAGGAATACAACCAGGCGGCGGTGATCGACAAGCTGTTCGCCAGCATGCCCGAGGTGGTGAAGGCGTTGGCTGCCCCGCTCGCGAATGTCGACAAGATCACCATCGTGTCGACGGGGAACGGGGAAGCTGCCGGCCTGAACAAGATCACCGGCGACATCACCAAGATGGCGGCGCAGATGCCGGCGTTGTTCGAGACGCTTTCCGGCATCCCCATGTCCGAACTGCTCGGCAAGGTGCGACAGATCGGCGACAAGACGCCTAAGCCGCCCGAGCTGCCGAAAGCGTAGTGCGAGGGGTCAGCTTCGGCTTCCGGCTTTGGGCTCCCGCCATGCGGGAACGCACGAAGCCGGAAGCCGGAAAGCGGAAGCTGTGATGGAGCAAGGTTATGAAAAGCAAACCCAAACACGCGGGATTAGGCATAGCGTTAGGAGCCGCTCTGGGTGCGGTTTTCGGCGTGGTCGCCGGGCATATGGGAGTTTGGCTGGCGGTGGGAGTCGCCATCGGCATGGCGCTTGGGTCCACACTCCAGCGCAAAGAACCGCAGTGTCCGGAATGCGCGGCCATCCATCGTGCCCATGAAGCCAGGAGATCGTCATGACATCGAATAAGAAAATCGGAGCCGCCGTCGTGCTATTCACCGCGGTGCTGGCGGCAGTAGGCCTCCTCACGGGTTATTTCCATATCCAGGCGGGAGTGGGCCTCGCCGTCGTAGGAATCGTTATCGGAACCGGCATAGCCAGAGGCGCATTTTCCGCTGGTTCATAGCAGAGCTCATAGCTCAAGCGAGAAAGGGGATTCACCATGGCATTACTAGAGCGCGTTTCCACATTAGTCCGGGCCAATCTCAACGACCTGATCGACAAGGCCGAAGATCCCGAAAAGATGATCAAGCAAGTCATCCTCGACATGCAGAACCAGCTTCTGCAGGTCAAGACGCAGGTCGCCATCGCCATTGCCGATCAGCACCTGCTGGAGAAGAAACAGAAAGAGAATGAAGAAAAAGTCGCCGAATGGATGCGCAAGGCCGAGCTTGCCGTCGACAAGAAAGAAGACGACCTGGCGCGCGCCTCGCTGCAACGCGTGGAAAGCTATCGCGAGTTGAGCGAGAACTTCACCCACCAGGTTTCCGACCAGAAAGCGCAGGTTGAAAATCTAAAGGGAGCGCTGCGGCAACTCCAACAGAAGCTGACCGAAGCCGAAGCTAAGGCTGATGTCCTGATCGCGCAGCATCGCCGCGCGCGCGCCGTAGGCAAGGCAAGCGACGCGCGCATGGCCTCCGGAGATGGTTCGAAGGCTGCGGCCTTTGATCGCATGAAACGCAAAGTAGCGCACTCGGAAGCGGTGAGCCAGGCGAAGTCAGAAGTCGCGTCGGACAATCTCGACGACCGCCTCGCGGCGCTCGAAAAACAGGACAGGATCGAGCAGTTGCTGGCGGAGCTGAAGTCGAAACGCGGCGCGTAGCCGATGTGGCGCGGGCGCCGCGTCCGCAGGCCGGCTGCAAGCGTTGGCGCGCACGAAAGCGGCGATTATGAATAGATCGCGACAGCAGGGCATCCGGCTGCCGCTCCCGGCTGCCGGCAAGAATCTTCGGACTACAAGCCGAGTCGACTGGAAGCCGGAAGCCAAGCTCGCGAGCCCGCCTTACATCCATTGACGGCCCCGCCCGCATCTCTCTATTCTCATAAAGATCCACGACCCAAGGGAGATTCATGAAGAAGCTGCTCACCATGCTGGTGGTATTGGCTCTGGAATTTTCTGTCTGCGCCTGCGGCAGCAGCCCCAATACCTCTACCGTGAACAACACCGCCACGACCGGTAACTGGGAGGCCCAGCTCACCGGCGGCACGGCGCAAGCCAGCCTGCTGAATTTCGTGGTTGCCTTCTCTGTAACCAATAGCGGACCACTCAATATCAACGGTATCTCCTTCTTTAATCAATCGAGCTGCTTTGACACCGCGCTCAATGCCGAAACTGAATCAGGCACCGCGTCTTTCACGACGAGCAACGCAGGCCAGGTCACAGGCACTCTGAGCCTGACCATCACGTCGAAAGCCAACGGGAGCGTCCTTGCACTGACCGGACAATTGACAGGTACCTCCAACGGCACGACCACAACGGTCGGCTCCCTCACCAAGGGCGTTGTCGTGGGGACCTGGACCTTGACCCCAGGCGCGAGCGCGAGCACCTGTAACGCGGGCAGTGGAAATTTTGTGATGTGTCAGGGGGCCGCCACGTGCAGCGTCACTGGAGCATTGGCCGAACACCTCTGATCGGGAATCCCGCTC
Source organism: Candidatus Sulfotelmatobacter sp. (assembly GCA_035309485.1). GTDB lineage: Bacteria > Acidobacteriota > Terriglobia > Terriglobales > Acidobacteriaceae > Sulfotelmatobacter. The sequence goes on from DATGFC010000093.1 coordinate 13,624, forward strand.
TTTCCTCACCTTGCCCGCTGCGATACATTGAAAGCGATGAAATGTTCGCTCCAGCAGATTGCTGATGCGGTGGGCGCCCGCCTGATTGGCGATGCGCAGGCCACTGTCAGCGGCGTGGCCAGCATCGGCTCGGCTTCGAGCGCCGACCTTGTTTTCGTCGAAGATGAAAAACATCTGGCCGGAGCTCTGCAATCGCAAGCAGGCGCGGTGATTGCGGGAAATTTCGCTTCCACGGTGAATGGCGGCCGTTCGCTGCTCATTAGCGATCATCCCAAGCTAGCTTTCGCCCGTGCTGCGCGGTTGCTGCAGCGGGAGTCCATCGATGGCGCCCAGTCGACCGTGCATGCCACGGCGGTTGTGCATCCTACTGCCGCAATGGGGGCAGGCGTTTGCATTGCGGCTCGCGCCGTGATCGGCGAACGGGCTCAAATCGGAGACGGCGCCCGCATTGGCGAGGGTTGCGCGATCGGGGCCGGTGTCGTGCTCGGCCAGCATTGCGAGATCTATCCCAACGTAACGATTTATCCCGGCAGCACGCTGGGGAGTCGGGTGATCGTGCACGCCGGAGCCGTGCTGGGCAGCGATGGTTTTGGCTACGTCCGCGATCGCCAGACCGGACACTATGAAAAATTCCCGCAGGTCGGACGGTTAGTCATCGAAGACGACGTGGAGATCGGGGCCAATGCCACCATCGACCGCGGCGCTCTCGACGAGACCCGCATCCGCCGCGGCACGAAAATCGACAACCTCGTGCACATCGGCCACAACTGCCACATCGGAGAAGATGTTGTGATCGCCGCACAAACCGGGCTTTCGGGAAGCATCGTCATCGAAAATGGAGTGGTTCTGGGCGGGCAGGTGGGCATTGGCGAGCATGCCCGCATCGAAGAAGGTGTGATGTTAGGCGGGCAGGGCGGGGTTTTGCCGAACAAGATTCTCCGCGGCAAAGGGGTGGCGTTCTGGGGAACCCCGGCGCAGCCGCTGCGCCAATGCTTGAAGCAGCTGGCAACGCTGGCGCGACTCGCGAAAAAGTAGCGCCGACATCTTGCCGGCTGTCGGGGGCGTCTCGCCCCCGGCCCATCGGCACGAATTTTCTTTTCTAAAGGGAGTTCTCTAGTGGCGCTGGTGGTAATCGGCGGTCATTCACGCAGCGTTGGCAAGACCAGCGTCGTCGCCGGCCTGATCTCTGCTCTGCCCGAATACCAGTGGACCGCGGTGAAGATTACGCAGTACGGCCATGGAATCTGCTCGGCCAACGGCGAAGCCTGCGACTGCGCGACCTCGGATCACTCCTGGGCGATCTCCGAAGAGCACGATCGTTCGGGCGATTCCGATACCTCGCGGTTCCTGGCAGCCGGAGCCGCTCCCGTCTTTTGGGTACGCACCGAGCAGGGACGGCTCGCGGAAGCCATGCCCGCCCTGCGCAAAAAATTAGGAAGCGCCGCCAACGTAATCATCGAATCGAACAGCGTCCTGAAATTTCTCCGTCCGGATCTGTACCTGACCATCCTTGACCCGGACACCGCCGACTTCAAAACGTCCGCCCGCGAATTTCTCGACCGAGCCGATGCCGCAATCCTGCATGAAGGCCTCAGCACCGCAGCCTGGGAATCAGTATCCCTCAAGCCCCTGGCGGGCCGCCCCATTTTCCGCATCGAGCCGCCGAATTATGTGACGTCAGAAATTGTCGACTACCTGCGATCCAAATTAAGCGTTCCATCGAAATTGGCTGGCCCCTGAGAACTGGCCCCTGACAACTGAGTACCGAGTACTGCTTTTGCTATCCTTTGCCGTGCGGCAAATTCATTCCAGCGCCTGGCTCCTGGTAGTACTTTCAGCCTTGCTCCAGGTTCTAATCTTTCCGCTGCCCGGGCTTTACGTTCTGTCCTGGTTTGCGCTTGCCCCGCTCATTGTGGCGCTGCTGCGGACGCGTCCCGCCGGCGAACTCGAGACCAGCGATTCGGTGCGCTTGCGACCAGCCTCTCCCGCGCAAGGATTCCTTCTGGCATACATCTGCGGCATCCTCTGGTACGCCGGAACGTGCTACTGGATCTATAACACCATGCGTGAATATGGCGGCCTCAGCGCGCCGGCGGCCGTGCTCGCGTTATTTCTCTTCTGCTGCTATCTGGGTCTTTATCACGGATTGTTCGGCCTGCTTGTAAGCCTGCTGGCGCGGCCGCGCGACCACCGCCGGGCCTTAGTGCTCGCGCCATTTTTGTGGGTCGCAGTTGAACTTGCCCGCACGCGCATCACCGGATTCCCCTGGGATCTCTTGGGCATTGCGCAGGTGGACAACGTTGCCCTCTGCCGCATCGCGGCCTGGACTGGAGTGTACGGAATCTCTTTCGAGATCCTGCTGGTGAACGTGGCGCTCGCCGCGGCATTCCTGATCCCCCGTGAGCGGCGCAACGCTATGTTCATCGCCGCGCTTGCCGCCGCAGCGGTATTACAGGCCGGTAGTTTGGTGGAAGCGCCGGCTGCACATCCAGATCGCACCGCGCTCCTGGTGCAGCAGAACATCCCCGTTTCCGCTGACTGGACTCAAGCTTACTTTCAGGAGACGTTGAGCGGACTGGCTCACCTCACAGAGCAATCCGCTCATACTTCGGACAAAATCGCCTTGATTGTCTGGCCGGAATCGCCGGCGCCGTTTTTCGTCAACGATCCAAAATTCCGTGACGCTATCAGCGCCCTCGCCCGCGACACAAAAGTCTGGATTGTCACCGGTTCAATCGGCAGCAATGCCCCTCGCCCGAATGACAATGCCCCGGTCTTCAACTCCGCCGCCGTCATCAGCCCGGCGGGAGATTGGACCGCCCGCTACGACAAGGTCCACCTCGTACCTTTTGGCGAGTATCTCCCGTTCCCGAGCTTATTTTCCTTCGCCGGGGGGCTCACCAAGGAAGTCGGCGCATTCGAACGCGGCACTTCCCGCCGTCCACTCGATGCAGGTAACGAACGCCTAGGCATCTTTATTTGCTACGAATCGGTTTTTCCTGACGAGATACGTCAGTTTGCCAATGAAGGCGCACAGGTATTCGTGAACATCTCGAACGACGGCTGGTATGGCGACAGCGGAGCGTATGCGCAGCACCTTAACCAGACCCGCATGCGCGCCATCGAAAACAATCGCTGGATTCTGAGCACGACCGACACCGGCGTCACGGCTTCGATTGATCCGTGGGGACGCATCGCCGCACGGATTCCGCGCAAGCAGCGCGCGACCTTACTCGCGCCTTATGCCGTCACTTCCGTCACCACCTTCTACACCCGTCACGGTGACTGGTTCGCCTACGCCTGTGCGATAATTTCGTTGGGCGCGCTGCTTGCGCGCTTTATTGCTCCTAGAATCGGAAGCAAGGTCACACTGCCCTCATGAATCAAGAACTGGAACAGGAATACGAGAAGGTCAGCAAAAAGGTCCACGAACTTCGGGAGTATCTTTGACACGGGCAAGATCCGCCCGCAATTAGCCGAAATCGAAAAGCAGGCTGCCGACCCGAATTTGTGGTCGAACCCCTTACGTTCGCAGCAGGTGATGCGCGAGAAGAAGCGCCTGGAGCACGTGCTGGCCACGGACGCCGATCTGGCTCGCCGCAGCGACGATATTGCCGCCTATTTTGATCTGGCGAAAGAAGGCGAAAATGTCGATGGCGACTTGCAGCGCGAAATCGGCTTGCTCCGCGACCTGATCGACAGGCTCGAAACCGAAACGCTGCTCTCCGGAGAGAACGACGCCCGCAACGCCATCGTCACCATCCATCCGGGCGCCGGCGGCACGGAGTCGCAGGACTGGGCAGACATGCTTCTGCGCATGTATTTGCGATGGGCCGAGCGGCAAGGCTTTGAGACCGTACTCTACGATTACCAGCCCGGTGAAGAAGCAGGCCTGAAGTCCGCCACCTTCGCGGTGAATGGCGATTATGCGTTCGGGCTTTTGCAAAGTGAAATCGGGGTGCACCGCCTGGTGCGCATCTCCCCGTTCGATCAGGCCAAGCGCCGCCATACTTCGTTCGCCAGCGTTTTCGTCTCGCCGGAAATCGACGACAGCATTGACATCGTCATCAAGCCGGAAGATATCCGCACCGATACCTATCGCTCCAGCGGCAAGGGCGGCCAGCATGTCAATACCACCGATTCCGCCGTACGTATCACCCACATTGCGACCGGACTGGTTGCCAGTTGCCAAAATGAGCGTTCGCAGCACAAGAATCGTGAGCGCGCCATGAGCATGCTGCGCTCCAAGCTGTACGAATACGAAATGGAGAAGAAGCGCGCCGCCACGAAGAAGATTGAAGATTCCAAGCTCGACATCGAATTCGGCTCCCAGATTCGCTCCTACGTTCTGCAGCCCTATCGCATGATCAAAGACCACCGCACTAAGACTGAAGTCGGCGATGTGGATCGCGTGCTCGATGGAGATTTGCAGCCTTTCATCCGCGCCTATTTGCTGGCGCGGCGCGGGGAAAAGCAATAGCAACAATGAAAGCAAAGACAGCACAGAGGACACGGGGAAATAAGAAGCTTGGCCAACGCTTCCTGCGCGCGTTTCTGTTTGCGGCCGAAAAGCACTCGGGGCAAACCCGAAAAGCTTCTACGATTCCCTATATCGCGCACCTGATGGGCGTCACTTCGCTGGTCCTTGAGGCAGGCGGCAACGAAGATCTCGCCATTGCCGCCCTGTTGCACGATGTCGTCGAAGACTGCGGTGGCTCCCCCATGCTGAAAGAGGTCCACCGCCGCTTCGGCCCAAGGGTCGCCAAAATGGTGGATGGATGCACGGACGCTTACATTTTGCCCAAGCCGCCGTGGCGCGAGCGCAAAGAAAGCTACATCCGCCGCCTGAGGAAGGAAAGCTCCGATACGCGCCTGGTCTCGGCCGCCGACAAGCTCAATAACGTCCGCTCCATTCTCAGTGATTACCGCGCCGTTGGCGAATCCATCTGGTCACGGTTCAACGGCGGGCGCGAAGGCACACTTTGGTACTATCGCACCTTGCGCGATCTCTTTTTACAATACAAGCCGAACCGCATTACGCGGGATTTCGAACTCGCCGTGCATGAACTGGAGTTGTTAGCCGAAGCGGGTCTGAATACCGTTCATCAAACTGGGCCCGAGGTATGAAGTCATGGCGCGCATGATTGATCAAATCCGCGCTTCCAAGTTACCTTCCAACATGATGCAGTTTGCCGCGCGTGGCGCCTTGCAAGTGCCTCCGGCGGAGAACATCGAAATTCTGGTTTACCTCGCGCGTTACAACAAGGTATTCGGCGAAGTGGCGCGCATGACGTTGGCGGGGTGGGACGAAAAAGCATCGCTAGCGGCCGCCGGCGATCCTGCAACCGCCCCGGAAGTCCTGAATTATTTCATCTCGCCCGATAATGTACGTCCCAAGCTGCTGCCGGCTTTACTGGAGAATCCTTCGGTTCGGGAAGCGCAAATCGTAAAGCTCGCCGGCTCGGCTCTCCGCGACACCATTGACATCATGCTCAAGAGCCCGCGCGTGCGCTCCCTGCGCGCCGCGCTTGAGACCCTGCGGTCGAGTCCTTACCTGAGGCAAGAAGAGAGCGCAGAACTGCAGAAATTGCTAGACGCAATCCCTGTAGCTGGGACCGCTCAGGCAGATGTGGGTTCACACGACAAAGCGCAAGATCCGGCGGCCGCTGCGGGTGCTGTTGAAAAGAGCGAAGTGCCTGCCGATGCGCAGCCATCCGAAATCGCCGCATCGGAATCCGAAGAGTACTCCGACGCAACGTTCGGCGCCGAGGACGAAACCGTATTTTACTACCTGCAGGAACACTCGGTTGAAATTGCCGCCGAAGGCGAGAAACCGTTTCAGGCGATTGGCGGGATGATGGATCTTCTGATGCCCGATTCGCACGCGGCCGAAACCGCGGAAGCGCCACAGCCGCAAGCCCCGGCTGCCGCTACAAAGCCGCGTGTTCCGGCGGTGCCAAAGGCTGCGGAAGACCCCACTAAGCGGGTTAACACGGTCCAGAAAATTAATGCGCTGGACGTGAAGGGCCGCATCCAACTGGCGCTGAAAGGCAATAAGGAAGAGCGCTCCATCCTGATCCGCGATGGTACCAAGGTCGTGGCGCTGGCCGTGCTCGAAGCTCCGAAGCTTTCTGACGGGGAAGTGGAAAAATTTGCCAGCCAGAAAAATGTGCTGGAGGCCGTGCTGCGCCAGATACCGCTCAAGCGCCGTTTCATGAAGAATTACATCGTGGTGCGCAACCTGGTTGCGAACCCCCGCACCCCGCTTGATCTTGGCCTGGGGCTTATGAAGAATCTGCTGACGGCGGACCTGAAGAATCTTTCCGCCAACAAGGAAGTCTCAGAGACGATTCGCAAGCTCGCGCTGAAAATGTACAAGCAGAAGTTAGAAACTGCGAACAAGAAATAGCGGAGGCATTTGTGGCTTCACTCCCCCAATCCGATCCCATCGCCGATTTGCTCGGAAGGGCCAAAACCATCGCCGTGGTCGGGCTCTCGTGCAATCCCTTGCGCCCCAGTCACGGCGTCTCGGCGTACATGCAGAGCCACGGCTACCGCATCATTCCCGTCAATCCAAACATCGACGAATGCCTGGGCGAACAGGCCTACGCGTCGCTGCTCGACGTGCCCGGGAAAATTGATATCGTGAATATTTTCCGTCGCCCGGAATTTGTGGAAGAGGTTGTGGACCAGGCGATTCAACTTAAAGTCCCGGCCATCTGGATGCAGGAAGACGTGATTCACGAACGATCTGCGGAGAAGGCGCGCAAGGCGGGAATTTTCGTGGTAATGGACCGCTGCATCCTGAAGGAACACCGCGCGCGCATGCGTTGATCAGCGCTGGACGCCGATAAACACGACGCTGGCATCATCGCGCACGCCCGCACCATTCGAAAATGACTGCACGTCGTCCACGATGCTTAAGGCCGACGCCTCAGGCTTGATCGCGTGTTCCGCCAGCCGGCACAGTCCGTATTCCTCGTCCCGCGCGTTGGTCGCCTCGGTAATTCCATCGCTGTAGAAGATCAGCTTAGCTCCCGGGGACAATGAAATCTCTGTTTCCGAATATTCGCCGCACACCAGGCCCAGCGGAAGTCCACGCTCCACTTCCAGGAATTGTTCGTTACCGTCGTTGATGAGCAGCGGGCGCAGGTGTCCGGCATTGGCAAACACCACAGTGCGCGATGCCGGGTCGAGCACCGCGTAAACCAGCGTGACAAATCTTCCTGCCGGAAAATCGTTCACCAACAATTCATTTAATTTGGCCAGTACTTCGCCCGGGCTGCAGCAAGCCTCGGCCAGCGAGCGCAACATGCCGCGCGTGGCCGACATAAGCAGGGCGGCCGCCGTGCCCTTGCCGGAAACGTCGGCCAATACGATTCCCCAGCGCCCGTCAGGGAAGGGAATGAAGTCATACCAGTCGCCGCCTACGGCACGCGCCGGAACGCTGCGCCCGCTGACCACATATCCAGGAATGTAAGGAGAACTCTTTGGTAGCAACGCCTGCTGCATGGCGCGCGCTTCTTCCGCGTCGCGGTCAAGCACAATGCGCTCGGCGCGCTCCACCTGCAAGCGGCGCGCATTATGAACGGCTACGGCAACGTGATCGCACAGGGCCTGCAGGAGCCGCAACTGCTGCCGCGGGAATCCGTCTACCTCCGGATGCGACGCGGTGAAGACGCCCACGAGATGCTCTCCCACGCGCAGCGGAATGGCGACCTCGGAGCGTATCCCTGCGTGGCAGGCCACGTAATACTGATCTTTGCGAACGTCCGGCGCATATCGCGTCTGCCCCGTGGACGCGACGTAACCGACCATGCCTTCGCGGCCAATCTTCAGGCGATGTCCCTTGCCGTGGGCATCGCAGCCCTGCACGCCGGCCAAAACCATTTCGCCCCGCTCTTCATCGTGCAGGTAGATGCTCGCTTCCAGACAGCCAAACGTGCCCGTCACTTCGTTCACGACACTGTCAATGAGCTGGTCGAGATCGAGGATGGACGTGATTTTTTGCGCAGCTTTTTGCAGGCGCTGCAGGTCTTCGACCAGATCGGCCGTCAGAATGCGCGGCGAGATTTCACTGTTAACGACGTTGGGAAGAGTTGCCATAATCGATCAGACAAATCCCGGCTGCTGGGTTACAGATGCGCCGGAAGGCGGTCAGGATTTTTTCTTTTTCCCCGCCCGATTGTCCTCGAGCAGGCGGGACCGCTGCTTTTTGATCTCTTCCAGCCGCTCGCGAATGCGCTTCTCGATGCCCTCATTGGTGGGCTGGTAATACACACGGTCGCGCAGATTGTCGGGCAGGCACTGCATGTCCGCGACTTTAGATTCCAGATCGTGCGCATACTGGTATCCGCGCCCGTAGCCGAGCCCTTTCATCAAGCCCGTAGGCGCATTGCGCAAATGCAGTGGAACCGCCTCCGCAGCCGTACGCTCCACGTCTTGCAGCACTTCGCCATACGCCGTATATAAAGCGTTCGATTTCGGCGCCACCGACAAATAGACGACTGCCTGCGCCAGCGCGAGATTTCCTTCCGGCATGCCGATGAAGTCCACCGCATCGCGGGCAGCCATGCACAGCGACAACGCATTTGGGTCGGCCAGCCCGATATCTTCCACCGCCATGCGCACCACCCGGCGCGCAATGTACAGCGGATCCTCTCCGGCTTCCAGCATCCGTCCCAGCCAATACAAAGCGGCGTCTGGATCGCTGTTGCGCACCGATTTGTGCAGCGCGGAAATCAGGTTGTAATGTTCTTCGCCCGCCTTGTCATACAGCAGAATGCGTTTCTGCAGCGCGTCTTTGACGATCTCTTCCGTGATCTCACGCGATTCGCGTGCGCCAGTCCGCGCGTCTTGTGCGAGAGGTGGGGATTTTGCCAGCCCCGCCGCAACCTCCAAAACGTTGTACGCGCTGCGAGCATCGCCGCTCGTGTAACTGGCAATCGTTTTGAGCACCTCATCGGATGCGCTCAGGTTCATCTCGCCCAATCCGCGCTCTCGATCCGCCAGCGCCCGCCGCAGCAACAGCACAATCTGCTCTTCGGTCAGAGGCTGCAGCACGTAAACCCGGCAACGTGAAAGCAGGGCCGAATTAATTTCGAATGACGGATTCTCGGTTGTTGCCCCGATGAGCCGGATATTGCCCTTCTCCACATGCGGCAAAAACGCATCCTGCTGCGCCTTGTTGAAGCGGTGGATCTCATCGATGAACACGATGGTCCGCGTGCCGTACTGCCGAGCCCGTTCGGCATCGGCCATGACCTGCTTGATCTCTTTGATCCCGGCCAGCACGGCGGAGAACTCGATAAAGTCCGCCTTGGTCATGTTGGCGATGATCTTGGCCAGCGTAGTCTTGCCGGTGCCAGGAGGGCCCCAGAAGATCAGCGATCCCGGATCGTCGCGCTCGATTTGCACTCGCAGCGGCTTGCCCGGCCCGATCAGATGCTCCTGGCCGACATATTCATCCAGCGTTCGCGGACGCATGCGGTCCGCCAACGGACGCGTAGCATCTCCCGCGCCCGCATCCGGAATGGGTTGAAACAGGCTCACAAGCGTCTCGTGCGCACGAAGTGCATCTCAAAGATTAACTCATGCGGAGGTGTCCACCTGAACCCTTTTGCGAGCACTGCGGTCCCAGCGACTTACCTCGCTATAATGGCTCACGCAAAGATGGCCCTAATCCCCGGCACCAAACTCGGTCCCTACGAGATCATCGCCCCGCTGGGTGCAGGCGGCATGGGCGAGGTTTATCGCGCACGCGATCCGCAGTTAAACCGCGATGTCGCTATCAAGATTCTGCCGGCATCCTTCTCGCGCGATCCTGACCGTCTGCGCCGCTTCGAGCAGGAGGCCCGCGCCGCCGCGGCCCTGAACCATCCCAACATTCTCGCGGTCTATCAGCTGGGAACTCACGAAGGCGCTCCCTACCTCGTTTCCGAGTTGCTGGAGGGCAGCACACTGCGCGACCAACTCTTTCGCGGTCCTATGCCAGTGCGCAAGGCTGTCGATTACGCAATTCAGACCGCGCATGGCCTGGCCGCGGCTCACGAAAAGGGAATCGTCCATCGCGACCTTAAGCCCGATAACCTCTTCCTGACGCGAGATGGACGCATCAAGATTCTGGATTTCGGTCTGGCCAAGCTGATCCAGCAACCCCATGCCTCCGACCCCGGCACTCCCACTCTCACCGAAGGCACCGAACCCGGTGTGGTCCTTGGAACTGCCGGATACATGTCGCCCGAACAGGTTCGCGGGCAGGCGGCCGATGATCGCACCGACATCTTCGCGTTGGGCGCGATTCTCTACGAGATGTTGACCGGCAAGCGCGCCTTCCACAAGCCCACGTCAGCCGAGACGATGAGCGCGATCCTCAACGAAGAGCCGCCCAGCGTTACCCAGTCTGGGTCCGCAATTCCTCCGGCGCTGCAAAAAGTCGTGCAGCGCTGCCTGGAGAAGAGCCCCCAGCAACGGTTCCATTCTGCCTCCGACCTGGCCTTTGCTCTGGAAGCCTTGTCCGATGCCGGCACCGCCCCGACTGCCGTGTTCGCAACGCCCGCCCAGCGTAAAGGTTTGCTATGGATGGTTGCTGCTGCGTCCGCTTTCGTGATTATTGCCATCGCTGCGTTCTCATTGCTCCGATCACGCGCCGTTCCCGTGGTGGAATCGGTGGTGCAACTCACCAATGACGGGCAGGTCAAAGCCGGCGGCCTGGAGACCGACGCTTCGCGCATCTACTTTAACGAAGGCTCCGCCGGCAGTTTTCGCATCGCGCAGGTCTCGATCAACGGAGGCCAGACTGCGGAAATTCCTACGCCGGTGCTCAACCCTGAGATAGCAGGACTCACTGGAGATGGCTCGTCCATCTTGGTTCTTAGTGGCGCTTTCATGGCCCGCATGGAGACCATGTGGCTCGTACCCCTGCCCGCCGGACAAACTCGGCGCATTGGAGATTCCGATGTTCTCAGTGCCCGCGTGTTCCCTGACGGCCGACTCCTTTATCTCCTCGATTCGGGAACTTTCGTTGCAGATGCCGCTGGCTCGAATGCTCGCAAGCTTGATGAACTCTCGAAATACCGCTCCACCCCGCAAATCTCGCCAGATGGTACGCGTCTGGCTTTTCACGCGGACGATTTCGGGGCCCACACGTGGGTGCTATATGAATCTGCCGCTGATGGGAGCGATGTTCATCCAATTCTCAAATGGGCGCCCGGCCTTCCTACCCAAATGTGTTGCATGAGGTGGACAGCTAACGGAAGGTATCTCGTTTTTCGCGGGAGCAGCGAGGACAACCGATGGGATCTCTGGGCATTGCCGCAACACAAGCGGTTCTTCGGCGGAGCCTCAACGCCCGTTCGCCTCACGAATGGTCCGCTTTCCTACAGCTCGATTGCTCCCGGTCGTGATGAAAAGCGGATCTATGCTGTCGGTGCTTTGCGGCGAGGAGAATTGCTTCAGTACGATACCAACACCCGCCAGTTCCATCCATTCCTAGGTGGCATCTCGGCTCTGGATGCAACTTTCTCGCGCGATGGGCGCTGGGTAGCGTATCAGTCTTATCCCGAGCATAGCCTGTGGCGAAGCCGGACGGATGGCAGTGAGCCCTTGCAACTTACCTACCCGCCCTTGCAGATTGAATTCGAACGTATATCGCCAGATGGCAGCCAGGTTGCCTTTAATGATGGTGACGCGAATGTCTACGTCGTCAGCATCAATGGAGGAACTCCGCGCAAGCTGGCAGACCACGGCGTAGCCCCGGATTGGTCGCCCGATGGCAATTCATTGGTAGTGACCTCATACTTGGACAATGCGTTTAGCTCGCGGCTGATTGATATCCGCAGCGGAAAAATATCGTCTATTCCCGACTCGAAGGGCACACTCGGAGCGTGGTTCGTCTCGCAGGACGCCTTGATCGCCACTGCCAGCGATCAATCGAAGCTCGTTCGCTATGATTTCAAGACGCAAAAATGGAGCGATGTGGTGACGAGTCCAGACAAGTTTGTGAACTGGCAGACTTCTGCGGACTGGAAGTATTTCATTTACTCCACCGGGGGCAACAATCCCACTGTATTCCGTATGAGATTGTCGGATGCCAGGATAGAGACTCTGCTCAGCCTGAAAAATGTGCACTATCTCGACGAGATCAACAGCGGCCCCAGTCTTATGTCCGCTCCTGACGGCTCCGTGCTGGTAACGCGTGACATCGGGACGCAGGAAGTTTATGCCATCTCGGTCAACTGGCCGTGATCGATCGACCCACTTTTCGGGCTGCAGTGCGTCCAGCTAACGCGTAAATCACCGTGGAAGAGCGGCGCTTTAGCGCCGCGTGAAGGGCACTAAACGATGAGGGCTTTAGCCCCGCTGTACCGCTTCCCGCGCCGGTTCCGCAAACTGCAACTCCGGCGCCACAGGTAGCGCCCCGATCTCCGCCGCGTACTGATAAAACAACCGCAGCCCTTCAAGGCAGCCCGCGTCCAGCCGGTAATAGATGTTCTCCGTCAAATAGCTGCGCACTCCGGTCTCGCTCAAACCGACTCGCGGCGCCCACTCGCGGGCGATTTGGTCCAGGCTGGATTTCTCCAATCCATGATCCCGCGAATCGCGAAACACTCCCGCCAAATCCAGCGCGGGATCGGCATCGCGCAACGCCTCCTCCCGCACCGCCCAGAAGGCAAAGACAAAGGGCTTTCCCGTATAGCGAATCCATTCTTCGGCCAGATCCAGAGTCCGATATCGAGAACGATCGACCTGCAGCGCTGGATCTCCGATCACTAGCCCCGCATCGCACTGGAACAGCATCTTCTCCACATCCGGCTCCATCGCCGTGTACTCGCGTCCCCCGCCCAGCCACTTCTGAAAAAGAATTTTGGTCAGTGCAACTGAAGTCATCGACGACGTGTCCAGAGCCACCGTCCGCACCTGCTCCAGTGGAACCTTGCTGACCAGCAAGATTGAGCGCACTGGACGCCGCGAAGCAATCGCCACCTCTGGCAATAGCACCAGCCCCGGGACCCCCGTATACGCCGCTGCCGGGATAATCCCAATATCTGCCGTGCCCTGCGCGAGCGCCCGGGCGCACCCAGACGGAAGCGTATAAGAAATTTCAAAATGGGAATCCATTTCCTTCTTTGGGAAATGCCGCCCTTCGTGCTCAAAATCCCGCATCAAAGGCGCTGTATTCAGGTAGGAGATCGCGGAAATTCGCAACTTTTTCATGCTTTCCACAAGTTTAACAAACCCACTGTGACATGTGACCTTGACAGCGTTCTCCGCCGCTCATTACAGTCCGCCTCGGAGTACTCTGTGCCCACTAGCGTTGTATCGCCTTCTGCCACCCACCTCCTGGAATGGGTGGCCCTCTCTCTGACCTCTGGCCTGGGACCCACCAAGGCCCGCAAGCTGGTCGAACATTTCGGATCGCCAGACGCCGTTTTCGCCGCGTCGCTCACCGAACTCGAGTCCACCGGCATCCAGGCGGTTTCAGCGCAGTGGATCGCCACCGGCAAATCCGCGGAGTTGGCTCGCGAGGAGATCGCCCGCGCTGCGTCTGCCTCCGTTACCTTGCTCACCCTCGATGATCCCTCCTACCCGCCGCGCCTCAAGGAGATCTATGACCCTCCTCTCATCCTTTATGTAAGCGGGGCGGTGGACGCCCTCACGCGGCCGGGGATCGCCATGGTCGGAACCCGCCACCCCACGCCCTACGGTTCGGGCATGGCCGAGCGCCTGGCCTGCGACCTTGCCGCGCAGGGATTGGTGATCATCAGCGGCATGGCTCGCGGAGTAGACACTGCCAGCCATCGTGGCGCCATTGCCGCGAAGGGCAAGACCGTCGCGGTGTTTGGCACCGGTGTCGACGTCATCTATCCGAAAGAGAACTCGCGCCTCTCCGAGCAGATCGTGGCTCTGGGGGGCGCTTTGATTTCCGAATTCCCGCTAGGCACTTTTGCCGCTCCGCAGAACTTCCCGATCCGCAACCGTATTCTCAGCGGCATGTCGGTTGGCGTGCTGGTGGTGGAAGCCGCCGAGTACTCCGGCACGCGCATCACCGCACGGCTTGCGCTGGAGCACAACCGCGACGTCTTTGCCGTGCCCGGCAATGTCACCAACAAGAACTCCTGGGGACCCAACACGCTCATCAAGCAGGGCGCCAAGCTGGTAGCCACCTGGGAAGATGTCTGGGAAGATCTCCCGCAGGAAGTACGACTTGCGTTGACCCCTCCCGCCTCCGCTGAATCCTCCGCCGGCTCGTCGGCATCTCTATTTCCAGACGACGGGCTGCCTCCTCACGAAAAACGCATCCTGAGCCTGCTGAAAGCCGACGAAGCCACGCACATCGATGAACTCGTCGAAAAGCTGGAAGTGGAAATGTCCTCCTCTGAAATCTTCGCCGCCCTGTTCGAGTTGGAGCTCACAAGCAAGATCCGACAGATGCCGGGCAAGAATTTCGTAAAAAGCTTTTGAACAAGCTATCAGCTATTAGCCGTCAGCTCTCAGCTTCGTTGTGATGAAAGAAGGCTCTGTGCAGGACTTCAGGAATCTTAAGGTATGGGACAAGGCGCACGCACTGACCCTCGACGTCTACAAGGCCAGCAACGCGTTTCCGCGGGAGGAGATGTACGGTTTGACAAGTCAGATGCGCAGGGCGTCAGTCTCAATCGGCGCAAATATCGCCGAAGGAGCCTGCCGCAAAGGCGATGTGGATTTCGCTCGCTTTCTGCAAATCGCCGTTGGTTCGGCAAGTGAATTGGAATATCACCTTCTTCTTGCACGCGATTTGCAGCTGCTGGGATCCTCGGATTATCGACGACTTTCCGATGAGGCGGTGGAGGTAAAACGCATGCTGGCATCGCTGATGCAAAAGCTGAGAGCTGATAGCTGAGAGCTGAGAGCTTCCGTCCGGTAACTTGTTGCCTCCCGCCCATTCGTGCTAGCTTCGAAACCGGACTCCATAGAAATTGAGGGTACTTTGTCAAAAGGTTTAGTCATCGTCGAATCGCCCGCCAAGGCGAAAACCATCCAGAAATATCTGGGGAAGGACTTCTCCGTCGAAGCCTCGCTCGGGCATGTCAAAGATCTGCCCAAGAGCACTCTGGGGGTCGATACCTCCAACGACTTCGAGACGGATTACATCGTCATCCCGGGCAAAGAGAAGGTTGTCGCCAAGCTGAAGAAGCTCGCCGCCTCTGCCGATCATATCTATCTCGCGCCTGACCCGGACCGCGAGGGCGAGGCCATTGCTGCCCACCTTGCGTTTGAACTCGAAGAGAACGGCGCGAAGAAAAAGAAAGCCAAGAAGCCGAAGAAGGGCGAGCCCGTCGTTCCTCCACGCATCCAGCGCGTCACCTTCAACGAAATCACCAAGCGCGCCGTGCAGGCTGCATTCGAACATCCCCGTGCAATTGATCAGAATCTGGTGGACGCCCAGCAGGCTCGCCGCGTGCTCGACCGCCTAGTGGGATATCAAGTTTCCCCGCTCCTGTGGGACAAAGTTCGGCGCGGCCTCTCCGCCGGACGTGTCCAGACTGTCGCCCTGCGCCTGATCGTCGAGCGCGAACGCGAAATCAAGGCGTTCGAGAAAAAAGAATATTGGACCATCGACGCCCACCTCGCCGCCTCGAAGCCTCCCGCTTTCGACGCCCGCTTCCTGGGTAAAGGCGAAGAAAAAATCGAGGTTCCGAACGGCGAAGAAGCCGAAAAGATCCGCGTCGCTCTCGAAAAAGCCGATTGGGTCGTGCGCTCAGTCGACAAGAAAGAACGCCGCCGCAACGCCGCGCCTCCGTTCACGACCAGCAAGCTGCAGCAGGATTCCTCGCGCAAGCTGCGCTTCAGCGTGAAGCGCACCATGATGATCGCGCAGCGCCTCTATGAAGGCGTCGAGCTCGGCGAAGAAGGATCCGTCGGTCTCATCACCTATATGCGTACCGATTCCACTCGCGTCGCTCCCGAAGCCATCCAGGAAGTGCGCGAGTACGTCGGAAAGGAATACGGTCCCACGTACCTGCCCGAGACTCCGAATACTTTCAAAGAGAAGAAGGAAGCGCAGGGCGCGCACGAAGCGATCCGTCCCACGTCGGCAATGCGGCATCCCGACCAGGTCAAGCAATATCTCAAAGAAGATGAATTCAAGGTTTACAAGCTGATCTGGCAGCGCTTTGTAGCTTCGCAGATCAATCCCGCCGTCTTCGATCAGACCACGGTCGATATCGACGCGAAGAACGGCAATGACGTCTTCTGGTTCCGCGTGACCGGATCCGTTCTGAAATTCGACGGCTTCCTCAGAGTCTACGAAGAATCGAAGGAAGGCAAAGACGAGGAGGACGAGGAACTTAAGCACAAGCTGCCGGCGCTCGAAGCCGGGCAGAAACTCACGCTCCGCGAACTGAAGCCCGAGCAGCACTTCACCGAGCCTCCGCCGCGCTACAACGAGGCCTCGCTGGTGAAGGAACTGGAAGAACGCGGCATCGGCCGGCCTTCCACTTACGCCGCCATCCTCTCCACCATTCAAGAACGGCAGTACGTGCAGAAACTGGGCGGAAAGTTCGTTCCCACCGAAATCGGCTTGGTCGTCACCGATCTGCTGGTCGAAAATTTCCAGGATATTTTCGATGTGCAATACACCGCCCGTCTGGAAGAAGAGCTCGACGAAATTGAAGAAGGCAAAGAGAAGTGGCAAGACGCCATGGCCGACTTCTACAAGAAATTCCAGAAGGACCTGAAGTACGCCGAAAAGCACATGGAAAACATCAAGCGGATGGAGAAGCCCACCGACGAAAAGTGCGAAAAGTGTGGCGCGCCGCTGGTGATCAAGTGGGGCAAGCACGGCTCGTTCTATGCTTGCAGCACCTACGATAAAGACGATCCGAATACTTGCACCTTCACGAAGGAAAATCCCATCAACCTGCCCGATCTCGACTCCGCCGACATGCAGGAAACGGGCGGGGCTGACGAATACTGCGAAAACTGCGGCCGCGTCATGGTTCTCAAGCGCGGACGCTTCGGCCAGTTCATGGCTTGCACCGGCTATCCCGATTGCAAGACCACGCGCCGTCTCGATCAAGGCAAAAAAGTTCCTGATATCCCGCTCGACGAGCTCTGCCCGAAATGCGGCCGCAACATGATGATCCGCCACGGACGCTTCGGCGAATTCACCGCCTGCAGCGGCTATCCGGACTGCAAATACGTCAAGCAGAATTACATTGGCGTGAAGTGCCCCGACTGCAAGGAAGGCGACCTGGTCGAGAAGCGGGCGCGCAAGGGCAACACGTTCTACGGCTGCGGCAATTATCCCAAGTGCAAATTCACCTCGGCGCACAAGCCGATCGCGGAAAAATGTCCGAGCTGCGGCAGCGAGTACCTGGTGGAGAAGAACCTGAAGGCCGGTCCGGTCATCGCCTGCCCGAACAAGGAATGCGACTACGAGCGGCCAGCGCCGACTCCGGAAGCCGCAGCCACAACAGCATAATCAGCGGTGAGCATGAGTAGCGGGCGATGAGCGATCTGGTATGCTCGCTGCTCGTATCTCATAGCTCATTGCTAATCCGAAAGGAAACTCATGGCCAAAAAGCCTACCGTCGCCGACGCCCAGCTGATCCTGCAACTCTACGAACTGCGCCGCGAAGCCGAAATGCGCAAAGCCCGCGCGTGGTGGGCCGGAGAATTTTTCCCAGAGAGTGCGGAAGACTTCTTAAAGGTTGGTTGGGCTATGGGCACCGAGGAGAATGCCTGGCTTCGCCAGGTTGGCGGCTACTGGGGAATCGTCGCCTCTTTCGTGAATGCCGGCGTCTTGAATGAACAACTATTTCTTCAGCCAGGTTTCAGCGGTGAACTGTTTCTGATCTACTCCAAGATTCATCCTTTCGTAAAAGACTTGCGCAAGGCGCTGAACGACCCGAACGCCTTTCTCGAAGTTGAAAAAGCGGTCACTCGCACCAAATGGGGCAAAAACCGCCTCAAATTCATGATGACGCGGGTCGCCGCCATGCGCGAGAGGCGCAGAGCGAACTCGTAGGCGAGCGGTGAGCAATGAGCAGTGAGCCGTGAGCAATGAGCAGTGAGCAGTGACCACTGAGTACTGAGTACTGAGTACTGACCACTGAGCACTGACCAATCCCTGATGCCGTTGCTCATAGCTCCCCGCTCACTTTCTGTTATCCTAACCAGCTGTGCGGATGATCTGGTGGTTTTTGATCCTGGGTATCAGTACCCTGGTCGTAGTGTGCGTAGTGATCGCATTATTCATCCATCTTCGCAAACACCTCCAGAAATCCCACGCAGCGCACGAAGGAACGTTGAGCGACGCAGATGCCCGGCGCCGGGCCGACACCCTCGACTCCCGCTGAGGCTCCGTCGCGAGGAGGTTTTATGGCAATCGCAATTCGAGCCGTCGCCACTCCCCAGGAGCGGCTGATGGATGCTTCCCGGCAGGCCGCACTTGTCGTAGGCGCCAGCCTGTTCGTCGCACTTTGCGCCCACATCACCATTCCGCTGATGCCGCTCACGCCGGTTCCCCTCACCGCTCAGAACATGGCGGTTCTGATCGTCGGATTGCTGCTCGGCAGCCGTCGCGGCTTCGCCGCCCTTACGTTTTACTTAGTCGAAGGCATGATGGGGTTGCCCGTCTTCAATCCCACCGGCCTTGGGGGTATGGCCCAGCTATTCGGGCCCACCGGAGGATTTCTCCTTGTTTATCCCTTTGTGGCGTTCCTGGCGGGCTACATTTTCGAGCGCGGAACGAAGTCTTTCCTGCGCGCAGCAACCGCTGGCCTGCTCGCCGAAATTCTCCTGTTCACCGGAGGCCTGAGCTGGCTCTTCATCTTTACTCATTCGTTTGCCAAAGCGGCGTACCTCGGCCTCTACTGGTTCCTCGCCGCGGAAGTCATCAAAGTAATGTTCGCGGCGGCCATCGCGGTCCGCTGGCGCCGTCACTGAAAGTTGGCACCGACCGAGCGCCCACGGTTTAGAGACGCACGAGCTGTCGGAGACGACACGACCTGTTGTCCCGTTTAGGAGTTCACGACCCCATGACCCCGGTTTCCGAAACTGCCAAATCGCCCGCCAATACCTCGTCCTCCGACGTCCGCGAGATCACCGTGGCCCACAGCCCCGATTCCGACGATGCCTTCATGTTCTACGGCCTGGCGACCAACAAGGTCCGCACCCCAGGACTGCGCTTTACCCACACGCTGTGCGATATCGAGACCCTGAACCAGAAGGCGCGCGAAGGCGTCTACGACGTCACCGCCATCTCCTTTCACGCCTATCCCTACATTCAGGACAAGTACGCATTGATGGCCTGCGGCGGCAGCGTTGGCGAAGGCTATGGCCCCATGATCGTCTCCCCGCGTCCGTTTACCGCAGGCGAGGTGAAGACCAAAAAAATCGCTGTGCCAGGCACGCTCACCACGGCGTTTCTAGCGCTGAATCTTTTCGCTCCTGGCGTTGAGACCGAAGTCGTGCCCTTCGATCAGATCATCCCGCAAGTGCTCGAAGGCAAGTACGAAGCCGGACTCATCATCCACGAAGGCCAGTTGACCTACGACAAATCCGGACTGCACCGCATCGTCGATCTGGGCCGCTGGTGGCAGAAAGTCACCGGCCTTCCCCTTCCGCTCGGAGGCAACGCCATCCGCCGCGCGCTTGGCCCGCAACTCATGTCGGCCGCGACCGCCGCCTTGCGCGAGAGCATCCAGTACGCCCTCGATCACCGCGAGGAGGCGCTCTCATATGCCATGCAGTTTGCCCGCGATCTCGACACGCCCACGGCCGACAAGTTCGTCGGCATGTACGTCAACGAGCGCACCCTGGACTACGGTTCCGACGGCCGCGAAGCCGTCCACCGCCTGCTCGACATGGGGCACAAAGCCGGCATCATCGGCCCCGAAGCAAAAGTGGACTGGATCAGCTGAGGTCAGATTGCAGGAGTAAGAATGCGAATAAAGAATGCAGAAGTGAGAAGTCAGAATGCAGAAGTGAGAATGCAGAAGTAAGAAGGCAGAATGCAGAAGTAGGAAGACAGAATGCAGAAGTAGGAAGTGAGCATGCAGAATTTTCTTACTTCTTCATTCTCACTTCTAACTTCTGCATTTCTGTGTTACTTCTGCATTCTGCCTTCTAACTTCTGCATTCTGATTTACTTCTGCATTCCTTAGGAGCCGCGCGACGTTGTCCCAAACCCTGCTCATCGATGCCGACGACACGCTCTGGGAGAACAACATCTACTTCGAGCGCGCCATCGCGCGCTTCATTTCTTTCCTCAATCACCACGAATTTTCCGCCGAGCAGGTGCGCGAAGTTCTCAATGACGTGGAGCGGGAATGCATCGTCAAGCACGGGTACGGTCTGCAGAGCTTTGCCCATGCCCTGGTCGACACCTTCGAGCGGTTGAGCCCCGTGCCTGTGACTCCCGATCTGGACATGCAGGTTCGCAATATTGCCCAAAGCATTGAAAATCATTCCATCGAATTTCTTCACGAAGTGCCCGAGACGCTGGAATACCTTTCGCAACGCCACCGCCTGATTCTGCTCACGAAAGGCGAAATGCTCGAGCAGACCGGCAAGATCGAGCGTTCGGGCGTGAAGAAATATTTCGCCGCAACCGAGGTCGTCCCCGAAAAGGACATGAAGATCTACGCGCAGATCGCCCATAAATACGACTGCACTCACGCGTCCACGTGGATGGTCGGCAACAGCCCCAAATCCGACATCAACCCCGCCCTGGCCGCCGGACTGCACGCCGTCTTCGTCCCCCACGGCGATACCTGGATCCTGGAACACGAAGAACTGAACCAGGCCCCGCCCCAGCAAAAGCTCCTTATAGTAGGCGCCTTCGCCGAACTGCGCGAACATTTTTAGTCGTAGCGCCGGCGTCTCGCCGGCTGTCTAGCGGGCGTCCCCGCCCGCGGCTGCACGTAGCTGCTCGAAAATCGAAGGCATTTTAAAATTAAACTCCCCCGAAAATCGCGAGCAATCGACCATCCTGGGATTTCCCACCACAGCAGCCTCTCCCAACTTCACCCGCAAATTCGAATTCAACGCCTCAAACTGCCGCTTCAACTCCCCCACCGCCACCGACTCGCAGCACGCGTTGTAAACCGCATGTGCCGGCCTCGCAGCCTGCAGCAGCATCCTCGCCACGTCGTCCACGTGCACCAGCAGAATTTTCTCCGACGCCACATAAGGCAGCGAAATCTGGGCCGGGCTCTCCGCCGAAAGCCGTTCAAAAATCTGGCTCCTCCATGCCGAAGTCGTCGACTGCGCTCCCGGCCCCACCACGCGCCCGATTCGCAAGCTGACGAATTCCATCCCATACCGCTCGCGGTAAGCCTCTCCCATCTGCTCGACGTAAACCTTCGCCGCCCCATACAGATCCTCCGGCGCTGCCCGATCCGCCTCGGACACCACATAATCTGCTGCACAAGTCCCATACACGCTGAGCGAACTGCCGAACACCACGCGTCGCACCCCGAACTCGCGCGGCATCTCCAGCACATGCAAGCTGCCCCGAACATTCACCTCGGTCGCGCGCAGCGGATCCCGTTGCGCAGCAGTGGGCAAAATCGCTGCCAGATGAACGATCTGTTCAATCTTCCGCGATGCAAAGACTGCCCGGAGCTGCTCCTGATCAGTGATATCCCCCACGAGTTGTTCGCCAGCCGATCCCGCGCCACCTGGCAAATCCACTCCCACCACCCGATAACCTGCACGCTGTAAAAGCATCCCCAGCGTCCGCCCCATAAATCCGCGCGCCCCCGTAACCAGCACCGCGCCTGGCTTTTGCCCGCTTCCGCGCATCTCTCAGTGCTCCTCTGTGTCCTCAGTGCCCTCTGTGGTTAGCTTTTTCTTACTTTGAGCGGGGAATCAACCCCGTAAACGTATTCACAACTTCGTCACCACCGCATCAAGCTAACCAACATCTCACTCTCGCGCCTACCATTTCCCGCATGGTACGCTCAATCTGCTCTGGTACTGGCTCCCACTTCGTCGGTGGCGATTCAGACCGATAACTTACGGCGGTTGTTGCACACAGTCGAAGCGCTTTCCGAACTCGGACCCGCGCTCACGTCCGAGCGCGAGTTTTCGGAAACGTCGCGCCTGATGCTGTCTGCCATGATGGAAGCGGCAGGCGCGCGCGAAGGTGCGCTGTTCCTGTTCAACGACAAGCCTGCCATGCTGACCTCGGCGGCTGCGCTGGGATTCGCGCTGCTGCCCGATCCGGCCTTCATTCCTCTCCTTCCCAAACATGTGCACGCGCTGAACGCGGCCCGTTCGCCGATCGTGCTCAACTCTTCCACCTACTCGGTGTTTCTGAGCTCGAACGGAAACGTCGCGCCCGAATTGTTCAAGTGCCTCGCGCCTCTGAAAGCCGGAGGCCGCCTGGCCGGAGTCGTCGCGCTCGGCCGCCGTCCCGGAGATGCGCTCTACGAAGACAATGAACTCGATGCGCTCGACCTCCTCTGCACCTACGTCGCGCTTGCCGTGCAGAACCATGCCCTGACACAAACCATCGCGCAGCGCGTTTCCGAGAACCTGCGCCTGATGGCCTCGCTCCACGGCTTCTACGACAACGCGCTCGAAGCCTTCGCCACCGCCATCGACGTCAAGCACGTCAATATTCATGGCCACTCTCTGCGCGTGGGACGCTACGCGTCCGCCATCGGCGAGGCCATGGGAATGGAAGCCAGCGACGTTGCCGCCCTGCGCAGCGCCGGATATCTGCACGACATCGGGAAAGTTGCCGTCGATCGCCGCCTCTTTGGCAAGCCCGGAGCTCTCGATCCCGAAGAATTTCGCGAAATGGCCGATCACACCACCGTCGGCCATCAGATTGTCAGCAGCGTGCAGTTCCCCTGGCCCAAGATTCCCGAGGCCGTGCGCTGGCATCATGAGCGGGCCGACGGTTCCGGATATCCCGACAAGCTCCTGCAAAATGATGTGCCTCTTTCCGTGCGCATCGTCGGAGTTGCTGATTCGTTCGACGCCATGACCAGCGCCCGCCCTTATCGCGCCCCGCTTTCCGTGGGTAGCGCCCTGAGTGATCTGGTGCGGCTGGCGCCCGAGAAATTTGATCCCAACGTCGTGCAGGCCCTGCTGATCCAGGTGCGCCGCGATGCCGTCGGGAGCAGCCGCGCTCCCCTGCTCGATACTGCGCCCGTCAACATCGCCGCTGCCGATATCGACCACCTGGCAGCCACCCTGCAACACAAGGTTTCCCGCGGCAAAGTGTACCTGACCTGAAAAAAGCCCTGCTTCGGTGCCAGAACTTCTTATGCCACAACCACTTCGGTAACGCCCGAGAACCGCCTCAGATAGCAACTTTTTCCCCCATTTGGGTTCATAATTAAAAGACTTTCTATTTTCTGGGGTTCCCCAATGAGATCCAGAGTTGGCAAGCTGTCGGCTTTTTTACTGTGTTTGAGCCTCGCCTGCGCAGTTCCGCAGTTGCTCGCCAAAAAGAAACCGAAGTCCGACACTGGTTCTGACGACCAGAAACGCGCCGTCCACGCGCTTAACCGGCTCACCTTCGGCCCGCGTCCGGGGGACGTGCAGAGAGTCATGGCCATGGGCGTCGATCGCTGGATCGACGAGCAACTCCATCCGGAAAAAATCTCCGACAATGGCGTCGAAGCGCGCCTGGCCCCTCTACGCACCCTGAAAATGAGTCAAAAGGAACTCATGGAAGAGTTTCCTGACCAGATGATGATCAAGCAGGTCATGGACGGGAAGAAGTCCATGCCGTCCGATCCTACTCGCCGCGCCATCTACCAGGTGCAGATCGCGCGCCTCGAACAGAAGCAGGAAAGAAAAGCCTCTGCCAGGGAAAACGCAAGCGCGCAGCCCGCACCGGCTCCGGTCGCCTCACAACCCGAAGCTGCTGAAGGCGCCAAGACCGCCGAAGAACTCGCCGCCGCTGCCAACTCCGATGCTCAATCCGCCGACAGCAACACGATGAACTCCATGAATTCATCCGAAGCTTCGGCCAACAATTCCTCCAACGAGATGGCGGAACCGAAACTCACTCCGGCCGAGGAAGCAGAAGCCCGCCGCCGCGAAGATCGTCTCTACGCCGATCTCAAAATCCAGTCGCTCGTCGATCTCCCTCCAGACGAGCGCTACAACAAAATCATGTCCATGACGGTCGGTGAGCAGGTTGCCTTCGCCGACTCGCTGCGCGGAGGCAAAGGCATCGAGTTTCTCACCGGCATGAATCCCCGCCAGAAAGAAACTCTCATGGCCATGAGCAATCCTCAGGTCGTGCCCGTGGAAGAGCTTTCTCAGGCCAAGCTGCTGCGCGCCATCTACAGCGACCGCCAACTCGAAGAAGTGATGACCGACTTCTGGTTCAATCACTTCAACGTCTTTATCGGCAAAGGCCCTGAGCGCCTGCTCGTTACCAATTACGAGAAGGATGTCATTCGCCCTCACGCTCTCGGCAAGTTCGAAGACTTGCTCGTGGCCACGGCGAAGAGTCCGGCCATGCTTTTCTATCTCGATAACTGGATGAGCGTCGGTCCCAATTCCATGCAGGCGCAAGGCGTTCCCAACCGGCCGATGCGTCCTTATGGGCCTTACGGCCGCCCGCGGATGTATCCCCGGCAGAATCCCAACGCCCGCCGGCGTCAGAACAGCGGCCTGAACGAGAACTACGGCCGCGAGTTGCTCGAACTCCACACCCTAAGCGTCAATGGCGGATACTCGCAGCGCGACGTGACTGAAGTCGCCAAAGTCTTCACCGGATGGACGATCGAAAAGCCCTTGCAAGATGTGAGCTTCCGTTACGACCCGCGCATGCACGAGCCCGGACCGAAATTCGTTCTCGGACATCGCATCAAGCCCAAGGATGAAGATGAAGGCAAAGAAGTGCTGCACCTGCTCGCCACCAGCCCGCAGACCGCGCACTTCATATCGCTGAAGCTGGCCCAGCGTTTCGTCTCGGATGATCCGCCCGCTGCCCTCGTGGATCGCATGGCGAAAACTTTCCAGAGCAAGAAGGGCGACATTCGCGAAGTTCTGGGCACGTTGTTCCATTCGCCGGAATTCTGGGCCGACACGACCTACCGCGCCAAGGTCAAAACTCCGCTCGAGTTCGTGGCTTCGGCTGTGCGCGCCACCGGCGCGGATGTCGAAGACGCGATTCCGCTCATGATGAAGCTCAGCAGCATGGGCATGCCTCTTTACCGCTCGCAGCCGCCCACTGGCTACTCCATGAAGGCGGACGCGTGGGTGAATTCCTCCGCTTTGCTCGATCGCATGAATTTCGCGCTGGCTCTTACTTCCGGCAAAGTACGGGGAATCTCCATCGACAGCGCGGCGCTGGCCGGAGCCGCCCCCGCGCCCTCGGATCCGAATGCGATTCTGGAAATGATGGAAGCGAAGCTTTTGGGCTCTGATGTCTCCAGGCAAACCCACGACTCGATCATCGCCCAGCTGGCATCGCCTCCGAAAAATGGCGCACCCGAGCAAGGCAACGTCCGCGTGCAACTGAAGCCGCCGGAGGCCGACACCATCGCCGGCCTGCTGCTGGGTTCGCCCGAATTTCAAAGGCGATGAAGTTCAAGATGGAAGCCAGGACTTAGGAGCCAGGAACTGCTTATGCCAACCCGTCGCGTATTCCTTCGCAACAGCGCACTCGCGGTCGTCGGAACCGCCGCGGTGCCGAGCTTCCTTACGCGCGCAGCTTTCGGCGCGATCGAAGGCGCGCGCAACAAGCGTCTGGTGGTGATCTTCCAGCGTGGCGCAGCCGACGGGCTCAACATCGTCGTGCCTTACGCCGAGTCCCAGTACTATGCGATGCGGCCAAGCATCAATATTCCACGCAAAAACGTGATTGATCTCGACGGCTTCTTCGGCCTGCATCCCTCGCTCTCCGCCCTTCAGCCGCTATGGCAACAGCGCCATCTCGCGATCGTGCACGCCGCCGGATCGCCCGACCAGACGCGCTCTCACTTCGACGCGCAGGATTTCATGGAGACCGGAACTCCGGGAGTAAAGATCACCGAAGACGGTTGGCTGAACCGCTCGCTTCACAACCTGCCGCCGGACAAGTCTCCGTTCCGGGCGATTGCCCTTGGCCCGTCGCTGCCGCGAATTCTCAGCGGCTCCGAGCCCGCGGTTGCGATGAACAACATCAACGATTTCTCCGTGGGCGGAAGAAGTCCCAAGCCCTCGCTGGCCGCCAGCGCCTTCGAAGCGATGTACGATCACTCTTCCGACAGCGTGCTGCACGGCACCGGCGAAGAAACCTTCGACGCGGTGAAGATGCTGAAGTCCGCCGACCCAGGGAAATACGCTCCCTTGCAGGGCGCGAATTATCCCAAAGGACGCTTCGCCGAAAGCCTCCGCCAGCTCGCGCAGCTGATCAAGGCGAATCTCGGCGTGCAGGTCGCCTTCGCCGACATCGGCGGCTGGGATCACCACGTCAACGAAGGTTCGACCGAAGGACAGCTTGCCAACGTGCTCTCGGACTTCTCCCAATCGCTGGCCGCTTTCTGGATCGATCTCGGAGATCTCGCCGAAGACACGGTCGTGGTCACGATGTCGGAATTCGGCCGCACCGCCCGCGAAAACGGCAATCGCGGCACCGACCACGGGCATGCCAATGTCATGTTCGTCATGGGAGGTCCGGTCAAAGGCGGGAAAGTCTATGGCCGCTGGCCTGGACTCGACCAGTCGCAACTCTACGAAGGCCGCGATCTCGCGCTGACCACCGACTTCCGCCAGGTCATCGGAGAAGCCGTGGCGCGCCACATGGGCAACAAGGACCTCGCCAAGGTGTTCCCTGGCTACGACAACCAGCCCGGGAAGTTCCTCCGCTATCTCGGCTAGCGTCAGGCGATCAGCGTCTGCTCCGCTAAATTTCGACCAGCACGTCGCCGTTTTCGATTTTCAGCGGATACACTGCGACTTTCGCGTTGGCGTTGTGGGCGGCGGCACCCGTCTGCGGGTCATAGGCCCAGCTGTGCCACGGGCAGACGACTTTGCCCTTCTCAATCGTGCCTTGGCCGAGCGGTCCACCCTGGTGCAGGCAGACGTTATCCATTGCAGAGTACGCGCCGTCGATATTGGCGATGCAGATTTCCTTTCCCGCGCAGGAGAATTCCTTGGCCTCATTGACGCCCGGAAGTTCGGATTGAGTGGTCAGCTTGGTGAAGGGCATGCGTTCGTCTAAATTGTGAGATGCTGCCGAGCTAAGCTAGGCCGGACCACCGAGCGCGGCGGCCTCACATGAATGATGTTACATGGGGCTTTTTTCTGATAGCTGACAGCTGATAGCTGACAGCTCCCAGCTTATTTCGGCTGCAGCGTCTGCGCGATCATCACCTGCCGCTTGAAGTTCTCGACCATGTTAGGGTCGAGCCGCACTTCAGTGGGCTTCCTGGCCAGCGTCATGGTATCGATTTTGTCCTGCAGCTTGAGCAGCGCGTAAAAAAGATTTTCCGGACGCGGCGGGCATCCGGTCACGTACACATCCACCGGGACGATCTTATCCACGCCCTGCAGCACCGCGTAGGTGTTGAACGGGCCGCCGACCGACGAGCATGCACCCATCGAGATCACCCACTTGGGGTCCGGCATCTGGTCGTAGATGCGCTTGACCACGGGCGCCATCTTCAGGGTCACGGTGCCGGCGACGATCATCAGGTCGCTCTGGCGCGGGCTCGGCCGGAACACTTCGGACCCGAAGCGCGCGATGTCGAAGCGCGCCGTCGACGATGCAATCATTTCGATCGCGCAGCAAGCCAGGCCAAACGTCATCGGCCACACGGCGGATTTCCGCGCCCAATTGAATACGTAATCCACCGTCGAGATCAGGAAATTCTTTTCAAACTTGTTCTGCAGCCAGGCCATGAATGGTCCTCGTCGCCAATCCTCGTAACCGCGCCCTACACAGGCAGTCTAGGTGGCGCACGCAGCACTGTCAAACCGCTGCTTCTGCCCATCGTCCCACCCTCGCACCGTATTTCCCACCTTCACTCCAAAGGAGTAACATTCCACCACCGGAGCACATTCCACGCCATGATTGGGCAAGTCCTTTCCCGCTACACCATCCGCGAACAGATTGGCGCGGGCGGCATGGGAGTGGTGTATCTCGCTCACGACGAGCAACTGGATCGCGATGTCGCGGTGAAGGTTCTTCCCAAAGGCTTGCTCGGAGACGAGACCGCGCGCCGCCGTTTCCGCAACGAGGCTCTCGCCCTCGCCAAGCTCAATCATCCCAACATCGAAACCGTTTTCGATTTCGGCACCGACGACGGCGTCGACTTTCTGGTGACGGAATACATCCCCGGACTCACTCTCGATTCGAAGCTGGCTGCCGGAGCGCTCCCCGAAAAGCAAGTGATCCATCTCGGCACGCAACTGGCGGACGGATTGGAAACCGCCCACAGCCATAACTTCGTTCACCGCGACCTGAAACCCGGCAACCTGCGGATCACTCCCGATCAGCGGCTGAAGATTCTCGATTTCGGCCTGGCCCGCCTCATCGCCCCCGCCAGTCAGACTGCCGTAACCCGCACCGCCGGAGACGCAGACCGCCTCATGGGAACTCTGGCCTACATGTCGCCGGAACAGGTGCGCGGCGAGAAAATCGACAAGCGCAGTGATATATGGGCCGTCGGCGTGATCCTCTACGAATGCGTCACCGGTGCGCGTCCCTTTCCCGACAACAACCCGCCGCGGCTCATTGACGCCATCCTGCGCGATCAACCTCAGCCGCCCAGCGCCCTCAATCGCCACATCTCTCCGCCGCTTGAAAATGTAATTCTGAAGTTGCTGGAAAAAGATGTCGAGCATCGCTACCAATCGATCCGCGAAGTGCTCGTGGACCTGCGCCGCATCAGCGCCGGCATCTCGACCAACATCGCCATCCAGCGCCCGAAGCCGCGCTACCGTCGCGCGATCGTGGCGGGCGTCGCCGTGCTCGTGATCCTGCTCCTGCTGGTTGCCTGGCGTGTCCGCTGGCGTTCTGGAAGCAACACGCAAATCGAGTCGGTCGCCGTGTTGCCACTGGAAAATCTCTCCCGCGACCCCGAGCAGGAATATCTCGCCGACGGCATGACCGAAGCTCTGATCACCGATCTCGGACAGATCCGCGGCCTGCGTCGCGTCATCTCCCGCACTTCGGTCATGCGCTACAAGACCGACCACCAGCCGCTTCGCGAGATTGCGCGCCAGTTGAACGTCGACGCCATCGTCGAGGGTTCCATCTACCGTTCCGGCAACACGGTGGAAGTGACCGCTCGCCTGCTCAACGCCGCCACCGATACCCAGCTGTGGTCCAAGAGCTACCAGCGCGAGCTGCGCGACCTGCTTTCTCTGCAGCGCGAGCTGGCCTTCACCATCGCCAACGAAATCCGCATCAACCTTACGCCGCAGGACCAGCAGCGTCTGACCACGCCCGACCCCGTCGACCCTGCCGCGCAAGAGGCGTTTCTGAAAGCCAACTACCTGCAATCCGGAACCTACGAGCAGCGCCGGAAAGCGCGTGAATATTATGATCAGGCTGTAAGGCTCGATCCCAACTTCGCCCCCGCCTACGCGGGATTGGCCGACTCCTACTGGGGGACTCCCGACCGCCCGTCGCAAGAAGTCATGCCCAAGGCCAAGGAGTACGCGCAAAAGGCGCTCTCGCTGGATGACTCCCTCGCTCACGCCCACACCGCGCTTGCCGCCATCCTCTTCTATGGCGATTGGGATTGGGACGCCGCCGACAAGGAATTCAACCGCGCCCTCGCCTTAAATCCCAGCGACGCCCAGGCGCATGGGCTCTACGCGGTTTTTTTATCGGCGATGTCCCGGTTCGACCAGGCGGCGACCGAGATCCAGACCGCCCAGACACTCGATCCGCTGTCGGCCTCGAACGACACGACTGCGGGCTGGACGTTTTACTGCGCCCGCAAGTATGACCTGGCCACGCAGCAGTGCCAGAAGGCGCTCGAGTTGGAGCCCAATTTCGACAGCGCCCATGCCTGCCTGGGATATACCTTCCTGGGAAAAGGAGACTCTCAGCAAGCCACCGCTGAATTCCAGAAAGCCCTGCAGCTTTCCGGCGGCGACGCGGTGCGCGAAGTCCTGCTGGGACGCGCCTACGCCCAGGCCGGAGACCGGGCCAATGCCCGCAAAATCCTGGACCAGCTGCAGGCACGATCTCAGAACATCTACGTCCCGCCATACTTCTTTGCCACACTCTACGCGGCCCTGGGCGACAACACGCAAGCGATGAACGCGCTCGAAAAGGCCTATGCCGAGCGCGATCTTTACCTGGCCTCAATCAAGACCGATCCTGCCATGGACCCGTTGCGCTCTGACCCCCGTTTTCAGGACCTCCAGCGCCGCCTCAAACTCTGATCCTCGAGGCTATGGAGAAGTCTCGGGATAGACCGCAGGCGCGGCCGTACTATTTGGCCAATGCAGAACGGTCACGTAGGAATACGGTGCTCCGCTCGACGATGCCACGGCTGGAGGGCAGGCGGACACTTTCTTGATCCAGTTCGAGAAAACGTTCGCGTGCTTATTCAACCAATCTACGGCCCCGGCTGTCGGCGTGGCTGTGCACGCAGATTGGAACTCTTGATAGCGGGCATTCGTCATGCGAAGAATGACGAACTCCGGGCAGTTTGACCCTCCGCAGTTTGGGTCCTTGAAGTTGGGGTTGTGCACAAACCACAGACCGCTCTCATTGGGGACGGGACACCAAGTGCCGTCGGCACATGTTGTAAGGGGTTGGGGTGGAGTCTGGTTCTTTTCGCAAGCTACGAAGCCGAGAAGCAGCGCGAGAGAAATGATGCTTGCAGTTTCGAAACGCCCCATGTTGCACCTCCGAGTGTGCAGGTGACGGTTTGTACACTTCCCGCGAATCGATGTCAAGGAATCCCTATTCAGTTCCTTCCTGCCTTCGTTCCCGCGGCTCCCTTTTGGATTGCCTGGGGCTTTTGGGCTTGTTCTTTTACTGGTGTTGGTGGTTTGCGGGAGTTTGCGGGCGCCGCGGTGCCGGCTTCGGCTTTTTCGTAGGCCTCGACGGAGGGGTAGCCGAAGTACTTGGCGACCATTTCTTTGTACTCGCGGGAACGCTCGGCTGGAGTGGAGTTGTGGGGGCGGATGAGGCCCTGGGCAATCAGTTCGGCTGTGGTGCGAACGCGCGGCGGTTGGGAGGCTGAGGGATCGTAGAAGGGAATGCTCATGGCTGCGGCAATCTCCTGCTGTTCGGCGGAGTGGGAGGGCACGGCCGCTTCGCGGCCCGGACCGCCGATGGCGTCCGTCCCTGCGTTGGACGGAGCGTCGCTGGACGCAGCGGCATTCTGGTCGGGGTACGCGGGGACTTCGCGGGTGGAGTTCGTGCCGTGGTAGTCGAAGCGGACGCGCCTGGCATTTTTCACAGCGATGTGGAGGGCGCGGAGAATCAGTCCGGCGCGCTTCAAGTCGAGGGTGTTGCGCATCAGGGCGTTGATGACTTCCATCAGCGCGGCCTGGATGGATTCTTCGTCCTCGATGAGGGCGACGGGATGGAGGCGGGCTTGGGGCGGAGTGCGAACGCCGCGATGCATGCGCCGGTGGAAGTAGCAGAACTGCTCCCCATGAAGAGACGGGGAGCCGCAACGGACTCCGGTGACTTTGATGTGGGTGCAACTGCGAGACGATTTTTGCTGTTCAGCGGCCATATTCACCTTCTGCAAAATTTCGGGATAAGATTTGCGTAAAATCTTGGCAGCATTGGAGTTAGGAGCGCGGTCGATGAGGACGTCCGCGTAAAATATGGGAAAATAAGGACTTGCGAGTAAAATCTTGCGAACAAAGGACTTGAAGTCGCGAGCGAAGGTGGGAGAGTGGGGATCAGGGAAGGCCGGCTCTGGGGCGGTGGGATCCCATTCGAGGATCGGATGGGATTTCGGGGTGGGACCGTCGGGCATGGTCCCAGAGTTTCACCTGGGGTCGTTTTCAGTAAAGGTCACATGTCACACGAACAAAATAATTGTGAGGAAAAGAATTCGGCGGGATCGAATGGAGAACGTTGGAGTTGCGCGACGCCCGATTGCGGGGGGGGGCGAAGAACAGGGGAAGTCGCGACGGTCGCGGGGGTTTCGGGGCGGGCTTCGCTGTGGAAGGCTGTGGAAAACTTCCCATTTTCATGTCAAAAGGGAAACATGAAAATCGTGGGTGATGGAAAACTCTGGGTGAACCGATAGCTTGGGTGGAGCATTCGGGGACACTTACGAGTATTGCGCTGGTGGAGTATAAGTACTAACGGATTCAGATCTAGCCATGCGTGACATCGATATCCGTCGAAAACTGCGGACGGATGAGCGCCTTCATCCCGGGGAACCCGACACTCGAATAGTGGAGGAACTCGGCTTGTGCCAAGGAGTTGCGCGCGTTGATGTAGCGGTGGTGAACGGGACGATTCACGGATACGAAATAAAGAGTGACAGGGACACTCTGGCTCGCCTTCCTGGTCAAGCTGAAGTCTACAGCCGCGTTCTGGATTACGTCACAATCGTGACCACGCCGGCGCACGCCGATAAAGTTCGTGAGATAGTGCCAGAATGGTGGGGAATCTGGGCGGTGGGAGAGGATGAGGGCGAAATTCGGTTGAAGGCGTTGCGGGATTCTGTTCAGAACCCTGGAGTTAATCCATTTGCATTGGCTCAATTACTGTGGCGCGACGAGGCGTTGCGGGCACTCATAGATCGGGGCCTCGCGCATGGCATACGGAGCAAGTCGCGCAAGGAAATATGGCAACGCTTGGCGTCCGAACTTACGATCGAGGAACTCGGGAACACTGTTCGGGAGTGCCTTAAGAATCGTGCAGTTGGTTGGCGAGCTGTTTAGCAACCAATGTGATGTGATGGTTCGTACCCACTTTTCGCCATGTTGTGGCGTTTCCCGGCCCTTGCACCTCTGCAGCGCAATCGGAAATGTATAGGTCACCCCAACTAAAGTCAGGGCCATTGTACTCCGGGCGGTCAACCAATTCCTTGCAGAGATCGAAATACTGCTCGAAGCCATATTGGCGCACATTCCTGCCTTTAAGGATCAGCCAGTTCGTGTGCGTTGTATACCTGATGCTGGCGCTCATCAGCATGACGCGCGGATCAAGGTCCCGAGGGACGGGGTTAGCAATTGCGTAGTCCCCGAAAATCATGTCCCGCCGAGGAAGGGCGCTAGGACGTTTTTGTAAGGTCCTCCACAGGGCCCATTCGCGGCGTGGAAGCTTGGTGGGGTTGGCTGCATCAACGTCGCTTAGATCTTCCGGGAACGATGCGCCAACCAAAATCAGGCGTCGCCATCCCTCCTTGTTTGGAATCATCGAAAACACGGACCGGGCGATGAGGACCGCTTTGCCGTCGTCA
>DATGFC010000094.1:0-2557 GCA_035309485.1 Candidatus Sulfotelmatobacter sp.
AAGAATCCGGCCGCGCACGTTTTCATGAAAAAGATCGGCCACAAAGGTCGGCGCAATGGTGACGAAGGTCGCCTCGCCCACTCCCACCAGAGTGTGCCGAATCAGCAACTCGGTGTAGTTGTGCGTGACGGCCGTGAGCAGGGTGAGTCCGCTCCAGAAAACGGCTCCCAGCACGATGATCAGCTTGCGCGAATAGCGGTCGGCCAGGGGACCGACAAAGGGCGCCGCGATCATGTAGAAGCCGAGAAAGGCGCTGGTCAGGAATCCGATCTGCTCTTTCGAGACGTGAAATTCCGCTTGCACGAGCGGTTGCACGGCAAAGAGCACGTTGCGGTCCACGTAGTTCAGCAGATTCAGCGCGGTGAGGACGATCAGCGCGGTGCGTGGTTGGAGGTCTGTCTGGGACACGGATCGAGCGAATATAGCATGAGCGGGAAAGGACGGGCGCGCACGGTTTTATGATATGCACCAAGACTTTTAACCACGAAGGGCACGAAGTTACACGAAGGAAGGCCTTACGCGATTCTGCTTCGTGTAACTTTGCGTCCTTCGTGGTTACCGCTGTTTCGGTCGTGGCCACCTTGCCAATATCGTGGTCGAAATCCCGCCACGCGGGCGGAATTCTCCCTTCACCTCAGCCCACACGGGCTTGGCCCACCTCACCACATCTTCGAGCACCTGATTGACTACGTTTTCCTGAAAGATTCCCAGATTGCGATAGCACTGCAGATATTCTTTGAGGGACTTGAGTTCGAGGCAGCGCTGGTCGGGCATGTAGCGGATGTTCAGGACGCCAAAGTCGGGCAGGCCAGTCTTGGGACACACCGAGGTGAACTCCGGATCGTCGACCACGATCTCGTATCCGGGAAACTGGTTGGGCCAGGTTTCGATTTCGGGGAATTTGGCGTCGAGCCCGGCGGCGGCGTGCTCGGGAGTATAGCGGGGCGATTTCGGCATGGAGTTATTGTAACGGCAGCGTCAGTTCATGTAGGGGCGGACGCATTTCGTCCGCCCCGGCGAGGCGAAGCGTGCGGGGTCACGGGTCGAAAAACAAAGATAGGCGCCCGGTCGAAATGAGCCCGGGGCTACGTGTTTCACCGTTGGTCGATGGGGACGTAATGATTCGGGTATTCCGGCCCTTGGTATTCGGCTCGCGGGCGGATCAGGCGGTTGTCGTCGAGTTGCTCGATGACGTGGGCGGCCCATCCGCTGATGCGGGACACGGCGAAGATCGGGGTGAACAAGTCCACGTCGATGCCCAGCGTGTGATAGGTCGAGGCGGAATAAAAATCCACATTAGCATTCAGCTTCTTGTCGGCCTTCACGAACTCTTCAATCTTGTGCGAGATCTCGAACCACTTCCCTTGCCCGCTGGAGTTGCCCAGATCGCGAGACATCACGCGCAGGTGGGTGGCGCGGGGATCTTCGGTGTGGTAGACGCGATGGCCGAAGCCGGGAATCTTCTTCTTCTGGGCCAGCATGCCTTTGATGTAATCGATGGGATCGGCGCCGGAGCGGTCAATCGCTTCGAGAATTCGGAAGACCGCCTCGTTGGCACCCCCATGCAGTGGCCCTTTAAGCGCACCGATGGCGGAAGTGATGGCGGAATGCATGTCCGACAAAGTCGCGGCGGTCACGCGGGCTGCGAAGGTGGACGCATTCAATTCGTGATCGGCGTGCAGGATCAGGGCAATATCTAGCGCGCGCTCGGCAGTCGATGAAGGATGCTTACCATTGAGCATCAGCAGGAAATTCGCCGCGTGCGACAGCGAGTGCTCAGGCTCGACAACGGAATGTCCCTTGCGGATGCGGTCGTAGGCCGCCACAATCATGGCGATCTGCGAGGTCAGGCGAATGGCTTTGTCAACGTTAGCCTGGCGATCATTGCTCTTTTCCTGCGGATCGTAAAAAGATAAGGCCGAAACCGCGGTGCGCAGAACGTCCATGGGCAGAGCGTGGCGGGGCGCATTGCGCAGCAGCGTGATAATGGAGGCGTCCAGCTTGCGCTCTTCCGCCAGGCGGTCATGCAATTCCCGTAGCTCGCGGCGCGTAGGCAGCTTGCCGAACCAGAGCAGGTAGCAGGTTTCTTCGAAATTGGAGTGATCGGCGAGTTCGTGAATGTCGATGCCGCGATAAGCCAGGACGCCGCGATCGCCATCGATGTAACAGATCTTGGAACTGGTGGCGACGACTCCCTCAAGTCCTTTGGGAGCGTGCGGTGTGGTCATGCTGGGCATCAATTTCTCGCGTTCGATGAAGGATCTGGCGTTGCGGAACCTGCGCGAGGGAGAAACGCGGGGGCAACCCTTTCTTATACCTGAAACGAATACAACATTCCAACCGCTCGAAGGTAACGACGCGGCAGTTACGAGCAGGCGCAAAACAAGCACCGCGGGGGTTCACCCCAGTTTTGCGACCGCCTTTAGCCCAGAGTATAGTAAGAGGTTCTTCAGTAGTCTCCCGCGCTCTCTGTATGTTGTGCTTCATAATTCCTCACGGAAGGAACATCCGCAATGAAACGTTTCCTGGCAATTTTGCTGGCTTATGCCTTTGTTTT
>DATGFC010000095.1:0-87547 GCA_035309485.1 Candidatus Sulfotelmatobacter sp.
CGTGTTTTTGTCGATCCGAAGTCGTTCATCTACCTGCATGGCATGACTCTGGATTACCAGGAGACGCTGATGCAGCAGGGATTTGTTTTCGTGAATCCGCAAGCCACCAAGTCGTGCGGCTGCGGAACTTCATTCTCCGCCTGAGTGTGTGGCACGGACACTCTTGTCCGTGTGCCGGCGGCGCCACCGGACAACCTGGTTGGATCAACAGGCGCTTCGGCCTGCGCCCACTGCAGTGTGAGGATTTAAAGTTTGATGACCAAGTCTTCTCTAACCGCGATCAGCCCTAAAGCTCCGCCAGAGGACACGCACTCTTGCTGGTCATGCGGATCCATGCGCGCCGCCCACTTCTGTGCTTCGTGCGGCAAGGTCCAGCCTCCGGTACCGGTGGACTATTTCACGTTTTTCGGCCTGCCCCCGAAGCTGAATGTCGACATTCCGGCGCTCGAAAAAGAATTTTACGAGCTAAGCCGCAAGCTGCATCCCGACTTGAACGCCCGCGCCGGTGGCATGGAGCAGCAGTGGAGCCTGGAGCAAAGCTCGCTTCTTAACGACGCCTACCGCACCTTGCGCGATCCCATCAAGCGCACCGAATATCTGCTCCACCTGGAAGGCATCGTGCTGGAAGAGCAGTCGAAAAGCGCTACTGAGCAAGCCCGCGCCACCGGAGAAATCAAGAAGCAGATCGTTCCACCCGATCTGCTGGAAGAAGTCTTCGAACTGAACATGCAACTCGAAGAACTCAAGATGAACCAGAAAATGGGCGAGGACGACGCCTCCCTGACCGCCGAAATTGCCAAGCACAAGCTTGCCCTTGAGGCCAAGCACGACAGGCTTCTCGAAGAACTGCAGTCGTATTGGAAAGAATGGGACGCCATCGTGGATCGCAACCTGCCCGCCGGTTCCCCCGACGGGAAACAAACTACAAGCAAGATGGTCGATGTTTTGAACCGCCGCAATTACATTCGAAATCTGGTGAGGGATGTGAATGCAGCGTTAGAAAGTTGAAGGGGTTTTGTAATTTGGTAATCGGGTAATTTCATAATCTGAAATCCCGAAAGTTTTCAATTACCAAATTACCCGATTACGCAATTACCAAATGAATTCTGACCGCATCGTCGGCATCGACCTAGGCACCACGAACTCTCTCGTGGCGTTCATGCAAGGGGAAACGCCTGTCGTCATTCCGGGCGACGATGGATTGAACCTCGTCCCCTCGGTCGTGGCGCTCGACGAAAACAGTCAGCCCATCATCGGCAACTCCGCTCGCAAGTATCTGATCGAAACGCCCGAGCGTGCCGTTTACTCGATCAAACGCCTGATGGGACGCGGAGTTGAGGATATTCGAGAAGAACTGAAACTATTCCCTTTCCGCCTCGCGGACGACCTGCAGCCCGGCGAAGTGCTCCGCATCAGGCTAGGCGACAAGACGTTCACTCCTCCAGAGATTTCTGCGCTTATCCTGCGCCAGCTTAAGCGCAATGCCGAGCGCTATTTCGCAGGCCCAGTCACTAAAGCGGTCATCACCGTTCCCGCTTACTTCAACGATGCTCAGCGTCAGGCCACGAAAGATGCCGGCCGCATTGCCGGACTCGACGTCCTGCGGCTGGTCAACGAGCCCACCGCCGCGTCGCTCGCCTACGGCCTCGACAAAAAGCAGAACGGCATCATCGCCGTCTACGATCTCGGCGGCGGCACCTTCGACATCTCCATTCTGAAGCTGCATGACGGAATCTTCGAGGTCATCGCCACCAACGGCGACACGCACCTCGGCGGCGACGACATCGACAACCTGCTGATCACCATTGCCCTCGACGACATCCGCGGCGACCTCGGCATTGACTTGCGCCGTAACGCCGAGGCCGTCCAGGCTATCCGCAAGTCCGTCATAGACGCGAAGATTGCGCTCTCCTCTCAGCCCTCGGTGAAGCTCGATATCGAATTGCCGCAAGGCAAGCGTTACCAGCGCGAGATCACGCGCGAACAGTTCGAACAACTGATTCAGCCGATCATCGACCGCACGGTTGGCCCCTGCAAGCAAGCTCTGAAAGATGCCAAGCTCACGCCCGAGCAGATCGACGAAGTCGTCCTGGTCGGAGGTTCCACGCGCATCCCCAAAGTTCGCGCGCTCGTGAAAGAAATGTTCCGCCGCGAGCCGCATGCCGGCCTCAATCCTGACGAAGTCGTCGCGCTCGGCGCTGCCGTGCAAGCCAATATTCTCGGCGGCGGCTCCGAGGCCACCGAGAACATGTTGCTGCTCGACGTCACGCCGCTTTCACTCGGCATCGAAGTCGCGGGGGGAGTCACGGACAAAATCATTTTGCGCAACTCCACCATCCCAGCCTCAGCCACGCAGTTCTACACCACGCAGATCGACGGCCAGGCCAATGTCGCGATCCATGTGCTGCAAGGTGAGCGTGAGCTGGCCACGGACTGTCGCTCGCTCGCGCGCTTCGACCTCAAAGGCATTCCGCCCATGGCCGCGGGAATTCCTCGCGTCGAAGTAAAGTTCCTGATTGACGCCAATGGCATCCTGCACGTTTCCGCGCGCGAGCAGCGCAGCGGCAAAGAAGCCGAAATCCAGGTTCAGCCCAGCTATGGCCTCACAGATGAGCAGGTTGAAGGCATGATTCTCGACTCCTTCGACAATGCCGAAGAAGATTTCCGGCGCCGCCAGCTGATTGAGGCGCGCAACGAAGCGGCGACTATTCTCGCTGCCCTTGAAAAGGGCAAGAAGAGCGCAGCCTGGGGACAACTCACTACCGACGAAAAGAAGCGGATCGCCAAGATGGAGAAGGCCCTCTCCGCCGTGAGTGCCGAAGACGATTACCAGGCAATCCGCAAAGCCATTGAAGCGCTGAATCAGGGTACGACGCGCTTAGCCGAATTGATGATGGACAGCGCCGTATCATCCGCGCTGAAAGGTAAGAACATGGATGAGACCGACCTGGGCGAAGGTCCCACCGCGCCTCATCCCATGGCAAAAGCAGAATTCGAGTAAGCCTCTGTGACCTCTGTGGTTGAAACGGTCATTACTAACCACCGAGGCCACAGAGGAACACAGGGAACCTAGGAGCAGTCATGTCAGACGAAAAAGCGCAAGGCGCCGGAACCGCCACCGAAGAAGCTCCCGGCGAAAACACAGTCCAGGTCACTTTCCTGCCCGAGGGCAAGACGGTGCAGTTCGAGCACGGCAAGCTGCCTTACGAAGATCACGGCAAAGAGGAATCCCTGCTCGACATCGCCCTGAACTTCGGCATCCCGCTCGACCATGCCTGCGGCGGCAACTGCGCCTGCACCACTTGCCACATCTGGGTCAAAGAAGGCGCCGAGAATCTCTCCGAAATGGATGACGACGAAGCCGACCGCTTGGACATGGCTGCCGATCTGCAGCTAAACTCGCGTCTCGGCTGCCAGGCGCAGATCACCAAGCCCGGCAAAGTCGTCGTAGAAATTCCCGCGTGGAACCGCAACTACGTTTCTGAGGAGCACTGAGAATGGCCAAGAAATTAACCTGGGACGACGCTGAAGATCTCGGCATTCTGCTTTCCGAAACCCATCCCGAAGTCGACCCGCTCATGGTGCGTTTCACCGACTTGCATCGCTACGTGACTGAGTTGCCCGATTTCGCCGGCGATCCCAAAGCTTCCAACGAAGGCAAGCTCGAAGCCATCCAGATGGCATGGCATGAAGAGTTCCAGGACCGTACCCAAGCCTGATCGCCCCTTCGCTGCAGGTGGGTCACGCGCAAGTAAACAGCGTTTTTACATTCTTGTGACAACCGCCGCCGCTGAATTCCATATCCTGACTTCACTCAGGGGCCTTATAAAGCCCTTCTCTCTCTCCGGCCAAGACGGAAAAGGGCACGGTTCTCATACCGTGCCCCTCTTTTTGCGATTCTGATACCTCAGCCTACCGAAACCGGCGCAGCCTCCTCGACATTCGCCTCGCGCAGAAACTTTGCTGCCTCTTCGGGCGGTGTCGGATTGATATAAAAGCCGGTCCCCCATTCGAATCCCGCCGTCTTGGTCAGCTTCGGCATGAACTCAATGTGCCAGTGATAGTGATCATTGGTCGGATCCTGAACTGGCGAAGTATGAACCACCAGATTGTAAGGCGGGTTATCGAGTACCCGGTCCGCTCTGCCCAGCAGATCTTTCAAGGACCGGGCCAGATTTTCAAACATGTGCGAGGACGAGTTCTCAAACGCCGACTCGTGCGACTTCGGCAAGATCCATGTTTCGAACGGAAACCGCGGCGCATACGGCGCCAGCGTCACGAAATTTTCATTCTCCGCTACTACCCGCGTGCCACCATCCATCTCCTGCCGGATAATGTCGCAGAACACGCACCGTTCCTTGTACAGGAAGTACTGTTTGGCTCCCTCTAACTCCTGCGTGACGTTAATCGGAAGGATCGGCAGCGCGATCAATTGCGAATGCGAGTGCTCCAGCGAAGCCCCCGCCGCCTCGCCGTGATTCTTGAAAATCAGGATGTACTTGAATCGCCGATCTTTCTTCAGATCGAGAATCCGGTCCCGGAACGTCCACAGCACGTCTTCGATCCGCTTTGGAGGCAGCGTGGCAAGGTTGGCATTGTGGTCTGGCGTCTCGATGATGACCTCGTGCGCCCCAATCCCGTTCATGCGGTCGAACATCCCCTCGGCCTGGCGGTTCAGAGTGCCTTCAATACCCAGAGCCGGAAACTTATTGGGCACTACGCGCACTGTCCACCCCGGTGCGTCTCGCTGCGGGGGCGGTCCCCCATTTGGATTTGGACGGTAAGCCTGGATCTCGGGCGGCGTCTTGCTCTCGTTGCCGTAGCAGAAGGGGCAGAATCCCCCCTTAATCTTCATATTTTCGCGAACAAAATCGGTTGGGCGCTTGGCCCGGTCCGTCGAAATAATCACCCAACGTCCAACAATCGGATCTTTTCTGAGCTCCGGCACCTATTGAATCCTTTCACTAAAAATCGCGCAAAACTTGATTTTACGCCGCGAGGGAGGCATTGCGAAACACATCAATCTGCGGCCGGGCGCTGCGACCGTCATTGTATACGCTCACAATATCGAACCGCCACTGGCACTCTGGTGGCATCCGCCGCAGATAATCCCGCAACACTTCCGCGATTTCCCGCCTCTTATGTCGGTCCACTGCCGCCTCCGCGCTCTTCACATCCTGCGATGTCCTCGTCTTAACTTCCACGAAACAAAGAACATCCTGATCCCAGCCGATCAGATCGATCTCCCCGCGGCAGCGCGGCGTACGAAAATTTCGCGCGACCATCGTGTAGCCCAGCTTCCGCAGGTAAAAGTAAGCCTCCTCTTCTCCCCGAGTGCCCGTTTGCTGGTGCTTCGGCCTCTTGTCAGCAGGCAGAATGCACGCGGCAACCCAATCCAATCCTTTGATGACGATTCGGGTGACGCCGCTGGGGAGCATACAAAAGGAAGATCCCGGGTTGAGCGTATGACACCACTCCCTCAAAGGATGTGACAACGCTCACAACAGGAAATCCCTGGTGCTGACTGATTCCCGAACTGGGAAGGAAGCCACGAATTCACACGAATACTCAGATTTTTTAAATCCGCGTTGATCCGCGTAAATCCGTGGCCAACGAATTAAGCGCCCACGGCGCTGATGCACTCTTCCAGCACATCCACCGCGACGTCGGCCTCTTCCTTCGTAACCACCAGCGCCGGGCAGATCCGGACCGTGCTCGGCCCGCATCCCAGAAACAGCACGCCGCGCTCGAAAGCCATCTCCACGATGCGATCGCGCTCGGCCGCGCCGTATTCCTTCGTGACCTTGTCTTTCACGATTTCGACGCCGATCATCAGGCCACGCCCGCGCACATCGCCGACCAGCTTCAGCTTCTTCGGCCAGTCCGCCATCCGCTTCCGGATGTGATCACCGACTTTCGTCGAGTTCTCGATCAAATGCTCCTTCTCGATCACATCGAGCGTAGCCAGCGCCGCCGCAATGGCGACCGGATTCCCGCCGAAGGTGGACGCGTGCGAACCCGGCACCCAGTCCATGATCTCGGCCTTGGTCATCGTGATGCCCAGCGGCATCCCTGACGCAATGCCTTTGGCCATGCAGACCATGTCCGGCTCCACTCCAGTGTGCTCCACTGCAAACCACTTGCCCGTGCGCCCAATGCCGCTCTGCACCTCGTCCACCACCAGCATGATGCCGTGCCGGTCGCAGATCCGCCGCAGTTCCTGCATGAACACGGTAGGCGCGACCACGTAACCGCCCTCACCCTGCACCGGCTCCACAAAGATCGCTGCCACTTCTTCCGGGGCGAGCGTCGTCTTGAACAGCTTCTCTTCGATGAACCTTGCGCAGCCCAGCGCGAAGTTATCCGCATCTTGCGTTCCGCCCACGCATCCGCGATACACATCCGGATACCGCACGTGCGTCACTCCCGGCACCAGTGGCGAGAACCGTCGCCGCTGCTGTGGCTTTGAGGCGGTCAGCGAGAGCGCTCCCATAGTTCGTCCGTGGAACGCTCCAAAGAAGGCGATCACGTTCTGCCGCTTGGTGTGATACCGCGCCAGCTTCAGCGCGCACTCGATCGCCTCCGCCCCCGAGTTGCCGTAATATACGCGATGCGGCCCTTTCATCGGCGCAATCTTCGACAGCCGGCCGGCCAGTTCCACCATGTTCTCGTAATAAAAATCCGTTCCCGACATGTGGATCAGTTCGCCCGCCTGCTTCTGGATGGCGGCGACCACATGCGGATGGCAGTGCCCGGTCGAAGTCACGGCAATGCCGGCGGAAAAATCGAAAAACTCGTTGCCGTCCACGTCAGTAACGATAATCCCCCGCCCGCTCTTTGCCACCATCGGGTACGAGCGCGTATAGGACGGCGAAATATATTTCTGGTCGCCCTCAAGCACGCGCTTCGCGTTCGGCCCGGGCAGGGCAGTCTTGATCTTCGGACCGTGGGCCACAGCGGCCACAGGTGCGCTCATAGTCTTGGTAGTCATTGGAGTTCCTCCGTTTTGGAAGGGCACGAGTCTAGTTCGTGCCGTTTATGGCCCTGGCGATGTCGGGCTTTAGCCCCAAAGGGCACCCACATCTAGCCACTGAATCGGACCTCGATGGCGGCTCTGTTCAATCAGACACACGCCGAGGCGAGTACGGCGAAGGAAGGAAATTAGTCGCTACCGAAGAGGTTGGGGCGCAGGCGCGATGGCAGATTCGCCCGATACCGCCGCGGACAAACTATGCAGTGGAGCCAGCACTCGGCAGGGTTTCCCTGAGGAAGATGCGAATTGGAGTTCATCTGCAGCATCGCAATCGTGCAACATCGCCAATTGATTATAGCGGGAACTAGTGAACCCCGTAACCCCCTTTCGTAACAAAGGCGGCATAGGTAGAACGAGGCCCGTGGGAGAAACACAGTTTTTATTGTCGGGACACCCTATTACCCCCTAGTTACCTACGCACCAATTTTGATGCATCTTTCATCAAGCCTTAACAATTGCTTGTTAGAAGAGGAGCATGGATCTGCACAGCTATAACACGCTGATCCTTTCGGACCTCCACCTGGGGGCCCCGACCAGCCGCGCAGAGGACGCAACGCGCGTCCTGAAGGGGAGCCGCTTCGACCGGCTGATCCTGCTTGGCGATATTTTTGCCGACCTCAACTTTGCGCGGCTGACCAAAGAGCATTGGAAATTTCTTGGTTACATCCGCAAGCTCTCGAATCCGAAGCGTCGCATTGAGGTCGTATGGGTCGAAGGCAATCATGATCATGGATTAGCCAACGTCATGTCGCACTTAGTTGGAGTGCGCGTCTATGAGAGCTATACGTGGGAGTATCGAGGGCGGCGACACATGGCGATCCATGGTCATCAGTTTGATGGATTTCAAGTCAATCGAGTAAGGTTGAGCCGGTGGGGGACATCGCTTTACCTGCAGTTGCAGAAGCTGGATTTGAAGAACAAACCGGTCGCCCGGTTCATTGACCGATTGAACACGCGCTGGTTGCGGATGTCCGAGAAAGTTGCGACCGGGGCTTTGGGGTATGCGCGGCATCGCGGGATGGACCGGATTTTCTGCGGGCACACTCACGAGGCGCTTCGTTTGGAGCGCGACGGCATCGAGTATTACAACGCAGGCGGCTGGGTCGATTCGCGGCTGACTTATTTGACGATCGATGAATCGGGGGTACAAATCCATGACTACAACGAGCATGAATTCGGCGAGCGAGCTGACGATCGTGATTCCGGCGAAGAACGAGGCGAAGCTGATTCCGCGCCTGCTGACTTCGCTGATGAAGCAGGATTACTCGAAGATCTCGAATACGAACGTGTTGGTAGCTGACGCAAACTCAACAGACGGAACTCCCGAGATCGTGCGCAGCTTTCGCGATCGCCTGAACGTCTGCGTGATCCCTGGAGGAATGCCATCGGTGGGGCGCAATCGAGGGGC
Organism: Candidatus Sulfotelmatobacter sp.; assembly: GCA_035309485.1. Lineage (GTDB taxonomy): Bacteria > Acidobacteriota > Terriglobia > Terriglobales > Acidobacteriaceae > Sulfotelmatobacter. The sequence continues at coordinate 8,442 of DATGFC010000095.1, forward strand.
GTCGTTGGCCGACACGCCATACATTCTGTTCCTGGATGCCGATATCGAACTGGCAGATCCCTCCCTGGTGCGGCGATGCCTGGAACGGGCCCAGCGTAAGAACCTGCATTGCGTCACCACAAACATTTTGTGCAAGGGCGGAACTTGGGTGGACAAGCTGTTTTATGGGGCAAATGATTTTTGTCAGTATCTGTCGTACTTGCATCGCCCATTTGCGACGGGCATGTTCATGCTTTTCGAGCGCAAGAAATTCTGGGAACTGGGCGGGTTCCATGAGCAGATTCTGTTTGCCGAGGATTACCGCTTGACCCAGCAACTCGAGCGCAAGCGCTTCGCGATTGTGCGCGGCGGAGTTTATACCACCAACCGACGTTTTAAGCGGATGGGGCATTTGCGCGTGGGATGGTTGTTCGTGAAGACCGGCCTCAATTACTGGAATGAGAAATATTTCCTGCGCGATCACAATTATTGGGCAGAGAACGCGCCGAGGACCCAGAACTGACTCGCTGAAAGCTTCGAATTTATTGTGGCTGCGAAAAACAGGATTCAGCCAACCACCTGAATCCTGTTTTGTTTCAACCGTCTAGCTCTAGAAATGAAACACCAAGCCTGTCGACAAACGCACGTTATTTTGCGGCGTGTTGAAGAGGTTGGTGTGAATGTAGTCTCCCTCGATACGCCATCCCAGAAGGTGGAAAAAGCGATAGTCGATGCCGCCGCCAACGCCGGAAGAAATCGAAGTATCCGATCCAAAGCCATGCGTATTCACGTGTGCGAAGCCCACGAAAGCTTCCGCAAACGGGCGGACCTTGCCAACGGAAACGCCAAGTCGCGGCCCGATGACGAAATTGTCAAGATGGGAATTGACGCTGACTGGAGAGCACACGACTCCGATAGCGCAGAGGGCGGCAGGGTTAGTGAACTTCAGATCGCCGTAGTTCGCGCTAAAATCGGCAAACACGCCGAGAAAAGGGATCGGGAAGAACTTGCCTTCGATGGAGCCTTCCCAGCCATTGAGACTTTGGCGAGTCGCGCCCAAGTTCGTGTTGTAGTACGAATAACCCGCGTAGAGGTTGCCCGAAGTGGGGATCTGGGCCATAGCCGCCGCGGCAAGCGACAACAGAACGAAAGCAAGTACGACAAGCTTGCGCATAAATGTGAACCTTCCTATTCAGATCTTTTCAAATCGTGAACACAAATTGGAGCGGAAAGTTCTTTGATGCTTGTGCAGGCGAGGTGGATGGTGCCGAATCCAGCCTAGCAAGTGAACGATTTTCTCTGTGTGTGCGTCCGTGTACTATCTGGTAAATGGCCTGCTCAGAAGCGCCAGACAATACCGGTCGACGCGCGGTAGTCATTCTGCGTGGCGCTCAGATAATGCGTGTGCATATAGTCGCCTTGCAAGCGCCAGGAGAAATTCTTAAAGAAGAGCTTATAGTCGGCGCCGCCGCCAACGTCGATCTCCAGCGGGTTGTAAACGAAGCCGCCGGAGTTCAAATGACGAATGCCGGCCATGGCGTGGACGAAAGGCCGCCACTTTCCGAAACTGGTCGAGAGGCGTGGGCCGCCCAGCGCGTTGTATTGCACCAGGCCTTCGCTGCGATAAAACCCGCTGACATCCGCCACCAGTCCGATGCGTGGATAGCGGCTGAACGGGAGGGCTTCGTAGGAAGCATTCCATCCGCGATAGCTTTGCTTGATGACGACATTGCTGAGTTGCGCGTAGGAAACACCGACGTACACGTTTCCGCTGGGAAGAAGGCCGTTGAATTGGGCCGACATTGGAATGGAGCACAAAAACCAGCCCGCAAACGCCAGCAGCGCGGCAGCAGTTTTCGACACGAAATATCCCTCCCCGGCCTTCGGGCCGGAAAAAATAGCAATTTGATCAACGAAATCCGTTAGATGCAGTGTACCGGATGGCCAAGATGTCCCGGCTGACAAAATTTGTGAGGACCGGAGTCTGAGCCCACCGATCCACAATGACGAAAATTTACCGGAATTTTATGATGCCAAAACCCGTCGAGTCTCGTCTATCTACTAGCATGCAACCTATGGACATGAATTGGCAAACCTGGGAGCCGGCGGTCACTGCGGCGGCCTTTGGTGTTCACAAGGAGTCGAAGTTGAAACTGAGTTTGGAAACGCGGAGTCGTGGCGATGTCATCATCGTGCACTGCCAGGGCCGCATCGTCTATCGCGATGAGGCGGCCGCACTCTCTCGCATTGTGGGCGAGACGCTGCAGGATGGGTGCAAGTTGGTGCTCGACCTGAGTGGCGTTAGCGCCATGGACAGCGCCGGCATCGGCGAATTGGCGCTGCTGCAGACCTGGGCGCAGGAGCGCAATGCGAACCTGAAGTGCGCCGGACCCAACGATCTTGTGCGGACCGTGCTGGATCTGACGAATCTGGATTCGGTGGTAGAAGTCCATCCCAACGTCGACTCGGCGTTGGAATCGTTCCGCGAAGAGCGGATTTGCGCCGATTGTTGAGCTTCAATAAAATTCCAAGCCAGGGAGCAAAGCCATGCTTTGCTCCTTTTCATTTGTGGCGCTTCCGATTCGCGCCTGCGCCACCCCTCCTCAGTGTTCGCGCTGGAAGCGGTAACGCCCGGTGCGTTCCAGCGCGAAGTTTTCGGCTACTTTCAGGAAAGCGCGCGCTGCGTGCGAGAGGTTGGCGTCTTTGCGATAGATCAGGCGGAGCTTGCGTTTCAGCTGCAATTCGCGGACGGCGATGCGCACCAGCTCCCCGCGAGCGATTTCATTTTCCACACTGATTTCCGGCACCAGCGCCACTCCATTCCCCAAGGCTACGTACTGTTTGATCGCCTGTAACGTGGGGAGTTCTAGGTCCATGTGCAGCGGGGTCTTGTGGCTCTTGAAAAGCTGGATGACCTTTTCGCGATATGGCGAGTTGACGATATGGGCGACGAACGATTCCGCCCCCAATTGGCGGATGCTGATTTCTCCGGCTGACGCCAGCGGATGTTTCGGAGGCACCACGAACACCAGTTCGTCGAGAAACACGACAATCGATTGAATATTTGCGTCCTGCGGCTCATACGACAGGACGCCGAATTCGGCGCTGTACCGGAGGACCTCATCAGGAATGTGGCTGCCCAGAGCGCGCTCCACCGTGATGCGGATCATGGGATGCAGCCGCCGGAATTCAGCCAGCACTGGTAGCAGATAGAGCACCGTGAACTCATTGGCAGCAATGATCAGCTTGCCTTTCTGCAGTTCTCGAAGTTCTGCCAGCGATTCTGTGGCTTCGGAGCGAAGATTGATCAGCTTCTCTGCGTATTCATACAGGACCTTGCCCGCATCCGTCAGGACTCCCTCGCGCGAGGAGCGGTCGAATAGAGCTTCGCCCAGTTCGTCCTCAAGCTTGCGGATCGTTTGACTCACTGCCGATTGCGTGCGGAAGAGTTTGTCGGCGGCGCGGGAGAAGCGGCGCTCACGGGCCACCGCGAGGAAGACTTCCAGTTGAGAAAGCTCCACGGAACTCCTTTAATACAATTGCTAATCACTATTAGCGATACTAATACTACAACATAAACTGAGGGTTTCAGAAGAAATATAAGTTTTGCTTCTAGATGGGTTATTCGTACCATAAAGTATCAACCTGGAAGGCTATCTGCTAACCGTGCCAAGGGAGCTGCCTTCGCGACAGGCGGGAGACGCCGCCGCGTGGGTTGCAGTTACAGGAACAGTTTATGGAGACAGACAAAGCGCGAGTTACGATTTTCGATACCACTCTCCGCGACGGAGAGCAATCGCCCGGATGCAGCATGAACCAGCAAGAGAAGGTGCGCATGGCGCATCAGCTCGACCGGCTGGGTGTGGACGTGATCGAGGCAGGATTTCCCATTGCATCCGACGGCGATTTCGAGTCGGTAAAAGCAATCGCCGAGGTGGTGCGGCGCCCCATTATTGCGGGCCTGGCGCGGGCGTGCGAGCCTGATATCGAGCGCGCCTGGGAAGCTCTCAGGGGAGCGGCAAAGCCCCGGATTCATGTGTTCCTGGCGACCTCTGATATTCATTTGCAGTACAAGCTGCGGATCACGCGCGATCAGTGTGTGGCTCAGGCCCGGAAAGCGATCATCTTGGCGAAGTCGCTGTGCGATGACGTGGAATTCTCGCCGGAAGATGCCACTCGCACCGATCCGGATTTTCTCTGTCGCGTGCTGGACGCGGTCATCGAGGCCGGCGCGACCACGGTCAACATTCCCGATACGGTGGGCTACACAGTACCCTCGGAGTTCGGCGAGTTGATCGCCATGATCCGGCGACGCGTGAAAGGAATCGACAACGTCACCATCTCGGCGCACTGCCACAACGATCTGGGTATGGCTGTAGCCAACGCGCTGGCGGCGGCGGCGGCGGGAGCCCGACAGGTCGAGTGCACGATCAACGGAATTGGCGAGCGGGCCGGGAACGCCTCCCTGGAAGAGATCGTGATGGCGATGCGGACAAGGCCTGACCGTTATCCATACGAGACGGCTGTGGTGAGCGAGCAGATTTTTGCCGCCAGCCAGACGCTGAGCGAGATCACCGGCGTGCCGGTGCAACCCAACAAGGCGATCACCGGCCGCAATGCGTTCGCCCACGAGGCTGGAATTCATCAGGACGGAGTGCTGAAGAATCCTCTGACCTACGAAATCATGACGCCGAAATCGGTGGGCGTGCCGGATTCTAAACTGGTGCTCGGCAAGCATTCCGGCCGTCATGCGCTGAGCATGCGCTGCGAGCAACTGGGATATGCGTTCGACCGGCGGGCGCTAGATGATATATACAGGCGATTCGTGCGACTGGCAGACAAGATCAAGCATGTCGAAGATCATCATCTGCTGGAATTGATTCGCGACACGCATAAGCCCACGACTTCCGCTACTCCGTTGATTGAGCCGATCGTGCCCGCCGCGGCGGCGGTGGTGAATGCTCCAGCGAGCGAACCGGAAAAAGCTTTTCCAATGGCCGCGAATGCATTTGGCGCGCCAATGCCCGTCCATGGCGAGTCGCACCATGAGCAGACGCAGCAGGAAGACTATCTATGGGGAGTTTAGGGACTGAGTAATTGGGTAATTTAGTAATTCAGTAATTTGAAAACAAAAGCTGCCTGAGTGGCGGCTTTTTTTTTCAGCGCATAAAATTACTCAATTACTCAATTTCTAAATTAGACAATTCATCATGCTCTTAAAATTTACGGCTCTGCCTGGCGATGGCATCGGGCCTGAAGTGACGGAACAGGCCGTGCTGGTTCTGCAAGCCATTGCGGATGCCTTCGGGCATCAGATGCAACTTCAACGAAAACCGATTGGTGGAGCGGCGCTGATGGCAGCAAACGATCCACTTCCGACCGACACCATACAGGCTTGCGTCGGCTCGCGCGCGGTACTGCTCGGCGCGGTGGGAAGTCCGGCGTTTGATCATAATCCCGGGCATTTACGACCCGAGGCCGGATTGCTGCGGTTGCGGCGGGAGTTGGGTGCGTACGCGAATCTGCGCCCGGCAGTGTTCTTTCCAGCGCTGGAGGATTGCTCTCCCTTGCGCCCAGAAATCGTGCGCGGCACCGACATCATGATTGTCCGCGAGTTGCTGGGAGGAGCGTACTTTGGACAGCCACGCTCGATCGATGGAAATCCGGGCGCGCGGCTTGCGGTCAACACCATGCGTTATGGAGAAGACGAGATTGAGCGCATCGCGCGCGTGGCTTTTGAACTCGCTCGCAACCGCAACAAGAAAGTTCTGTCGGTGGATAAAGCCAACGTGCTGGAGTGTTCGCGGCTCTGGCGCGAGGTGGTGACGCGGATCGGCAAAGACTATCCCGACGTGAAGCTGGGACATCAGTATGTGGATTCGGCGGCCATGTTGCTGGTGCAGCGGCCTGCGGATTTCGATGTGATTCTGACCGAAAATATGTTTGGCGACATTTTGTCGGACCAGGCGGGCGGAGTGGTCGGATCGCTCGGGCTGCTCGCTTCCGCCAGCATCGGTGGTCCGGTCGGATTGTACGAACCGGTGCATGGATCCGCTCCAGATATCGCAGGCAAGGGCGTGGCCAATCCGCTGGGGGCGATTTTATCAGCGGCGATGTTGTTGCGGCATTCGTTTGAGTTGGAGCGCGAGGCGGCCTGCATCGAGAAGAGCGTGGCAACGGTATTGGAGTCCGGTGCGCGCACGGCGGATTTGGCTCGCGACCGCGCGGCCATTTCCACAACTGAGATGGGCCGGAGAGTAGTGGAAGTCGTGTGTGCGCAAGCTGAGGCAAAGTCGGCCTAAATCCCATCGCTGGACTGCTGAGAACGCGGTATAAGCCTTCGATCACTCCCCCCACCGGGATCGTATTCAGTTGCCCTCCGGCTTCTCTGTGGTGTTCTTCACTGCTGCTTTTTCAATCCAGCGCCGTCGTATTTGCCGGTGAGGTCGTACCAGCGGATTCGCAACATCTCCTGAAACATTCGCGCCCCATCCAGGAGGGGATTGATACGCGTGCCTCCGCTGTGTCCCCACAGAACCGAGACCTCTTTTACCTTCAAGTTGAATTTGCGGGCGAGAAACAGGATTTCGGGGTCGAAACCCCAGCGCTCGATTTTTTGCAACGGGAACACAGTGCGCGCTGCGTCCCGTGTGAAGACTTTAAAACCGCATTGCGTGTCTTTGAATTTGAGCCCGAGCGTGAGACGCAGAAGCAGATTGAAGATGCGTCCGAAGAGTTGCCGGTACAACGGCTGCCGTTGAGTTTGAGTTTCGGCGCGCAGCCAGCGCGAGCCAATTGCGATGTCGGCTCCCCCCTCCAGTGCGGCGAGCAGTTTGGGAGCTTCTTCAATCGGGGAAGACAGGTCGGCGTCACTGAAAAGGATGATCTCTCCGCGGGCGTTGAGCATCCCGTTCCGCACGCTGTAGCCCTTGCCACGATTGCCAGAATTTTCAACCAACCGCAGGATCGGGTCTTTCGCGGCGAATGATTTTACGATTTCCGCAGTGTTGTCCCGCGAGCCGTCGTTGACCACGATGACTTCTGCATTCCACCCCTGCGCGTGAACGTAGGCGAGCAGTTTTTCGAGAGTACCACCCAGACGGGCACTCTCGTTGTAGGCCGGAATAACGATGCTATGCAAAGGCAGCTCTCAGTTCTCAATCCCCTGAAGGTATCTCATAAGTCGTTCTTGGGAAGGGCATAACTTTTAGCCGTGCCGCCGGCCCGCAAAGCTTGAGCCTAGAATCCGAAAAAACAACTCGCCACTGCATGCAGCGGTGAAGCGCCGCTCTTCCACTTTGCACTCCCGTTCTTCCACTCATCAACTTCTCCACTTCAGCATGACGGGGGCGGCCATGGGATGCTTCATCGGCTGACCGGTGCGTTTAGCTTCCAGGTGAGCGGCTTTTAGCTGGAAGTACCATTTCGCGGGGCGGTCGGCGTCGTCGATCAGCATGAGGTGCGGATTGTATTTCAGGGCTTCGGCTTGGAGTTCCATAGTGCGTCGATCCTGCTCGACGAACTTCGCGGAAACAAATTTCAAAAGATCCGGGATGAAGGGGACCCACCGGAACAGGTTCCAGGCGGCGACTACGTCGATGCGGCAGCGGCTGCGTGTGATGGGTGTAACCGTAGTCAGGCTGGAGAACCAGTACTTGCCAGCGCGAATGGTTTCGGTGCGAATGTTAGGCAGCACAAAATCGATGGTAGTCGTGATCGAGTCGGCGTCGGCATAAAGGCGCAGCAGTTTGTACGGCGCGGAGTTTGAGCTTGGGGTGTGCGCGCTCATTCGGAAGCCGTTGGGGATGGGCTCGAAGTTTTTCGTTTTTTCGTGAATGCTGTGACGCGAGCGCCACCACCATGCCTGGTGGACGAAGGGGCCGTGCGCGGGGTCCATCAGGCCGATGATGCCGTGGTCGATGCTGACCGGCATTTCGGCTTGCAAGTAGGCAAGCTTGTACTTGCTGGTGAACTTTTCGATGGTTGGAGCAGGATCGGGCGCTTCGGCAGGCGGACCGAATCCAGCACCGGGCGGACCTGGATCGGGAATGAATACCCAGATGAAGTTGTCCTGCTCTTCGCAGGCATAGCTGCCGGCATAGATGCGATCCACCTTCATTTTCTGATCGACGGTGAGCGAAGGGATGAGTTGGCATTGTCCATCATGAACATCGAATTGCCAGCCATGATATCCGCACTCGAGATTTTCTCCATCGAAATGACCGCAGTTGAGAGGCATTCCGCGATGCGGGCAGGCATCACGGAGGGCGAAGGGCTGATTGGCGCGGTCGCGGCCGATGACTAGCGGAATCTCCAGCAGCGTGGCTTTGTGGAGTTGGTTGCGATGGACTCGGTCGGCAGGCAGGGCGCGATACCAGAAGCCTGTGAGCATCAGGGCGTCGGTGGCCTGGCGTTGCGGGAGGTCGAGGTCGGGCATGAGGATTGCAGATTTTGGATTTCAGATTTCAGATTGAGACCCATATGCTAGCATCCGCTGAAGCCTGCGACGGCACAAAAAGGACCAACACAGGGGAACCCAGAGAAAATCGGGAAGACACGACTGGCAATGGAATTCATTGGGCATTTCCGGAGGTTGAATGCGGCACAGCGGAATACATTCATCGCCTGCTTCCTGGGGTGGTCGCTGGACGCGTTCGATTTCTTCATTTTGATTCTCTGCGTAAACGCCCTGGCTACGCAGTTTCACGAGAAAGTATCGGCAATTTCGCAGGCGATTTTCTGGACTCTGGCGATGCGGCCGGTGGGTGCATTTCTGTTCGGGCTGCTGGCAGACCGATTTGGACGGCGGCTTACGCTGATGATCGACATCATCGCGTATTCGGTCTTCGAACTGGCTTCGGCGTTCGCGCCCTCGTTAAAGGTCTTTCTCATCATGCGGGCGCTGTTCGGGATTGCCATGGGTGGGGAATGGGGTGTGGGGGCGGCGCTGGCGTTTGAAACGCTGCCTGCGGAGGGACGCGGATTTTTTTCCGGGCTGCTGCAGGAAGGATACGTGGTGGGCTACCTGCTGGCGGCGCTGGTTTATCGAACGCTGTTTCCCTCGGTTGGCTGGCGGGGGATGTTCGTCATTGGAGCATTGCCGGCTTTTCTGGTGATCTACATCCGGACCAAGGTCGAGGAATCGCCGGCTTGGCTGCAAGGGCGGGTCTCGCGCGGATCGGAGAGCCGGGTGTGGAAAGATATCGTGTCGCACGCAGGCATTTTCGTGTTTCTGGTAGTGCTGATGTTTGCCTTCAACTCGTTCAGCCACGGCACGCAGGATCTTTATCCGACATTCTTAGAAAGAAATCTGCACTTCACGCCGCAGACCACGGGGTTGGTCGTGATCGTCTACAACCTGGGAGCGCTGCTGGGAGGAATTCTATTCGGGACATGGTCGGAGAAGATCGGCAGGAAGAAGGCCATTATGATTGCGGCACTGCTGGCGATCCCAGTGATTCCTCTGTGGGCGTACTCGCATACCGTTCCGGTATTGGCACTGGGTGGGTTCCTGATGCAATTTATGGTTCAGGGGGCTTGGGGGGTAATTCCGGCGCATTTGAATGAGTTGTCGCCCCCTGGGGTGCGGGGGACGTTTCCAGGGTTCGCCTACCAGTTAGGCAATCTGCTGTCGTCGAAGAACGCAGTGATTCAGGCAAAACTGGCGGAGTCCCGCTATGGAGGCCGCTTCTCACCGGTTCTAGCATGGACCGTGCTGCTCGTAGCGGGCCTGGTTGCCCTCACTACCTGGAGCGGAAGTGAGCGGCGCGGGGCGGATCTCTCCAACACTCGCTGAGTGTTAGAGAATCGATATTCTAGGGCAGTGTGCAAGAATTGGCATACCCTCGTATGGCACTAAGGGGTGATTGTCAGGCAAAGTTTGCTGTGATACGGTAAGGCTAAATTCCACGCCTTCGTTGAATTGAACTCATAGGGTCCCAGGGTTAGTGCTTGCGCGAACGCGTGTACCTAAAGGTAGCGCCACGATGAAGGAAATCATTATGGATCCCGTAGTGAACGGTGAAGCCGTCGAAAAAGAGAACTTCGGCAACCGGAAGCTGATCCGACCCACCCTGCCACGGGCGGAGAACCATGGTAACCACAATTCAGCGCCCATGCAGATGCGCGAGCGACCGGAGCGGCATGAGCGGCCGGAGCGAATTGATCGAAGCGACCGTGGGGAACGTGGCGAACGTTTCGCGGGAGGCGGAGGGAAGAAACCTGCGCCGCCTGAGCAGACCAACGCCGAGAGTTTCTATTACCAGAAACAGATGCAGTCCCGCACGCCGATGGTGATTGTGCTACGCGATGGCGAGGAAGTGCACGGTATCATCGAATGGTATGACCGGAACTGCATCAAGGTGAACCGCGAAAACGGTGAGCCAAATTTGATGATTTATAAACCGGCCATCAAGTACATGTTTAAAGAGGGGGAGAAGTAGGAGTAGATTTCGAGTTTCAAGTTTCAAGGTGCGGAGCCTGGCACTCCGCATTTCTTTTGCGGCTGAATCTCCGCTTTTAAGCCCCACAGGGTGCCTGCCGGGGTTTGCTGCGCATAACGGCCCTCTGGCGTAGACTGTTTCCAGTTTCTTCTTACACCTCTCGCTGGTGGTTTGCCTTATGTATTCGCGCTCCAAACTTTCCCGCAGGAGTTTTCTGCAATCGGCAGCGTTCGCGTCGGCAGCCGGTTTTTTTCCCATGTTGCGAAGATTGAAGTCGCCAGTGAGGCAGTCCGCGACCGAGGTCTCCGCCTCGCCTCTAGAGCAGTTTGAGTACGGAGAGGTCTCGCTGGACAGCCCGATTCACGAACAGCAATTGCAGCAGACACACACGGTCCTGATGGGATTGAATGAGGACAGCCTGCTAAAACCTTTTCGGCAGATGATCGGGAAGCCGGCACCGGGCGAAGATCTCGGTGGCTGGTATGAGTACATTCCTGATTACGATTGGCACACTTTCGATGCGGGTTTTGCCCCGACTGCGACCTTTGGGCAGTGGGTATCAGCGCTGGCGCGAGCTTACGCGGTTACAGGATCACAGGCGGCGAGGGAAAAAGTCCTGCGATTGAATCGTCTCTATGCGGAGGTGATCGATGGGCAATTTTACGAGAATAATCGCTTCCCTGCTTACTGCTACGACAAGTTGGTTTGCGGGCTGATCGACTCGCATAAATACGCCGCCGATCCAGATGCGTGGACGATCCTGGGAAAGACCACCGATGTGGCGATCCCGCACTTGCCCAAGAAGGCGGTTGAGCATGGAACCAACTGGCGCCCGGGCAAGGACGAGTCGTGGAGCTGGGATGAGTCGTACACCATGCCGGAAAATCTCTTTCTCGCCTACCAACGGGGGGCGGGAGAGCGGTACCGGGACTTGGCGGTTCAGTATTTGAATGCGCCATTTTTCGCTCGCCTGGCGGAGGGGCAGAACGATCTGGCGGGCCGACATGCGTACAGCCATGTGAATTGTCTATGCTCGGCGATGCAGGCGTATATGAACATGGGAAGCGAAAAGCATTTGCGGGCTGCCAAAAATGGATTTGACATGGTGGCTGCACAGAGCTTCGCAACAGGCGCATGGGGGCCGGATGAAACGTTGCGCGCGACCGGGAGCGCCGATGTATTCGACAGCCTCTCTAAGACGCACAGCAGCTTCGAGACGCCGTGTGGTTCGTATGCACATTTCAAGCTGACGAGGTACTTACTGCGGGTCACCCGAGATGCGCGGTACGGCGACAGCATGGAAAGGATCATGTACAACACGATCCTGGGCGCGAAGCCGCTAGAGGCGGACGGAAGAACTTTCTATTACTCGGATTACAACTTCAGAGGACGGAAGGTGTATTCGCCTCATCGCTGGCCGTGCTGCTCGGGAACCATGCCGCAGGTCGTAGCCGATTATCGAATTAATACCTACTTCCGCGATCAAGGCCGTGTGTACGTGAATCTTTATATTCCCTCGACGGTGCGCTGGAGCCATGATGGGGCCCAGATAGCGCTGACACAGAAGAGCGAGTATCCATACGATTCGCACGTGGAGTTCGAGGTGAAGACATCGAAAGCGGCGGAGTTTGCGTTGAATCTGCGGATTCCTGGCTGGGCGGAGAAGGCTTCCTTTGCGGTAAACGGCAAACGGCAGGCGGCTCAGGCGGGGACGTTCGCACGCGTGGAAAGGAAGTGGAAGAATGGCGATCGCATTGATCTCGAATTGCCGATCAGCACGCGGATGGAACCAATCGATCGAGAACACCCAGACACCGTGGCTCTGCTGATTGGGCCGGTAGTGCTATTCGCGATTATGGATTCACAACCTGCGGTCACGAAAGCGCAGTTGCTCGCCGCGAAGAGGACCGGAACCCGCAGTTGGCGGGTGGAGACGGGTGCTGGCGCGATCAAGATGCTGCCCTTCACGGAAATTCAAGACGAGGAATATTCGACCTACTTGCGGACCGCTTAAAGGCGGATCTCTTAAAGATTCACCGGCAGTGGGGAGGAAGAATTCGTATCCCGCGCTGTGCTATCGGAAAGAGGCAGCTTCACCGAAATGAGCGATCCGGAAGGATCAGAGGTGAACTGAACCGTCCCACCATGCTCCATGACGCGGGCATGAATTCCCATAATGCGGGTCTCGGCCCCAGCTGCGGATTCGAGGCCGGAATCGGCGGATTGGCGTTTTTGGATTTCAATCATCAATGCATCGTCGGAGCGGGTCAGCCGAACAGAGGCGCTGGCGGAAGCCGGATACAGGTTGGACAAGGCTTCCTCGACGATGCGAAAGACCGCAATTTCGAGATCGCGGCTGAATCTGCCCAGTTGAAGAGGAATTTCCAGATTGATGCTGGTCCCGCTGGCGGCGTTGAATTGCTCGACGTATTCGCGCAGCGCGGAAGTAAGGCCCATATCGTCGAGAGTGGGCGGGTGGAGCAAGTGAGAGAGCTTGCGGATCTCCCTGATCAAACTGTCGGAAACCGAGCGACTGCTGTCCACAACGCTCGCCAGGCGCGGGTTGAGCGAGGCCTTTTCCTCGTTGAGCACACTGAAATAGAGAGATAAGGCAGAGAGCAGTTGGGCGGTATTCTCGTGGAGTTCCGCAGCGATGCGTCGCTGCTCCTCGTCGCGGGCGGTCAACAGCCGGCGAGTGAACCGGCGTAATTCATCCTCGGCCGCCTCACGTTGGCGAACTTCCTTGGCCAGTTGCTGGTTGCGGCCTTGGACCTCGAGTGCCCGAGCCTGCGCCTTGCGCCGCTCCTCGGCTTCCGTCTTCAACACCTGTTCCGCTTGCTGCAGCCGGACGATGGTGCGCAACCGGTCGTTCTCGCCGGAGAGATCCGTATAACCCTCGGCCGGGATGACGACTTCATGTTCGCCGCAGATTCGGGAGAACATTTCGGTGTGCACTTGGCGATCGAAACCGGCGAGAGGATAACCGCAGAGCAGATGAAAGGAATGGACTTGAGAAAGCTGGTTCCAGAGCTGCTCCAGGGCGACAGCGGCTTGGCCTTCCCCCCGCTGCCAAAGCAGAGTGACCATCTCTCCGAAGATCACGAGCTTGTTGTGATCTCGGCGTGCGGCAGCAGCAGAACAGGAGATCACTCTGCCCAGCAAGTCGCGGAACCGAGTTTCGTCAGGAGCGCCATTAACCATGAACTGAGCAAGGGTTTCGGCAGCGTCGAGCGCCACATAACGGCCTTGCTCAACCATTGCCACGAGGTTGACTCCTGCGCGTTCCAGTTCCCCCTCCAGACTGTCGCGGTGACCCTGGGTGGCGACGACGATCGCAGAACTGCCCGCCTTGAGGGCGTCACCTATGAATGCGATTAGAGAGCGGACCAGGAAACGATCATCGAAATAGAACTGAACGTCATGCCGGCATGGGGGTACTGAAGCAGGGGTTAAGCCTGGCGCACACTCGATGAGTGCTGACTCGGTGGCAACGTTATTCGTGGAAGCCATTCGCGTGTAGCGGGCGTGCCCGTAATCCTCCCCTCGGTTGAGGATATGGATTGGCTGTGGACTCACCAATACTGTGAAGGCTGTACGTAATACGCTGTACAAGAAACCAAGGGTTTTAAAGCTTGGGCAGCACGATTCCCTTCTGCGCCTGATATTTCCCTTTTCGGTCGGCGTAGCTGGTTTCGCAGACTTCGTCAGACTCGAAGAAGATTATCTGGCAGAGTCCTTCATTGGCGTAGATGCGGGCCGGCAACGGCGTGGTATTGGAGATCTCAAGGGTGACGAAGCCTTCCCACTCAGGTTCGAAAGGCGTGACGTTGACGATGATGCCACAGCGAGCATAGGTGCTCTTGCCGACGCAGATGGTCAGCACGCTGCGGGGGATCTTGAAATATTCGACCGAACGCGCCAAGGCAAAAGAGTTTGGCGGGACGATGCAAATATCTGTGGTGATGTTGACGAACGATCTTTCGTCGAAATGCTTGGGATCAACCAAAGCATTGTTGACGTTAGTAAAGATTTTGAACTCGTCGGCTACACGCAGGTCGTAGCCGTACGACGACAGGCCGTAGGAGATCACGCCCTCGCGAACCTGTTTCTCGGAGAAGGGATTGATCATGTCGTGTTCTTTGGACATCTTGCGGATCCAGCGGTCGCTCTTGAGCATGGAACTCCTTGGGCAATCGAGTAATTGGATAACTTTGTAATTGAGTAATTGAAAATCTCGGGCGTGCGCGTAACTGGGCCCCGCACAAAAATCACGCAATTTCCCGATTACACAATTACTCAATGCTTTGGCTGGGTGTGCCTGCCAGTTTACGGGATAGATGCTCCGGTTGACAATCTTACTTATCTTCCTTAGCATCAATGACTTGAAGCATTGTTCGTGACGCTCGAACCGGGGAGCCTCTTGTGATCAAGCTCGACATCATCAATGAAGTGGTGGCCAAGACCGGCATCACTAAGACCAAGGCTGAGTTAGCAGTGGAAACCGTCTTCGAAAGCATGAAGAAGGCGCTGGCCGCGGGTAATCGCATTGAATTGCGGGGATTTGGCGTTTTCAATGTGAGGCCGCGGAAGACCGGCATTGGGCGTAATCCGCGAACTGGAGCCGAGGTATCGATTCCGCCAGGAAGGGCGGTGCGCTTCAAGCCGGGGAAAGAATTGCAGTCGATTGACTGAACTCGCCCGCCTCTATTTTTCGTCGTCCAGCCACAGCCGCGCACTCTCCGTGCTCGTAGTAGCATCAAAGGACAGTCCTCAGGCTGCCGCGGACTGAACAGATGCATGTCGGACCCTAATTCCCCGATTCCCACTTCCACGTTGGAGTACTACCAGACGCTTCCGGTGCCGCAATACAGGCCACCGCGGCCGCGTTACTGGCTGCATGTGCTGCTGCTTGCCCTGACCTGCTTTACAACGCTGGTGATGGGAGCGCGCATGCAGTACAACTTCGAGCATGGCCGGCCGGCACTCTCGGTGGCGGATGAATCGATTCCGTACTTTCCTGCTAGCTGGATCGTAACGCATCCAGGAAGATTTTGGGCTGGCTGGCCCTTTGCCTTTACGGTCATGCTGTTCTTCCTCTCGCATGAGATGGGGCATTACCTCTATTGCCGCTACTACCGGATTCGGGCCACGCTTCCCTTCTTCCTTCCAGCGCCGACTCCGATCGGGACCATGGGGGCGGTCATCCTGATTCGATCGCGGATTCGCTCACGCGCGGCGTTGTTCGATGTAGGAATTGCTGGGCCGATCGCCGGATTCGTGGTCGCATTCACGGCGCTGCTGATTTCGTTTGGGTGGTCGAAACCGGCAATTCATGGAATCGGGCCGGCAGATTTGCCGATCGGATTTCCCCTGATCTTTCACGTGGCGCGGCACATGCTGGCAAGTATTCGGCCGGAGTATGCAATCGCCGGGCTGCCTCTGGCGAGAATTCTGCTTCATCCGGCGGCCATTGCGGGGTGGGTCGGCATGTATGCTACGGCCCTCAACCTGTTGCCCAGTGGGCAACTGGATGGCGGACATATTGTCTATGCGCTGTTGCCTCGCGCCCACCGCGCGATTTCGTGGGCCACAGCCGCCGGTCTGTTGTATTTGGGCCGATTGAACTATGGATGGTGGTTTTGGGGCGCGGTGGTGATCGTGATGAACATCCTCGGATATCGCCAGCAGCAGGCTCCCGAATATCCCGTGCTGCCGGGGAGCCGCTGGTTTTGGGGAGCGGTGGCATTGCTGATTCTCGTCCTCACATTCACCATTTCGCCGTTTCAGGGCAATTAGAACCGGCTACATCAGCCAGACGGCGTCCACATCTACGATCAGGTGCACGCGGGGGATCTTTTTCTCCGAGGCAAACGCGAGCATCGCTCGCAGCGTGCTATTGAGTTTTTCGCGGCTGGGCGATTTGAGAACAAAATGATAACGATAATCCCGCTTGAGACGCATGATAGGCGCGGCTGCCGGGCCTAAGACACGCACCCCTTCGTGCCGGGTTGCGTCAAACCATTTTCCCAGAGTTCCCGACCATTGCAGGGCGTCATCAAGATTGTCGCTGCGGACCAGCACGTTGGCCAAGGCGGAATAAGGCGGATAGTGCATCCAACTGCGGAATTGCAGTTCCTTCTCATAAAAACCGACGAAGTCGTGGCCGGCGGCGTATTGCACTGCGTAGTGCTCCTGAAAATAGGTTTGAAGAATGACCTTCCCGGGAGACTGGCCACGTCCAGCGCGTCCGGCGACCTGGGTCAACAGCTGGAAGGTGCGCTCGGCGGCGCGGAAATCGGGCAGACCGAGAGCTACGTCAGCGCCGACCACGCCCACTAACGTAACGCCATGAATGTCGTGGCCTTTGGCGATCATCTGGGTGCCTACGAGAATATCGAGTTCGCCCTCATTCAGAGCGCTCAGCGTACGCTCAAAATCTTCGTGACCGCGCACCGTATCGCGATCGAGACGTGCGATGCGAGCTTGCGGGAACGTGCCGTGCAGCAACTCTTCCAGCTTCTCTGATCCGGTTCCAAGGAAATAAACGTATTCACTGCCGCAGTGCACACATCCCTTCGGCACGGCAGCGGTGTACCCGCAATAATGGCAGACCATCTTGTGTTCGCGCTTGTGATGGGTAAGGGCGATGGCGCAGTTCTGGCATTCAAGCTTTTTTCCGCAGGTGCGGCAGAGAACGACGGGGGAGTATCCACGGCGGTTCAGAAGCACCATCACTTGTTCGCGGCGATCGAGCCGATCGTGAATCTCGCCCGCGAGTTTGCGGGAGATGACCTGCTCGTGCCCGGTCTCCTGGAATTCGAGGCGCATGTCTACAATCTCAACTTCCGGAAGGGGACGGCTCTCGACGCGGTCGGGAAGCGAGATCAGGGCGTATTTATTTTTCTTCGCGTTGAAGTAGGACTCAAGCGATGGAGTGGCCGAACCCATGACAACTACCGCGTTTGCCATTTTGGCGCGCACGACGGCAACATCGCGGGCGTGATAGCGCGGCGTCTCTTCCTGCTTGTAAGAAGAGTCGTGCTCTTCGTCCACGATGACGAGCGCGAGATCAGCGACTGGCGCGAACACGGCGGAGCGTGTGCCAACCACCATGCGGGCCTCTCCGCGCTTGATGCGATGCCACTGCTCGGCGCGCCCGCGGTCAGAGAGCGCCGAGTGCAGAATGGCAACTTCATTACCGAAAATTCCGTGCAGATCCGCAGCAACGGCAGGAGTGAGCCCGATCTCCGGAACCAGCAGGATGGCAGAACGCCCGCTTTCCAGGACGGCACGCATGATTGCGAGGTAGACCGCGGTCTTGCCCGAACCGGTTACGCCATGGAGCAAGATGCCGGAGAACTTGCGGGCGGCAACGGCTTCCCGTAGCATCGCGAGTGCCGATTGCTGGGGCGCGTTCAAATTGAAATCGAAAAGAACGGGCCGCGGCTTCGACCGCGAAAGGATGAAGTCGGCGCGCTCTTGGATTATTTCGACCATTCCGCGGCGCACGAGAGCGCTGAGCGTGCTGCGCGGCATATCGAGCGCACGCAACTCGTCGACCTCAACCTTCCCACCAGATGCGGCGAGGGTTTCGATGAGGGTTCGTTGATTCTCGTTCAGTTTGCCTTCAGCGGATTTGAGTTGGGCGACTTTGATGGTGCGGGTGGCGTCTTGTGGGGCCGACACATCTTGCCGGACCAGCCATTTTTTCCGGACCATGCCCGCAAGAAGGGATTTTGAAGCGCCGGTGGCGGAGCGCAGCGTGTCTTCAAGAACGAGAGCGTAAACCCCAGCGGCTGCACTTCCATCATTTGCGGCGCTGCACGGCGCGGCTAAAGCAGTACTGCCCACGTTCGGGCTTGAATTCGCGGTCGCGGCCGGTTCGGAACTCGTGCTCCTAATGCGAATAGTACTGGTGGTGTCTGCATCGGGCGAGACCGTTGGTTCCAGTTCCGCGGCACGCGCAGCCAGGTAATCGAGGACACGGAACTCGGCCGCTTGATCTTCGGGGCTACGTTGGGAGCGCGCGGAGGAGCCGGACATGCCTGCCAGATGCAAGGCCATGTGTCCTCCGTCAGTAATGCGGTAACTGACGGCGCGTTTGAACTCGGCGCCCAGAGGCAGCATGGTGCGGAAGACTTCTCCGATCGGGGCGAGATAGTAGTCGGCGATCCAGCGGCCGAGGTGCAGCAGTTGATCATCAAGAACTGGTGCGGAGTCGAGTACAGAAAGAATTGTTTTGGTAGAGACCGAAGGCTTGTGGTCATGCAGTTCGATCACGATGCCCGTCATGCGCTGCTGGCGAAATGGAACCAGCACGCGTCCTCCCACGATAGGCGTGGCGTTCGCCTCTACCCTGTACGTAAAAACCATGTCCAGCGGCACGGGGAGAGCGACGTCGCAGAATTCGGGCATTGCTTGGAAGGATAAACTACGACGGCCCGGGCAGGACGGCGTCGGGCGAAGGCAGCGATCATTCGAACGGAGACACCTCTCTAACCACACAGGACACAGGGGTTCACAGGGTAAATTTCTGGTTCTTCCTCCCTATGTTCTTGGCTATTCTTCCTTTTTCGGTGGCTTCAGGCCAAGATACTTCATTACCATCTGCAGATCTTTCCAGGCTTCGGCTTTCTGGCGGGGATCGCGCAGCAAGAATGCGGGATGATAGGTCACGGCCAGCTTTGCTCCCGGCCACGAAAGATCACTGCTGCGGGTGCCGGAGGGCATGAAATCATAGAAACGGCCGCGCAACTCCGACATGGGCGCATTGATCGCAAGCAGATTCTTGGCCGCAACAGCACCTAAGGCAACGATGACCTTGGGCTTGATCACAGCGACCTGGCGCATCAGGAACGGGGAGCAGGTGTCGCATTCGTCTCGCTCGGGCGTGCGATTCCCGGGCGGGCGGCATTTGACCACATTCGCGATGTAGACCTCCTCCCGTCGCAGGCCCATGGCTTTGATCATATTGTTCAGGAGCTGACCGGCGCGGCCTACAAAGGGCTCGCCTTGAGCGTCTTCGTCGGCACCGGGGCCTTCGCCCACAAACATAAGCTCGGCGCGGGGATTACCCACGCCGAAAACGATCTGCTTGCGCCCCTGCTGGTGCAGTTTGCAGCGGGTACAGTCGCCCAAGTCTTCGCGAATCAGTTTGAGCGCGGCGATCGGATCGGAGATGTTCTGTTCTAGTTTCGGTGTAACTCCCGAAAATATATTCTCAGCGAGCTTGCGAACTGCGGCGGATTTTTTAACGGGCATTTCCTCTCGAGGATCGTGCGTTAAAGTTGCGGTTGCTTGCTCTTGGTTGGTTGCGGCCGCTTCGTAGCCTTGCCCTTCGCGCTGGTAGAAGTCATAAATGCCGAGTTCGTTGTAGTAACGGATGCGCTCGGCGAGGGCGCGACGAAGGTCGAGATTTTGGATCGGAGGCACTGTTTCGGGTTAGTGAATTATACGTTGGGTGCGGAGGTAAGGCCGCCTTCGACTGCTCAGCATGACAATGATCAGGATTTCAGGCCTTCACGTGCGAATTGCGCTGCTGGCGGAGGCGGACGATCTGGTCCAAGACGCGCTGGGCCACTTCCCACTTGGTGGTTTCGGGGACTTCGACCACTTCATCGCGAGTAATAATCGTGACCGCGTTGCGCTCGGAGTCGAAGCCCACGCCCTCGCGCGAAACGTCGTTCACTACGATAGCGTCAAGATTTTTTGAGAGCAACTTCTGGCGCGCATTCTCGAGCACGTTCTCGGTTTCAGCAGCGAAGCCGACGATGATTTGAGAGATCTTGTTGCGCGAAACTTCGTTGAGAATGTCCGGAGTTGCTTCCAATTCCAGAGTCATTGGGCCTTTGCGTTTAAGCTTCTGGCCGGCCATGGATTTCGGGCGATAGTCCGAGACTGCCGCGGTTTTGATGACGATACTGGCACGAGGCAGCAGACTCAGGACGGCGTTTCGCATTTCCTCGGTTGACTCGACTCGCGTGATTTCCGCCGCCCCGGGAGTTGTCACTGAGGTTGGACCACTGATAAGGAGCACGTGCGCTCCTCGTCGCAGAGCAGCTTCCGCAAGAGCATATCCCATGCGCCCGCTGGACCGGTTGCTCAGGTAGCGAACGGGGTCTATCTTTTCGCGAGTGGGGCCGGCGGTGATTAGCACGGTTTCGCCGGAGAGATCCGGTGAAGCACCGAGCGCTTCCATCACGGCTGCGACAATGGCTTCGTTATCGGCAAGTCGGCCCGGCCCTGTCATCCCGCATGCCAGGTATCCTGCCCTGGGTTCCACGATGGTTACGCCACGCTGGCGCAGGATCTGCAGGTTCGACTGCGTAGCGGGGTGATTCCACATATTGACGTTCATCGCGGGAGCGACGACGACAGGCGCCGTAGTCGCCAGGTATAGCGTCGTGAGGAAGTCGCTTGCGATACCCTGCGCGAAGTGCGCGAGAAGATCGGCGGTAGCAGGGGCTACGACGAGAGCATCGATCGACTGCGCAACTGCGATGTGCTCGATGGCGGAATCAATATTAGGCTGCTGCTCATCCCCGGACGAGAACATACTGGTGATGACTTTTTCTCCGGATAGGGCAGCGAACGTGAGGGGTCGTACGAATTCCTGGGCGGCGCGCGTCATAATGACCTGCACGCGGATACCGCGATCCTGCAGCAGGCGAACGATTTCGGCGGATTTGTAGGCTGCGATTCCACCGCTGACGCCGAGAGCGATCTTCATGGATTGCTGATTGACGATTTTAGATCGCTGATTGCGTCCCTCGAAATTCAACAATCAACAATCACAAAATCCAACAATTCCCCCTCAGTCCTGTCCCAGCGCCTTGTCGAGACTCTCGGCCGCTTGCTCGGCGGCCGTGCGGGTTTCGGGGATTTCCCACTTCACTTTGCCGGCGCGGATTTCATCCTGCGCGATACGGCAGGGCTTACGGGAATTTGTGTCCACGACCGGCGGGGCGCCGGACTGGAGTTGCCGTGCGCGCCGTGCTGCCACCAGGATATAGCGATAGTTGCTGTCGAAGCCTTCGATCAACTTCATTGGGACTGTCCCCCCTTAAAAACTGATTTTGAAGTGTAATCAGTGCCGAGCATCGAACGTCGCATACCGCACAACATGGCCAGCGATCGGGCTTGTCCCGCTTGGAGCTGTTGTATCCGGTTTCGACCGCCCCTTCGGGCGCTACATGGAATGATACCGCGAAATCTATAAGCTTGCCGAGGGCACCTAAGTGCTAAAGGAATCCAAGATGGGTTGGACCTTGTCGCGAACGTTGCTCAGCCGACAGCACTCCGCCAGTTCGGCGATTTTGCGTTCCTGTTCGGTTCCTATTCGTTCGCAGCGGCCGAGGCGCTCTGCGAGCACGATGGCCCGCAGGTTCTCGCACGATTCTTCAAGCTTATCGTTGATCAGGATGTAGTCGTACTTGTCGTATTCGGCGATTTCGCGGCTGGCGGTGATCAGGCGGCGCTGGATCACATCTTCCGGGTCTTCGCTGCGATTGCGCAGCCGCCATTCTAGAGTCTTGCGGTCGGGAGGAAGAACGAAGATGCTGACAGCCTCGGGGAGCCTGCGCTTGATCTGGGCCGCGCCTTGGACATCGATATCGAGCAGCAAATCGTGCCCATGACGCTCGGCCTCGCGCAGAAAGAGCCGGGCCGTCCCATAGCAGTTGCCGTGAACCGTGGCGTGCTCGAGAAATTCATCGGCCAGAACCATCTGCTGAAATTGTTCGGGATGAATGAAGTGGTAGTGTTTACCATTCTGCTCGCTGCCGCGCGGAGCTCGTGTAGTGTAAGAAATGGAGAAGTCCAGATTGGGGACCAGTTTGAGGAGTTCGTTCGTAAGAGTAGACTTTCCCGAACCAGATGGGGCGGAGATGATGTAGACGATGGGCTTGTGGGTTGGGCTCATTCCAAGTTTTGTACCTGCTCGCGCGATTTTTCGATCTCCGCTTTCATGGCCAGGCCTGCTTCGGTAATTTTCAGCGCTTCCCCTGCCAGTCCGGAAGTCTTCGAAAGTAGGGTATTGGCCTCGCGGTTCATTTCCTGCAGGAGGAAGTCGAGTTTCTTGCCGATCTCGCCGCCTTCGTCGAGCAGCCCCAGAAAATGCTGAATGTGGGTGTCGAGCCGGACAATCTCTTCCTGGATATCGCTGCGGTCGACGAGCAACGCGGCTTCCTGCAGCACTCGTTCCTTGTCCATGCTGGAGCCGAGCAACTCCTGTAATCGAGAATGCAACCGCTCGGAATAGTTCTGCAACACGGCGCGGCGATGCTGGTGGACGCTCTTCCCTGCTTCGGAGAGATGCCCCATACGCTCGCGGAGTTCGTTGGCGATGCCGCGGCCTTCCTGCTCGCGCATCTGATTGAGCCGGTCGAGAGCTTCACCGACTTTGGCCAAAACCGCAGGCTCGATCTCTGAATCGGCGGATTCGCTGGAAGAATCGAGCGCGCCTGGGATGCGAAGGATGGAATTCAGATCGGGCTCGATCGCCAGTGAAAATTGCGCAGCGGCCTCGCGAAATGCCGCGATGTACCCGCCGACCAGTTCCCGGTTGAGCGAGAATGCTTCACTGCTGGTGCGCTCCAAGGTCAGGGACACCTCGATGTGACCGCGAGCGATCTTCTCTTTGAGAATACGGCGAAGCTGCATCTCCAGCGACTCAGTGCCCGAAGGAAGACGGAAGTGTAGATCGAGAAAACGATGATTGACGGATTTTAGCGATAGAGCAAAGGCGAGCCGGCCGTTCGAGGCGGCAGCTGTAACGCCGGGGTTCTGGATCTCTCCGCGCACTTGCGCGAAGCCGGTCATCGAGCGTATGGGTGCTGTTTCGCGGGTCTTCAAGTTTCGGCTACCACCTTGGGCACGTCCGCACTGGCAAATTGCAATTCGTACAGCCGGCGATAGGTGCCGAATTCTTTCATCAGCTCTTCGTGCGCACCGGTTTCAGCGATGGTGCCGTTTTCAATGACGACGATTCTGTCGGCGCGGCGAACTGTAGAAAGCCGATGCGCGATGACGAATGCGGTTCGTCCGCTCATCAAATTATGCAGCGCAGACTGCACCAGTGCTTCGGACTCGCTGTCGAGCGCCGATGTGGCTTCGTCCAGAATCAGGACGGGCGCGTTCTTCAGCAGTGCCCGGGCAATCGCCAGCCGTTGGCGTTCGCCTCCGGAGAGCCGCACGCCGCGCTCTCCGATCACAGTATCGTAACCTGCCGGAAGGGCACGAATGAAATCGTGCGCCAGAGCGGCGCGGGCCGCGGCTTCGACGTCTTTCATAGGGACGTGGGGCTGGCCGTAGGCGATATTGTTCCGAACGGTATCGTTGAAGAGAACTGTGTCCTGGGTGACGATGCCGACCTGGGAACGAAGGGAGGAGAGAGTCACCTCACGAATATCGCGGCCATCGACCAGGATGCGCCCGCTGGTGACGTCAAAGAACCGGGGAAGCAGGTGGACGAGCGTGCTCTTCCCGGCGCCGCTCGATCCGACGATAGCGAGAATCTCACCGCAGTTCACCTCCAGGTTGATATTGCGCAGGATCTCGCGTGAATCCTCACCATCGGAACGGTAGGAGAAGCAGACATTCTCGAAACGAATCTTGTCAGAAAAGCGGGTAAGACCTTTGGCTCCGGGCTTTTCGGTAATAGCATCTTCCGTGTCCATGAACTTGAAAAGCTGCGAGGAGGCGCCCAGAGCCTGCTGGAAACTGTTATTGAAAACGGCAAACTTGCGTGCCGGATTGTACATGCTGAGGACCAGGCCAACGAATGCCACAAAATCGCTGGGCTTCAGTTGATTGTGCACAATGCGCTCGCGGCCTAAAAGCAGCAAAAGTGCGATGGCAATCGAGCCGAAAATGTCCATCAGGGGAGAACTAATGGAGGCCGCAGCCACATACCGCAGGTTCGCGTGGAAGAGCCGCTGGGCAGCCTTGCGGAATCGAGCAATCTCCCACGATTCCATGCCGAAAGCCTTGACGATGCGGTTGCCGGTGATGGTCTCATGCAGGATGTTCTGCACGTCAGCGAGCTGATCTTGACCTTTTCGGGTAGTCGAGCGCACCCTTCGTCCGATTCGCACGGCGGAATAAATAATGAACGGAACAAACAAGAGCAGTACCCATGACAGGCCGCGTCCCATGATGACGACGGCAATTCCAATAAACAGAAATGAGAACACTTGCTGAAGGAACTCGGCCAGCACGTTGGACATGGCGAACTGCACGCGTTCGATATCATTAATGATTGTGGAAATGAGCCTGCCGGTGGCGTGCTCCTGAAAAAATGCCGCCGAGCGGCGCAGGACGGAGTCATAGAGCTCATTGCGCAGGTTGGTGATCATGCCAAACCCGGCATGGTTCACCAGGTATGTTCCAAGATAGTCGCAGATGCCCTTTAGAACCGTGGAAGCCACCAGAGCGTAAGCGACAATAGTCCACGCATTGTGAAACATCGACGGTACGAAGGATTGCAGGTACACCGGCTTGTCCAACTTCGGGATGGTGAACAGAAGGATGTTGTCTGAGCCGGATGCCGGATTGAGTACGCGATCAAACACCGGCTTCAGCAGCATCAATCGAAAAGCTTCGAGTAGTCCGACTCCCGCCAGGAGAATGACACCCCCTAAGAGCTGTGCCAAAAAAGGCAGGATATAGCGCACGAGCCGCATCAGTTGCCGCATAGGGCTCCTGCGCGGTACGGGCCGCAATTGCTTGCTGCCGGTGGGATGGAAGTGCGGTGCAAGGTCCTATTTTACTTGAGTTGTGCGCCAGAAACGTGACGTTTCAGGCTCCGGAAAGACCAGCCACCCAGGAACATAGAGGCTAGAACCTTCCTTCCGGCAGCGGTCTGGTCATGAACGGTCATCTACTTGGGGCTGTCGCGGTGCACAACTTTGACGCGATATCCAGCGCGCCGCAGGTGCTTGCCCACGTCCTCGGCAATCATCACAGAGCGATGCTGTCCCCCAGTGCAGCCGAAAGCAATGGTGAGATAGCTCTTTCCTTCGTGGATGTAGTGAGGAATCAGATACACCAGCAAGCCGGAGATACGAGAGATGAACTCGCGGGTCTGCGGAAAGGATCGAATGTATTTCGCCACCCGGGGGTCGCGACCCGTCAGCGGGCGGAATTCGGGAACGAAATGAGGGTTGGGAAGGAAACGAACGTCGAAGACGAGGTCAGCATCTTCCGGCAGTCCCTCGCGGAAGCCGAAACTAACGCTTGAAATCAGAATATTTTTTCCGGAAGACTGTTCTTGAAAGCGCTGGGTGATGTGGGAGCGAAGTTCGTGGACGTTGAACTTCGAAGTATCGATCACGAGATCGGCGAGTCGGCGGATGCCGCCCAGATGGCGGCGCTCCTCCTTGAGCGCGGACTTCACGGTTGAATCCGTGCCCAGCGGATGCGGACGGCGGGTTTCGCTGAAGCGGCGTAGCAGGACTGCGTCAGAGGCCTCGAGGAAGACTACCTTCGTTGGGATCATGCGCCGGACGGACTTCAAGATCCCCGGCAATTGGTCCAGCTTGGAACCTTCGCGGACGTCGACCACCAGTGCGGTGCGGCGGATTTCACTCGACTGCACTGCCAGTTCCGCAAACTGCGGAATTAATTCGACAGGAAGATTGTCCACGCAGTAATAGCCGAGATCTTCGAACGCTTTCAATACCGAGGCCTTTCCCGAGCCGCTCATGCCGGTGATGATGACCAGTTCGGGAGCGCGATGGCGACGTCGCTCAGGGCTCGCGCCAGTTCTTTTCGGTTTGTGCCGGCCCAATTTGCCCCTCGGCTTCATGCACTGGATAGTAGCATCGAAAGCCGACCCGCATCCGATTACCAATTCGGATTCCGGCGGACCAAATCGTTTCCCGCGGGAAAATTCGGAGATCCAGATTGTCTCCATACCGCTCCGACAGGTAATCTATGGCGTCATGAAAAAGTTCGAAGAACTCACGGAACGCGAAGTATTGGCCCTGGCGATCGCTCTTGAAGAGGAAGACGAGCGGGTGTATTCCGATTTCTCGGAAGGATTGCGGGCGGATTATCCAGCCACCGCCTCGATGTTTGACGGCATGCGCGAGGAAGAGTCAGGACACCGGCGGCGGCTGCTGGAACTGTATCGGAAGAAATTCGGGGAGCATATTCCGCTGATTCGGCGCCAGGATGTGCGCGGTTTTGTGGAGCGGCCGGCATTGTGGCTGGTGCGTCCGCTGCGGATAGAAGCGGTGCGCAAGGAAGCGTCGACGATGGAGGTCGAGACCCGACGGTTTTACGAGAAGGCAGCAGCACGGACGCAGGATGCGAGCATCCGGCAATTGCTGGACGATTTGGCGACCGAGGAGCGCGAGCACGAAGAGCGCGCGCAGGAACTCGACAAACAGAAGCTGCCGGACAACGTAAAGGCCGACGAGGAAGTCGCGCAGCGGCGCCTCTTTGTCCTGCAGATTGTGCAGCCAGGCTTGGCGGGATTGATGGACGGGTCGGTTTCGACCCTGGCGCCGGTATTCGCCGCTGCCTTTGCTACGCAGAAAAGCACCGATGCGTTTCTGGTGGGTCTGGCCGCCTCAGCGGGTGCGGGCATCAGTATGGGGTTTGCGGAGGCCCTCTCCGATGATGGCAGCCTTACCGGGCGCGGACATCCCTGGGTGCGAGGGTTGATTTGCGGTGCGATGACTGCGTTGGGCGGGATCGGTCACACCCTTCCTTTTCTGATTGCCGACTTTCGCGTAGCGCTGTGGGCGGCGGGTGCGGTAGTGATCGCGGAACTCGGGGCAATTACCTGGGTTCGGAAACGTTATATGGATACGCCCTGGGTCTCTGCCGCCATGCAGGTAGGGTTAGGAGGCGTGCTGGTATTCATCACCGGCATGCTGATCGGAAAATATGGGGGTTAGGGCAGCAACCGGCAATCGTTTTAGGGTTGCGTATCCAGCGGGTGTGTGGTCTTTCCGTAAAACTCCTGCTGTAGTTTGGGGCTGACGTCGTCGGCTTTCACGGCGCGGATCGCCTTCACGATCGAATCAATCCACCAGTTCATTTGAAATTCTCCGAGTTCCTTGGTTGCAGCCGCGCCCTCGCCGGAGTAGTGATTGGGGAAACGCGTGTACCACCAGATACCGGTGTAAACGTCTTCAGGCAGCTTCTGGCGGGCTTGGTCGGCGCCAGACTCGTTGGTTGCGCGATCCATGTGAACCGAGTCCGGCCGCGAGATCATCATTTTCGAGGTTTCGCTCTCCCCCGCGTGCATGTCGATCTTGGTTTTCTTGGGAGGTCCGCCGTGTTCGGGAGTGCGCTCATCGAACACGTAGACGACGTAATCGTGGGGCTTGTCCAATTGGGTCTGCGCAAAATAGGGCAGAAGGCTCTCGTTGCCGCCGTGACCGTTCACGATGAGAACTTTTTTGCAGCCGTTGCGCGCCATCTCATCCGTGGTTTCCTGAAGGAGCGCGAGTTGCAGGCTGCGGCTGTAGGCCATGGTTCCGGCCTCGTGACGCGCTTCAGCAATTTGTCCGAAATAATACTCGGGGAACACAACTGCATATTCTTGCTCAGCGGCATGCAGCGCGGCGTAGCGCACGTCGAGGAGATCGGTGCCCAGCGGGAGATGCGGCCCGTGTTTTTCCAGAATGCCGAAGGGTAGCAGGCAGGTGCCCTGCGAGCGGTGAACACCTTCGCGGAAATCGGAAGCAGTGAGTTCCTCCCAGTGCACAGAAAGCTTGGCAGAGGGGACTGCCTGAGTTTGGGCGAGCGAATTCAGAGACAGGAACAATACGATGGCGAATAACTGGATGCGGGTCAGCATTGTTGTTTCTCCCGCGGCGAATTCTAGCACGCGAGATCGGTTATTAAAACGTGTCAATGGCTGCGTTTTCAGGAAGAACTGAGGATTGGACGAGACGAAAAGAACCTCACCCTGTCCCTCCGCAACCGAAGGGACAAAGGTGAGGCACGCTCTACAATAATTTTTGTTTACGGGACTTCAATCAGTTGCATCTTGCCATCTTTTGCACGATGCAAGACCATCACTTTCCCTTTGGGATCGCGGAAAATGAATACATCGCGGTCTTTGAAATGAGCTTCCTTGATTGCTTCTTCGAGCGTCATGGGTCGCATGGCAACGGCATCTTCGGAGCGGACAAGGTGAACCTCAGTAGTTTTAGCGACCGCGGGATATCTGTGGACGAGCACCGGCACCGCAGTTTTTTCCGACAGACCGACCGCCGTCTGAATTTCCTCTTGTCCAGAATGGCCATTCCACTTGTTCACTTCTTCGCTCTTGCGGGCGGAACGCTTCTTGGCTTGCCACCGCGTCTTGTATTTGATCGCCTGCTTTTCCAGATGATCAAGAGCTTCGTTTACGGCGATGCTCATGTCCTTGGCTTGAGCCAGGCCGACCAGTGGGCCGTTGCGCGGGCTGATCGTGATTTCGGCTTTATGGCGGTGCTTTTCAACCGCAAGGATCACCTTGGTTTCGAATCGGTCGCCTAGAATTTTGCGGATCTTGGTGAGGCCGGTTTCTACTTCTTTGCGGATGGCGTTGGTAACTTCGTACTGTCTTCCGGTGTATTCCACATTCATGAGCGCCCCTCCTAAGAATTCATTCATGAGCTAAATCGGGCACTGCATTTAAGTCGATTTTGTAATTGGGTAATTTTGTAATTGGGTGATTGCAAAACCGGAGGCGTAGGATATAGAAATTACCCAATTGCCCGATTACACAATTCCCCAATCTATTTCTTTACCCGGCGCTGGTGCGTGCTGGGGATTCGCATGTCTTCGCGGTATTTGGCCACCGTGCGGCGGGTCACCTGAATGCCTTGCGACTGCAGAATTCGAGTGATCTGCTCGTCGGTCAACGGGCGGCTGGGATCCTCTTCCTCGATGAGTTTCTTGACCCGGCGCTTCAGGATGAGCAGCGACGTGCCGCCACCCTCCGGGCCCTGCACGCTCTCGCTGAAGAAGTATCGCAACTCGAATACACCTTGGGGTGTATGGGCGTATTTGTTGGCGACAGCACGGCTTACCGTGGAAGGATGCACGCCGATTTCTTCAGCCACCTCCTTGATCATCATGGGTTTTAATTGATCGATACCTCTTTCGAGGAATTCCTGCTGCCGCGCGACAATGCAATAGCAGACCTTGGTGATGGTCTGTTTGCGCTGTTCGATATTCTTGATCAGCTGGATGGCGCTCTTGTAGCGCTCTTTCACGTAATCGCGTGTGTTCTTGTCATTGGTACCGTCGCGCGTAACCAGTTTCTTGTAGGCCGGATTCAGGCGAAGTTGCGGCAGGTCTTCGTCGTTCATAATGACCAGCCACTCGTCTCCATGCTTAACGAATGCAACATCGGGCTCGATCAGGCGGGGTTGAACTTTGTTGTATTGCAGTCCGGGGCGTGGATCGAGCGTGCGAATGTACTCGAGCGCCTGCTGCACCGCTTCGATGGGGCGGCCGATTGCCTTGGCAATGTCCTTGTGCTGTTTGTTCTGCAGGCTGCGAAGATGGTTATCGACGATGGCAATCGCGTCCTGGAGAACTTGGGCTGTTCCGTTTCCATTTTTGTGCTGCTGCAGTTGAGCTTCATGATAACGAAGCTGGTTGAGCAGGCACTGGCGGAGATCACGGCAACCCACACCTGGAGGATCGAGTTGCTGTACAACCTGCAACGCTTCCTGCAACTCGGCGGCGCTGAATCTGGGCTTGTAAACGTTCGCGGCGTGGTTCGGAACGTCCGGTGCGGGAGCCACAGCAGCTGCGCCATTGCCAGCACTAGCCGAAAACGACGCTTCCGTCGGGGGCTCAGAGAAAGGGACAGATGATTCGGCATGACTAAAGTCAGCACTCATGCCCGTGTACAGGTTGGGCACATCTCCAGAATCAGCTATTTCCGGCGAGCCCGATAACTCAGCTGCATCGGCAGTGGCTTCGGCGATTCCCAGTGCCTGTGCCTCGGTGACGATGTTTTTAGCTGTTTCGGCGTCGGCCTCGGGCGGCGCCGGAGGCGCAACACCCAGCAGTTCGTCATCACTCGCAATCAGATATCCGTCTTCATTGAGGTTGCCGATGATGAGCTCTGCCGCCTCCCGAACGGTCGAGCTGACGCTGAGCGAACCGAGCTGCCAAATCAGGTGATCGGTGAGATTCGAGGGCTTGGAGAGAAAATTCTCGAACGAAGGACGCTCGATATTTTCCATCTCGCTGTGCGTGCGATAACCGGGATCGAGATAATCCTGGAAAAACGAGCCGAAATCGATTTCTTCGAAGGGATCCTTCTTCTCGACAGCTGCAATGGGATTTTCTTCAGCCGTGGCAGCTGCGCGGTCGCGATCTTCTTCCTTCTTGCCGATTTCGTCGAGCAACGGAATGGAGTCTTCCAGTTCCTCGAGGACCGGATTCTCGACCATTTCAGCGTTGATCATGTCCTTGAGCTCAAGCTTGTTGAGCGCGAGCACAGAGACCATCTGCACCAGGCCAGGGGTCAGGATCTGGCGCTGGGACAGCTTTACGCTGAGTTTGTGCTGTAGCAAAACCATAGTTACAAGTTTTCGAGCTTCAAGTTCCGAGTTCTGCGAGTTTGATTTTGAAACTCGAAACCCGAAACCTTGAAACTGCTTCTTTCAGACCAGAGAGAAACTCTCTCCCAAATACACCCTTCTCACTTCTGGATCGCTAGCCAACTGGCCGGGCTGTCCGTGACGGAAGATTCTGCCCTCATCAATGATGTAGGCCCGGTCGGTCACCGAAAGCGTCTCGCGAACGTTGTGATCGGTGATCAACACGCCAATGCCGCTGGCTCGCAGGCTGCTAATGATCTTCTGCAAGTCGAGAACGGCGATCGGATCGATCCCAGAAAACGGTTCATCCAGCAAAATAAAAGTGGGATTGATACAAAGACAGCGGGCGATCTCCACGCGCCGTCGCTCCCCACCCGAGAGGGCATATCCGCGATTCTGGCGGATGTGCTCCAATCCCAGTTCGTCAATAAACTTTTCCATCTTCTCGCGGCGCTCGTGCCATGAAATGGGCTGCGCCTCCAGCACTGCGAGGATGTTTTCTTCTACGGTTAACTTACGAAAAACTGAAGCTTCTTGCGGGAGATAACTGATTCCATACTGACGCGCCCGAAGGTACATGGGAACGTCGGTGATGTCCCGGCCGTCGTACAGCACGCGACCGGTATCCGGGGGGATTAAACCAACAATGGCGTAAAAGGTGGTGGTCTTACCTGCGCCGTTAGGTCCTAATAAACCAACAACTTCGCCTTGATCGACCCGCAGGCTGACCCCGTTTACAACGCTGCGGCCACGATAGGACTTGCCGATTTCTTCGGTGGCCAGGGTACGCATTTATCGTGCCACTCGCGTCGTCGTTACCACAGGACTGCTCGCTTCGCCTTCTACGAGCACCCTATCATCGCGTCTAAAGAAAGTCAACGAAACCCCGGTAATCTTGCCCTGTTCGGCATCAAAAATGCTGGGCGGTCCGCCGGTCAGGACGAACTTGTCGTCTACAGCCGTATAAACAAGCTTTTGGCCCTGCGCGTTACGGTTCGACTGCCGAATCAAAATGTTACCGTTGGCAACCATTCGATCGAGCTGTCCGGGCTGGGCAAGCGTTTGATTCGTCGAGGTTTGACTGTGAGGCAGCAGGTAGGCGTTTAATGTATCCGCAGATGCCGTGAAGTCCCCGCAGGTAGCAATAACCCTGCCCTCGTAATGAATGATTCGGTCGGCGTCGGTGTAGGTTAGCTTCAACGCCGTCATGGTAATCGGCGTAGCTGCGGCTGTACTGGAGGGGGCTTTTTTGCCGCTGGCGTTGCTGCCTACGTGGGTTTTTCCCGTTTGAACGAGAATTGTTTGTACCGGCCTCGTGGCGGTGCCCTGTGCCGTGACGGAACGGTGGTCGCGGTCGAACTCGAGCGAGGGCGACTCCACCACATTTGCGTCCTGCCAGAGGCGCACGCTTCCGGTGTATTGCGCTACCACGGGAGAGTTGTGGGCCGTCATGCTCCGAGCGGTGACGTGAATCGGTGAGGCAGAGGCCAGCAGCGCGCCATTGGGCTGCTCCTTCAACTCGCTGTAGGTGCTCTTAACATCGCCGTCAGCCAAGGCGTCTCCCGTGCCTCGGTTAATGCGAATCGAATCGGCGGTGGTTGCCATGCCGCCGTTCGCAACGCGCGGACTGCCCGAGAGCACAAGCATCTGGTCAGCAGGCGTGTAGCGAGCGGAATCCGCCCAAGCCTGCGTCCGCTTGTCGCTTCCCTGCCCGTCGGAGTACGTAACATTGCCCTTCTGCACGATGGATTCTATGCCGCGTTGTGGGAGAAATGCGGCGTCTATGGAGTTACTAGTACTGATCCGGTCGGGCTGTCCCTGAGTCACATTCACGATGCGGGCGTCAGGGGCGCCGTGAATGCTTGTGAGATGGTTGCGGCCGCCTGATTCTGCGAATTCGGCGTCGAATTTGCCTGCGGTTACCACGGTTCGTTGCGGCGGCGATGCCGGCGTGGCGGTTGGCGGAGCTTGCAGAATTGTGATCTGCGCTACACCTGTGGTCGAAGCGTGCCGCAGAATGCGGCCCTGTTCGACGGCGAAGTTGATATCCGGAGCTGTGAGTTCGAAATCCTGTGGACCGGGTGCAATGCCCTGCCCCGCGTTCGACTTTTCGGCGGCTCCTTTCTGCGTGATGCGGGCGCCATCTAAGGCACGCACGGCCTGCAACTGATTTTGCCCGGCATACTCGAGAATGACGCGGCCGGCGTCGGCCTGCATCGCTTCAGTTCCGGTTTGGTCGACATGCACGTTTCCGCTGAGAATGGCCCTTTTGAGCAGGTCTTCCTCAGGCACAAAAAGGAACTCGGCTTCCTCAGCGCGTGCATGCATCGCAACGGGCTGCTCTGCGGAACCTCCGATCTGTCGCTTAGCCGCTTCCTTGCGCGCTTCAGTCGTCACATTGCCGCTTGCCACGACTCGCGTGACGTGGTTCTCAGTGTTTAGCTGGAACGTAGCGTGATCGGCTTGCACATGTCCGTCGGAACGGGCGAGGCGGGGGTGATCAAGCACAATCTCGCGGGGCTCGTTAGTGATGATGCCGTGGTCAGCATCGAGAACGGCGCCGGCCGGTCCGGCTAGCACAATATGAATCTGCGATGACAGCGTCAGGGTATTGCTCTTGCCGGCGTATCTCACGCCGACGGCCCAGCCGCTGGCCTGTGGCGTGCTGAACTCGACGCGATCGTCAGTCGAAGCGTTCCCGGTATTTTTATTGAAGACCAGGTTGCGGGTCTTCAGGTGAATGGGATTCTTCAGCTCCTTCGGCGTTGCCTGATCGGGGCTGGCAAGACCCGCCGGATTGGCGACCAGGTCAATCTGAACGTCTCCATTTGCGGTCACTTCGCCGGTTTTCTGGTTGTAGGCAAAGTCATCCCCATAGATCTGGTCGAATCGGGAGGAGTCGCGGCCGTAGAGCAAGATGCTGACCTTGTGCAATTCGGCGTTGCCATTGAACCTGAACTCCTTAACGTCGCTTGCCTGTACGGTGAAGAGCGTGCGTTTGCCGTCGGACTTGGAGATCTGGAATCCGTTCGCGGTTTGCTTGATGTCGTAGCCGATTTTGCCAGGGAGGTTTTTCAGAACATTCGTCGCCTTGGAGCGGGCGTAGAAGTACATACCGGCGACGATCGCTGTCAACAGGACCGCGGTCGCGGCCAGGATTCGGCGTAGACGATAAACCTGAAGCGGCATCTGGGTTCAGTGTACTAAACAGTGGTCAGTACTCACTTCTCAGTACTCAGTTTATAGATAGCTGGAGGTCTTCTACACTTTGGATGCATGAACCCGAGCCCTACAGCTCCTTTGCTCGATTTTCGCAACCTGCGCGTGATGCGCGGACTGAAGATCGCGCTGGATGACTTCAGTCTTCGCGTCGGGGCCGACGAGCACATCGCGATTCTGGGGCCGAACGGATGCGGTAAGTCGACCCTGATCAAGACCATCACCCGTGAGTGCTATCCGGTAGCGCGTGAAAACTCCTCGATGTCGATTCTTGGCCAGGAAAGCTGGGATGTGTTCCAGCTCCGGTCGGCGCTGGGCATCGTCTCCAACGACCTGATGCTTTCATGCACGGGCGATGCCACCGGGCGGGACGTGGTGCTCTCGGGATTTTTCAGCAGCACCGCAATATACCCGAATCATCAAGTCGATGCGAAGCATGCTGCGCTGGCCGACGCTGCACTCACCGAACTGAAAATTGCGCATCTGTCCGATCGTCCAGTCTGCGAGATGTCATCGGGAGAAGCCCGGCGTGTTTTGATCGCACGCGCTCTCGTTCACAGGCCGCGCGCGCTTCTGTTCGATGAACCCTGCAACTCGCTGGATATCGCAGCTCAGCAAAATTTGCGGCATACCATGAGCTCGCTGGCCCAATCGGGGACGGCCATCGTTCTGGTTACGCACGAGCTCGCCGACATCGTCGCCGAGATTCAGCGCGTGGTGCTGATGAGTCATGGCAGAGTTGTAGCAGATGGACCCAAGCCAGAGATTCTGCAGGTGGAGCGACTGCGAGAGCTGTTCGGGGTCAGCCTGGAGATGGCGCGGCGGGATGGGCACTACAATTTGTGGTGATTCCTCGAATACCTACTTCTCTTTAGAACCTATCTCGACCAACCGTTTGGTCAAGATAACCAGACCCAGAATCTGCGTCCATTCGGAGACGATGTTGCCAACCACCTGTCCCCACTTACTCTCCGAGTCCATAGCCCGAAAAGCCAGGACCCAGCCGATGCCAGTAACTACGAGGAATATGGTGAGGGAGTGTTCGCGGAGGCGCTCCATCACGGTCGACGGCAATATTCCCTTGGGCTGTTTGCTCTCGGCAGAGCCTTTTTCGTAGAGAAACTTCGTCATGACGATGGTGACGAAGACTCCAGTCCAATCGGCAATCGCATTCCCGAAGAATGAGCCCATGTGAGTCGCCGGGTTGGACCAGCGGTAAAGCACGATCAATAGGATTACAACGCCTAGGGCGGCCAGGCTGAGGGAGTGCTTGTGGAGGAACGATTGAGGGTTCCGGCGTGGCGTCATCTGGCTACTTTACTTGATTCGCCGGGATCGAAACGGCCACCGTTTTCAAGTCGCGTAGCGAGAGTTCCAGGCCGCCGTACTCGGGATGGTCGTTGTGTCCGATCGTGAACGCGATGTCGATGGAATCGCCCGCCAGGAGCGGCATTTGCTTCAGGCGCTCCGCCATGTGCCAGCCGAGCGCATCAAAGGTTATCCGGGTCCGGAAGTCAGTTTTCAGTTCTCGGTTCTCAGTTTTCAGCGGGCCTACTTGCGCTTCGGCAACAGCAGCGGCCCTTTCGGCACGGCCGATTGCGGCGCCGTCGGGATGGCAGCGTGGAGTCGCCAGAATTGCCGCGGCAGAAAGTTCCGTTGCTCCTTCGGAGGCAACGGCAGATTGACCGGCCCGGAGTTTCAGTTTCACGTGCTTGTCTTTGAGAATCCGCGGAGGCGCGGTTAACTGTACTCCGCGTACAGCGAATACAGGTTCTGGATTTCCGATGCCGTAGGGTTCCAACAACTGAAGCGCCTGAAATAAGTCGGGAGTAACGTCGGCCAGACTTAGTTCCGCATCCAGATCGAGAGTGGGTTGGAAATCTGCAAGCGTAAGCCGCGCACGGGCAAATTGATCCAGTCGGGTTCGCAACTCACCTACATTCGCTGATGGCATCGCGAAGCCGCAGGCATGAGAGTGGCCGCCGTAGCGCGAGAACAGGCTGCCGCAGGATTCAATGGCTTCGAGCAGGTGGAAAGCGCGAATGGAACGGCCCGAACCAAAGGCTTCGTCGCCCTCGCGCGAGATGACGAGGGTGGGGCGGTTGTAGCGCTCCACAATACGCGTCGCGGTAATGCCGATAACACCGCGATGCCAGGCATCGCCATCGACCACGATGCAGTACGCATCACACAAGGCGGGATCATCTGAGAATCGCTCCTCGACTGCTTTCAGGATTCTCCGCTCTTCTTCCTGGCGCTCCGTATTGAGTTGATCGAGTTTGGCGGCCAGTTCCCTGGCGCGCACCGGGTCTTTCACGCTGAACAACTCGATTACATCGCGGGCAACATCCATGCGTCCGGCTGCGTTGATACGAGGCGCGATGCGAAATCCGACTTCTCCGGAGGTCGGCGGACGATTCGCCAAGATTTGCGCCGTCTCCAGCAGGGCCTTCAGGCCGGGATTCACGGCCCGGCGCAGCGCGTCGAGGCCTAATGAAGCGAAGACACGATTTTCGCCGGTCAGGGGCACGGCATCCGCAATGGTGGCAATCGCCACAACTTTCATGAACGACCGCAACAGCTTGTTGTGGTCTTTTCCCTCGAGGCGGCGCTGCATTAGTCCCTGTGCCAGCTTGAAAGCGACTCCCGCCCCGCAGAGCTGCTTGCAGGGATATTCGCAGCCCTTCTGATTGGGATTGATGACCGCGAGTGCGTTTGGCACGCCATCGGGACCGGGCAGGTGGTGGTCGGTGACGATAAGGTCCACGCCCAGCCGGTGCGCCGTTTCTGCTGGCGCGAAAGCGCGAATGCCCATGTCGACGCTGACGATCAGGCGAATGCCGGCTGCGGCGGCGCGCTCGATCACGTCATCGCGCATGTCGTAGCCTTCCTGGATACGATGCGGGACGTGAAAGTCGGTGGTGCCTCCACAGAGCTCAATCGCGGTCTTCAGAATGATGACGGCCATCGTGCCGTCGACATCGTAATCGCCGTAAATCAGGATGGCCTCTTTGCGTTCGATGGCAGCGTCGAGGCGATCAACGGCGGCGCGGAGGCCGGTCATCTGTTCCGGCAGGTGGAGATGATCGATGGATGGAAAGAGGAAGTGCTGCGCCGTGGCGGAATCGGTGATGTTCCGAGCCACGAGTAAGGGAGCAAGAATCCCGGGTGCGCGCGCGATTGCTGTCCCGCGAAAAGCAGAATCCATTTGCAGGCACAACTGGAGGGAATCGATGAGCTCTCGATTCGATGACTTTTGAATCCACTGCATGGGGATGTAGCAGTGTACTACTTGGGAAGGAGAATCGAAGTCCGCGGCTTCAGCGAGTCGAACTTCGCGCGCCGGACAGCCGACACCGGCCATCCCCGCAGGAGCTAGACAAATGTCTTGCTAGTTTTCTTCGTCCTGATCTGGTTCGTCCATGGTGAGGCCGCCGAATTCGTCTGAGACCTCCAGCAGGTGCTGGTAACGCTCGTACCATTCCGTGCTGACCTCGCACAGGAACATCGAACCCTGGTAGGCCCAGCCCAACTGCAGATATCCGACTTTACCGACGTGGGCGCGGAGCCAGCGGGCATCTTCGACATCATCCCCGTCGGTGAACTCGGAATTAGTCAGCCGCTGCACCATCTCGTCGAGCTCTTCGCGATTGAGGGTCCAGGAGTGCATCGTCAGGAAGGCAGCGCCCGCAGATTTTGCCAACTCGACAAAATCCTTCCAGCCATCGGGGTTGTCGCCCATTTCCCACATGACGCACTGCACCTCTTCGTAATCCACAAAGCCGTGGAAGCGCTTCATACCGTGGCCTTCGATGAAGGCGACCATGTCGTCTTTTACGGTGGTGAGATCGTCAGGAATGGGAGACATATTCGCGAAAGAGTCGTAAAACAGCATTGTATGCTGTTCGCACCCATGGTGCCAGCAGTGCCGGTCAATGAGCCGTGGGCGCGGTCATTAGCGCGGCGAACATGCGATAGAACTTGTTCGTGTCGAGATCGAATTGAATCTCGACCGGACTGGTGCTGGGGTGAGCTTTGTCTTTCAGATCCCAAGTCAGGCTGTTGCCGTATCCGGCTCCGCGATCGAGATCGACGCTCATGTAACGGGTCTCACTGCGAGTGATAATGCTGG
Source organism: Candidatus Sulfotelmatobacter sp. (assembly GCA_035309485.1). Classification (GTDB taxonomy): domain Bacteria; phylum Acidobacteriota; class Terriglobia; order Terriglobales; family Acidobacteriaceae; genus Sulfotelmatobacter. The sequence continues at coordinate 46,778 of DATGFC010000095.1, forward strand.
GGTCGAGCCACGCGGCCGCGGCAATTTCATCCCACATGATGTCGGCTCCGGGAGTGAGCATGGCAAACTTGGCAACATAGTTGGCCAAGGGCGTGCCGGCGGCTTCGATCTCTTTGACGAGCGCCGCGGTCAAGTGAGTTTTGACGGATACGTCGGTGGGAGTGCAGACGATCTTCTTCCATTGGGCGCGCAAGACGATGGCCGCCGCTTCCGGATCGAACCAGAAATTGAATTCATGCCGCGGATTGTTGAGGAATTCAGGGTTGTCGGTCTGAGGGCTGAGGCTTCCCCCCATGAAGACGAGTTCTTGCGCAAGTTGCGGAAATTGCGGATCAAGCGAGATGGCGAGCGCAAGGTTGGTCATCGGGCCGCCTTCATAGATGGTTATCTCCTGCGGATATTTGTGAACCATCCGGATCAGGAAATGTGCCGCGTCCTCGTCGGCAGGTTTCGTGGTGGGGCCCCCCTCAGGAAGCGGTGGAACGACGGAAGATTCGTGCCACCAGCGATCGTCCCAGGCACCCGCATAGGCGACCTTGCCGTAAACCTCCTGCCAATACCGAGCTTCCTCCCGCGTGCGCACCAAAGGGAATGCAGCGCCGGGCACCACTGGGATGTCGGTGCGTCCGATGATTTCCAGTAGGCGAAGGGTGTGGGCCACTTCTTCATCGCGCCATTGATCGCCGCTAACGACGGTGATGCCGAGCACTTCGGTCTGAGGCGACTGGATCAGCATCAGAAGGGTTTGCATATTGCTGCCGCCGGGGCCAGAGCCGTCTTCGTTGATAATGATTTTGCGGCGCGGCTGGGCGGAGCAAAGTGTGCTCGTCACCAATGCAAGGAGAATAGAGAAAAAGAATTTTGTAGTCCGCATCGAGAGTTCTGGCAAATTCTGTGCTCAAGCCGATCGGCTTCGGATTGCAATATGCGGCCCTAAATGGCCGCTCTTCTATGATTCTGAGCTATTTCTTTCCAATCGGACGCGTCATCAGGTCGGTATAGATTTTGTAAAACTTCTCAGCATCAATGTCGAATTGCACGTTGGACAGGCGTTCATAGGGCGGAACGGTGCTGGATTCGCTCCAGAACAGCGTCTTACCGTAGCTCGCGCCATGATCGATGTCGATATCCATGTAGAGCTTCTTCTCGCCGGTGATGATCGAGGGATCGATTAAGGCTATGCCCGCGATTTCGTCCCACATATAGCCGGGCAGCGAATACTTGTTCAAATAATCGGTCACCGGCGTGCCGGCCTTGGCAATCGCGGCCTTCATGTCGAGCGTATAGCGCGTCTTGACGGAGATGTCGATGGGCGTGATCGTCATCTTCTTCCACGGGGCGCGCAGGACGATGCGCGCGGCCTCGGGATCGAACCACCAGTTGAATTCGCGCCGGGCGTCGATCGCGCCGCGATCGATCGCGCCCTTGTCGGCATAAAAGCCACCGCCCATCGTCACGAACTCTTTCGCCAGCGTCGCGACTGAGGGATCGAGTTTGAGGGCGAGAGCGTAATTCGTCAGCGGGCCGCCGGCCCACAGTACGACTTCGCCGGGATACCTGTGGACCATCTGTATGATGAATTCCGCCGCGGTGCCGGGATGGGCTTCCAGGTGCGGCTCACCCTCGGGCATGGGAGGGACGACGTCGGGTGCATGGTAGGGCATTTCGTAAATGATGGACCGGTTGGCCTGAAACTTGTCGGTCCAGCATCCCTTGTACTCGAATTTTCCGTAGAGCGCCTCCCAGCGCTCGGATTCTTCCTTGGAGTTGATCAGAGGAGATTCCGCTCCCTGGTAGACGGGAACGTCAGTGCGGTCGGCAATCTCGAGCAGGCGCAGCACGTGCTGGGTTTCTTCCTTGACCCACTGATCTCCGCTGACGGTGGTAATTCCGAGGACGTCAAACTTCTCCGATTGTAGGAAGACGAGAATGGCCTGCTGGTCGCTGGTTCCCGGACCACGCGCGTCCTGATCGACGATGACCTTGATCTTCTGGGCGGAAGCGCCGGTAAAAAACAGCAGGATGCAATTCAACACAAATACTATGAATTTTCTGTCGAGCATTTTTTTAGGCCGACCTCAACCAAAATTTAAGGGCAGAGCGAGCCTTTGCCCGTCTGCCCAAAAATCATTGGCCGTTTCTGAGCTCAGAACCTGAGCTTGAGCGCGAACTGAATCAGGCGCGCATTGTTAACAGTGTTGTTGATGACTCCAAATGTGCTGGAAGCATTGATGTCCTGCTCCCCGCTGCCTCCTGTGCCCCCCAGATAGAACTGCGGATGGTTGAACAGATTGAAGAACTCAGTTCGGAACTGCAGGTTCATTCCCTCTCGGAAGGGCAAGGGGAAATCCTTAATAATCGAGAAGTCCGTGTTTACGAAACGGGGACCATAAACGGGAGCACGGGCAGCAGTACCCAGTTCCCCTGCACGAGCTGGTGCAAACGCGCAAGGATTGAACCAGTGCTGAATCGTGTGAACCTGCGCGGGACAGCCCGCCCCACCGCCACCCTTGTTCGGATCACCAACCTGGTTGGGGCGCTGGAATGTGCCTCCATTGTAGGAAAAGAACACTCCCGATTCGTCAGCGCTATCGACGACGAACAGCGGGAACCCCGACGTGGCGTGTTCGATGACGTCCAGTTGCCAGTTCCCCAATATGGCGTTGGTGGCGCCACTCCAACTGCTGCCGAAGTGTTTGCCTTTGCCAAAGGGCAGATCGTACAAAATGCTGGCGGTAAAGTTGTCGTTGAGGTTCAGCTGCGACAATCCCCAATCCAGCTTGTTGAAGCCAGGCAAGGGATAATAGATAGCCCCGGGGTTCGTTCCCAGCCCGTCGGGCATGCCGGAGTCGAACGTGCGGGACCACGTGTAGCCCAATAATGCATAAAGCCCGTGACGCGTGCTCTTGGTTTCGGCCTTGATTTGGAGCGAGTCATAGCGGGCTGTCCCTACACTGTTGTTGGCATTGACCGATTGGAACGGTGCTGCATAAGGATAGCTCGGGAAATCGCACCCAATCGTGTAAGCCGGATTATAGTCTGGGCTCGTAGGATCACATGCACTCGGCGACGTTAGATTCTCGTTGGATTGACCCACCAGGATGTGGGTGCTGCGCGTGCCCGCATATCCAGCAGTCAAAACGACGTTTCCAGGCAACTGCCGCTCCACATTCAGGTTGAACTGCTGCACCATTCCCTGTACGAAGTTGCGGTTCATGGACTGAATGGTTCCGGTGTAACTGGCGGGATTAACCGGCGAGGACAGAACGGCTCCTCCTGTGACCGGTGTACTCGAGGGAGTCGCCGCAGGAACCAGGAAGCCTCCAGACAGCGTGCTGCCGAATGCAAAACAGAAGTCGCTCGGGCAGGGGTCCACCTCCGCATAATAGGGCGGGTTCTGCCACAAACCTTGCCCGCCCTGGTTCCACGCGGAATCGTGGAGAATTCCATAGCCGGCGCGAATGACCGTCTTATCGCTACCCATCACCCTCCAGGCCAATCCAATCCGCGGCTCAAATGCTGTTTTTTGGAATTGAATGCCCACGCGGCCGTCGGTTGGTACACAGACGGTACAACTGTCCAATGTCGGGCTGCCCTTCGGCACGTACCACTTCAGCGTCTGGATATCAAAGTTCGCTTGACGGTTTTGTACCTCGGTTTGCGGCGTGGCTAAAGCCCAACCAACCCCAAGGCTCAGGGTCAAACTGTTGGTGATCCGCCACTCGTCCTGCACGAAGGGACGAAACAGTTTCCAGCGGCGGCCCACAGTGCCGCCCAGGAAAGTCTGATCATGGGCTGCGAAGATGCCTGTCCCGCCCAGCAGCAAATCCGCAGCGTCGTCGCCGGTCAGGCCGGCGTTCTCCACCACGAACCCGTCCTGAAACGCGTTGTTTCTCACGTTCATCTGGTTGGCGCGGAAAGTAGCGCCGAAGCGGATGTTGTGCCTCCCACGAATCAGATTGAGGGTGTCAGAAACAGAATAGACATTAGTGCCACCCTGGTAGGGCGCATATCCGCGGTCACCGATCGCGAAATAGTTCGACATCAGAAACGACGTCATGCCGCAGCTGATGCAGTCCTTGCTCGACTGGTTCAGACTCGCCGGATACCCGGTGATGGAATCGCACTTCGATCCCAGATCTGCCCCAGGAATTCCAATGATGGCAGCTTCGCAAGTGCCCGTTCCGAAAGACAGAATGTGATTGAAAATGCGGTTGTAGCCGACCGTGACTTGATTGATCGTGTTCGCAGAGAACACGTGCGTTTCCGACAGGGCTGCATTACGACCATGGTTGTCGATGTACTGGTTGCTGCCAAAGGCATTCTGTTCGGTCCACGTCGGCGAACCGCCAGGCACGAAGTTGGTGGCCTGATCGTAGCTGAACCGACCAAACACTGAATCTTTGCTGGAAATGTTGTGGTCCAGGCGGATATCCCACGTGCCCTCATTCAGCTTTCGTACCGGCTCATTGATGTAGTTGTATCCAACGGCGTTAAGAGCATTAGGAGTTGGGTAAAGCTGCATTACTTTCAGGCCAACCGGATTTACTACGCTGCCGGGAATAATGGGGCAGGGAGTACCACCCGGGGCTTGGCTACCATTCGCAAGTACGGGTTCGGGAGTTGTGGTTCCCGGTAGGCACGCGAAAGGACTACCCGAGTAGGGATTCGTAAGCACTTTTCCGCTCAATACGGTCGGGGCACCGCTGAAATCGTAATTACCGTTCGCGTCCGCGGTGGTCATTCCCGTCGTGGGAACAAAGCCCGTAAACGGAATTCCGTGGCGCTGCATTTTCGCTTGATAGTCGACAAAGAAAAACGTCTTGTCTTTCTTGATAGGTCCGCCGAAAGAACCACCAAACTGATTCAGATTAAATTTCTCAACGGAAGTAGCGAAGTAGCTGCGAGCATCGAGCTTGGTGTTGCGGAAGAATTCAAACAACGATCCATGAAATTGATTGGTGCCTGACTTGGTTGTGACCAGCACCGTGGGGCCGGCCCGCTCCCCGTATTCGGCGGAGTAGTTGTAGGTCAATACCTTGAATTCCTGGATGGCGTCGATATCGGAGAAGATTCCGATTCCGCCTTCGTCCAGTTGATTGTTGTCGTTGCCGTCGAGAAGCCAATCCGTGCTCTGTTCCCGCGAGCCGCCCACGGAGAGTGAGAACGCTCCTCGCGTGGCCGCCTCACTGCTCGCCGCATTGGTAAAGAAACTGTTGGGGTTGGTGGACTGGGTTGTGCCGGGGGTGAGCGTCGCCAGTTGCACGAAGTTGCGGCCGTTCAGGGGCAGCTCGGCCACCTCCTCAGCGGTGATGACCTGGCCAAGCGATGGGTTCGAGGTCTCGACAGTCACTTCGGTAGCATTCACTTCCACCGTTGTATTCACAGAAGCAGGCTTGAGATTGAAATCGAACTCCCGCTGTTCGTCCACTTGGAGGCGAATGTCTTTTTGTTCCACGGAGGAGAAGCCCGGGGCTTGCACTTGGATCGTGTAGATCCCAATGGGAAGCAGAGGAACGAGGTAGTGACCGGATTGGTCGGTCTTAGTGTCACGCGTGAGACCTGTACCCTGAGAGGTGATCTTCACTGTGGCGGCGGTAACCAGCGCGCCTGCATTGTCGGTAACCGTGCCGGAAAAACTTCCGGTCGCTTGCCCGAACAGGAATGGGCTGGAAAGAGATACGAACAGACAGAAAACAACCGCAGAAAGCGTATGCTTCCTCGACATGCCTTGAACCCCTTTCGGCGGCCCCACCGCCCCAAGAAAACAGACCCTCCCCTTCCCACGAAGTCAGGAGGTTCCCCCTACCACAGACACGGCTTATAAATTGCCTTTCACTGGTTAGTCAAGAATTTTCGTAGTGGAAAACTGTTACCGAACGTATGTGCTCAGGAATTCGTAAAAAAGCTGTATGCAGTCTGACTGGAGTAATGGGGGAGTGAGCCATCTACGACCGTGTTGTCCACTCTGCATCGAAGCGAGCGCGATCGTAAAACGATTTCTGCGTTCCCACTCCAGTCGTCGAGAGACCTGCGTACAGGTTGGCGCGGCGAACGGCTTCCATCTCGGGCACTCCCTCACCGAGAAAAACGGCGAAGCTGCCGATGAAGGCGTCGCCCGCACCGGTGCTGTCGACGCTCTTCACCACGAATGGCGAAATGTGCTCACAACCGTTACGACTGGCGAGAAGAGATCCATTGGCTCCGAGAGTGATGATTACGCGGCGGATCCCGCATGAGACAAGTTTCTCCGCACACTGTTTCGCATCTTCGACGGTTTTCACACTCGCTCCCGTGATGGTCTCGGCTTCGCTTTCGTTGGGCACAAAGTAGTCGAGATCCTTGAGCGCGGCCATATCGACCGCTTGCGCGGGCGCCGGATTTAAGATGCAGCGGATGCTATGCTTCCGCGCAAATGCAATGGTGTAATACACGGTTTCAATGGGAATTTCGAACTGAAGCACGATGCAGTCGCACGTCTTCAGCACGTCGGCAGCGGCGTCGACGTCCACGGGCTTCAAAGCGTCGTTCGCTCCCTTGACCACGAAGATACGGTTCTGCCCGTTGGGCTCGACAAAGATGGGAGCCACGCCGCTCGACAGGCCCTCGACTTGCTTGACGTGCGAGGGGTCGATGCCCTGCTTTCGAAAATTCTCGATAGTCGCTGGTCCGAATAGATCGCTGCCCACACGCGCGACCATGAACACTTCCGCGCCGCAGAGACGCGCGGCTACCGCTTGATTGGCCCCTTTTCCGCCGAATCCTAGATCGAATTTTTGACCAAATATCGTCTCGCCGGGCTTTGGAAAACGTTCTGTGAATGTCGTCAGATCGATGTTGGCGCTACCCACCACCGCGATTCGGGGACGCTTTGCCATGTTGAATCCTGTCAGTTAAGGAAGGGCGAGTCTATTCAGCGCGGCGGGAGCCTGTCAATGGCGCATTGCGTAGGATTGGCGTCTCAACGTTGGGCCAAGCTGTTTCTGCTATAGTTTTCTTCCTCGACCGTTGAGTTTTGGAGGGACCCATGCCCCGCATTGTCCGCTGCGCCCTGATCCAAGCCAGCAACGCGCTCAGCACCGAGCGACCGCTCGCGCAGATCCGGAAGGCAATGATCGACAAGCACATGAAATTGATCGAGCAGGCCGCGCGCAAGAAGGCAAAGATCCTCTGCCTGCAGGAGCTTTTCAATGGTCCGTACTTTTGTGCGGAGCAGAATGCCCGTTGGTATGAAATGACTGAGAAGGTGCCGGATGGACCGACGACGGAGCTCATGCAGAAGGTCGCGGCCAAATACAACATGGTAATGGTTGTTCCGGTTTACGAGGAACACATGCCCGGGGTCTATTTCAACACGGCAGCGGTGATCGATGCGGACGGGCGCTATCTGGGCAAGTACCGCAAGCACCATATTCCGCACTGCCATCCCGGGTTCTGGGAGAAATTTTATTTCACGCCGGGCGATCTGGGATATCCGGTGTTTGAAACGAAGTACGCGCGCGTCGGGGTCTATATCTGTTATGACCGGCATTTTCCTGAGGGCGCACGCATCTTGGGATTGAATGGGGCGGAGATCGTCTTTAACCCTTCGGCCACGGTAGCTGGACTTTCCGAATACCTCTGGGAGTTGGAGCAGCCGGCGCATGCCGTTGCGAATGGGTATTTTGTCGGTGCGATTAATCGCGTGGGAAAGGAAAAGCCCTGGAACATCGGCGAGTTTTATGGAAAGAGTTATTTCTGTAATCCCCGGGGCAAGATCATTGCGCAGGCCAGCCGCAACAAAGACGAAATCGTGGTTGCCGATCTTGATCTCGATATGATTGCCGAAGTCCGGAAGGTCTGGCAGTTCTTCCGCGATCGCAGGCCTGAGACCTATGGGGCACTTACTTCACAGAGCGCGGCATCGGCAGCTGCGGATTGAACGAAGCGGCTTCACCGCTTGCCAATGCGGGCGCGGATGCCCGCCTGGCACCCGGCGGCGCTACTGAAACGTGATGAGCACACCAGAACGTCAGTCCCGGATCGAAGCCAGCTCCCTATATAACCACGATCTTGCGCCGGCGAGTTCTGCGCAACGGCACTGGGGTACATACAATTTTGCGGCGCTTTGGATTTCGATGTCGGTGAACATTCTCACCTACATGCTCGCCGCCAGCCTTATTCAGGGCGGGATGAACTGGCGGCAAGCCGTTGCCACAATCTTCATCGGAAATGTGATTGTGCTTGCCCCGATGCTGTTGAATTCTCATCCCGGGGCAAAGTACGGGATTCCTTTTCCGGTTCTGGCGCGCGCCTCGTTCGGCGTGTTGGGCGCAAACGTCGCAGCGGTTTTGCGTGCCCTGGTCGCGTGTGGATGGTTCGGCATTCAAACATGGATCGGCGGAGAAGCGATCAGCACTTTGCTGGCGACTCTGTTACCGGCGTGGAAAGATTTTCCTTACGGGACCGCCATCTGCTTTTTGATTTTCTGGTTCATTAATCTCGCAGTGGTGCTGAAAGGAATCGAATACATCCGGATTCTGCAGGGCATCAGCGCGCCTGTTCTGCTCGCAGTGGGACTGCTTCTGCTGGGCTGGGCCTATCACACTGCAGGCGGATTCGGCCCCATGTTCTCGGTCCCCTCCCGCTTTACGAACTTCCCGGATTTCCTGAAATTCTTGATTCCAGCGCTCAATGGAACGGTCGGATTCTGGGCCACGGTATCGTTGAACATTCCCGACTTCACGCGCTTTGCACGAAATCAGCGCGAGCAGATGATTGGGCAGGCGTTGGCGCTTCCTACGACCATGACGCTTTACGCCTTTGTAGGTATTGTCGTGACTTCGGCGACGGTGGTGATCTACGGGACTGCGATCTGGGATCCTGTGCAATTGCTGAGCCGCTTCCACTCGCCGGTGGCAGTTGTAATTTCACTCGTGGCAATTCTGCTCGCGACCTTAAACGTCAACATTGGCGCGAATGTCGTTTCGCCGGCCAACGATTTTTCCAATCTGTGGCCCCGAGGTATCAACTTTCGCACAGGCGGCGTGATCACTTGCTTTATGGGCATCGCGCTGATGCCATGGAAACTGTTGTCCAATTACCGGACGTTCATTCTGGGATGGTTGGGAGGCTATGCGGCGTTTCTCGGACCGGTAGCCGGCATTATGATTTGCGACTACTTCCTGATTCGGCGCCGACTGCTGCAGGTGAACGATTTATATTTACGCGGAGGGATTTACGAGTATGCGCACGGATTCAACTGGCGTGCGATCATCGCACTGGCGCTGGGAGCGGGCACGGCCCTGGCCGGACTGGCCGTGCCATCAGTCCGTGCGCTCTACGATTATTCATGGTTTGTTGGCTTCGCAGTTTCGTTTGTTGCCTACTACCTGTTGATGAAACTGCAGGACGAAGTGTTGCTCGCCTCTCAAAGCGCGGCGTAGCTCGTTAGCCTTTTGCTGCGCCCAGAAAGTTTGGCAGAACATCCTTCCCGTATGTCTCAAGGGTCTGCTCTTCGTCGCCGCACATCAGGTAGATATTGAACTGCGTCACCCCTACAGCCTCAAGGTCGCGCAATTTCTTGTGATGGGCTTCGAGGGATCCGACCAGGGTGAAACGATCCACCACTTCGTCGGAAACAAAATTTGCATTGTCGCTCTCCACTTCGCAGTGGTGCTGATAATCGTAATGACCGCGGTCCTGCACATAGGAAGTGAGTGCCGGAGGAAGATCTTCGGGCCTGTACTGCCGGATGAGGTCCATCACGTGATTCGAGACCAGAGCCGGGAACCAACGCACGCGTTCCCGCGCAACATTCAGATCTTTTGAGACCCACACGGGAGCGGCTGACATTACTTCGATGCGCTTGGAATCGCGCCCCGCGGCGCGCGCTCCTTCTCTGACGAAACCCATACACCAGTCGATCAACCCAGGATCTGCGAATTGCAGGATGATCCCATCCGCCACGCGACCGGCCATGTGCAAGACCTTGGGCCCGTAGCCCGCGATCCACACTCGCGGAGAGATTTCTGCCCACGTCAGGCGCGCAGGTTGACCCTCATGCTGCACTTCCCGCCCGGATGTCAGGTCACGGAACTCTTTCACCGCAGCTTCCAGTTGCGACCAACTCACGGGCTTCTTTCCCAGCACGCGCCGCGAGCTGTCGCCGCGGCCAATGCCAAGTTCCATCCGGCCGCCGGAAATTAAGTTTAAAGTTGCGAATAGGCTGGCAGTCACAGTCAGATCACGAGTCGCGGGATTGGTAACGCATGTGCCCAATCTCATGTGCTGCGTATTGGTTGCCATCAGCGTAAGCAACGGGTACGGATCTTTCCAGAGCACATGGGAGTCGAAGATCCAGCCATATTCGAATCCGGCCCTCTCCGCTTGCCGGGTCAAGGCTACGATGCGTTCGACCGAGATGTCAGGCTTGATGGTGATCCCGAATTGCATGGCTGGTCCCTTTCACCCAAGCGGATACAGATTGTGAAGAACCGAAGGGCGGCAGTGTAGCATAATTCCTTCCTGCTTCAGGCGAGCAGCGGAGGTCTCATGAGCTTCGACACGATCATCCGAAATGGTTCGGTGGTGACCGCAACGGATACTTACGTGGCTGACATTGCGATCGCCAACGGGAAGATCGCAGCGATCGGAGCAAATCTTCCAACGCAAAATGCCGCCGAAATATTGGACGCTTCAAACAAGCTCGTGATGCCGGGCGGCATCGACGTTCACACTCATCTCGACATGCCGTTCGGAGGCACAACCAGCGCCGATGATTTTGAGACCGGTACGCGGGCAGCAGCGTTCGGCGGGACCACTACGCTGATCGACTTTGCCATCCAATACAAAGGCCAACCGCTGCGGCAGGCTTTTGACACATGGATGAGTAAGGCTGCCGGCAAAGCGGTCTGCGACTATGCGTTTCACTGCATTGTTACCGATGTCTCTGGCGGACAACTTGCGGAGATGAATGATCTGGTCCGCGAGGGCGTGACCAGTTTCAAGCTGTTCATGGCGTACCCTGGCGTCTTCATGCTGGATGACGGCAGCATTTTTAAAGCTCTGCAGACAACCGCGAAAAATGGCGGGCTGGTGTGCATGCATGCCGAGAACGGTAGTGCGATCGACGTCATCGTGCAGCAAGCCCTGGCTGAGGGGAAGAAAGCGCCGAAGTATCACGCGCTCACGCGGCCGACCACTGCCGAAGCCGAGGCCACAGCGCGCGCGATTGCGCTGGCCGAGATGGCCGGAGCACCCATCTACATTGTTCATCTGAGCTGCAACGAAGCGCTCGAGAAGGTGCGCGAGGCGCGCGATCGCGGTCTCCCGGTATACGCCGAAACCTGTCCACAATACCTCTATCTTTCAATTGAGAATTTCGATGCTCCGGGCTTTGAAGGTGCCAAGTACGTCTTTACGCCGCCTCTGCGGGAGAAATGGCATCAGGAAAGACTGTGGAATGGTTTGAAGCGCGACCACCTGCAGGTTGTTTCCACGGACCATTGCCCGTTCTGTTTTAAAGAGCAGAAAGAATTAGGACGTGACGATTTCACGAAAATTCCCAATGGAGGTCCCGGCGTAGAGCATCGCATGAGCCTGATCTACTCCGGAGGCGTGGCGGCGGGACGTTTCAACGCCAACCGTTTCGTGGAATTGGTCTCAACCACCCCGGCCAAACTGTTCGGCCTTTATCCACGGAAAGGCACAATTGCAGTGGGAAGCGATGCCGACCTTGTGGTCTTCGATCCACAGCGAAAACACACGATCAGCGCAAAGACCCATCACATGCGCGTCGATTATTCGATGTTCGAAGGAATTCAGGTCACCGGAATGCCGGACGCGGTCTTGTCCCGAGGAAAAATTGTGGTGCAAGGGGAGAAGTTCATGGGCCGCGCCGGTCAGGGAGAATTTTTGCGGCGCTCGACGTATGCGCAGATCAATGGATAATCATCAGCGCAGCGCGCGATACAGAGCTTCTTTCCATCGTCGGTTATCGATCTGCCAGCACACCTTCGCTTTCTGGCCGGCGCTGATTGCGTCGTGCCACACCGCTTGATTTCGTTCATCGTGCGCAACATTCAGGCGATCGACAACGGTCATTCCCCGGGTTAATTCGCTTTGCGTCTCGACCTCAACGCAGTGCTCGCTCCAAACCGTGCCGACACTCGGATCCAACGCGAGACACATGGCAACTGGATCCGGCAGGCAGATTCCGTCTTCCCCGGTTTGTATCTTGTAGGCAATGCGAGCGTGACTGTTGCACTCGATTGCGAAGTGAGCCAGTTTTGTTTTCAACTTGTGAACCTGTTCGATGTCGTCGCTGCTCAACACCGCCTCTCCCCTGCAAAGGTGCCAGCCGATCAACTCGATCGGCAAACCGCTCCGCATCACGATGCGCGCAGCCTCGGGATCAACCCAAATGTTGTATTCTGCTGCCGGGGTCACGTTTCCCTCGCAACATGGCGCCCCACCCATCACTACGCAACGGCTGACCTGGGCTGCGATAGCAGGTTTCTTCGCGACCGCTAAAGCAACGTTTGTTAGAGGTCCGAGCGTGATCAGCACCAACCCCGGATTCGCCTCGATGGTTTCAATGATCGCATCCACTGCGTGATTCGCCTGCCCTGAGTTCTTTGGCGGCGGATACCCGTGGTCTCCCAGACCGTCGCGTCCATGAAACCAGGTGGCGTTCTGATACAGGCGCACCAGAGGCTTGTCGGCCCCGGAGTAGACGGGAACGTCAGAACCGCAAAGTTCAGCGGTGTACAAGGCATTTCGAATGGCCTGCTTCACATCGACATTCCCTGCGACGACCGTAATCGCCGCAACCCTCACATCTGGCGCGCGCAATGCCATGATCAATGCGACGGCGTCATCCGAAGCGGTATCGGTATCAATCAGGAAAGTGCGAGACACGCGCGTAAGGATAGCAGACGCGTGCGGCGTTTAAGGCTTGTGGCCCTCTGCAAAGAAGAGTACAGTTACAAACTTTCCAAGGGGGAAGCGCATGTACACGCCATCCAGTCTGACTGTCGCGCTCTTGATGATGATCACCAGCGCGATCTGCTGGGGTTCGTGGGCCAATACGTACAAAGGCGTCAAGAATTATCGATTTGAGCTTTTTTATTGGGATTATGCAATCGGCATTTTTCTGATGTCTCTAGTCCTCGCCTTCACCATGGGCAGCACCGGAAACGATGCTTCCAGCTTTCTTAACAATGTTCACTCTGCCGACACGGCAAACATTATCTCTACTCTGGTAGGTGGAGCAATTTTCAATTTGGCAAATCTTCTATTAGTTGCTGGGATCGATATGGCCGGACTGGCGGTCGCTTTTCCAATCTCCATCGGAATTGCTCTAGTGGTAGGCGTGGTGTTGAGTTATGCACTTGAACCCAAAGGGAACGCGTTATTCCTGGCGATCGGCGTAGGATGTGCGCTCGTAGCGGTGATCCTCGACGGGAAGGCTTATGGAAGTCTCGCGAGCGCGGGGCGCACTGTGTCGCGAAAAAGCATCGTGACCTGCATCGTCTCGGGCGTACTGATGAGCCTGTGGAATCCACTGGTCGCGTATTCGGCAACCCGCGGCACTCCCCTGACTCCGTACAGTTCCATCGTTTTTCTTACTCTCGGGGCCCTGCTCTCGTGCTTCATCTGGAATATTTACTTCATGAAGAAGCCTCTGGTCGGAGAGCCGGTGAGCTTTGCCGGCTTTTTTAGCGGCCCCCCTTCGGGCCATCTTCTCGGGCTGCTCGGAGGCGTTATCTGGGGCGTCGGTACAGTGTTCAATGTCGTAGCTGGAAAGGTGACGGGATTCGCGATTGCTTACGCGGTTGGCCAGTCGGCGCCCATGGTGGCGGCGCTGTGGGGAGTGCTGGCATGGAAAGAATTCGCGGGCTCAGGTTCGCGGGCAAAAATGTATCTCGCGCTCATGTTCGTTTTCTATGTGGTCGCAATTCTGCTGGTCGCACACGCCAACGGTTGATCCGAACCACGATCATTTCCCCTTGATACGGCTGATGAACAGCTGCAGAAATCGCTCAGCATCGGAGGCGAGGCACACGCGGGCATTCGGCTTTAACTCAATCACCCCTTCGATCTCGTAGTGATCGCCGTGCAGGACGTTGTTTTCGTCGGAGCCCATGCGGTTCGCCACCGTCTCGCCCCGAGTAAACTCGCCTTTGGTTTCCACGTCCACGTGCATGTCTTTGAGCGTGACCAGAGTCGGATCGATGACGGCCGCGACCGCGAGCGGATCGTACATTGCCGCGCCCTGATAACCGCTTTTCTCCGAACGCGTGATATAGAAATCCGCCAGTTTGGCAATGAAGTCGCTCTCCGGACCATGCATGGCTTGCACTTCGGCAAGATGCTTGCGCGTAATGATGGTGCGCTCGCCTACATCGGAGCCGACCATCGTGACCATCCAACCGGCATTGAACACAATCGAAGCGGCCTCCGGGTCGTTGTAAATGTTGGCTTCGGCGGCGCCGTTCACATTGCCGCCGCTGATGGAGCCGCCCATGATGACAATGTTCTTCACGAGCGGCACGATCGATGGATCCTTGGAAACTGCCAGCGCAATATTTGTAAGTGGCCCGACGGGAATGAGCGTAATTTCGTGCGGATATTTGTGCGCCAGTTCGATAATGAGATCCGGTCCGAATCGCTGATCTGCCCTGCACTTGCTGGCAGGTAACTCGACATTCGCTAGGCCGTTCTTTCCGTGCCAGAACTGAGCGGTGATCAACTTCTGATTCAAGGGATGCTGCGCACCGCCGGCGACAACGAGATCGCAGCGCCCTGCGAGCGAAACCAGTTTGAGAGCGTTCTCCAGTCCCTGGCGAGCGTCCACATTTCCTGGGACCACCGTGATGGCCTCGACCTTCAACTCGGGAGAGTTCAGCGCCAACAAGATCGCCATGGCGTCATCGACGCCCGGATCCGTGTCAATGATCACTCGCTGCTGCGCCAGCGCACTGAGCAAGAATCCAAAAACAAGACAAGACAACACCACGCATCGCTTCAAAGGGAATCTCCTTTAGTTGATTGAGACTTCAGAGCAGCATGCCGGCGATAGAAGCCGACATCAGGTTTGCCATTGTCCCCGCCAGCATTGCACGCAGCCCGAGCCGGGCCAGGTCGCCTCTTCGATTGGGAGCCAGCGCGCTGATGCCGCCGATCTGGATCCCAATCGAACTGAGATTTGCAAATCCGCAGAGGGCGAAGGTCGCGATCGTGAAGGAGCGCGGATCGAGCACGGCTTTTTGCGGCCCTAGCATGGAGAACGCCACCAATTCGTTCAACACCATGCGCGTGCCCAGAAGATTTCCAATGGCGGCGCAGTCGTGCCAGGGGACGCCGATGACCCAGGCAATGGGAGAGAACAGGACGCCGAAAATGCTTTCCAGGCTGGACGGGAACCATAGAAATCCGAAGTGCGCCAGACCGTTGTGAATGCCGTGCATAATGCCATCGATGAGCGCGATGAGCGCCAGAAAGGCAATCAGCATGGCGCCGATATTAAGAGCCATGTGCAGGCCGTCGCCAGTGCCTCGAGCCACTGCTCCCAACAAGTTTTCTTTTTTCTCGGCGTCTTCCTCCTCTTCACTCATGACGACTCGTCCGGCAGTCTTGGGCTGTTCGGTTTCCGGCACCAGCATCTTCGAAACTAAAATTGTGCCGGGCGCTGTCATGATCACGGCACTGAGAACATGGCGGGGCTCGACGCCGAATGCGAAATAAGCAGCCATTATTGAACCGGAGACATGAGCCATGCCACTGGTCATCACGGTCATCAGTTCGGAGCGAGTCAGGTCCGGCAAGAACGGTCGGATAGTGACGGGCGCCTCCGTTTGCCCCATGAAGATGCTTGCCGCGACATTCAGCGATTCCGCCCCACTGGCGCCCATGATGCGCGTCATGGCCCAAGCGGCAATGCGAATAATGAACTGCATGATCCCGTAGTGATAGAGGATCGCGAACAACGCGCAGATGAAAATAACAACGGGGAGAACCTGGAATGCGAAGATGAAGCCCGCGTGGGAACTCTGCTTGCCGAGATCGCCGAACACAAATTCCGAGCCTACGTATGCATAGCTGAGCACGCGATTAGCGGCGTCGCCCGCCAGCTGAAACATGCGTCGGCCGAAATCGATGCGCAGCACAAAAATGGCGAATACGATCTGCAGGCCAAGGCCCCAGGCCACAGTCTTGGTACGGATCGCGCGCCGGTTGGTGGAAAACAGAAAGGCAAGTCCGAGCATGGTCAGGAGGCCAAGAATTCCCGTGAATCGTCCCATCAGCGTTTTTCTCCGGATTTTCCGATGACTCTGTGGACTAGCGGCCTCGTCGATGCGGGAAGTGCATCAGAGATTTCGCAGCTTTCCTCGATCAATTGCTTTGTCCGTTGCGCACGCGACTCGGCGTTGTAATGAATCGTAGCGAGCCACTCTCCAGCGTCAACCCGATCTCCGACTTTTTTGTGCAGCACAATTCCCACCGCCGGGTCGACAGAATCTTCCTTGCGTTCGCGGCCGCCACCGAGTATTACGCAAGCCGTGCCGATCTGCTCGCATTGCAGGGAACCGATAAAGCCGGATCTCGATGCCACCACCGTCGTCGTGTAGCTCGCGTGTGGAAGCTTCCTGGTATCCTCAATGCTCCGCGGATCACCTCCCTGGAGTTGCACCATCTCGCGGAATTTTTCCAGCGCTTTGCCGGAAGAAAGTAGATGGGCGCTCTGCTGCTTTCCCTCAGCAACAGATTTCGTCACGCCTCCCATATGCAGCATCCATCCGGCCAGTTCCAGGCAAAGGTCCCGCAAGTCTGCGGGGCCGCCGCCGCGGAGCACTTCGATCACCTCCACGACTTCCAAAGCATTGCCGATCATATTTCCCAGTGGCTGATCCATGTCGGTGATGAGCGCGACCACTTGCTTGCCCATGCGTTCGCCGGTCTCGACCATCAATTCGGCAAGGAAGGCGGCGTCCTTTTCGCTTTTCATGAAGGCGCCCGAGCCGGTCTTCACGTCCAAAACGAGAGCGTCAATACCTTCCGCCAGTTTCTTGCTCATGATGGAAGCGCAGATCAGATAGGGACTCTCTACGGTGGCGGTCACGTCGCGTAGTACGTAAAGTTTTCGATCCGCGGGCGCAATCTCCGCAGTCTGGCCGATCATCGCGCACCCACACACCTCGAGGACGCGCCGGAACTCAGCGACTGCAAGGTTCACATTAAATCCGGGAATTGCCTCGAGCTTGTCGAGCGTGCCCCCCGTGTGCCCGAGTCCACGTCCGCTGATCATCGGGACGGTAACTCCGGCCGCCGCCGCTAACGGCGCCAGCACCAGAGAGGTCTTATCGCCCACTCCTCCCGTAGAGTGCTTATCCACTTTGCGATTGGGCAGCGAAGAGAGATCGAGAACCTCACCCGAGCGCAGCATGGCATCCGTCAGAGCAGCAGTTTCCGGGCGCGTCATGCCGCGCAAAACAACTGCCATCAGCCACGCCGAAACCTGATAGTCGGGAATGTCGCCTTTGGTGTAAGCATGGACCAGCGCTTCGATTTCGTAACCAGATAATTCAATGCCGTCTCGCTTCTTGCGGATGACGTCGATCGCGCGAAAGCTTGTCGCCGCAGAACTCGGCTGGGTCACTGGAGACGGAATCCTTCTGGAAGAAGTTCGGTGATATGCGCCTGCTTCGGTCCGCGGGCGCTTTGAAAGAATATCGTCGCGTCAGAGCCGAATTCGTAGATCACTTGCCGGCAGGCGCCGCAGGGAGAGCAGGGCATGCCCCGATCGTTCGTGACCGCTACGGCCTGGATGTCAATCTTGGGTCCCAACTCAGCCACGGCCGTAAAAATAGCGGTACGCTCGGCACAGTTCGTCATGCCGTAAGAAGCGTTCTCCACGTTGCATCCGGAAAAGATTCTCCCATTGGTCAGGAGGATCGCGGCTCCCACGTGGAAGTTCGAGTAGGGAGCATGCGCATTTTTCATCACCTTGGCTGCGGCGTCTTCGAGTCTCTTCCGCACCTCGGCGGATACCGTTGTCTTGCTCATAGAGAAAATGGATCAGGTTTGCTGGGACGAATCGTGCGCCATTGTAAACCCTTGCGGTACATTGTGACGCCGATTGTTGCAGGCTGGCCTGATCAAGAACCCCGCTGCGGGTCGCATTTCGTGTTGCGAGAGAGGCTGCCGTACAATGGCAACTCGAGGCGATCGGCAATGTCAGGCGAGCATGATTATGCGATCCGGCGGCATTCGGAAGACCGGCTTGCAACCGGCGATTCGCATCCGGCGGAGTCCATTGCATCACTCCATGGCCGGCCTCTGCTTGCGAACACTGGCATTCCCCTTGATCTGAATTGGTTGCAGGAAGTCCGCGTGAATACCAGCGCGGTCGAACGCCGGGCCCAATCCCAGGTCGCGCGGCGCACCGTTAAGAAGGACTGGCAGGCTGCCTGGCTTTTGCGGGCGATCTCGTGCATGGATCTAACCACGCTCTCCGGCGACGACACGGACGAGCGCGTACGAAGGCTGTGCGCCAAAGGACGTCATCCCATCCAGCAAGAATTAGTCGAAAAGCTCGGGATTCAGGAATTGGGAATTAAAGTCGCCGCCATTTGCGTCTACCACACCTTCGTCGAAACCGCGCTCAATGCCCTTGAGGGTAGCGGGATTCGGGTCGCGGCCGTCTCCACGGGATTCCCGGCTGGACTTTCACCGCTGGCGGAACGGGTGGCCGAAATTCGACGCTCGGTAGAAGCCGGCGCCCACGAGATCGATGTAGTCATCACGCGTGCCCATGTCTTCGGCGGACGTTGGCAGGCTTTGTACGACGAGATCGCAGCCTTCAAGCAGGCATGCGGCACCACTCACATGAAGGTGATTCTCGGCACCGGCGACCTATTGACTTTGCGCAATGTGGCGCGCGCAAGTTACGTTGCCATGATGGCAGGCGCTGATTTCATCAAGACCTCGACTGGCAAAGAACCTACCAATGCCACACTCCCGGTAAGTCTGGTCATGGTGCGCGCGATCCGCGAATATACACAGCAGACAGGGATGGCCGTGGGATTCAAGCCCGCCGGGGGAATCCGCACCGCAAAACAATCGCTCGATTGGCTGGCCATGCTGAAGGAAGAATTGGGTGAATCATGGCTGCGAGCGGAAATGTTTCGTTTCGGCGCGAGCGGTTTATTGGGGGATATCGAGCGGCAATTGGATCACTTCGTGACCGGACACTACTCCGCCGAGTATCGCCATCCAATGGCGTAGCGCTGCGGTTTTCTATGGGAAGAGACGAACCGAGGCCGAATGAGCATCGCCGAAAAATTCGTGAGCATGGAATACGGACCCGCTCCTGAAGATCCGAAGGAAGCCACAGCTTGGCTGGACCACCACGGCCGCCGCTTTGGATTGTTTATCGATGGCGCTTGGCAGGCGCCCGCGGCTGGAGAATATTTCGACACCTTCGATCCATCGACTGGGGAGAAGCTGGCCAACATCGCGCAAGGCAGCGCTGCCGATATCGATACTGCCGTCAAAGCCGCCCGCGCAGCGAGCCCGAAGTGGCGTGCGCTGACTCCCCATGCGCGGGCGCGCTATCTCTACGCGCTGGCGCGGCTGGTTCAGAAGCATTCGCGCCTGCTCGCGGTGCTCGAAACCATGGATAATGGCAAGCCCATTCGCGAGAGCCGCGATATCGACATCCCGCTGGTAGCACGACATTTTTACTATCACGCGGGCTGGGCTCAATTGCTCGAGCAGGAATTTCCGGAGCACGAAGCGTGCGGCGTGGTCGGGCAGATCATCCCCTGGAATTTTCCGCTGCTTATGCTCGCGTGGAAAATTGCGCCCGCCTTAGCAACCGGAAATACAGTGGTTCTGAAACCTGCGGAGTTCACGCCGCTCACCGCGCTCGCTTTTGCCGAACTGTGCCGGGAAGCAGAACTTCCCGCCGGTGTCGTCAACATTGTCACCGGAGATGGCACGACTGGCGAGGTTTTGGTCAAGCATCCGGATGTCGACAAGATCGCGTTCACGGGCTCGACTGAAGTAGGACGCGCCATCCGCGGCGCAACAGCTACCAGCCGCAAGCGCCTGTCGCTGGAACTTGGAGGCAAATCGCCATTCATCATCTTCGACGATGCCGATCTCGACAGCGCCGTCGAAGGGTTGGTCGACGGGATATGGTTCAATCAGGGGCAGGTCTGTTGCGCGGGATCGCGTCTGCTGATGCAGGAAAGCATCGCCGAGCCTCTGATCGCCAAAATTCGAGACCGCATGAGCACCCTCAGGATCGGGCCGCCGCTGGACAAGGCAATTGACATCGGCGCAATCGTGGCGCGAGTGCAATTGGACCGCATTCAGCGCATGGTTGCGCAAGGTGTGGCTGAGGGCGCAACCTGTTGGCAGCCGCAGACCGCACTTCCTGCGCGCGGCTTTTATTACCCGCCGACGCTTCTCAGCAATGTCCATCCCACTTCGATCGTCGCGCAGCAGGAGATATTTGGTCCGGTACTCGCAGCGATGACGTTCCGCACGCCGAGAGAAGCGGTGGAACTCGCAAACAATACTGTCTACGGCCTGGCCTCGTGTATCTGGAGCGAGAACATCAATGTCGCCCTGCACGTGGCCGCTCAGCTAAAGGCTGGTGTCGTATGGGTGAACTGCACCAACCTGTTCGACGCTGCCTGCGGCTTTGGTGGATATCGTGAGAGCGGATACGGGCGCGAAGGCGGGCGCGAGGGTTTGCTTGAGTACATGGATCCCAAATGGTTCAAGCATGCGCCGAAGTTGCCTTCGACGAGCGCACATCCGGCGCCTCAAACCGAGGAAGGATCGGAATCCAGCACTCCCGCGATCGATCGCACCGTGAAGCTTTATATTGGCGGCAAGCAGGCTCGCCCCGACTCGGGCTACAGCATGGAGGTGCGTTCACCCGATGGGCGTTTGCTGGGTGAAGCGCCTCTCGGCAATCGCAAGGACATTCGCAACGCCGTGGAGGCGGCTCGCAAAGCCGAAGCCTGGGGGAAGGCGACCGCACACAACCGAGCGCAAGTGCTCTACTACTGTGCGGAAAATCTTGCTCTCCGCCGCGACGAGATCATGCGGCGACTGGCTATGGTCGTGGGCGAAAAACAAGCGTCATCCGAAGTCGATCTTGGAATCCAGCGAATTTTTTCTTACGCCGCATGGGCCGACAAATTCGACGGGGCCGTGCACAATCCGCCCTTTCGCAATATTGCAATTGCGATGAACGAACCGATTGGAACCATAGGGGTCATCTGTTCTGCGGAAGCGCCCTTGCTGGGATTCCTCTCGCTGGTGATGCCCCTGCTCGCGACGGGAAACACGGTGATCGCCATTCCTTCAGAGAAATATCCGCTGATCGCGGGAGACCTATATCAGTTATTCGATACCAGCGATCTTCCCTCCGGCGCGCTCAACATCGTGACCGGCTACGTTTCGCCACTGCTAAAAACACTGGCCGAACATGACGATATTGACGCGATCTGGTGCTACGGGGACGAGGCCACGGTAGCGTCAGCCAAAGCAATGTCCACTGGAAATCTAAAGCAGGTCTGGACCAACGAAGGCCGCGTTATCGACTGGTTCGACCCGAAGGTTGGCGAAGGACGCTGGTTCCTCGAGCACGCGACGCAGGTCAAAAACATCTGGGTACCGTACGGCGAGTAGTTCCGGCCGTTCACCTCCATTTGCACCAATTATGTTGCAGTCATTTTTTCCTGTCGAACGCGTTGCATTTGCCGCAATGCGGAGCTAGGATAGCGGCAATCTTCATATCGCCCGGCATCATTTCTGCCTCGCAAGTCTGTTGCATCAAGGAGGACCTATGGGCATCGCAGTTTCTCCGCAAATCCATCCACAAGTGGCGGAGTTCATCGACAAACCACGCAAGATGTTAATTAACGGGAAGTGGGTAAATGCCGCTTCCGGCAAGACTTTTCCTACCTACAATCCCGCAACCGGCGAAGTTCTCGCTCAAATTGCCGAAGGCGACCGGGAGGACATCGATCGGGCAGTGAAAGCCGCGCGCAAGGCCTTCGACGAGGGTCCTTGGCGGCGGATGACGGCATCGCAACGTGGACGCCTGCTGTGGAAACTTTCCGATCTCCTCGAACAACATACTGAGGAATTCGGCTACATCGAAAGCCTCGACAATGGCAAGCCGCTCAACATAGCCAAAGCGGCAGATGTTCCGCTGGCCGTGGATCTGTTCCGCTATATGGCTGGATGGGCGACGAAGCTGGAAGGCAACACGATTCCTCTTTCGGTGCCCTACACTCCGGGCGCGCAATATTTCGCCTATACCTTGCGTGAGCCGGTTGGAGTTGTCGGGCAAATCATTCCCTGGAACTTCCCATTGCTGATGGCTGCGTGGAAGTTAGGTCCGGCGCTGGCCACCGGTTGCACCGTCGTGCTGAAGCCGGCTGAGCAGACGCCGCTTTCCGCTCTGCGTCTGGGTGAACTGGTGATGGAAGCCGGTTTCCCGGAAGGCGTGGTCAATATTGTTCCCGGTTACGGCGAAACGGCAGGGGCCGCGCTAGCTGCTCATCCCGACGTCGATAAGGTCGCCTTCACCGGCTCCACGGAAGTGGGCAAGCTGATCGTGCACGCGGCTACCGGCAATCTCAAGAAGGTCTCGCTGGAACTCGGTGGCAAATCGCCGAACGTCGTCTTCAAAGACGCCGATCTCGACACCGCCATTGCCGGCTCTGCCAGCGCGATCTTCTTCAACCACGGCCAGTGCTGCTGCGCCGGCTCGCGGTTGTACGTCGAGAAATCGATTTACGATCGCGTGGTAGAAGGCGTTGCCGACCAGGCTAAGAAAATCAAAGTTGGCTCTGGCCTCGAACCTGACACGCAAATGGGTCCCCTGGTTTCCGAAGAGCAACTGAATCGCGTTTGCGGATATCTCGAGTCTGGATTTTCCGAAGGCGCGAAAGCCGTTGTCGGCGGCCACAAAGCAGGTGATCGTGGATACTTTGTGGAACCCACCGTGCTCGTGAATACGCAGGAAGACATGAAGGTGGTGAAGGAAGAAATCTTCGGACCGGTGGTCGCGGCCATGCCGTTCAGCGATCCCGAGGAAATCATCCCTCGCGCCAACGACAGCGCCTATGGCTTGGCCGCCGCGGTGTGGACGCGCGACATCAGCAAGGCGCATCGCATGGCCGAGCAACTCCGTGCCGGAACCGTCTGGATCAACTGCTACAACATCTTCGACGCGGGCTTGCCCTTCGGAGGGTACAAGCAGTCCGGCTGGGGCCGCGAGATGGGCCACGATGTGCTGAACCTCTACACCCAAACCAAGGCAGTCTGCACCAGGCTCGCCTGAGCTTGCTTCAAAACAAAGAGGACGGGGGCGCAAACCACCGTCCTTTGTTTTTCAGAAACTTTGGCCTATTTTTCCATCAACAAGACTTTTTCGGCATCGTCGATCTCCGTCAGCTTGACCTCGATGACTTCATTCATCGTAGTCTGCACATTGCGGCCCACGAAGCTGGCTTCGACAGGAATCTCGCGATGCCCGCGGTCAATCAAAACACACAGTTGCACCTTTCGTGGACGACCGTGCGAAAACAATGCATCCAATGCGGCGCGAGTGGTGCGTCCAGTGAAAAGCACATCATCGACGAGCACAATATTCTTGTCCTCGATTTCGAATCCAATCTCCTTTTCCTGCACCACCGGCTTCGGTCCCAGTGTCGAGAGATCATCGCGGTAAAACGTGATGTCCAGAGTGCCGACTGGGACTTTGGCGCTCTCGATGCGCGTAATGATTTTGCCCAGCCGTTCAGCAATCGGCACACCGCGGCGGCGAATCCCAACCAGTCCTAAACTGTCGACGCCACCATTTTTTTCTACGATTTCGTACGCCAGGCGCACCAGCGTGCGTTCAATTTCCGATGCAGACATCAATTGAGCCTTTTGACGAAGGCCAGTTTTCCGCGAAGGATTCTTTACATTCATGAGAAGTTATGCCCCTGACGCCACAACCCGGCTTCTCAATGTAGTCAACGCAATCGCAGAGGTCAAGCGATCAGCTTCTTGGGATGAGTATGATTCTTCGAAAAGATTAAGCTTTCCCTTTGCCGGCAGCGGTTGCAGCCGCGTTTTCTCTTGCCAAATCAACCGCGGGGCACGCGGTGCGAATCATGTGTGCGAGCGGAGACTTCTCGTCGCGCACCGACATCAAGGAAACGTCTGTTGGATTTTTGCTCGCCCCTTCTGTCGGTAAAATTCCAACGCCCTGATTCCTCCCGAGCGCTTTGGCGCGATACAGAGCCGCATCCGCCAGGCCAATAGATTCCTCAGCGCAAATCGCCTCAAATGCGCCGCGGCACCAGGGATACGAAGCCCACCCCACGGAGCAGGTCTTCTTCACCACGATTCCGTGGCCAAGATCGAACGGCTCAGAAGATATGACTTCGAGAACCCGGCTGCAGAACGCCGGTGTTCCCGAAGGATCCGTTGAACGGCTCATGATCAAAAATTCTTCTCCGCCCCAGCGCACCAGCACGTCGGATTTGCGCACGACGGTTGCGAGGCGCTGCGCTACCAACTGCAGTAACCGGTCTCCCGCAGGGTGCCCGTGCACATCGTTGACCTCTTTGAAAAAGTCCATGTCGACCATGATGAAGACAAGATCACGATGATCCATCTTGCGGATGTCTCCGCCTCGGGCGCGCTGATAATTTCGCAGGACCTGTCCCGCCTCCGCCGGCAGGATCTCCTCCAGATAGCGGCGGTTCCACACGCTCGTCAATACATCGGTGAATGAGATTTCCTGTAGTTCCATGTTCTTCCGCTGCAACTCCAGGCTGTGCCACCGCAGCGAATGTTCCTTGTTCTCCAATTCATCTTTGAGCCGGCACATTTCATCTAGGTTGTGACGCGACAAGCGCAGCAGGCTCAGTAGCTCCTGATCGAGCAGATGCTGTTTCACGAAGACCAGGCCACCCATCGCCAGCATCACAACGGCGGTCAGAAGCAACCGGTAAGTGCGAATCCTTTGTGGCGCATCCCCGCCGAACTGGGCCCATGTCATCATCGCTGGAGTAACGAGCACGGCCACCATGGCGAGGCGAGCCTTCCAGATTCCAAAGCCGCGCGTAGAAGCCTCGTCTGCGGCAATCTCGGGCTCTGCCTCGCGCGCCAGCAATCCGATGCGCACAAACCACGCCATGGAAGCGACCAGCGGCACGTCAAACAGACTTCCCGTGTAATACAGATGCAGATCAATGGCCTCGCTGGCAATCAGCGATGCAACACAATATAGAAGCGTGGCCGCGAAGAGTTCGAAGTAGAGACCACGCCAGGCCCCCCGGCTACGGCGCCATACCGCCCACAAGCCGGCGGCAAAGACCATTTTTTCGCAAACATACAGCAGATCAAAACTTGTGCCGTATCGCTCAACATCGAGATGCACGTACTGCCAGGGAATCACCACGAATAAGTACAAGAACAACCACCACGTCAGGAGCATCGCAAAATCCAGCGTTCCTACCCGCATCGTCCGATCATCGGATTGCTCATGCGGCTGCAGGGCGACCGCGGCCATCATGGGCACAATATGCAAAAACAGAATGACGTCGCCCACAAACGGATTCGGCACCTCCTGTCGCAGGCACACCTCCAAATAGGTCCACATGATCTGCGATGCCAGCCACATGATGAAGCCCAGGCTCATCAGCGCCCAGAAGAGACGCGATCTCGGGGCAGCCATCCGAAGCTTGACAAGAAACACGCTAGTTGCGGCGGCGAGGATAAGAGTCTGCAGGATGTCGCCGAACGCCATCAGTCCAAAGCTGCGCGGCACAACCAGGGACAGTACAACGTGAACGCACACCAGGGCGCCGATGCCGATCATCCATTTACGGCCATCCTGGAGCGCAGATTTCCCCACGTTATGAATTGTAAGTTTGAACGAACGGCATCAGGCGTTACTCAAGTAACCGGAACTGCACGAGAATGACTACGTACGAGGATTACTGCAAAGCGCCACAAAATTTCTGCACGAAACGGTAAACGTCGAGATATGAGTTATATAGCGGAATCGGAGCCACGCGGAACGTGTCCGGCTCACGCCAGTCCCCGATAACTCCCTCGGCAGACAGCCGATCGCACAACCTACGCCCTTCATGAGGTAAACGGATCGATAATTGAGCCCCCCGCCGCTCGGGTTCGCACGGTGTGACGATCGAAAATTTCCGCGACTCTTTCTGCTGTAGAAGAAATTCCAGATAGCCTGTCAGTTGTACGCTCTTCGCCCGAAGGCGATCTATCCCAGCCTCCGCAAAAACTTCCATCGAGGCGCGAAGTGGCGCCAGTGCCAGGATTGGCGGATTACTCAATTGCCAGCCCTCGGCTCCCGTCATGGGATGGAATTCCGGTCCCATTAGGAACCGTGTTTTTTCATCGTGCCCCCACCATCCGGCAAAGCGCGGCAGGTGCCAGGCTTTCGCGTGGCGCTCGTGCACGAAACATCCAGCAACGCAGCCGGGTCCGCCATTCAGATACTTATAGCTGCACCACGCCGCGAAATCTGGTCCCCAGTCATGAAGTTGCAGTGGAATATTTCCGGCGCCATGCGCGAGATCGAAGGCCACTACACATCCTTTGCGGTGCCCTGTTTTCGTGATTCCCGCCATGTCAAAGACCTGCCCAGTCGCGTAATTGACGCCACCCAAAAGAATCAGCGCAATCGACTCGCCTTCCTTCTCGATCAGGTCCTGAATGTCTTGGTCACGAATGCACGCCTCGGCCTCGCGCGCAGCGAGTTCGATCAGTGAAGAAGCGGGATCCAAGCCGTGAAAATGGATTTGCGATTTCACGGCATATTGATCGGAAGGAAA
Source organism: Candidatus Sulfotelmatobacter sp. (assembly GCA_035309485.1). Classification (GTDB taxonomy): domain Bacteria; phylum Acidobacteriota; class Terriglobia; order Terriglobales; family Acidobacteriaceae; genus Sulfotelmatobacter. Next base: position 73,654 of record DATGFC010000095.1, read on the forward strand.
TGCTCCACGCTCGATGACAATTTTGTGTCTAGTTTTCGATGGGCGATAGAACGACGCCATCATCAGGTGAAGATTTACGGTCAAAGAGTTCATCACTACAACTTCATGCGGCTGTGCTCCGACGAGTTCAGCCGTTTGCTGCGTAAGCAACCGGTGATATGGCATCCAAGGGTGCTTGGCGTGAAAATGTCCCTCCACCCCAAATTCCGCCCATGCGCGCAAGTCTTCCTGGATATAGGACCCCGCAGTTTTGGGTTGCAATCCGAGGGAGTGACCGCATAGATAAAGGCATTCGTCGCCGGCTTTTGTTTTCGGAATCCAGAAACGATCGCGCAAATGCGCGAGTGGATCGGCGGCGTCCATCTTACGCGCAAAGTCTTCGCCAGCTTGAAACGTCACAGTCAAGAGAGCTCCAATGGCGTAAGCCCATTGCGGATCAAGCGATTCACCTCAGTCCAATCCAGATCTTCAAGGCGATCAGCCTTCGCACATAATTCACCCAATATCCGCTCTTGCACACGCCCTCTCTGCAGAGCGGTCGCATAAGGGATGCGGTGAAAGGTCACCATCGAATATTTGGGCACAAACAATTTCGGATACTTTGCCTCCAGCGCGAGTTCTACTTTCTTGCGAAAGAGAAATCGTGGGTCGGCGACGCGATCTCTCATTTCAACAAAATTCTCGACAGCCAGATCCGCGATCGCGTCCGTGTTGACCTTGCGCGACTGCTCAAACTCTGCGAACACGCGGTTCCAATCGGCTCCATGCCGATCAATCAATTCGAGCAAGACACTGCAGTCCTCGAAACCGCAGTTAATGCCCTGCCCGAAGAAGGGAACGATAGCATGGGCCGCATCGCCAAGCAGGAGTATCCGGTCTTCCACGTGCCACGGCGAACACTTAATCGTCACCATTGAACCGGTAGGATTTGCGAAGAAATTGTCAGCGAGATCGGGCATGAGCGGAACCGCATCGGGAAAGCGAGCCTGGAAGAATTCACGCACGGCTGCTGGTTTGTTCAATTGCTCGAAGCTGTCTTGTCCCTCGAACGGGAGAAACAAGATACAAGCAAAAGTTCCATCCACATTAGGAAGCGCGATCAGCATGTAGTTTCCGCGAGGCCAGATGTGCAGCGCGTGGATCTCGATGACGTGCTTCCCACCTGCGCCCGCGGGAATTGTCAGTTCTTTGTATCCATAATCCAGGTACTGCTGTGAGAAATTGAACCGGTTCAGCCTGAGCATGGCATTCCGAATCGCGGATGCTGAACCGTCGCATCCAATCACCACGCCCGCCCCAACCGTTCTCTCCTTTCTGCTCTGTTCATCGCGGAGCCGCAGCGCGCCCGTAGTCAAGTTCACTCCGGTGCAGCGCTGTTGAAAATGAATCTTCACTCCTTGCGCTTCAGCCGCTTCCATGAGGGCAATATTCAACTCGGCGCGCGAAATGGAATTGATTACCTCGGATTCGTCCTTGCCGTACGGCTGAAAGGCCAACTCCGATTGCGGCGAGTGCATCATTCTTCCCCTCATCGAAATAATGAGCTTCTGCATTCCTTGCCACAGTCCGGCTTCGCTTAGCGCATGAATTCCCCTCGTCGAAAGTGCCAAATTAATCGAGCGCCCGGCACTCAAGCGAACCCGCCGCATATCCGGACGCCGCTCATAGATCTCGACCTTGAAGCCGCGTTTTACGAGGCCCAGCGCCAGCAACGGCCCATTCAACCCGGCCCCGATCAGCGTAATGGTCTCGGATTTTTGCGCCATGGATAAATGGATGAACTCAGAAGGGGCAGCGCACTATTCGGTCAACAGAGTCCGCGCCTCCCACAATTCCGGGAAGAATTTCTTGTCGAGTGTATGTTTCAAATACGATGCTCCGGCGCTTCCACCCGTTCCCATGCGGGTTCCAATGACGCGCTCGACCAGTTGAATATGACGCAGTCTCCAGCCCACGACCAGTTCGTCGAACTCCGTCAGTCGCTCGCACACATCGATCCAATCGCGGTGGCTGGGCTCATCCTTATAGAGCGAGAGCACCGCACGCGCCCGGGCAGAAAACTGCTCAGCTTGGCTCGCGTTTTCTTCGATCTGCAACTTTCCCATGGCGCGCAACGCCCCGAAAAATACGTCATGCACCGAGGGCTCGCGCAACCGTCGCTCCAGTTGCGCATACGCTTCCCGAGTCGGACGATGGTAGCGCAGCATCTTTTCGTCCTTCAATCCGCACAAAAACTCAATCTCGCGGAACTGTTCGGATTGAAATCCGCTGGCCGGCTCGAGTCTTCCGCGAAAGGCCAGAAAGTGAGTCGGCAGCATCGTCTCGAGAATGGTGAACTGTTCGATCAGAACCCGCGTAATTTCCGTGCAACGCCGTAACAGGCGAGCGGCTTCGTACACTTCATCGTGCGACTGTGGATTCTTTTCGACGGCTTGCAGATTCGCCACCACGCCGTCCAGATCGTGTAGCAACTCCTTGAACCACAGTTCATATGTCTGGTGCACGATGATGAACAGCAACTCATCATGATGTTCCGGCTTTGACTCTGGATGTTGCAGGCTCAACAGTTCCGGAACTTTGAGATACGAACTGTAAGTGAGCTGATCCTGTTGCGGCGGAGCAGGCGGAGCGAGATGTGAAGGCGCATCCTTCTTCGCGTCCTCTAATTTCTTGAGGCTGAGAAAAGAAAGTGCGTTCGCACCCAGCAGCTGCGATTTGGCCCTGTCGCTTAATTGGCTCGATCGAATCAAGCTTCCGATTCCATGTTCACCCAATGGAAACGGATAATCGGATCCGAGCATCACGTGCTCCGTCCCCATGGTGGCGACCAGAAACTCCAGCGCCCGCCGATCGAAGACTGCCGAGTCCACGGAGAATCGCTCCAGATATTGACTCGGCGGCAATTCACAGATTCCGTGCGCTGCCGGATGATACTTCCAGGCATTTTCCAGCCGCCCCAGCAAGAACGCGAAACTGCCGCCGCCGTGCGCGAAGCAGATGCGCAGAGTCTTTGGCAGCTTGTCGAATGCGCCGCTCAAAATCAGGGACACAATCCCAAGTTGTGTTTCTGCCGGCATCCCCACGGTCCATGGCATCATGTATTTCGGCATGCGAGGTTGTCCCAGCATGTCCCAGGGATGCACCAGGACGGCGGCGCCTTCCCCGGCGCAATGCTGCAGGAAGGTAACAATCCCGGCATCGTCCAGGTTTCTCTCGCCGACATGATTTCCAATCTGCACGCCCAAATGCCCGGCACGCATGCAACGGCTCAACTCCGCACACGAGGCATCGACGTCCTGCAGCGGAACCTGGCACAAGGATTTCAGCCGTCCTTTTCCGCGGGAGCACAGTTCGAGCGCGGCATCGTTGAACAGCCGCGCGCAGTCCAGCGCCTGTTGCGAAGGGCGTTCATACGCGAACAGCACCGGGGTCCCCGAAATCACCTGCATATCAATGCCGTCGCGGTCCATCTCGTGCAGACGCACTTCGGGATCCCAGCACGCCGCATAAATGTGGCGGAAAAATCGGTCGCCGAGCATGACGTCGGCTTTGCCGGGTTCGGTGTGCTTGATCCACGGCCAGTTCGGTGTGCCGTAGCGCGCCGCCAGATCCGGCCACGTCTCCGGAAAAAAGTGGTTGTGAATGTCGATGACTGGCATTTACTGTTTGCCGGGATGAACCGCGCCGCAGTGCTTGCACTTGCGCAGGCTTTCATTGCTGTAGAACTTTTCAAAAAGCGGCGGCAAATCGCGCACGATGCTCTTCAATTTCACTTCCGCGCGATACAGAAGCTGATGGCAGTTCGGGCAGTACCACTCGAATCCGTCCAAAGCGCCCTCCGGACGCGGCATCTCAACGACTACCCCAAGGGTCCCCGCCTGCCGCTGCGGAGAATGCCGCATATGCTTGGGCAGAAGAAAAATATCGCCTTCCTTGATGGGAACCTCCAGCGGCGGCTTGCCGGCAGCTTCCATCAACCGCAGAACAACATTTCCCTTCAACTGATAAAAAAATTCCTCGGTCGGATCGTCGTGATAATCGCGGCGCTGGTTCGGGCCGCCTACAACGGTCACCATCATCTCGCCGTCTTCCCAGACCTGCGCGTTGCCCACCGGAGGCTTGAATTTTTCTTTGTTCTGATCAATCCACTGCTGAAAATTGAATGCCTTCAATTCTTTGATAGACGGCATGGCGCCTCCTATTGTTCCGGTTTGTACGCGACGGCACGAATCTCAATCAGCAGGTGCGGATGCGGCAACTGGTGCACGGCAACTGTCGTTCTCGCTGGGCCATCTTGCGTAAAATATTCGCCATAGACTTCGTTATATCCCGCGAAGTCGTTCATGCTGACCAGATAGGACGTCACTTCCACAACATCGTCAAGGTCTGCTTCGACGGTTCTTAGAATCTCACGCACGTTCTCGATGACGGCTCGTGTCTGCTCGCAAATATCGAGGTGCGTAGTTCCGAATTCGTCAACCTCTGCGCCGGCGATCGTGTTGTCCGCGCGCCGCGCACTCGTTCCCGACACGATTAGAAAGTCGCCTGCCCGTTTCACGTGCGGATACTTTCCGCGCGGCTTCGCGCGCCCTTCGACGACCTTGCTTTCAACTTTCCCCATGTGCCCCTTCCTCAGGGCGGATCAAGGTTGATACAAATGTTGTTCAGCTCTGAATAAAAATCCAGCGAGTGCACGCCGCCTTCGCGCCCAATCCCCGATAGTCCCACGCCGCCAAAGGGTGTCCGCAGGTCCCGCAAGAACCAGCAATTCACCCAGGTGATGCCCACATTCATCTGTTGCGCTACGCGGTGCCCGCGTTTCAGATTCGTCGTCCAGATCGAGGCTGCCAGGCCGTACTTCGTGTCGTTCGCCAGCGCTACCGCTTCCTCTTCAGAATCGAAAGGAGCAACGTGGCAGACCGGGCCAAAGATTTCTTCCTTCACACAGCGCCCCGACTCCGCCAGTCCAGTATAGATTGTCGGCTGCACGTAGAAGCCCTGGTCCAGATCATTGCCGAATGACGGAACGCCGCCCCCTGTCAGAGCCGTCGCACCCTCTTGACGCGCCAATCCGTAGTAGGAAAGAACTTTCTCGCGATGCTGAGCCGAAATTAGTGGTCCCACTTCAGTGGCCTGATCAAGCGGTGACCCCATGCGCAGATTTTTGGCCTTATGTGTAAGAGCCGTAATGAACCGGTCAAAGATCGGCCTCTCCACATACACACGCTCGGCGCATAAACAAACCTGTCCCGTATTCAGGAATGCCGCCTCGCTAATGCCGTTCACCGCTTCTTCGAAATCGCAGTCGGCAAACACAATCGCTGCATTCTTGCCTCCTAGTTCGAACGACACTGGTTTCACCGATGCCGCAACCGTTTTCATGATCGCCGCTCCGGTCTGCGACTCGCCGGTGAAGGTCACTGCATTCACATCAGGATGCTGCGTAAGAAATTCTCCCGCCGAGTTCGGACCGAATCCATGCGCCACGTTGTACACGCCATTCGGGATGCCAGCCTGCTGCATGACTTCGGCCAGCAGCGTCGCCGTCGCCGGCGTCTCCTCCGAAGGTTTGACGACAACCGTATTCCCGCATGCCAGTGCTGGCGCCACTTTCCACGTGAGCAGAAGAAGAGGAAGGTTCCAGGGAGTAATGATTCCTACAACGCCCAGCGGCTTGCGGACTGCATAATTCAGAGCGCTCTTCCCATCTGGAGTTTCCGTCTGAAAAGATTCCAGGCCTGTCGTCTTGATCAGATCCGCGAATACACGGAAATTCGCTGCCGCTCGAGGAACGTCAAGCCGCGACGCCAGCGAAACCGGTTTGCCCGTGTCCGCGACTTCCGCCGCCACAAAACAATCGAATCGCCCCTCGATTGCATCCGCCACTTTGTGCAATCGTGCGGCACGCTCTCGCGTACTCATTGAACCCCACGCGCCGCGTAAGGCTCTCCGCGCCGCGTGCACCGCGGCGTCCACCAGTTCACTATCTGCTTCCGTGACTTGCGCGATGACAGTTCCGTCCGCCGGGTTTATATCGGCGAACTCACACTTCCCGGCGACGAACTTCCCGTCGATGTAATTCTGGATGGACTTCACGTGGCGTCAACCCCGACGCATCCTATCAGCCTGCCTTGGGCGAATCAATTCTCAACCCGCTCAGCTTGCTCGTTCTTTCAAATATCTTCGCAGCGCGTTTTTCCAATCCGGCATTTCGATGCGGTATTGGTGAAGGCTCGTTGCCGAAAGAACGGAATATGCCGGCCGCGGCGCGGGACGCGCCATTTGAGCGCTGCTCACGGGCCTGACCTCGACTGCAAGTCCGGCCTCTTCGATGATCTGCCGCGCGAATTCAAACCATGAACAACTGCCGGAGTTGGTCACGTGGACGATCCCGTGAGCTCCGGCGCGGCAAAGAGAGATGATGGCCCGGGCAAGATCTACCGAATAGGTCGGACCTCCACACTGATCATTCACTACGTCTAGCGCCGGACGGTTCGCCGCGAGTTTGAGGATGGTGTCCGGAAAGCACTTCCCGCCGGTGCCGAACAGCCACGAAGTTCGCGCGATACAAACCTCCGGCAGGATTTCTAAGAGGCGGACTTCAGCCTCCGCTTTGGAGCGCCCATAAATGCTTTGCGGATTGCGGGCGTCGCTGACTTCGTACGGGGACACTTTCGTCCCGTCAAACACGTAATCCGAGCTGAGAAGAACGAGCTTTGCAGCAGTTTGTTTAGCCGCACGCGCCACGTTTACAGCGCCATCGCGATTCACCGAGAACGCCAGATCAGCATGGGACTCGCAGCCGTCCACATCGGTGTAAGCCGCAGCGAGCACAATCCATTCGGGTTGCAATCTTTGCACGATCGCCCGCACACCGGCCTCGTCGCGAATGTCCACATCACTAGAGCCGATGCCGATTACTTCATCTCCCGTCCACTCGCGGACCAGCGCCTTGCCCAGAAGCCCGGTCGCACCGATAACCAATGCTTTCATTTCCTGATTTCCACAATTATTCGAAGGTCTCGGCATCGCGTAGTAAAGCCCCGCGCCGGTCTTTGGCGGACACGATCGGATCCCCATCCAGTTCCCATTCGATTTTCAGATCTGGATCGTTCCAGGCCAAAGTGCGCTCGAATTCCGGGGCGTAATAGTCCGTGGTTTTGTACAAAACGTGCGCCGACTCGGAGATCACGCGGAATCCGTGCGCGAATCCGGACGGAATCCATAGCATCCGTTTGTTCTCGCCGGAGAGACGCGCCGCTTCCCATTTCCCAAAAGTTGCGGAACTGCGTCGCAGGTCCACAGCCACGTCGAGGATTTCTCCTATTCCCACCCGCACCAGTTTTCCTTGCGCATGTTTGATCTGGTAATGCAGGCCGCGCACGACATTCTTTCTGGAATAAGAATGATTGTCCTGCACGAACGGCCCGTCCACTCCCAGTTGCGCAAACAGTTTCTCGTTATAGCTTTCGAAGAAGAATCCGCGCTCATCGCCAAACACGCGCGGCTCGAGCACAAGCACACCCGGCAAAGAAGTCAAAATTTTATTGATTGCATCCATGAAAGAATGAAGGCTGCAGCGGCGCGCTTCAGAATACCCTTTCTCGTAATAACTGCAGCAGATAGGCTCCGTAACTGCTGTTGCGCATCGAACTTGCAATCTTCTCCACCTGCGCTGCGCTGATGTAGCCTGACCGGTATGCGATCTCCTCCGGGCATGCCACCATCAATCCTTGCCGCTTTTCGATAGCTTGAATATAAAGCGCCGCATCCATCAACGACTCGTGCGTGCCGGTATCCAGCCACGCCATGCCGCGTCCCATTACCACCACTTCCAGCTGTCCCTTCTTTAAATAAGCCTGATTCACGTCGGTGATTTCGAGTTCCCCGCGCGCACTCGGCGTCATTTTCTTCGTGATTTCCACGACTTGATTGTCGTAAAAATAAAGCCCGGTGACGGCGTATCTAGATTTCGGCTGCTTCGGCTTCTCCTCAATGCTGAGCGCGCTTCCATTAGCATCAAACTCCACCACGCCGTAACGTTCTGGATCGTTTACCGGATAGGCAAAAACCCGGGCACCGTGGGCCTTCATCGCCGACTCGCGCAGGTCCTTCGCCAAATCATGCCCGTAAAAAATATTGTCTCCCAGCACCAGAGCACACGGGTTGTTACCGATGAACTCTTCGCCGAGCAGAAATGCCTGCGCGATGCCCTCGGGCTTAGGCTGAACGCGATATTGAATTTCAAGTCCGTATTGGCTTCCATCCCGCAGCAGCACTTGAAACTTGGGTACATCATCAGGAGTGGAAATAATGAGTATCTCGCGGATGCCCGCCAGCATGAGCGTGCACAGCGGGTAGTAAACCATCGGTTTGTTGTATACGGGAAGCAGGCTCTTGCCCATCACTTGTGTGACGGGATAGAGACGGGTTCCCGATCCACCCGCCAAGATGATCCCTTTGTACCGTGTGCTTTCGCTCATAGTCGAGTGATTGTTTCTGGTACTCGCCGCTAGCCCGAATAATGCGTCGCGATCCACTGCCGGTACGCTCCGGTGGTCACGTCGCGCACCCACCCTTCATTTTCAAGATACCAGCGAACGGTTTTGCGAATCCCGCTCTCGAATGTCTCCTTCGGCTTCCACCCCAGTTCGCGCTCGATCTTGCTCGCGTCCATCGCATAACGCCGGTCGTGCCCGGGCCTGTCTTTGACAAAGGTGATCAATTCGCGCCGCGGCCTGCCCGCCGCTGGCGACATCTCGTCCACCAGATCGCAAATGTTTTGCACGATGTCGATGTTGTACTTCTCGTTCCACCCTCCAATGTTATAGGTCTCTGCCGGCTTTCCGCGCCGCAGCACAGTCGCGATCGCCTCGCAATGGTCCTCCACATAGAGCCAGTCCCGGACATTCTTGCCGTCTCCATAGACAGGCAGCGGCTTGCCATCGCGAGCATTCAGAATCATGAGCGGGATCAGTTTCTCCGGAAATTGAAACGGCCCATAATTGTTGGAGCAATTCGTGGTCAGCGTGGGCAGACCGTACGTGTGATGATATGCGCGCACCAAGTGGTCGGAAGCGGCCTTGGACGCCGCATACGGGCTGTTGGGGGCATAAGGGGTGGTTTCGCTGAACGGAGGATCGTTCGGTCCTAACGAGCCGTACACTTCATCCGTGGAGACGTGCAGAAAGCGAAACTGCTGTTGCTCATGCCCATTCAATTCCGTCCAATGCGCCCGGGCTTCTTCCAACAAGGCAAAGGTGCCATTGATGTTCGTCTGAATGAACTCGCCGGGCCCTCGAATCGAGCGGTCCACATGGCTTTCGGCCGCAAAGTGCACGATCGCGCCTGGCCGATGCTTCCGCAGTAAGTTCCGGACCAGTTGGCGATCCGCAATATCGCCTTGCACAAACTCATAGCGGCGGTCGCCCGCGATACTCTCCAAATTGCGGAGGTTTCCCGCGTAAGTCAGTTTGTCCAGATTGATGATAGACACCGGCGCATTCCGCATTTGCTGCAGGACAAAGTTCGATCCGATAAATCCCGCGCCGCCCGTGACAAGAATGCGATCGTGCATGCGAAATAAGGCCCTTCCAGGCTATTCTCCTATCCACCTGCATCAAGCCCGGACCTCGATTGTAATAAAAAAGGACGGGCCACGCCCGTCCGGGTCAGAACTTACTGCAATCGTGCTGGTGTATCGGCAATCGTTCTAACAGTTTTCCTATTGCGAGAGGCAGCAGCAATTCCCGTCGCCGTTGCTGGAGAACCGCAAGACTCGCGCTGCGACCGGTACTAGCCAGTTCTCATGCCGCTCAGTTCGTGTTCGCCAACTGCCGCCGCAGGCTCGTTCTGTTTCTTCACCCCCGCAACATCCGATTTCCACCCCAGCACGTGCAAATAAGCACTCTCGATTTCTTCTGCAATTTTCGACCACTGATAGTCTTTCTCGATTCGTCTTCTCGCGAGTTTCCCCGCAGCCTGTCGCAGCGCTGGGCTTGCGATGAGAACGCGAAGCCGCTCCGCCAGATCCATTGCATCTCCGCGCCGAAAAGTGAACCCGGCTCCGTCCACGACTTCCCGGTTCTCCGGAACGTCACTGGTTAACACGCACAATCCGGCGCCCATCGCATCCAATAATGCGAGCGACAGCCCCTCCAGATCCGATGGAAGCACGAAGATCATGGCGTTGGTGAGCAGTTCATCTAACGTTTCGCCCGACACCCAATCGAGCATCCGAATCCGTTCGCTCGCGTGCATTCGCAGTTCCCGGCTGTACGCGTCGCAATAACTTCCCGCCCCTGCCATCACCAGTTTGACATCGGCATCGAGATGCTCGAACGCTTCGACCAGCAGATGACATCCTTTCTCGGGCGAAAACCTCCCCAGGAACAAGACGTACTTGTCGGGTTCAAGCCCCAACTCGAGAATTTTGTTCGGCTCTCTTCGCTCCCGCAGAATGCCTCCATTGGGCACATAGAACGTCTCCACTCCGTGCAGTTCGCGATAACGCTGCTGCAAGGCCCTCGAAACCACCATCGTGACGTCCGGCAACATCACGGATGCTCGTTCTCCCAGACGCAACACAGCCGAAGCGATTGGTCCCCACTTCTTTCTCTGCCAATCCAATCCCTGCACAGTCACAGCCGTCTTCGCCCCGCGCAGGTGTGGAGCAAAAGAAAACAATGCCGGCCCCAGAGCGTGATAGTGCACCAGATCGTATCGCTTCGTAAGCGCATGCATCGTACTCAGCAAGGTGTGGATCACAGTTTCCAGGTGCTTCGATCGAATCGTGGGCAGCCGCACCAGCCGCATCCCGTTGTGCTCCCGCAGTTCCAGCGTGAAGTAGGTACGGCAGTAGATGGTGACTTCGTGTCCCCGTTCTGCCAGCCGTTTGCCAACCTCTTCGTAGTAGCTCTCGATCCCGCTGTATTTCGAGATCACGCCTCGTCCACCGATGAAGGCTATTTTCAGCTTCGATCGCTCCGGAACCAATCGCTCCGCTTTGGTTTGGACCAGCTCGTCCGGCCTGCGCCTAGGCATTGCCACCACACTCCGATTCGTCTTCTTCTTAATGAGGCATTGATATAAGCGCAACAGCTGTTGACGGTGCGCCTCCGGGGTATGATGGCTTCGCACCCATTCCCACCCCGCCCGTCCCATTCGCGCCGCCAGTTCCGGTGTTTCCGCCAATGTCCGCACAGCTCTGGCAAGCCCATTCACGTCCCCGCAGGGATACAGAAGCCCAGTATCGCCCGGGCGCAGCAATTCCTGCCTGGAGCCGAGATCGCTCGCCACCACCGCTCGACCTTGCGCATAGGATTCCAGGATTGTCTTTCCCAACGTCTCATAGGCATGCGAAGGAAAAACCGTGAATCGGGATTCCGCAATCCGGCGGTCGCGTTCTTCGGCGCTCACCTGGCCAACGAACTCGACATTAGCCAAACCGAGTTCCGTCGCCAGTCTTTGCAGCTCGCCCTTTGCAGGCCCATCCCCCGCAATCACCAGGCGCAATTGTGGTAGCTGCTGCATGGCCCGCAACAGATCGTCTACGCCTTTCTCCGCCGATAGCCTGCCAACGTACAGTATTGGACCGTTGTTGCACGCGCTTGATTCGCGCCATTCGTGGACGCGCTGAAAGTGCGGCAATACATGAAACTTGCTTCCATCCCATCCATGCTCCACAAATTTGTCACGCACAAACCGGCTGGGCGCAAGAAAAAGGTCTACACATTTGCGATAAGTACCTAGCCAACGATGAACGTAGGCCTCCGCTGCTAATGTCATTCGCGCACCCGCCCCTGAGTAGCATCCCGGGCGCAGTGCGTGCCAGAACTCTCCACCTTTGCACGCCTCACAAGCTTGTCTTCGTGAAACCATGTTGTAGCTGGGACAAAGCAGCTTGAAATCGTTTACGTGATAAATCACGGGGACACCTTGCGCTCTCAACTCCCACAAAATCGAAGGCGACAGATGGTGATAAATGTTGCGCACATGAGCCACGTCGGGCTGGAACTCACGGATCATCGCGCGAATTCTGCGCCTCGCCTCCGGCGAATAGATAGCGTGCGCCGCCCGCCACACCCGTCCTCCCCATCCAGCCTGTGTTTTGAAGTCGATATGCGGAATGAAATGCCGGTCATACGGAGTCGGCTCTCCGCGCACATCGGCCATCGAAAACAGGGCCACATCGTTGCCCTTCGCGCGCATTAAATCCATCAGCTCGAACAGGTACACTTCGGTCCCGCTGAAGCGATAGTTATATTTATTGCAATACAAAACTCTCATGAGAAACGCCCTCGGTCTCCGTTGGGATCCGCTGAAGAAGTAAGTCGGCGAATAACTGCGTATTTTTGGAGCGATTGAAGTTCTGCCGAACCTGTACACGCGCCCCGAGTCGAATGCATTCGAGTGCCGTGCTCCCGCGGTCCTGCATCTCCGAACGAATGAACATCAGGCAATGGACAAGGCCTGCAATCGAGCCGGGTTCATACAGGAATCCTGTCTTGCCTGGAATCACGAGCTCAGGGATTCCTGTGATCGCCGGAGCCACCACAATTTTTCCTCGTGCCATGGCTTCCATGAGCACAACAGGAATGCCCTCGCTCCGGCTGGTCAGGACTACCGCATCGGCGCGATCGTAAAGCGAATCCCTTTGCTCCTCGGAAACATATCCCAGCAACTGGACATGCTCCTTCAGTCCGCATTGCCGAATGAGAAATTCCAAGGCGGCATGCTCGGGTCCTCCTCCCACGATGAAGCATCGGAACGGAACGCCGCGGTCTCTGAGGCCGGCGCATGCGCGCACAAGAAACGCGTGGTCCTTTACCGGATGTAGACGGCCCACGGCCAGCAAGATGAGAGGATGGTCGGCCGCACTCGAGTTCACTATCACAGGCGTCGAACGCTCCGGTACACCCACTCCCATCCGCAACAACAGAAGCTTCTGAGGAACAATTTCGGGATAATGCTCAAGAGTGTATTGCCGGTTGTATTCCGAAACATTAAGACAGAGCGAACATAGCTGAAGTTTTGTGTCGAGATACACGCCATGCAGCAGCAAGTCCGACCCATACAGAGTCATACTGAAGGGCACGCCTAGCAATCGCGACGCAGTCATGGCAATCCACGAACCGAAGTACCCGTGATGGACGTGAATGTGATCCACGCCTCGCCCTTCTAATTTCGCGGCATAACAGGCGCCCAATAACGTATGCGCAACGGCTTTCACCCGTTGCCAGAATCCCTCGTTCCCTTGAAACGCAATGCGCCGCAAAAGCGGCGCGATATGCCTCCATCTTCGGATCAATAGCCAGGCTGCCCGGCCCAGCGCGTTCGCTTCAAAACCCTGCACCACAACCTCCGGCATCGGGCCCGCATGGCCTTTTGGCCGTCGCACGCTACCAGCGATTACGTGCATGTTCCGCTTCTTAAGTTCTTCAATCTGGTCCGTCACATACCGCTCAAGGGGCGAAGGAAATTCATTCGCGAGGAATGCGACCGTCAGCACGAGGACACGCTCTCGGCCCGGTGCCTCTGTGCAGCCAGCATCCCGGCCATGGTGAAGAGCAATCCGTTCACGAACTGGTAACTCATCACCACCACGGCGGCATTCACCCAATACACGCCCAGCATGATCGGCCACAAACGATGAAAATGCTGATCGAGAAACCCCTTTTTTTCGGTCAAGGGAACTGGACCTCGACCGAGCCGCCACATCTCCCACATCAGCCACACATACAAGAGCAGTCCCCTAGCCTGGATTATTCACGAAGTCTCTAGCCAAAAAAGAAAGGATGCTCTAAAAGGAATGATGAACACTGGGTTTGCGCACCCAGCATTCCCTTTCGGAGCATCCATCGCTTGATACAAAGTGTTTTACCACAGCTGACCT
>DATGFC010000096.1:0-5261 GCA_035309485.1 Candidatus Sulfotelmatobacter sp.
ATCGGCAGAGGTCCAGGTGTAAGGACGCTGCTCGTTAATGGTCATATCCCAAATAGCTGTGGAGTCGGCGCTCCATTGCCCACTTTTCAAGTTGGCATGATAAAGCTCGTAAAGCCAGCAGCCATCTTTTTCGAGCACCAAGACGTGGCGATCACCGTTGCCAGGTTTGGGATAGCCTTCGATGAGCGCGTTAGGAGGAATTGGCTCGGGCCCGGGATCGCTTTCACTTGCGAACGTTCCGAGGGTTACCGTTACTTTCGCCTGAGTCCCCGCTACGACTTGATAGGGAATACCAATCGTCTGGTTGTGAAAGGTGCCCGCCCCGAAATCGGGATGGAGCGTTACCGTGCTTCCAATGAAGTTAATGTAATTGGCCGAGTTGGAATCGACTGCAGAGCTGGAGATGTCGGTATTCCACAAACTATTGGACGGGAACGGTACAAAACCATTCAGGCTCGTGAGCTGGCCCACTGTCATACCAGCGCATGTACCGGCTTGAGATAAAGCGGCCCCGCAGAGGAAAAAAATGATGGTGAACGTGAGGACGAACGACCGATGCAGGTGGTGTTTCATAACGTCTCCTTCAAGCGCTGCTGAGCAGCAGTTTGGGATTATGTTTGCGCGCCCAGAAGGTTGGGATCGCGAGGAAGACGAGATGGCGCACCAATGGAAAAACAACCGGGTCCGCTGCCGGCTCAAAAACAGATTGAGCAGTGTACCATCGAAAATCGACGATTGATTGTTTTTATTTGCTATTCCTTCCGGATATCCTATAAAACGAGGTGTATTCGAAAGAGAGCATAACGATGAAGGCAGCATTGCGGAGGAATCCGGAGTTCACGCTTAAAGCAGCCGAAGACTTTACTCGCTGCGGTCGCGGTGCCAACGGATAATGGAGGGTTGAATCTTAGCGAAGGTTAACCAATGAGGATTGCTGACATTGCACAAGACCGAATGAAACTCGTGCTCATTCTCGGATTATGTGCGTGCGCTTCGTGGGCTGCCGCTGCCGATGAACCTCCTGCCGACGCTTTCCGCATATTTCCTCCGGCTGCAAAAGAGGCGCCGGTGATAACGCCATATCTGCAGTATCAGACGGAAATGGCATGGCAGCAAGACGATGAGCGCCGTAAGGAGTGGGGTGAAATAAAAACAGAGCAGGATTTGCTGGCTGTGCAACGACATGCGGAAGAGCATCTGCTCACCATGTTGGGCGGGCTCCCGAGTGAACGAACTCCACTTCATCCCCGCATCACGGGAAAGATTCAGATGGACGGTTTTCGAATCGAGAAGTTGATTTTTGAAAGCCTGCCCGGGATCTATGTTTCTGCGCTGGTCTATGTACCCCAAGATGGAAACGAGAAACATCCAGGGATCCTTGTGCCGGCGGGCCATGCTGAGAACGGGAAGGTGCATTACCAAGCCCTGTGCCAGCGCCTGGTGCAGCGGGGATACGTGGTCATCGCGTGGGATCCGGTGGGGCAGGGCGAGCGTAGCCAGTTCTGGGACAAAAAAGCTGGTAAGAGCCGATACAACTTGATCTGTGCCGAGCATGCGGTGTTGGGAAACCTGGCGTATCTTGCCGGGACGAACCTGGCGCGATGGGAGATCTGGGACGGTATTCGGGCAGTAGATTACTTATTGACGCGCCCCGAGGTGGATCCCGAGCGCATCAATATTACCGGCACGAGCGGTGGCGGGTTTCAGGCTGCACACATCCCCGCTTTGGATCATCGTATTAAGGTTGCGGCTCCTTCCTGCTACATCACTGCGCTGCCCATGCGCGTGTACAACCGCATTTTCCAGGATCCTGACAGCGACCCCGAGCAGGATCTCTATGGAATGATCTCGAATCACGTGGACAATCCGGGGCTTCTGCTGATGATGTATCCGCGCCCGGTGTTTGTGGCCGCGGCAGTGCTCGATTTTTTTCCGATCGAGGGCGCGCACAAAACGGTGCGTGAAGTGATCGAACTCTACAGCAAGTTCCAGCATGCCGACCGCATTGGCATGGCCGAGGGATACCATGGCCACGAGTTTTCCCCCGAAAATCAGGAAGCAGCGATGAATTTCCTGGACCACTTCAATGGCTTGCCGCTACGGCGAGGGCTGCCGCCAGTGAAAGAACTCGACGACAAGACTCTGCAGTGTACGCGCACCGGTCAGGTCATGCTCGAGTTCGAGGACGCGCGCTCGCTGATGGATGTGATTCGAGAATATTACGTGCAGCACAAGAACCTGCCGGCCGAAACTCTCCGCCAACTCTATTATTCCAATCACTACCCCCGAATCAACTCGTGGATCGTCGCTGAATTCCAGGGAGAGATTCCGGGACGGAAAGAAATTCGATGGGAAGCTCGAGGCAGTTCTCAGTTCGAAGGAGTCACCATCGATAAGTACGTGCTTCATCACAGCAGGTATCTCGAACTGCCGCTTCTCTATTTCCACAAGGCGGATGGAGTCCGGCGCCCGGTAGTGTTGTGGCTCGGGAAGAACGGAAAAGCCACCGCGCAGGACTGGACCAGCCTGAGGAAATATCTTGATGCCGGATATGACATCGTCTCCGTTGATCCGCGTGGGTTAGGCGAAATGAGAATGGCGTACAAGGCGGCGTCGCCAGACGATCCGGCGCTGGCGCAATTGGATTTCGATCGCGCATACGTTAGTCCAATTTCCGGGGTTCTTGCGGATTATGTCTACAACTCGATTTTGACCGGCAGACCTTATTTTCTGCAGATGATCGAAGATGTTGAAATTGCCACCCGCTTTTTCCGGGCACAGGTAAACATTCGAGCCGAATTCTCCGTTGCAGGTTCGAATGGCACGTTCACGCTGGCCAGCGCGGTCTCGGAAACGCTACCGAATATCAAGCTACTCTCTGAGCCGGATGGAAACGTCATTCCATGGTCGGAATTGGTCAACCAGAAAACCGAGCTATGGCCCATCGAGTACCTGCTCCCGAGCGGCGCATACATCCACTAAGAGCGGGCACTTCTTCGCAGCCGCTGCCCTCAGAATCACTGGGAGAAAATCAATGTCCATGTATGGTGGGCAAGACCAGGGCGGAGGGATGTTCCGCATCGTGATAAATCGAGTTGGTTGCCGGCACAGGCTTGCGGGCCGACGACGCATCCTCGCCTGTGTTCAAGTTTCTGTCGAAACGAGGAAAGTTACTGCTGCTGATCTCGAGTCGAAGGCGATGTCCCTTGCGAAACAGGTTGCTGGTTGACCACAAGTCGAGGGTGAATTTGTACGTTTGACCGGGGTTCAGGAAGGCAGGCTTCTCCTGCGATTCGCGGTAGCGCGCTCGAATAATTCCTTCCGTCAGATTCTGCGCGAATCCGTCGGGCCACACATCAACCAACTTCGCCGTAAAGTCGGTGTCCACAGCGGAGGAACTGGCAAACAGCTCTGCCGTGACTGGCCCTGTAACCTCCAAATCCTCGGAGAGCACCGGGGTAGAGTAAACGAGAACATCGCTACGAGCTTCTACCGGTCGCTGATCGCGAGGTCCGGGACCGAGGTGTGAAGAGTCACAGCAGAGTGGACCGCCAATGGTCTGCACCGGATTCGCCGGATCATATACGTAACGATCGGGCGACTCGGCACGCGGCGCGGCCGAGGATAGAACGCCATCTCCGCTCACGGAATTCGCTTTTCCTCCCGAGTGCAAGAAATAGCGTTCCTGCCGCGCGCGGGAGAGCGGCCAGTCATCCTCGTCGCGCCACTGGTTGGCGCCCATCACGAAAATCCTCACCGGTTGTGGGGTCGCGAATTCATTGGCTGCGCTCTTGAAAAGATGGTCATACCAACTCAGAATTACGTCATCCTCTTCGAGGACAGCCGTGGGGCCAAAATCGACGTCTCCGATCTTGCGGCCGGAACCAGCGTGTCCACCGATCATGACCAGCAGCCTCTGCCCATGGCGGGCGGCATCGCTTCCGCCGTGGAGCTTGACGCCGACGTAGTTGCGCAGCGAACCGCCCTCAAAAATGTCGTACCAGGCAGCGACCGTCAGCATCGGAACCTTGATATCGGAATAGTGTTCCTCGATGGACCAGCGCTTCCAGTATTCGTCATAATTGGGATGGGCCAACCAGTCGAGGAAATAAGGAGCCAGCGAGCGGGTCAGGTCGTTGTCCGCGCTCGGTGGAATGTCAAAAAGCGGATAGTCGTTGAGCGGGAGTTTCCAGATTCCATTCAGGGCATTCGTGTGGCTTCGCACCGAGCGATTGAGAGTGTCCTGTGCCAGACCGGAAGTCCACGATTCATTGAACCATTGCTCGAAGGCGCCGCCCTGGTAAGTCCACCCGTCGTGGTAATTACTCGCGGTGACTACCGGACAGATTCCGGCAAGATGCGGTGGGTGCGCGATGGCAGCGAGCATCTGCGTTGCGCCCACGTAGGAGCCACCAAACATGCCGACCCTGCCGTCGGAGCGGGGCAAAGCTGCGGCCCACTCGATCGTATCGAAACCGTCATTTGATTCATTCTTGAACGGGTACCATTCTCCCTCGGAGGTGTAGCGTCCGCGAACATCTTGCACGATCACGATATAACCCCGCGCTGCAGCTCTGAGACCGAAGCCGGATGAGTTGTTCTTATCGTACGGCGTCCGCTCGAGGAGAACCGGAAAGCTACCCTCCGTTTTTGGCCGGTAGATGTCAGCTCGAAGAATCGTTCCATCGCGCATTTTGACTTCGACACCGTGTTCCACCGTCACGGCAATTGGCTCCGCGGCGGAGGCGCCCCGTGCGAGGACCGTCAGGCCTACGAGTGCGATGGTCAGAACGCTTTTGCGCAGAATTGACATTACGTAAGTCTCCTTGAATAGGATTGCCGATGATTTCATATGTGCCGTTCAACGCTCACCGGCCACCAGCTTCAGCAAGCCAAATTTTCCCGGAACGTGAAACGTCTTGCTCATGGGCGGTTGCCAGGTTATCTCGTGGCGCTGCTCTGGAGGTCCCTGACTGCGGAACAAGTTTAAGCGCAATGTGTTTCCCGGCGCCGGTGGCCGGGTGTCGATTGCCGCCAGCGGGATTCGCATCGCGGCATACCAGACATGCTTTTGCGAATCGATGCTGGCAACCGCTTCGAACCCTGAGTTCCACGTCCACCCATCCTCGTGATGAGGATTGTGGAGATTTATGTCGAGATCGATCCACTCGCCTTGTGGCGAAACTTCGAATTCCTTGTAATGCTTTATGTCCGCGAAGTCCGAACCGACGAACACCTCCGCGACGTCCCAGTTCCAGAGC
>DATGFC010000097.1:0-5197 GCA_035309485.1 Candidatus Sulfotelmatobacter sp.
ATCGGCAGAGGTCCAGGTGTAAGGACGCTGCTCGTTAATGGTCATATCCCAAATAGCTGTGGAGTCGGCGCTCCATTGCCCACTTTTCAAGTTGGCATGATAAAGCTCGTAAAGCCAGCAGCCATCTTTTTCGAGCACCAACACATGACGATCACCGTTGCCAGGTTTGGGATAGCCTTCGATCAGCGCGTTGGGGGGAATTGGTTCGGGCCCTGGATCGCTTTCACTTGCGAACGTTCCCAGGGTCACCGTTACTTTCGCCTGAGTTCCGGCTACGACTTGATAGGGAATACCAATCGTCTGGTTGTGAAAGGTGCCCGCGCCGAAATCCGGATGGAGCGTTACCGTGCTTCCGATGTAGTTGATGTAATTGGCCGAATTGGGATCGACCGGCGAAGCGGATATGTCCGTATTCCACAAGCTACTGGATGGAAATGGTACAAAACCATTCAGGCTCGTGAGCTGGCCCACGGTCATGCCAGCGCAGGTTCCGGCTTGAGAGAAAGCGGCGCCACAGAGGAAAAAGATAACGGTGAACGTGAGAGCGAACGAGCGATGCAGGTGGTGTCTCATAACGTCTCCTTCAATCGCTGCTGAGCAGCAGTTTGGGATTATGTTTGCGCTCCCGAAGTTGGGATCGCGACGAAGACGAGAGGGCGCACCAATGGAAAAGCAACCGGGTCCGCTGCCGGCGACAGAAACGATTGCGCAGTGTATCATCGAAAAAGAACGATTGATTGTTTTTATTTGCTATTCCTTCCGGATTTTCTATAAAACGAGATGTATTCGAAAGAGAGCATAAGGAAATACAGTATGCGCCGCGAGTTAACGCTCAAAGCAACCGAGGAGCGTTAACAATGAGGATTGCAGATTTTGCACAAAACCGAATGAAACGCGTGCTCATTCTCGGATTATGTGCCTGCGCTTCGTGGGCGGCCGCTGCGGATGGACCTCCTGCTGACGCTTTCCGCATATTTCCGCCCGCGGCAAAAGAGGCGCCGGTGATAACGGCATATCTGCAGTATCAGACCGAAATGGCGTGGCAGCAAGACGATGAACGCCGTAAGGAGTGGAGTGAAATAAAAACAGAGCAAGATTTGCTGGCTGTGCAACGACATGCGGAAGAGCGTCTGCTCGCCATGTTGGGCGGGCTCCCGAGTGAACGAACTCCACTTCATCCCCGCATCACGGGGAAGATTCAGATGGATGGTTTTCGAATCGAGAAGCTGATTTTTGAAAGCCTGCCTGGAGTCTATGTCTCTGCGCTGGTCTATGTTCCCGAAGATGGGAGCGAGAAACATCCTGCGATCCTTGTGCCGGCGGGGCATGCCGAGAACGGGAAGATGCATTACCAAGCCCTATGCCAGCGGTTAGTACAGCGGGGATACGTCGTCATCGCATGGGATCCCGTGGGGCAGGGCGAGCGCAGCCAGTTCTGGGATGCAAAAGCTGGCAAGAGCCGATACAACTTGATCTGCGCCGAACATGCGGTGCTGGGCAACTTGGCGTATCTTGCCGGGACGAACCTGGCGCGATGGGAGATCTGGGACGGTATTCGGGCAGTAGATTACTTATTGACGCGGCCCGAGGTGGATCCCGAGCGCATCAATATTACCGGCACCAGCGGCGGCGGGTTTCAGGCTGCACATATCGCCGCTTTGGATCGTCGCATTAAGGTTGCGGCTCCTTCCTGCTACATCACTGCGCTCCCTATGCGCGTGTACAACCGCATTTTCCAGGATCCCGACAGCGACCCCGAGCAGGATCTCTATGGAATGATCTCGAATCACGTGGACAATGCGGGGCTTCTGCTGATGATGTATCCGCGCCCGGTATTTGTGGCGGCGGCAGTGCTCGATTTTTTCCCGATCGAGGGCGCGCACAAAACGGTCCGTGAAGTGACCGAACTCTACAGCAAGTTCCAGCATCCGGACCGCATTGGAATGGCCGAGGGATACCATGGCCATGAGTTTTCCCCCGAAAACCAGGAAGCAGCGATGAATTTCCTGGACCACTTTAACGGCTTGCCGCTACGGCGAGGGCTGCCGCCGGTGAAAGAACTCGACGACAAGACATTGCAGTGTACGCGTACCGGCCAGGTCATGCTCGAGTTCGAGGATGCGCGCTCGCTGATGGATGTGATCCGCGAATACTACGTGCAGCATAAACTGCCCGGCGAGACTCTCAGCCAGCTTTATTACTCCGATCGCTACCCCCGAATCAACTCGTGGTCAGTCGCTGAATTCGAGGGAGAGATTCCGGGGCGGGAAGAAATTCGATGGGAAACGCGAGGCAGTTCTCAGTTCAAAGGAGTCACCATCGATAAGTACGTGCTTCATCACAGCAGGTATCTCGAATTGCCGCTTCTTTATTTCCATAAGGCCGATGGTGTCCAGCGTTCGGTGCTGTTGTGGCTCGGGAAGAACGGGAAAGCTACCGCGCAAGACTGGAGCAGCCTGACGAAATATCTGGATGCAGGTTATGACATCGTTTCTGTCGATCCGCGTGGGTTGGGCGAAACGCGAATGGCCTACAAGGCGGCATCGCCAGACGACCCAGCGCTGGCGCGATTGGATTTCGATCGCGCGTACGCAAGTCCAATTTCGGGGGTTCTGGCGGATTATGTCTACAACTCGATTTTGACCGGCAGGCCCTATTTTCTACAGATGATTGAAGACGTTGAAATTGCCACTCGCTTTTTCAAAGCGCAGCGAAACATTCGAGCCGAATTTTCCGTTGCAGGTTCGAATGGCACGTTCACGCTGGCCAGCGCGATCTCTGAAACGTTACCGAACATCAAGCTACTCTCTGAGCCGGATGGAAACTTCATTCCGTGGTCGGAATTGGTCAACCAGAAAACTGAGCTATGGCCCATCGAGTACCTGCTACCCAGCGGGGCATACATTCACTAAGACCAGTGTCCAGCCGCGGCTAGCTCTTCGCAACCGTTGCCCTCAGAATCTCTGCGAAAATTACTGCCCATGTACGGTAGGCAAGATCAGGGCTGAGGGATGTTCCGCGTCGTGATAAATCGAATTAGTGGCTGGCACAGGCTTTCGCGCCGACGACGCATCCTCGCCCGTGTTCAAGTTTCTGTCGAAACGAGGAAAGTTACTGCTGCTGATCTCGAGTCGAAGGCGATGTCCCTTGCGAAACAGGTTGCTGGTTGACCACAGGTCGAGGGTGAATTTGTAGGTTTGACCCGGATTCAGGAAGGTGGCCTTCTCCTGCGACTCGCGGTAACGCGCTCGAATAATTCCTTCCGTCAGATTCTGCGCAAACCCGTCGGGCCACACATCAACCAACTTGGCCGTAAAGTCGGTGTCCACAGCGGAGGAACTGGCAAACAGCTCTGCCGTGACTGGCCCTGTAACCTCCATATCCTCGGAGAGCACAGGGGTAGAGTAAACGAGAACATCGTTACGAGCTTCCACCGGACGCTGATCGCGGGGTCCGGGCGCGAGATGTGTGGAGTCACAGCAGAGGGGACCACCGGTGGTGGGCGCCGGATTCGCCGGATCATATATGTAATGATCGGCCGACTCGGCACGCGGCGCTGCTGAGGAGAGAACGCCGTCTCCGCTCACGGAATTCGCTTTTCCTCCCGAGTGTAAGAAATAGCGTTCCTGCCGGGCGCGAGACAGCGGCCAGTCGTCCTCGTCCCGCCACTGGTTGGCTCCCATCACGAAAATTCTCACTGGTTGTGGGGTCGCGAATTCGTTGGCTGCGTTCTTGAAAAGATGGTCATACCAACTCAGAATTACATCATCCTCTTCGACGACAGCCGAGGCGCCAAAATCGACATCTCCGATCTTGCGGCCAGAACCAGCGTGTCCGCCGATCATCAACAGCAGCCGCTGCCCCTGGCGCGCGGCATCGCTTCCGCCATGGAGCTTGACGCCGACATAGTTGCGCAGCGAACCGCCCTGAAAAATGTCGTACCAGGCAGCGACCGTCAGCATCGGAACCTTGATATCGGAATAGTGTTCCTCGATGGACCAGCGCTTCCAGTATTCGTCGTAGTTAGGATGGGCCAACCAGTCGAGGAAATAAGAAGCTAGCGTGCGAGTCAGGTCGTTACCTGCGCTCGATGGAACATCAAAAAGCGGATAGGTGTTGAGCGGGAGTTTCCAGATTCCGTTCAGTGCGTTTGTGTTGCTCCGCACCGAGCGATTGAGAGTGTCCTGTGCCAGACCGGAAGTCCACGATTCATTGAACCATTGTTCGAAGGCCCCGCCCTGATAGGTCCACCCGTCGTGGTAGTTACTCGCGGTGACTACCGGACAGATTCCGGCGAGGTGCGGCGGGTGCGCGATGGCTGCCAGCATCTGCGTTGCGCCGACGTAGGAGCCACCAAACATGCCGACCCTGCCATCGGAGCGGGGCAAGGCTGCCGCCCATTCGATCGTATCGAAGCCGTCATTTGTTTCATTCTTGAACGGGTACCATTCTCCGTCTGAGGTGTAGCGTCCGCGAACGTCCTGCACGACCACGATATAACCCTTCGCTGCGGCTCTTAAACCGAAACCGGATGAGTTGTTCTTATCGTAGGGAGTGCGCTCCAGGAGAACCGGAAAGCTGCCCTCGTTTTTGGCCGGTAGATGTCCGCTCGAAGAATCGTTCCATCGCGCATTTTGACTTCAACACCGTGTTCCACCGTGACGGCGATCGGTTCCGCGGCGGAGGCGCCCCTTGCGACGACCGTCAGGCCTACGAGTGCGATGGTCAGAAAACTTCTGTGCATGATGGACATGAAGGCTCCTTGCATCGGATTGCCGATGATTTCATACTTGCCATTCAACGCTCACTAGCCACCAGCTTCAGCAAGCCAAATTTTTCGGGAACGTGAAACGTCTTGCTCATGGGCGGTTGCCAGGTTATCTCGTGCCGCTGCTCTTGAGGTCCCTGACTGCGGAACAAGTTTAGGCGCAATGTGCTTCCCGGCGCCGCTGGCCGTGTGTCGATTGCCGCCAGCGGGATCCGCATCGCGGCATACCAGACATGCTTTTGCGGATCGATGCTGGCAACCGCTTCGAACCCTGAATTCCACGTCCAGCCATCCTCGTGATGAGGATTGTGGAGATTTATGTCGAGATCGATCCACTCGCCTTGTGGCGAAACTTCGAATTCCTTGTAATGCTTTATGTCCGCGAAGTCCGAACCGACGAACACCTCCGCGACGTCCCAGTTCCAGAGC
>DATGFC010000098.1:0-74801 GCA_035309485.1 Candidatus Sulfotelmatobacter sp.
CTTGGCGAGGGCTTTGCGGCCGATGCGGGCAAAAGGGAAGTCAATAATGTCGGGGTCGCAGAAAAGGTTATAAAGGAAAGGTTCGATGGCTTCCAGCGTGTCGGGTCCACCGAGCTGAAAGAGAACTATCCCCACACGCCGAGCTGTGCGCGTCATTTTCCCCAGAATCCCCAGAACGCAGGCAGAGTACTCCGAACCGAGCGCGGGAGTCAATGGGGAGGGCTTGGAAAAGTCACGCGCGAACGCAATTGCAAAATGTCGGAGCGCGATGCAAGCTGATCGGATATGCCCGAACTGCCCGATATTGCGGCCTACATCACTGCGCTGGAACCGCGAATCGTGGGACAGCGGCTGGAACGCGTGCGGCTAGGAAGTCCTTTCTTACTGCGGAGCGTGCGGCCGCCGCTCGGCAGCGTGGATGGGCGGGTCGTGGAGGGCCTGCGCCGAGTGGGAAAACGCATTGCCATCGGCGTGGAAGGCGATCTGTGGCTGGTTCTGCACCTGATGATCGCCGGGCGGTTGCACTGGAAGAAGCCTGGAGCCAAGCTGGGAGGGCGGCAGAATCTGGCGGCCTTTGACTTTCCTGACGGTTCTTTGCTGCTGACAGAGGCTGGCAGCAAGCATCGCGCATCGTTGCATCTGGTCAGCGGAGAGGAGAACCTGGCTGCGTTCGATGCCGGAGGGATTGACATATTCAAGGCCGATCTAGAGTCGTTTCGCGCTGCGCTGACCGCGGAAAATCATACGCTGAAAAGAGCGCTGACTGACCCGCGGCTGCTGAGCGGGATTGGCAACGCTTATTCCGACGAGATTCTGCACGCGGCACAGCTCTCGCCAATCGCGCTCACGCAAAAACTTATGCCAAACGAATGGGGGCGGCTGTTTGGGGCCACGCGGCAGACGCTGCAAATGTGGGTTAGCAAGCTTCGGGCAGAGGCGGAAGGCGCGTTTCCGGAGAAGGTCACCGCGTTTCGCAAAGATATGGCCGTGCACGGGCGCTACGGCATGCCGTGCCCGCGATGCGGCGACAAGGTTTTGCGGATTCGGTATGCCGATAAGGAAACCAATTACTGTGCGCGCTGCCAGACGGGCGGGAAGGTGCTGGCGGATCGCAGCTTGTCGCGGCTGCTGGGATCGGACTGGCCGCGGACATTGGAGGAGTTGGAAGCGTTGAGGCGGAGGTGAAGAAATTGTTGATTGATGATTGTTGAACAAAAAACCGTCCGGAACTCGACATCCTGGTTTTCATTCAACAATCGACAATCAAAAATCAACAATTGTTTCAGGCGGGTGCCGGCTCGACCTTGGCTTTTTCCATCTCTTCGATCACCGCATCGGCGAATTGCGACGTTCCTGCCTGGCCGCCGATGTCGCGGGTCAATTTTTCGCGATGGCGATAGACGCGTTCGAGCGCATTGCGAATTTGGGTGGAGGCGGCGTGCTCGCCTAAATGCCGCACCATTAACAGAGCCGATCGCAACAGCGCCGTGGGATTGGCAAGATTTTTTCCCGCGATATCAGGAGCCGATCCATGCACGGCCTCGAATATCGCACAGTCCTCGCCCAGGTTGGCGCTAGGGACGAAACCCAGGCCGCCGACAAACGCCGCGCACAAGTCCGACAAAATGTCGCCGTAGAGATTTTCCATCACGAGCATGTCGTACTGATAAGGATTCATGACCAGTTGCATGCAAGTGTTGTCGACAATGTGCTCGCCGTAGCCGATCTCGGGATAATCTTTGGCTACGTTGCGAGCACAGCGCAAGAACAGGCCGTCGGACATCTTCATGATGTTCGCTTTGTGGATGGCGTGAATCTTTTTCCGCTGGTTCTTGCGGGCGTATTCGAAGGCGAACTTCGAAATGCGCGTACACGCCTTCTCCGTCATGATTTTCAGGCTCTCCACTACGCCGGGCACCACTTCGTGCTCGAGTCCGGAATAGAGTCCTTCGGTGTTTTCGCGCACGATGATCAGGTCGACATCGGGATAGCGCGTAGGAATATGGGGCAGATTGCGAATGGGACGGAAGTTCGCATAGAGCTCGAACTTCTTGCGCAAGGCGACGTTGATGCTGGGAAAGCCTCCGCCCACGGGCGTAGTGACTGGACCCTTGAGCCCAACGTGAGTGCGTTCCAGTGACTCGATGAGATCCTTGGGAATGTATTCGCCGGACTTTTCATAGGCCTCAGCGCCGACGGCGAAGGTTTCCCATTCAAACTTCACGCCCGTGGCTTCCAGGATGCGCACGGTGGCGTTGGTCACTTCAGGGCCTATGCCGTCGCCGGGGATGAGGGTTACTTTATGAGTCATGATGATGATTCCAGGAGTTCTGTACTCAGTGGCTGGTACTCAGTACCTAGTACTCAGTACTCAGAATTCAGGTAGCCTTTACACCGTTTTTACCTTCACCAGATCCTTCAACTCATTCATGAACTCTTTCACGTCTTTGAAATCGAGATAGACCGAGGCGAAGCGCACGTAGGCAACTTTGTCGTAGCGGCGCAGGCGGTTCATGATCAGTTCGCCGAGTTCGCTGGTCTTGCGTTCGCGCTCGGGCGATTCGATGACGAACGATTCGGCCTCGTTCACGATTTGCTCCAGTTTACTGATCGGCACAGGGCGCTTCTCGCAGGCGCGCAGCAGGCCATTGAGCACCTTCTGGCGATCGAACTTTTCGCGGCGCCCGTCCTTCTTTACCACCATGTAAGGGATTTCGTCGATCCGCTCGTAGGTGGTGAAGCGCTTGCCGCACTTCAGGCACTCGCGGCGGCGCCGGATGGACTCGGCTTCCTTACTCTCGCGCGAGTCGACTACCTTGTCATTGGCAAAACCGCAAAAAGGACATTTCATGGCGCTGGGGCGATATTCGAAATTGTAACAGTTGAGGCGGTAGCCAAAGGTGGAAGCGTCTGGTGTGGGTGACGGGCGCGCGGGCGAGCCGCCCTCGCGACAGCCAGCGAGGACGCCGGTGTTACCCGGCGGACGGCTAATGACAAAACGGCGCTCGCACCCCCTGCGGTACGAGCGCCTGTTTTTCCCCATGCCTTCCCGGTGACGGAAGGCTTGAAGCTTGCGATCCGGATGACTGGGGAGGGACCACATCAATACGGATCTAGCTCTGAGCATGCCCCAGCAGCAGTTTCAGGTTGTCAAAGGGATGTCTGTGTCTTGTAAAAAAGTAGTTAAGGAAAATAGCTTGTCCGGACCGATGCCGTTGGTAACTCAGCCACCGTCTGGCCCGCTGCTATCATCAGAGTTCCCCTTTTGAAACCGTGCGACTGCTGCGGAATCTCGGAATTCTCCTGCTTGCTTGCCCACTCCTGGCGCAGAGCAACAGCGGAGAACTGCGCCTCAAAGTGACGGATCCCCACGGACTTGGGGTCAAGACCGCGGTCGAATTGATTTGTGAGGTCAACGAGTACCGCAACACGTTTACCACGGATGACGCGGGTTTGCTGGTCGCCAAGCGGCTTCCCTTCGGGTTGTATCGCGTGCAGGTTCAGCAGGCTGGATTTGCGGCAGTGAGTGTGCCAGTTGAAATCCAGTCGGCAGCGCCGCTGGAGTACGCCATCTCGCTCAGTCTGGCTTCGATCACAACCTCGGTCACGGTGCAAGCCGCCGATACGCTGATCGATCCGCACCGGGCCAATTCGGTTAACGAGATCGGTTCAGAGGCCATTGAGACACGGACGACTTCACTGCCGGGGCGCTCGCTGCAGGACCTGGTCAATTCGCAGCCCGGTTGGCTGTATGAAGGCAATGCCGTACTGCACCCGCGCGGGGCGGAATATCAGACGCAGTTTGTGGTGGATGGAATCCCGCTCATTGACAACCGCTCGCCCAGCTTCGGCCCGGAGATCGAGGCCGACGACGTGGATTCCCTCAGCATCTACACGGCGGGCATTCCTGCCGAGTTCGGACGCAAAATGGGCGGCGTGGTCGAAGTGAATACGCTCAAGGAAGCCAAGCCAGGATTTCATGGCGAGGTAGACCTCTCTGGCGGCAGTTTCCATACTGCCGGGGCCTTCGCTCAAGGGCAATATGCGTGGAAGGGAAACACGCTCGGGGCCAGCGCATCTGGCTCGATGACCAGCCATTACCTGAATCCAGTGGTCCCCGAGAACTATACAAACAAGGGCACGACGGGAGACTTTTCTCTTCATTACGAGCGGGATATTACGGCGAAGGATCGTCTGGGCCTGATCGTCCGGCACGATTTTTCGCGCTTCCAGATTCCCAACGAATTGGTGCAGCAGGAGGCCGGCCAGCGGCAGTATGGGGACAACTTCGAGACCATGGGCATCGTGTCGTACCAGCATGTGTTCTCGGAGAATACGCTGGGGGCAGTGCGCGGGATGGTGCGTGACGACTCCAGCGACCTGACTTCGAATCCGCAATCGACGCCGGTTGTCGCGTTTCAGCACAATCGTTTTCGCGAAGGGTACTTCAATGGGTCGCTAGCCATGCACCACGGCCGGCACGAGTTCAAGGCGGGCATAGAGTCCGACAATTTGTTCTTGCACGAGAATTTCAGCGACATCATTACCGACCCAACTCAGTTCGAAACGGGCACGCCCTTAACATTTGCATTTCCGGGTACGCTCTCGTCTGAAGGAAGCCGCCCGGACCTGGAGCAGGGCGCATACCTGCAAGATCTCATGCGCTTCGGGAACTGGACGGTCAGCGCCGGGCTGCGTTGGGACCATTACCAATTGCTGGCCAACGAAAATGCGGTGAGCCCGCGAGTATCGGTCGCACGATTTTTCTCTTCCGCGGGACTGGTGGTGCACGCTTCCTATGACCGGGTGTTCCAGACGCCCTCGTTTGAGAACATTCTGCTGTCGAGTTCGCCGCAGGTGATCTCGCTCAATCCCAACGTGCTGCGGTTGCCGATCAAGCCTTCGCACGGAAATTATTTCGAAGTGGGGGCCACGAAGAGCTTTTTCGGACAGTTTCGGCTCGACACTAACTACTATCGCCGCTACGCCGATAACTTTGCCGACGACGACCAGCTTCTCAGCACGGCGGTCAGCTTCCCGATTGCGTTTCGCAAATCCATTATTTACGGCGCGGAAGGTAAGATCGAGCTGCCGAAATGGGGGCGGTGCTCCGGATTTGCCAGCTATTCGTATCAAGTAGGGAATGCATGGTTTCCGGTGACTGGCGGTCTGTTCCTCGGCAATGAGGCAATCAATGCGCAGACTCGCATTTCCGGCCACGCGCCGGCTTCACAGGACCAGCGGAACACAGTGCGCCTGCGCGGGCGGTACCAGGTAGCCTCGCGTTTCTGGCTCGCGGGCGGGGCGGAATACGGCAGCGGTTTACCCTTTGATTGTTCGGAGATCTGTCAGGAATCGCTTGCTGATTACGGGCAGGCGGTGTTGGACCGGGTGAACTTTGCCCGGTACCGAGTGCGTACGTCCCTCGCGGTGGATGTGTCCGCAGGTGCCGATGTTTACAAAAGCGACCGCTTTTCGACGCGGCTCCAGGCCGACGTGCAGAATCTGAATAACCGGCTCAACGTGCTGGATTTTGGCGGACTATTTTCCGGCAATGCCATCGCTCCGCCGCGAAGCTATTCATTACGGTTGCAGACCACTTTTTAGGCGAGATTTGCTAGACCACGAAATACTTCGCGCCGGGATGATGGACCACGATCGCCGAAGTCGATTGCTCCGGCTCCAGTAAAAATCCTGACGTGAGCCGCACGCCCACGTTCTCCTCGGGCTTGAGCAGCGCAAACAGCTTGGTCTGATCCTCCAGATTCGGGCACGCAGGATAGCCGAAAGAATAGCGCGATCCGCGATATTTCTGGTGGAACAGGTCGCGGATCTCTTTCGCATCCTCGCCGGCAATGCCGAGTTCGTCGCGCATTTTCTTGTGATGCAATTCGGCGAGCGCCTCCGCGGTTTCGACGCTGAGCCCGTGCAGGTACAGATATTTCGTGTATTCTCCGCCTTCGAACAGTCGCTGCGTTTCGACGCTCGCTTTGGGCCCAATCGTCACCAGAGACAGTCCGATCACGTCCATCTTGCCGGAAGCTTTTGGCGCGAAGAAATCAGAAATGGCCAAGCGGCGTCCTTCGCGTTGCCGCGGAAATGTGAAGCGCAGGATCTCTTTGGCGCTGGCTTGCCATGGATCTTTGCAGGGCCGCGGGCTCGCATCCGGAGGCTCATACACGATCACGTCGTTCCCATCGCTCTGCGCCGGGAAGTATCCATACACCACCGCCGGGCCAAACAATCCCGATGCCGCGACCTCATCTTCCAGCTTGTGCAGAATCGGGCGGAACTTCTCGTCCACCAGCCGCAGATAGTCCGACTGCGAGGCGGTCTTCAGCTGCCACTGATTTTTGAAGAGCGCGGTTTCGTTGATGTACTGGAAAAGCTCGCGCAGATCGTAATCCTTGCGCACGCGCACGCCCCAGAACGGCGGCGCGGGAATATTCGGAGCGTCGGTGACCACCGGGCTGCGCTCGGCAAATACTGGACCGGTTTCTTCATCGACCGCCGCGGCTTTGGCGTATTCCTTTACCGTGCGCCCCTCTGCCAGACGCGTGTCGTGCGCGCCATTCGTGGTCGACAGGTCTTCCATGATGTGCAGTCCGGCGAAGGCGTCGTCGGCATAGAAGACTCCGTTGGCGTACTCGCGGCGCAGGTCGTCCTCGACATACTTGCGGGTAAGAGCTGCGCCGCCGCAGATCACGGGGAAGTCGAGCTTCTGGCGCTCCAGGTCCTGGATCACGTACTTCATCTCGAGCGTAGACTTCACCAGCAGGCCGCTGAGACCGATGGCGTCTGCCTTATGCTCCTGCGCGGCGCGGATGATCGTGTCTCCCGGCTGCTTGATGCCGAGATTGATGACCTTGAATCCGTTATTTGACAGAATAATGTCGACCAGATTTTTGCCGATGTCGTGCACGTCGCCCTTCACGGTCGCGAGCACAATGGTGCCTTTCTGCGATCCGGTCTTCTTCTCCATCTTGGGCTCGAGATAGGCCACAGCCTGCTTCATGACTCCGGCGGAATCGAGCACCGAGGGCAGTTGCATCTTGCGCGCGCCGAAGAGGTCGCCGACGGTCTTCATGCCGTCGAGCAGGACGGTGTTAATCAATTCGAGTGGCGAATAGCTGCTCAAAGCCTCTTCCAGCAAGGCTTCCAGCGATTTCTTGTTGGCCCCGTCGCCCACCGATTTCTCGCCGTTGATGATGGCAAACTTCAGCTTGTCTTCGACTGAGAGCGTGTCGAGGTGAGCCGTGGTTGAAGCCGCGGGCTTGCCTTTCATACCGGCAAAGTGCGCCATGTACTTTTGCAGCGGATCGCCCTCGGAATTGGCGTCGCGGTGAATGAGCTTGCGCGCCAGTTCCACTTCTTCCTGGGGAATCTTGTACAGCGGATAAATCTTGGTGTAGTTCACGATGGCCATGTCGAGGCCGTGGTCGACCGCTTCGTGCATAAAGACAGAATTCAGCACGCGCCGCGGGTAAGCGTCGAGGCCGAAGGAGATATTGCTCACCCCCAGGATCGTCTTCACCGACGGCAGTTCTTTCTTGATGCGCTCGACCGCTTTCAACGTTTCCATTCCGGCGGTCCGGTACTCTTCCTGCCCGGTCGAAATCGGCAGCGTCAACGCGTCGAAGATCAAATCGGTGCCGTCAAGACCATACTTTTTTGTTGCGAGGTCGTAGATGCGGTGCGCGATCGCGACTTTTTTGTCGGCCGTGAGCGCCATGCCGTCTTCATCGATGGTCAGCGCGATGACCGCGGCGCCGTAGCGCTTGGCCATGGGCAGGACTTTCGACGTGCGCTTCTCGCCGTCTTCAAGGTTGATGGAATTGATGATGGCCCGTCCGGGGATGCGCTTCAGCGCTTCTTCGACGACGTCGGCTTCGGTCGAGTCGACCAGGATCGGCGCAGGAACGCGCGTGGCAATCCGTTCGAGAATCGAAGTGATGTATCCCTTCTCGTCCTCGCCCACGATGGCGCAGCAGAGATCCAGCATGTGCGATCCCTCGTTCACCAGGCGCTTGGCGAGCGCGAGAATGTCGTCATATTTTTTGCCCTGAACGAGCTTTCGGAAATGCTCGACGCGGGTGGTGGTATTCATTTCCTCGGCGACGATTAGCGGCTTGGGCTCAAGGTCGAGAGGAACACTGGTGTAGGCGCTTGAGGCCGCGCCTGCGCGCTTTACGTCACGCTTGGCGGGCTCCACGCCAGAAACCGCATCCACCACGGCTTTCAGGTGCTCCGGAGTCGTGCCGCAGCAGCCTCCAACGATGCGGACTCCGTAGTCTTTAACGAAATGCAGGTGGTACTCGGCAAGTTCCTGCGGCGACAATTTGTAAACCGCGTGACCGCCGACGTTCTGAGGCAGCCCGGCATTGGGCAACACCGAGACTTCCTTGGTTGAGTTGAGCGCGAGGTAGCGCACCGCGTCGTTCATCTCCTTCGGTCCGGTCGCGCAATTCAGTCCAATCGCGTCCACATCGAACGGTTCCAGCGCAGTCAGGGCCGCGCCGATCTCCGTCCCTAAAAGCATCGTGCCCGATTCCTGCAGTGTGACCTGCACGGTAACGGGCAGTTTCTTGCCCGCTTTCCGCATGGCTTCGAGTACGCCGATGGTCGCAATCTTGGCTTGCAGTAGATCTTGCGCAGTCTCGATGAGCAGAACGTCAACTCCGCCTTCGATCAAGGCGGCGGCCTGTTCTTCGTAAGCCGCTACCATGGCCTCAAAGCCGATGTGCCCGAGTGAAGGCAGCTTCGTCGTAGGCCCCATTGACCCGGCTACAAACCGCGGCTTGTCTTTGGTGGAGAACTGCTGCGCGACTTCTTTCGCGAGTTGCGCGGCCTTCACGTTGATTTCGTGAACGCGGTCGCGCAGGTCGAATTCTCCGAGGACAATCGAAGAGCCACCGAACGTGTCGGTCTCCACGATGTCGCAACCCACGCGGAAAAAGTCCGCATGAATGTCGCGAATGATGTCGGGACGGCTGAGCACCAGGACTTCGCTGCAATTTTCCTTGCCCCAATAGTCATCCAGAGTCGGATTCCGCTTCTGGATGTTGGTGCCCATGGCGCCGTCGTAGACCACGACGCGCTCGCGTACGGTTTGTAAAAAGTCAGCCATAGAAAGCTTCTAGCTCCCAGCTCAAATCCTAATGGTTTGATCCGCGTTCATCCGTGCAATCCGTGGCGATGAAGTTCTGTCCCACATGCACGAACGCCGGTCGCAATGGACCGGCGTGAGGTCGTACCGGAAATCTTAAGTTCAGCTTCCCGGCACCATTTCCGTTGGTGCTCCCCCGTTCACGTCGGCCTGATTGAAAACGATGTTGGCGCCCATGTGTGCTGGCCGGGGGGCCAGCATCTGCTCCTTACGCATCACGAGATTAGTGGCGTTGAAGCTCGCCAGCTCGAATCCGTGACCGTGCGTGATTGCGTCCGTAGGGCACGCCTCTACGCAGTATCCGCAAAAAATGCAGCGGTTATAGTCGATGTTGTAAACCTTGGCATAGCGCTCGGCGCCACTGACGCGGTTCTGCGCGGTATTCTCAGCGGCTTCAATATAAATGCAGTTCGAAGGGCAGGCTGCCGCGCACAGGAAGCAGGCTACACACTTTTCCAGCCCGTTTTCATCGCGTTGCAACACGTGCGCGCCGCGGAAGCGGGCTTCGATGCGCGCGCCACGCAAGGGGTCCTTGCCGTCGGGATAGTTCTCGACGGTCGTAGGCTGAAACATCTCCATGAAGGTGGTGCTCATGCCCTTGGCGATGGCCGCGATATTTTTCAAAACCGGCATGCGTATTCAGTATACCGAAAGACACTCTACATCGTCCGCTGGGGGCGCGGCTAGCCGGCGACATTGAGCAGCGTCTATTTGCTGGGAGCGGCGGTTTTCGCGGGGCTAGCCGGGGCTGCGTGCTCGGGCAGGGCAGGCGCGGCGCTCTCCAGCCATGCGGTATACCACAGGTCGAGCAGCATCTGCGATCCCGCAGCCAGACGGCGCGTGGTGAAGTCGAAAGCCGCCGTGGAGCCCTTTCCCGTGAAGCCGCCAGCCTTTTCGAGAGAATAGACATTTTCCACTAACGTGTTCGAGTTTCGCAGGTAGGCGACGTAGCGGGAGAAGGGATCGTCGAGGCGCTCGGGAGTTTTCACCAGCCCAGCAAAATCTTTGGCGGTGATATTCGCAGCCACATAGGCGCTCTCGAACTGGCCGTGAATGTGGTGCGCGGTGGTGTAGCCGTTAGGATTAGGGCCGACCCAGCCGTTGTATTGAATGGTGGTGTGCAAGGGTTGCGATCCGTCTGCGACGTAATGGCCAAGCCAGCCGGCGTAAAAGATGATCGCGTGCTCCACGGCCTGCGTGGGCTGGTGCGCGGCCCGTTGCTGGCGATATTCGCGGAATGCGGCCTTGAGGCGGCCGTAGACCTCCATGGTGATGTACGGCTGCAAGCCGACGCGCTCGGGAAGGTAGTCGTCAGGATGCTCGGTGGTCGCCGCGCGTTTCTCGTACAGCCTGCGATAAAACTCGTAGCGCCCCGGCGGCAGGGGATCGAGCCACGAGACGCGTTCGAGGTCGATGAAGTGATCGGGCTCCTGCGCGTTCTTGAGAGCGAACTCCGAAGGACTGCGCCAGCGATCCGGTTCCGGCCCCAGGTATCCAATCTCGTCCACGGCGCGACGCAGAAAAATCGGCATGCCGGCAGGAACCTTCTGGGCCGCCACGCGGTTGATAGCGGTGTGCCCCTCATTCCCCCAGGCAAACGCGAAATCGCTGTGGAAGAAAGCGAGGCTGGTCAGCACCATGCTGATCAGCCCCCTTGAAAACGATTGCATTCGCATTTCCTTTTCGATCCGCCCTCCCTAGAACTGCAAATGCAGCGCGAGCTGCAGGAAGCGTGGGCTGCCAATCGTGTGCTGGATAATGCCCAAGCTGCCTTCCGGGGGAATCGATGGCGGACCGACGAAACTGGGGAAGAAGGTAACGTTGTTGTTCGGAGCGTCGAAATCGGGATGGTTGAAAATATTGAACGCATCGGCTTCAAACCTCAACTGGTAGCGCTCTTTGATCTGGAACTGCTTGGCCAGGCTCATGTCGAAGCGCACCTGGAATGGGCCTCGAAAAGTGTTTCGGCCTGTATTTCCATACGAGGATTCAAAGAGATCGCACCCGCTGCTGTCGCAGGCGGGAACGCCGTTTGTCCCCGGAGCCACGAACTGGGGTGCGAAATCAGCGGAATTGAGCTTACAAATTTTCGTTGAAAATCCCGCGCAATTCGCGCCAGGATGTGCTGCCTGCGAGGCAGTTACGCCCGGTACCAGCGGCACAATGGGGTTCCCAATAAAGTTGAAGGTGCCGAGGTACAGGCTCGCAACCGAGCCCGAAAAATCGTAGACGCTGTAGGGCTGCCCGCTTTGCGCCACCGTCTGGCCACCAATGGTCCAGCCGTTGGCCACGTATCCCCACGCCCCACTATCCACGATTTTCGGAATCGTATAGCTGTAATTGATCAGCAAAACATGGGTCTGATCGAAATCCGAGGAGGCATAGTTCGCTCTGGGAGTGAGCGGATTATTCCCCGTGAAAAACAGCCCCAAGCCGCTCTGCTCGTCCAGCGAATGAGACCAGGTGTAAGACGACGTGAATTGCAGCCCGTTGGACAGGCGCTTGTGGACCTGGAGCTGCAAGGCATTGAAGTTCGATATGCCCTCCGCCTTGTACAACACAGAGTTCATGTCATAGCCGGGATAAGGTACGCGGATCGGCGCATTACCCGAGAATTCGTTCGTGAAGACCGGCTCATTATCCAGGATTAGCGGACTGGTACCCCCGTAGGAAGTGGTCTGTCCGTTCACCACATTCGACGACGTCGCGATGAGAGGTTGGTTGAAGGGGATGGGCAGCACCAAATGGGTACCGTGATTGCCGACGTAACCGGCCTCGAACATCCAGTTGTTAGAGGCTTGATATTGAAAGTCGAGCGTCCAATTCTGCGTGTAAGGCAGTTTGTTGGAGATATCGTAACCGCCAAAGAGGAAAGGACCAAAAAGATTCCCGGTGGGCCAGCATCCCGGGAAACCGCACGCAGTCTGCTGGAGATTCGGCAGGTAGGAGAGGAAGGCTGCTCCCGTTGGCGGCGGTGGTGGCGGCAGAGTCGTGCCGAACGGCTGATCGAGTGTCGCACCCTGCGCGATGGAGATCGGTTGAACGAACGGAGGCGCGAGCGTGACGCCGAATGGCCCGTTAAATCCGGAACCCGCGCTGGGCGACAAGTAGCTGAATAGCTCGCCGCGATCATAGTACATGCCGTACCCAGCGCGCACGGTTAGCTTAGACATGGGAGACCACGCGATTCCGATGCGGGGTGCGAAGCCCCACTGATGATTCTTCATCAGCGAATTGCTGGCTCCTGGCGAGGCCCCACCCTTGTTATTCCCGGCGATCACCAGACCAGAGCTCGTAATCGCATCGGTGCCTGAGTCGCACGCGCCACCGTTGTAGAAAGTTAAAGCCGGGTCCGCCGGAGCTCCGCCGACGGTGCATTGCACGTAACTGTATTTCGAAGGATCAAACCCTGTAAGCTTGCCGTATTTTTCTGAGAGCGGCCCGTCGATATCCCAACGTAAACCTGCGGTTATCGTGAGATTCTTCCTCATCTTGAAGTTGTCGCTAATGTAAGTGCCAAGAGTATTGGACCGATAGTAGCGACTAGCCGAACCAACGAACGCATCGCCCCCATGTAAGTTTCCTTCCACCAAATCGAGGAAGGTCTGGATATCAAGCGTATCGGTATTGGTGTTATTGTTGATGATATTGAGCTGTGTGTGGTCCCAGGTTGTACCTACACTGACGATATGCTTTCCTTTCACCCAACTCGCGGAGGTCCCATATTCCCATTGATTCTGGAACATGCCACCGTCGCCAAAGCTGGTGCTGGGCCCAAACTCTAAGCCGCCATTGATCGTCGGGTCTGACGCTTCGATTGTTATGTCAGGAAAATTCGCCGAGCCGGGCAGGCTAATTCCTACCGACCCTGCTGTAAATGCTTTGGTTGTCTTTGCATAAGCTCGCAGGCGGGTGAACCCCACATGTTGCTCCCATGTGAGGTTGGGGGAGAGCACGACGGAGTTCGATAGAGAGAATACATGGCTCCCGGCGGAAAGCTGTTGGGCAAATCCGAGCAGCGAACCGACCGCGCCAAAAGGATTGCTGGTCGGGTTGCTCTGAATGTAATACTTCGCGGACAAGCGGTCCTTCGAGCTTAAGACATAATCGATGCCGGCGATTCCCTGGTTCACGTGAGCTTGCGTATTGAAGCCTTGTACGATGGCATCGTAGCCCAGCGTGACGGCCTGCGCCGAAGTGTACTGCGCGCTAGGTATCAGGTACTGCCCATTGGGAAGTTTGGCGTTCAGGAGCTGCGAGGCAGCGCTATTGATCTGGCTTGCGGTGATAGTGGTGCCGTAGGTCGCCTGAATCATGTTAATGATGCCCTGCGTACTGCGGTCATCAGTCAAACCCAGAGGCACGGTCACATCTTTGGTGGAA
The DNA here is from genome assembly GCA_035309485.1 of Candidatus Sulfotelmatobacter sp. GTDB lineage: Bacteria > Acidobacteriota > Terriglobia > Terriglobales > Acidobacteriaceae > Sulfotelmatobacter. The sequence goes on from DATGFC010000098.1 coordinate 13,550, forward strand.
GCCTGCGCATCGGCAATGCGCACTCCCTGATAGGACCCAAAGAAAAACAACTTGTCTTTGATAATCGGTCCGCCGATTGTCCCGCCAAAGGCATTCCGATTCAGGAAAGGACGAGGAAGGAAAGGCTTATTGGTGACAGGGTTGATGCCGGCAGCATTGTAGAAGTACGGTGTGGCATTCATATCGCTGTTCTGCCACTGCTCCCATAGCGAACCGTGCACCGCATTCGTACCAGATTTGGTCAGGACGCTGATGTGCGCGCCGCTGTTGTTGCCCTGTGTGGCGTCGTACTGCGAGGAATTAACAGCGATCTCCTGAATGGCATCCGGGGGCGGAGTAGGAAGAGCCTGGCCAATCGCGCTATACACGGACGTGCTGGTTTGGATGGTGCCACCCGCGCCGAAGTTCTCACCGGTGTTGAGCACAAAGCGGTTCTCGCCTACCTGGCTGGTGGAATTGCCGTTAAAGATGTTGTTGGTGCTGATACCGTTCAAGGAAAAGCTATTGCTGGTGTCCCGGTTTCCGTTTGCGAAGATGGCCTGATTGCCAAGGCCTGTGTTGGCGCCACCGCCACCGAGGAAGTCCGCATGGACGCCAGGGCTGAGAATTGCCAGTTGCGTAAAGCTGCCGGTACCTAGCGGGGTCGTTTCGATGGTATTGGTATCGACCACATAGCCGATCGTGGTGTCCACCTGGTTCATCAACGGCACGGCATTCACTTCCACCGTGGCATTGATTGAGCCCACCACCAGAGTTGTATCCACCGTTGTCGTACGGTTACCTGACACGAGGATTTTCGTGTGGGTTTCCGTTTTGAAGCCGTCTTTCGTGATGGTGACCCTATAAGTTCCGGCGGGAAGATCCGGAATCACGAAACCGCCGTTTGCTTTGGTCCGAGCCGCAACTTCGAGATTGGTCGCGATGTTGACCGCTTTCACATTAGCATCGGATACAACTGCTCCGGACGGATCAGTCACCGTGCCGGTGATGGCGCCCAAAGTTTGCTGGGCAGAGGCAAACTGGGTTAGGAGCGCGAGAACTAAAATAACTAAAAAAAGGGCGCGCGAGAACTTTGAAGGAGACGCCAAAACAGCGATCACAGGCGTATGCACAGTAGAACCTCCGGTAATTGGGAAGCCGTTATAGCAAAATGACTTGGCGGGATTCAAGCCAGTTCGGTGTAAAAGACGATCAATATTGCATGAATTTTTCTTCAGGTTCGTAGCCAGCAACATCGCGAGATGAGAGCGTGGAGGGAAGACTACGAAGTGAGCTGGCGTTCGGGCAATGCGGGGAGCGTTATTCTGTGATCATGAGTCCCGAAGCGGCAGACAAATTGCGCGTTGGCTTGTGCGCGACTTGCCGCTTTATGCGCACGATGGAGTCGGATCGGGGATCGACTTTCTACTTGTGCCAGCTCTCGGCAACGGATCCCCATTTTCCGAAATACCCGCGGCTGCCTGTGCTGCGCTGCTCGGGATACCAGACGTTGCGAGACGATCAAAAAGATTCAACCTAGTAATCCCGCGCTATGTCCGGCAAGTTACAAAGCCATGCCTTTTATCACGCGTGATCGGTGTCACTGCGTTACAAGAATGATTTGTGCAGGATGATTCCATAGTTGCAGGAGGAAGTCATCATGCTGCTGAAAACGGTTGGGGCGGTGGTCATCTTCTTATTCGTGGTTTGAGCCATCGCTGTGCTCCAGGCTTGGAGCAAAAGTTCATTTTCTTCTCGAATGACGGGACTGATGTTTATGGCGGCGTTTGGCCTTGCCGCGGTTTGGGGCATCAGAACGCTGTTCGGCATCGGGCACTGAGGAGCGATATGCCGAATGCGTTCGCGGGGCAAAGCACACCGCCTACTGAAGCTGAGGTTGCAATCGCTTTGGGTAAGAGCCAGAGTTTATGGCAGGAACTGGTGTCGGACCTGAAGCGCGACCTCGGCCTTGCCGAGCAGTGGGGCAGTTCGTCGATCAAAGCGGGCTGGTCGCTCCGACTGCAAAGCAAAAAGCGCAATATCGTCTACTTGGCGCCGGGGAAGGGCAGTTTCCTGGCGTCGTTTGCATTGGGGGATAAGGCGATTGCGGCAGCGCGGAAGAGCAAGCTCCCGCCCCGAGTGCTAAAGATCATCGCGGAGGCCAAACGCTACGCGGAGGGAACAGCGGTTCGCATCGAAGTGCAGAAAACTGAAGATGTGGACGCGGTAAAGATATTGGCGAAGATCAAACTGGAAAACTAGATTCGTCAACCAAGCCCCAATTCCTTCGCGAGCGCCTTCCACTTGCTCTCGACCAGAGCCTTCGTCTTTGCATCCATAACGATCTCGTCGGGCCAGGGGCGCGTGAAACCCTCGCTGGCCCACTTGCGTGTAGCGTCGATGCCCATCTTCGATCCGAAATTCGGCAGCCGGCTGGCATGATCGAGCGAATCGACGGGCCCTAGCGTGAACTGAATATCGCGCTCCGGATCGATGTGGTTCAAGACCTTCAGCGTCACGTCGGCGAGATCCTGCACGTCGACATCTTCGTCTACCACTACGATGCATTTCGTGAACATCGCCTGCCCCAGCGACCAGATAGCATTCATCACCTTACGAGCCTGGCCGGGATACGACTTCTTGATCGAGACAATCATCAGGTTATGAAAGATGCCCTCAATTGGCAGGTTGACGTCAACCAGTTCCGGGATGGTGAGCTTCATCATTGGCAGGAAGATGCGCTCGACCGCCTTGCCCATGTACGCGTCTTCCTGCGGAGGCTTGCCGACGATGGTCGTGGCATAGATGGGATCTTTGCGATGTGTGATGCAACTCAGGTGAAAGACGGGATAGAGATCTTCCAGCGAGTAGAAGCCGGTGTGATCGCCGAAGGGACCTTCGCTGCGGAGTTCGTCGAGGTGAACGTGGCCTTCGAGAACGATTTCGCTGCTGGCGGGAACTTCGAGATCCACCGTCTCGCACTTGACCAGATCGACGGGGCCGCCGCGCAGGAAGCCGGCTATCAGGTATTCCTCGATCTCGGGCGGAGCGGGAACGATGGCGGAAAAGGTTACGGCCGGGTCGGTGCCGATGGCCACGGCCACTTCCATCTTGCCGGAAGGGCGTTCGCCTTCCGCTAAAACGCTGCCTCCAGAGCTTCGCGCCATGATGTCGACCGCCGCAGATTTTCCTTCTGCCGTAGCGCGCATGCGCTCGCGCGCATGCTCCGCGGCAACTTTCTGACGCTGCCAGTGCATGCCCGTGGTGTGTTCGTCATAGACCTGCATGCGGTACATGCCGACATTCCGCTTGCCCGATCGCGGATCGCGAGTGACCACGCAGGGCAGCGTAATGAATCGCCCCGCATCTTTCGGCCAGCATTGCAGGATGGGGAAGTCGAGCAGCGAAAAGTTATCGCGCTGGATGACTTCCTTGCACGGACCGGTGGGCACGGTGCGGGGAAAGAATTTTCCGGCTTCGGTCAATAGCGGCAGCATCTTCAGCTTGTCGAGAAACCCTTGCGGCGACTTCATGTCCATGAACATGCGCATGCGCGCGCCGATTTCGTCGTAGGAATTCACGCCGACCGCCATCTTCATGCGGGCTTCGGAACCGAATTGATTGATCAGAAGCTGCGCGCCGGGATGGCCTTTGATGTTCTGAAACAGGAGTGCGGGGCCTCCGGGCCGGACAGCCGAGGGCGGCTGTCCTCCCATGTGCATTTTCGAGACGCGGTCTGTGATTTCGGTAATCTCGAGAATGGGATCGGCTTCGGTCTGAATGCGCTCGAGTTCGCCGGCGCGTTCGAGGGCAGCGATCCACTGGCGGAGGTCGTCGAAGGGCAAAGGTTTCCTCTCTCGTGACCGAAGATTATACGGGATTAGCTGGGAACTTCACGGCCACGGATTAACGCGGATTATTCTTGGTTTATTTTCTTTGCTCCAGCTTTACGCTCGCCGTGACCGGTTGCCCATCGCGCAGAACTTTCACGTCCACGACGTCTCCTACCTTGCTGCGGCGCAGGGCGTCGGTGAAATCGTAGAGATTCTTAATGGGCTTGTCGCCGAACTGGATGAGAACGTCTCCCGCCCTCAGCCCGGCTTTGGCTGCGGGGGAATTGGGCTTCACGTCGGAGAACTTTACGCCATTCTCAGTCTGGCCGAAGTCGGGGATCGAGCCAAAATATGGACCGTACCCTCCGCCTCCACCACCGGCCGGAGGCTTATCTTCCGCGACAACTTGGAAGGCGGGCTGCTGCTGCGCGTTCGCCAGTTGCAGCGTAACGCTCTCGACCATGTCGAGCAGGCGGGCCGCCGACGGAGCATTGATCTTGTCCCAGGTGTCCGACGGCTTGTGATAGTCGGAGTGCAGTCCGGAAAAGAAAAACAGCACCGGGATTTTCTTCGTCACAAACGAAGTGTGGTCGCTCGAAGAATATCCGCCCGCAGAGTATTCGATTTTGAAGGGCTCATCTTTCTGAGCCTGCTCGAGCACAGCTTTGAAGGTGGATCCTGTACCTACTCCGCCGATGTAGATTTTGTCGTCCCGAATGCGGCCGATCATGTCCATATTGATCATGGCGATCGCTTTGGCGAGAGGCCGCGTGGGCTCCTTGACCCACTCCGCGGAGCCAAGCAGGCCGAGCTCTTCTCCCGCGAAGTTCATGAATAAGATGCTGCGCTGGAGCTGCCCCCGCTGAGGAGCGAGCAGGCGCGCTAATTCGAGAACGCCCGCGGTGCCGCTGGCATTGTCGTCGGCGCCGGGATGAATTTGTCCAATCTGCGAGGGGGCGAGCGAATCGAAGTTGCCGTGGCCGAGATGATCGTAATGCGCACCCACGATTACATATTCGTCGGTCTTGCCCGGCAGCCAGGCCAGAACATTGTTGACCGTAGCCCGCGTCGTCTCGATGTCAACCTGTATCAAAGCGTGAAGACTGTCAGGGAAGTCGAACGACGCAGGCTGCGTGCTCGAGTTGATCTGCTCCTGAACGTCTTTCAAAGATTTTCCCGCGGCCTGGAACCACGACTCGGCGGTTGCGTTCTTCACCTGCACAAAGATGACGCCAATATTTTCCGGCCCGCTCACGCTGCCGAATCGAGTCAGCAGATCTTCTTCGCCGTCGCCCAGTTTGCCATTGAGCACGATCACGGCACGCGCACCGTGATTCCGAGCATTGATTGCCTTGGTGACGAGCTGCGCGTGTGAGGTTAGCCCGTGATGGCCGCTCTTTTCTGCAAATCCCGAGGGCTCGTAGCGCAGCAAGACGACGAATTTATTTTTTACGTCGAGCCCGGCGTAGTCGTCATAGTGAAATTCGGGCGCGGTGATCCCGTATCCCGCAAAGGCCAGTGACGTACCGCCCTGCCCAGAAGCAGAGAAGCTGAAGGGGACAAAGTCTTCGTTGATCTTCAGGTCCTTTTTCGTGTCGCCCTGCTGTGTGCTGAAGCGGTTGTCCGATTTCAACCGCGCCCCGGTGATCACCGTAAACGGCTGCGCGTACCCGTTCACTCCTGCGGGTTGAAGATGAAGCGCCTTATACCGTTTCTCGATCAAATGTTCAGCCAGCACCAGACCGTTCGTCCCGTCACCCCGGCCTTCCATTTCGGGCGACGCGAGCATCTTCACGTCACTGAGATAGCGTGTAGGATCGGCCTGCGGCGCAGTGGTTGACGCCGCGGTGAGGAGCGCGGCAAGAGCGCTAGCTAAAAAGACACGCTGTAGCTTTATACGATTCAGCATAATGATTCCCAAGCGAACGGAGAATCGTAGGAGCCGCACACGAGAGCTGTCAACGAGAATGAAGGTAGCGCCGGCGTCTCGCCGGCTGTCGCGAGGGCATCCTGCCCTCGCTGTCTGAGGTGACGAGAAGTTTGTAGGAGTTACGCGACCAATTGCAGCACAGTCTGTTCGACTTCTTTCCAGGCCGCGGAGCGCGGATCGATCAGGTCGAAGTGATCCGCGCCGCGAATCTGCAGCAGGTTCGCGTCTTCCTTCTTTTCCCCCGAACGCTTCTGTTTGGCCGACACATAGTCCCGACTGAACTCGGGAGGGACTACTTCATCCGCCTCGCCGTGGATCAGGAACTGTCGCGCGTGCGGAATCGAGAGCTGCATGGGATCGGCTTCGCGGTAGTGATCGGGCACATCGCGTGGCGTGCCGCGCAGGAATTCCACCACCGCATCATTGCTCAGGTGAAGTTTGTAAGCGCGTTCCAGATCCACGACTCCCGCTAGCGAGACCACGCGGGTGACGTTCGCCTCATGCGCTGCGAGGCAGAGAGCGAGTTGGGCGCCGGCGGAATGTCCCATGACGACAATCTTTCCGGGGTCTAAATTGTGGGCCGGAGCATGCTGAACCAGGAACTGGTAGGCAGACCGGACGTCGGCAAAGGTGCCGGGCCAGGCGCCGCCATCGTCGCCCACTCGCCGATACTCGAGGTTGGCGGTCGCCACACCCTTTGCCGCCAACGCTGCGCACAAATGCCCCGCATGATCCAACTTGTATTTCGCGCGCCAGTAGCCGCCATGAATGTTGATCACAAGTGGCCACTTGCCTTTTTCTTTTGAAGTGGGCGAGCGAAGATCCAAAAACTGATTTGCATCTGAGCCGTAAGAAAGCCGCGCATCGGCTGCAGGCGCTGGCCGAGAAAGGATGTCCTCAGACATTATTTTCTGATTCTACTCGCCAGCTTTGAAACCACGGAGGACACAGGGGTAGACCAGGCGCCTCACCCTGTGCTCCCTGTGCCAGGTCCAGGGATTTATTCGTAGCGCAAGGCTTCGATGGGATCGAGATTGGCGGCGCGCATGGCTGGAACCATGCCGCTGATGACGCCGACGATTGCCAAGATCGTCGTCGCAACCAGGACAATGATTGGGGAGACGACCAGACGAATGTCTCCCGCCTCGGCATACTTGGCCGTTGCGCTGTACAGGGTCAAGCGGCCAACCGACAGAGATACGATGTACGACAGCAGGATGCCCAGCACCCCGCCGATGGCGGTGATGACCATGGCTTCAGCCAGAAATTGAACCAGGATATCCCGGCGTCGCGCGCCCAGAGCTTTCTCCACTCCAATTTCGCGAGTGCGTTGCGTCACTGACACCAGCATGATGTTCATCAGGCCGATTCCGCCGATGCTCAGCGTGACCGTACCGATGATCCCCAGGAGAATTTTCAGCATCGCCGTCATGATGCCGAACTGCGAGAGTTGCTTCTGGGCGTCGAAGACGAATACAGCGCGGGGATCGTCGGGCTTGAAGTTGTGGGCCAGGGCGAGGCTCTCTTTGATCGACTTCGCCATCTTTTCATGGTCCAGGCCCGACGAATCGAGCCACATCCCATCCAGGTAGTGCGTGTCTTTGATTACATCCATCGAATTGAATGGAATGTAGACGACACGATTGATGTCGTTGTCTCCCTCTTGCATCCTTGGCTTCAGCACGCCCACGACCTGAAAGGTAACTCCATCGACGCGGATGCTTTCGCCCACTGCATTCATTCCAGAGAACAGCCGGTCGCGCGCTTCGGAACTGAGCACGGCGTACAGGCCGTGCTGCTGGTTATCGGCGTCGTTGATGAAGCGTCCTTGTGCGACATCGAGATTCCAGATCTCCTGCATGGCCGGATCGATGCCGTCGGCAGGAAAGGTGAATGAACGGTTGTTGTTCTGGACGGTGGAGTCCTTTGAAGCCATACGGCCCACATTACGGCAGAGCGGGACGTTGTTGCGGAGCAATTCAATGTCGTCGTTGGTAAAGCGGACCAGCACACCGGCTTTATTGCCGCCCGCCTGCATGGAAGTGCGCCCGGGAAAGACACCGACCGCGGTTGCCCCAAAGCTGTGAAAAATGTTGGTAATGGCCTGGCCGAATCCATTGCCGTAAGCGAGAAGAAGAACGACGGTCGCGATGCCCCACGCCATCCCTGCCATGGTTAGCAGAGTGCGGCGCATGTCGTGGCGCATCGCGGCGACCGCTTGCTGCATAAGATCGCGATAAGCGGTGACAACCAGCGAAGGGCGGGCGCTCCGGGCACGAGGTGTGGACACCATATCCGCGGGCTCCGGGATCCTGTTCCCTCCGTCGAGGTCGAGCACTTCGCTTTGCAAATCGCCCATAGTTATTCCTTGCGCAGGGCCTCCACCGGTTCGAGCAACGCGGCGCGCCGCGCCGGATAGAGTCCGGCGGCGACTCCCGCAACGGTCAGCGAACTTACTGCCAATATCGCGGTCGATGCTACCAGCTTCGGCGGATCGAAGTTGCCCATATCCACACCCGACAGGGCATGCATAATGGCAGCAGCGCCTGCAATGCCAATGCTGCCGCTGAGCAGGGTCAGGAAAGCGCCTTCCACGAAAAACTGGAACATGATGCTGCCGTTGGTGGCTCCCACGGCCTTGCGCAGTCCGATTTCGCGCGTCCGGTCGGCGACCGCCACCAGCATGATGTTGATGATCCCGATCGCACCCAGCGCCAGCGTAACCAATCCCACGGCGCCGAGGAAGGTGTTCATGGCATCAAAAATCTTGCCGATCTGGTCGACGGTCTTGATGGTGTCCCACTCGTCAAAAGAGTCTGGACTATTCGGGTTGAAGCCGTGGTTGCGGGCGATTACGCGGTGGACCTCCTGCTTGGCCGTTTCGTGCAGCGCACGCGATTTCGGCTGGTAGTTGATGAACGAAATCACATCGGTGCCCTCGCCAACGTTGGTCGGCGGAAAGAACTCGTGCATCGTGCTGAAGGGCACATAGCTCTGCAGGTTCTGGTTCATGTTGTCGCCGTGACCGATGCGCTGGAGCGTGCCAATCACTTCGAAGCGAATGCCGTTAAGCAGAATTGTGCTGCCGACTGAAGGCCGCCCAAAAAAAAGCGTACGCCGGGTCTCATCGCCCAAGACAATGACGGGGCGCTTCTGGGCATCGTCCATATCGTTGAGCCAGCGGCCTTCATGGATCGGCAGGTATCGAATGCGATTGATGGACGCCGGAACGCCATTGATGCGGCCGCTGGACTGGTAAAAATCGCTGACCGCGCGGATATCGCTGCGTCCTATCACCGGCGCGGCCGCCGCAACGCTGCGACAGTCCCGCAAGATGTCCTGATAGTCGCGGTAGGTGAGGTAATACTGGCGCAGTGCCGTGAAACTGCCCTGCATGACAGGAGCGCGCCCCGACCAGATAAACAGCACATTTTCGCCGATCGAGTCGAACTGCTTCCGATTTCCAGCACGGAATCCCTCACCAACCCCGACCAGCAAGAGCAGGGAACCGACTCCCCAGGCAATCCCAAACATCGTCAGAAACGAGCGCAGCTTGTGAGCCCAGAGCGTGGTCAGAGTCTGGCCGAAGATGTCGAACAGGCGGCGCATTGGTTCATTATATGGGCTGCCGGCTCTGCGCCCCTGGACGGACTGCCTAGATGGCGAATATCCATCCTGGGACGAGAGTCGAAAGTTGCGCAAAATTTCGTTCCGAATCCCGCGCCTGTTGGGTATTCTCTAGCGGGATGATGACGCTTGCCCTGAGCGAACTGCTGGGCGCCACGGTCTATGACCCGTCAGGCGCAGTGGGACGGGTGCGCGAACTCTCCTTGGCTCCCGACCGCTCCCGCATTGCAGCGCTGATCGTGAAGACCAAGTCGGGCAACTGCGTGCTGCCGTTTGCAGCGGTTTCGAATATCAACGGCGGAGTTCGGGCTAGCACTGCAGCCGGCGAGTGGCAGGTCGCAAACGGCACGGAGGGACTTTTCCTGCTGGAGCGCGATCTGCTGGATCAGCAGGTCATTGACGTCAATGGACGCAAGGTCGTGCGCGTCAACGATGTAGATCTCGAACTCGACACGGGTAAAGAAAAAATCTTGCGCGTGCACGCCGTGGACGTAGGCGCGAGGGGCGCCATCCGCCGTCTGTTGCGGGGGGTTGCCCCGAAGAATGCCTTGCACGCACTTCTTGGCAGGATTCCGCCGCGCACCATTCCTTGGAACTTTGTGGATGTAATCGAGACGGATCCTGCGCGTCGGGTCAAGCTCAAGATTTCGCACGAAGGCCTGGCCAAACTCCATCCCGCCGACATCGCCGACATCGTGGAGGAACTGGCGCCTGACGAGCGCCAGGCCGTGTTCCAGACTCTGGACGAAGAAACGGCCGCCGAAGCGCTGGAGGAAGTCGATCCCAAGGTGCAGAAAGCTATTGTCGAATCGATGGATTCGGGCAAGGCCGCCGACATCGTCGAAGAGATGGATCCGGACGCGGCCGCCGACCTGCTGGCAGACCTGCCCGAGGATCGGACCGAGCAGATTCTGGTGCAGATGGAGCCGGAGGCTCAGCAGGATGTCGTCGAACTGCTGGAGCACAAGGAAGAAACGGCTGCGGGCCGGATGACTACCGAGTTCCTGGGACTTCCGGTGAATGCGACGGTGCAAAACGCGATCGATTCGCTGCGTGAGTTCGAAGGCGGCGTGGAGGTGGTAAGCACGATCTACTTGGTAGATTCTGAAGGAACGTTGGTCGCTGCCGTGCCGCTGGCCAGAATCGTATTGGCGGAGCTCTCCAGCCCCATGCTGTCGCTGGCCCAGGAACCGCTGGTGCTGGCCCACGAAGGCGCCAACGAGAATGAAGTGGCCGAATTGTTCGACAAGTACAACCTGCAGACCCTGCCTGTAGTGGACGAGCACAACCGGCTCACCGGAGTCATTACCTCCGACGACGTGATCAGCATGTTGCGGTCGAAGTTATAAAACGACGCGATCTACAGACTTCTGGCCCGGCACCTACGACCCAGCCCGCCAACGGTCACCAAGACCGCCATCCAAATTCCGATCTCTCACGCACTTTTCGTTTGGCCAGATTCGCTGCCTGCATTTATCCTGTGGCGTCGTTGCAACCGCAATCTGTTCCATTCTTATGTCTGCGATAAGTGCGCATGAGGTTCCTGAGACGTTGGAAAACCCGGATTCTACTGTTCTTCGCCGTGGTCGGCCCCGGATTTATTACGGCAAACGTCGACAATGATGCCGGCGGCATCCTGGTCTATTCCCAGGCCGGTGCGCAATTCGGACATCTTCTGCTCTGGACCATGATTCCGATTACGCTTTCGCTGATCGTGATCCAGGAGATGTGCGCCCGCATGGGTGCGGTAACCGGCAAGGGCTTGAGCGACCTGATCCGCGAAGAATTTGGTTTCCGCATCACGTTTTTCATGATGCTCGGCATTCTGGTCATCAACTTCGGCAACGTGGTGACCGAGTTCATCGGGATCGCAACCAGCCTCGAGTTGTTCGGACTCGCCCGTGTCTATACGGTGCCGGTGTGTGCCGTAATTGTCTGGCTGATTGTTGTAAAGGGGCAGTACAAGAGCGTGGAAAAGGTATTTCTGGCGGCCTCGTTCTTCTATGTGACGTACATTTTCGCCGGGATTCTGGCCCATCCCTATTGGAAGGATGCTACGATCTACACCTTCCGGCCCCCCAATGCTCACGCTTTTCGCGACCAGGCGTACCTGTTCATGGTGATCGGCGTCGTTGGCACCACCATCGCTCCCTGGATGCAGTTCTATCTGCAGTCGTCCATTGTCGAGAAAGGTGTGACCAGGCGAGGATATCGCGCTTCACGAATCGACGTGGTTACCGGGTGCGTCTTCACCGACGTGGTGGCATGGTTCATCATCGTGGCCTGCGCAGCTACTCTATATGTGCATGGCTTTCGCGACATTAAGTTCGCCGCAGATGCCGCTCAGGCTTTGAAGCCGCTGGCGGGCGACTACGCTTACATTCTTTTCGCCGTGGGACTGTTTAACGCTTCTCTGTTTGCAGCCTCGATTCTGCCGCTCTCCACCGCGTATACAGTCTGCGAAGGTCTAGGATTTGAATCGGGCGTGGGCCGGAAGTTCAGCGAGGCGCCCTTCTTCTACTGGCTCTACACGTTACTCATCCTTGCCGGGGGTGCGCTGGTGCTCATAATTCCGGCCGACCAGCTAATCAAGATTGTCCTTTGGTCGCAGGTGCTGAACGGGATCGTGCTCCCCTTCGTGTTGATCTTCATGCTGCTGCTGATCAACAAAAAGGAGCTTATGGGGGAGTACACGAACAGCAGGCTCTTCAATATCGTGGCGTGGGCAACCACGGTCATTGTGATTGGACTCTCCACCGCACTGATGTTGGCCTCGCTTACGGGGAAGGCTGGCGGCTGAGAACTACAGGAGCTTTCCCGCAGTCAGGTCTTTCACCAGCGTGAGATCCGCCTCTAAGAAGTCAAACTTCGCTAGATCCGCGGGCGCGGCCCACTGAATGTCGCGAAAGATGCGGTTTTCGAGTTCTCCCTTGAATTCCCGCACGACATAGAAGCGAAGCTCTACCATCCCGCCGTTCGGGTATTCGTGCTGGATGCGGGCGAGTTCATCGCCGACTGTAGCGATGATTCCAAGTTCTTCGTCCAGTTCGCGGCGGAGGGCATCGCGCGGCTGCTCTCCTTCTTCAATTTTTCCGCCGGGGAACTCCCACTTCAGCGGCATGGTCTGGTGCCGCGTGCGCTGGCACACCAGCAGCTTGCCATCTTTCACGATGAGGGCTGCGACCACGCGCTTCATGGCTGCGTGGGGCTCGCTGCCTGCAGCGCGCTGGCTACAGGATCGACACAACTGGTGAAGGTGAAGGCGAATGCGGCGACTCCGGTCGAACAGCGCAGTTCCAGTTCACGGGCGCCGAATTGGTGATTGTCTACCAGGAAATACATTCGCGCCGAGTCGACGACTACGAAGCTTTCTTCCCCCTTCAGCCCGGGGCGAAAGCGGGTATCGCGAGTTGCCTCTTTGCGGGTTAATGGTTTTCCATCTTGAAGAATCACAACTTCTGCGGAAGGGGCGTGGGGGCAAGCCATGACCAAGTTTACGGCGGAAGCTTCGTATTTCAAACGCAAACTGTGCGCGCCATTTTCGACCGCCTCAAAATACTCCGCGGTCGACGCCCACCGCCCGTCAGCATAGAAGAAATTTTCTTCCATCTCGCCAGCGAATGCGTAATCGGCAATCTGATCTTCTTTGAAGCCGCCCTCATTGCCGATACGTCCACGACGATTTCCGAGGTAGAGTTCTCCCGAGGCCCTATAGCAGACCGCGCCAGTGTGGTCTTCTTCGCGCATCGCTTCCATCAGCGAGGGCAACTGCATTGTGGGATCGATCTCGTGCAGCAATTCCTGAATCACTTGCTCGCACTCCGCGTAACCACCCTCGCCAAAGTGCCCGTATCTCAGGTAGCCCTCCTGATCGAGCAGATATTTTGTGGGCCAGTAGCGGTTAGCGAAAGACTTCCAGATTTCTCGATTGCTGTCGATCACGATGGGATAGGTCAGGCCGAACTCGCGAATGCCGCGCTCCACATTGGACTCATACTGAGCGAAAGTGAACTCCGGAGTGTGCACCCCGATGACGGTCAGGCCCTTGTCGCGATATCGTTCGTGCCAGGCCTGCACGTAAGGCAGCGTGCGGATACAGTTCACGCAAGTGTAGTCCCAGAAATCGACCAGCACGGCTCGACCGCGCAACTGCCGGAAGCTGAGTGGGTTGGAATTGAGCCACACGCGGCCGATCTCCGGGGCTCGCACCCTGCCTTTCTCAACTCTCATGTGGCCGAACTTTCCAGCTTCTTTCCTACCAGCATGGCGCAGTACTGTACGAGATCCTGGTGCTCGGAGCTGAAAGCCGCGGGAAAATGGCTGTCAATATCGAGTTCGCCGACGATTCGGTCGCGCACGAAAACCGGCACGACGATTTCCGACTTGGTTTCGAGCGAGCAAGCCAGGTAGCGCGGATCCTTGTGGACGTCGTCAACCACTACAGTTCTTCCGCTAGATGCCGCAGCCCCGCAAATGCCTTCATTCAATGGTATGCGGACGTGTGGCGTCATGGCCCCTTCGAATGCTCCCAGGACGAGTACCGGAGGCTGCGCACCTGGCTCCAGCATGTAAAAACCGACCCAGTTGTACTTCAGCACGCGGTCGTGGAGGAGTTTGACCATCCTGCGCATCAGATCTTGCGCTGTAGGCGCGGACTCGGCCAGTTGGTTAATTTCGGTGCGAACTTCTTCGATTCGCGTTGTAATTGCCATTTCTAAAATCTTAACTCAGTGCGCGGATTTCTACGCAATGGCAGCGGGAACCTCGGTAATCCGGCGAATGCCTTTCGTGCGCGGAAATAAATCCGGATGAATCGCCCACGCCAGGGCCTCGAGGCCCTGAACCAAGGTCGGCGCTGGAGTATTCAGGAATTCATCGCGGATGCAGAAAACACGGTCGGACACCGCTGCCGACATCTGCTGCCAGCTTCGGCCCGTGATGATCTTCTCCAGTGGTACTCGATCGCCTGCGCCGCACCAGGCTGCCACGAACACATCGGGATTTTCGTCCAGAACCTCTTCAGCGGAGATGGGTTTTCCTGGTTCCGCTATGGGAATTCCTCCTGCAGCTTCCACCAGCTCGGCGACCCATTTCTGCGAGGCGATGATGGGCTTGCCCCATTCTTCACAGAAAACCTTCGGGCGCTTTGCGCTGCCGACTCGCGCGCAGATCTCGTGAATTCGCCGCTGCATGCCACGAATCAGCTCCTCTGCGCGATCTGTTTCCCCGACTAGGCCAGCGATCATGGCGATGTCCGTGTAGATATCGGCGAGTGTTTTCGGCGCGAGTCCCAGAAAACGCGTGCCGGCTTTCAAAATCTCCACCACTGCTTTTTCCTGGTAGGGAACCGAGGCAATCACGAGATCCGGTTCCACGGCGATAATCTGCGAGGTGTCGGCGGTCCAGGAATCCGCGAGAATGGCGCGGGAATCGGCGACTGCCGGCACCACATCGGCGCAATATCGAGTGCAAGCCACCACGCGATCGAGCGCGCCCAGGGCTTCGAGAATCACGGTTGCACTCGGTTGCAAACACGCGATCCGGCGTGGTCCGTGGGCAGAAGACATACATGCATCTTAAGCGAAGGAAGAGTGGAGATTTGTCTTTACCTGCGATTTCGGCGGCAACCGCATCCCCGGCGTTTGCAATCTAAATCGAGTCCCTAAATAGACCTCTAAGGAACTACGGTGATCAGCAACATTCTGCAGAGCCGCAGTACGATCTTGCCGCTTATTTGCCTTGCTGTGTTAAGCGCTGGAGCTTTTGCGCGTCCGGCCGGCACGTCTCCTCAGGATGCGACCACTCCATCGACCACGTATACGCTGATCATAACCATAGCAGGCACCGGGGCCGGCACAGTGGTCAGTACGCCGGCAGGCATCAGTTGCAAGCCAACCTGTCAGGCTTCCTTTGCCGCGGGCACCAGCGTGGTAGTCACAGCCTCGGCGAGCAAAGGATCGTATTTTCAGGGATGGACCGGTGCTTGCAAAGGAAGCGCCGGCAAATGCACGGTCACAATGAACAGCAATCTTTCGGCCACGGCAACGTTCAACATCAACAAGACCGTATCGGTGCTCAATCACATTATTTTTCTGGCCCAGGAGAACCGCAGTCTCGACCACTACCTCGGCGAGCTGCGCCAGTATTGGAAAAATAACAGGTTCTCTGATCAGTCATTTGACGGACTGCCGCAGTTCAATCCAACTTCGGGGATCGCTCCGCTCTACGGTCCTCCGCCGACCAATCCGGGATGCGACCCCGCCTATCCGCCGCCTGCCGACTGCACCGAGGATAGCGCCAGTCCGAATGTGACGTCGTATCACCTGATCACGCAGTGCATCGAGAACCCCAGCCCCTCATGGAACGAGAGCCATCAGGACTGGAATTTGACCGAGCCGATTTCGACCACCCCTCTGCTGAACGGGTATGTGTATACGGGCGCGCACGACGCTCGTAATAACAATCCGGCGTTCTATGACACCAACGGCATTCGCGTGATGGGCTATTACGAAGATACGGACCTGAACTACTACTACTACATGGCCTCGCAGTTTGCGACTTCGGACCGCTGGTTTTCACCAGTAATGACGCGGACGCAACCGAACCGGGATTATTTGCTCGCCGCCACCTCGCAGGGTTACGTGTATCCGATAGGAACCGATAGCGGCGATCAGAACCTGCTGACCGCGACTACGATCTTTCAGGAACTGCAGAATGCCGGCATAAGTTGGAAGATTTACGTGAACCCCGCGTCCTCGTCGTGCGCCTCGAACCCGACACCGCAGTGCCTGCTGACGATCAGTTACATTCAGAACTTCGAGTGGGGACAGACCATTCCTCAGAACTATCCGAACAACCTGGTTCCCATCTCGCAATACTTCACCGATGTGCAGAACGGTACGTTGCCGCAAGTTGCGATGATCGAACCGGCCTACAATGCCGGTCTCGACGAGCATGGGTCCGATTCGGATCAGTATCCGGTCGACATTCAACTCGGAGCGCAGTACGTGGAATCTCTGATCAACCCACTGATGACCAGCGTTTCCTGGAAAGACTCGGCGTTCATCCTGACCTACGATGAAGCCGGAGGAATTTACGATCACGTACCGGCTCAGCCGGCAGTCAGTCCGGATGGCATCAAACCTGTCGACCTGGAACCGAGCGACATCTGCACCGGCAACACTGGGCCAAATTGCGATTTCGTTTACACCGGATACCGGGTGCCGCTCATCGTGATCTCGCCGTACTCCAAGAAGCACTACGTGAACCACAATGTTGCCGACTACACCGCGATTTTGAAGTTGATTGAAACGCGATTCAACCTGGCCGCGCTCACGAAGCGGGACGCCGCGCAGATCAACATGACGCAGTTCTTCAACTTCAATTTCCCGCCCTGGATGACCCCGCCGAATCCGCCCGCGCAAAGTACGAGCGGGCCGTGCTATTTGAATACGTTGCCGTGAGGTTTGCCGGCGAAGGGCTCAATAAGATTAAGGGCTGCCGAGAGCGCATCGAGCGCCAATTGAGCGGCATGAGCGGAGGCCGGTGGCAGGCCTCCTACCGTGGCTACGAGATCTACGCGCCGCAGTTTTCGAGCCTCAGCGAGTGTACTTCCATAAACTAAGTCGGCAAGCGCAGACCCGCAGGCCATCGCGGGAACGCAGCCTTTGGCCTTGAAGGCAATCCGTTCAATTCGTCCATTCTGCACTTTCAGACTAAGCCGGATTACATCTCCGCAGACCGGGTTCTCGATCTCAGCGCTCGCGTCCGCATCGGAAATCTCGCCGGCATGGCGCGGATTCTGAAAGTGATCGAGCAACTGTGCGGAGTACATGGATAAATTGTAAATGGCCCCCGCGGTCGGACCTCGGACCCTAACAGCTAAAAGTTAAGAGGTAACACCCGAAAACATGAAACCATAGCGGCCCTTCTCCAGTAAGCGTATATAGAAGGGGCAAATGGAACTGCTAGAGCAGCCCGCGGAGGTGTTGGAGGAGTTCGCGGCCGGCGACCTCAATGCCTTCGAGAGCCTGTTCCGGCAGTACCAGGGAGAGGTTTACGGTTGGATTGTGCGCGTCGTTCGCGATCCGGCGGCCGCCGAAGATCTCACGATCGAGACGTTCTGGCGCATTCATCGCGCGCACGCACGCTTCGATCCCAGGCGCAGTTTCGGAGCGTGGGCCAGACGAATCGCCACCAATGTGGCGATCGACTATCTGAAGAGCGCGCCAGTGCGCGAAGTGCCGCTTGATCAAGACTTGGCTGCCCCGTCTCGGTCGACTTCGGGCGGCGCCGATCCGGCACTTCAGCGGGAAGTTCGCGAACGAACCCAACTCGCTTTCCACCAATTGCCGGCGAAACTTCGCGCGGTAGCAACCTTGTCGCTGATCGAAGATGTGTCCCATCGGGAGATCGGGGAAGCACTCAACCTTTCAACCGCCGCAGTCAAGTCGCGGCTATTTCGCGCCATTCGCATGTTGCGAAGAAAACTAGCAAACCTGGATACAAGCCATGACTGAGCAGGACCAAAAGAAAATTGCCGATTTGTTGAGGCAGACGCTAAGTCCAATGAATCGCGAACCGGGCCGCGACTTGTGGCCCGCAATGCTGCGCCGCCTGGAACAGCGCCCTGCCACCAAGCCCTGGTTCGCCGTGATGTTGTCGCCGACTAGCGTGGCTTCCGTGCCCTGGTTCGATTGGGCGTTGCTGGCCGCGTTAATCATCGGACTTTGCATCTATCCGAAATCGATTCCTGTCTGGCTCTATCACTTCTAATCTGGAGGAATTTATGAACACGCATCCTTACCTTCGGGCTTACATGGCCGGAAGCGCCGTTCCTACCATGATGTTGGTGGTCGTACTCAGCGGTTTTCTGATTGCCCGCTATACGTTTCAGATTCCGATTCCCATTGAGCGCGCCATTGTGTTTCCCATGGCACTCGTGCCCAACATCTTCGGGGTATGGAACATTTTCTATTTGTGGCTCCGTCCCCGGCGACATCTGCCCATCGGATTTCACGGGGCGCTGTTGCCGTTTATCCTGGCGCCCGTCGGATTCGCCCTCGCCACGGTTTCAGGATTCCTGGCTGCAACCTCTGGAGGCCTGGTGTGGTTTCACGAACTCGTCGTGCCTTATGGGTTCCTGGCGCTCGCGTTCTGCTTTGCTTTGATCGCGTATTACTTGGTATGGAAGTACATCGTGGGATTTTTTAACGGAGTGCTGGGAATCGCCTGAGCAGAATCAACGCTGAGTTCCGTCGGGAAAGTAAATCGTCCAGCCGCGCTGGCGAGCCACGGCCTCCAGGTCGGGATTGGGGTTCACGGCGAACGCGTGCTTGGCATGGGCCAGCATCTCGGTGTCCCAACGGGAATTGCCGAAGGCGGCGTCAATATTTTTGCCGACCACCTCACGCAACGCCTTGGGCTTACCGGGCCCGGATGGAATTCGCACCAGCCGGTCGGACACCTTGCTGCCATCGAGTTCAACCTTGGCAGCGAGGATGCGGTCGTGAGGAATACCGAACTCGTCCATACCCGCGCGGATCACCCACTCGTTGGACGAGGAGACAGCCCAGATCTCGCACCCTTGGGCGTGCAATTGGCGGACTAACTCGCGCATCTCTGGAAATACACGGCCGGGAAATGCTGAGGTCATGAACTCTTTTGCGGCCTGCATCATGGCCGCTTCGGTCAACCCCTTATGCATGGTGACCATCTCGCCGCACATGACGTCTTCACTTACCTTGCCGGCTCTGTATTCGACGTAGCGATCGCGCATGGTGCGGCCGATCTCGGCGCTTACGACGCCGCGCTTGATCTCCCAATCGAAGAAGGCTTCGCCTGCATCTCCAGACCAAAGGGTGCCGTCGCAGTCGAAGGCCGCCACGTGCAGTTCGAGCCGCAAAACTGATTCGATAAATTTCTGGGCGGTGAGAGAAATCGTTTGTGTGCTGACGTTATTCATCCACTTCGACAATAACGTGGGCAGGGCAAAATGCGCAATTGCGGAACGCGTGTCATCTCGGCGGCCTCCGCGGTCTTTCTCAGCGAACTCTGCGGTTAAAGGATCGTCGTCAAAGTAGCAAACAATCCAGCGTTCACAACTGAAGATAAACCGGAACCGGAGAGTTCGCAGAGGACGCTGAGGAAACTGGGGACGCTTGGGTGGCGAGTTAAAGCGTGCAAAAAGTCTGTCATCCTGAGCGAAGTGAGGGATCCCGATAACGCCTTCGGCGGATCGAACAATACAAGATTCTGCCGATTCCTTGGGGTGTGGTGAGGATGCCTTCAAACTGGATCATCAAGATGAGCCGACGTGGAGTCCTTCGCTGTGCTCAGGATGACACGGTTCAGGATTGCGCCAAACCTGAAATCTAAAATCTGCAATCTGCAATCTGCCCTCAAATCCCGCGACCCAGTGCCGCATACTCGTCCGGCGTATTGATGTTCATAGCCACGAAGGGATCAGTCACCGTGACGTACTGAACGTGCTCCTGGTGCCGGTGCTCCACGTCGCGAGCATTTCCGGTCGCAGGCTCCCACAGAAATCGTTCGATCATGTCGCGTCCCGCCACATATGGATGCCCATGTTTCCCGGCAAACTCCGGGACCACCGCCCAGACATCTTGAGAGGCCGCTTCGAATGCTTCCCGCAGCGATTGCACTGTTGCGGCCGTTGCCGGAGGCCGATCCACCAGCGTGATGATGGCCGCATCCCGTCCCCGGTTGAGCACTTCGTGTAACCCGACTTGCAGGGAACTGAACTGCCCGCGATCGGGATCGGGATTGGTGACAATGGATGCCCCGTTTGCATACGCCACTGGCGCGAGCGCTGCTTCATTTCTGCCGGCCACCACGACGACGAAGTCCGTGGAATGAGCGATTGCGCGGATCGCGGCGGAAAGGAATGTATGGTTCGACGGCAGTTGTCCTTCACTCGGCGGTGGCCAAGCCAGTAGGGCCTTATCTGTCCCCATGCGCGACGATTCCCCCGCAGCCAGAATCACCCCGGCAAAGCTCGCGAAACGGGACATGTTGCGGACGATAGCAGAAAGCGGAGAGAAAGTCAGTGCGGGCAATTATGGGCCGAGTCATCTTCGCCCAGTGCTTTCGCGGCGGTGGACGCTTCACCTGAAGCGCCGGTCTCGCGTGTTCCTTTAAACCAGCTCAGGTGCGGCAAAGTGGCCGATGCATGACGGCGGATTGCAATTAACTCGGCCGTGATGGCGACGCCGATCTCTTCCGGCGTGACCGCGCCGATATCAAGCCCGATGGGCGCGTGCACCCGGTCGAAGAGGTGCTCGGGCAATCCTTCTTCCTTGAGTGCCTTGAAAATGGCAATGACTTTGCGCTTCGACCCGATCATCCCCACATACCGTGCCGGAGTCTGCACCGCCCAGCGCAGCAAGCGCATGTCGTCGCGATGGCCGCGCGTGACGATCACGATGTAGGAAGACTCGTTAGGATCGAGCTTCTTCATAGCCTCGTCGAAATCCAGGGCATGGACTTCGTGGGCAGCGGGAAAGCGTTCCCGGGTCGCATAAGAGGAACGGTCGTCAGTAACAATGACGTCGAATCCAGCGACAGACGCCGTACGGCAAACATTGAGCGCTACATGGCCTGCCCCCAAAATGTAAAGTAACGCTGGAGGTAGCACCGGCTCCACGAAAATCTCCAGGGTCCCGCCGCAGACCAAGCCGGTGTCGTACTTCGGATCCTGGTTCAAGTCAAACTTTAAGGTTCGCGGCTTCTCCGATTCCATCACTTCACGCGCCGCCTGCCACACGTCGGCCTCGACGCAGCCCCCACCGATCGTGCCCACGATGGAGCCGTCATCGCGCACCAGCATCTTCGCCGTTTTGAAGGAAGGGATCGACCCGCGGACGTTCACGATTGTGGCCACCGCTCCACGGCGCCCCTGGCGTCGAAGTTCCACGATTTGTTCGTAGATATCCAATAGCGCACAAATCCCGCAACTTGATTATCTGGCGGTTAACAGACGGGAGTCAAACATGAATGGGAACCGTAAAGCAGAACCCCCTTGACTTATTATTAGCTTTTCGCCATCGAAAGGAACTTTCCCCATGAAAGCCGTTCGCATTCATCAATTCGGCGGGACGGACGTTCTAACCTACGAAGACATCCCCGACCCGCAGCCGCGCAAAGATCAATTGCTGGTGCGTGTGAAAGCCTGCTCGCTTAACCATCTCGACCTCTGGGTGCGCAAGGGCCTGCCCGGAGTAAAGCTGCCGCACATTCTCGGCAGCGACGTTGCCGGAGAGATCGTCGATGTCGGCGAATACGTCAGCGGATTGAAGCCCTGCCAGCGCATCGTCGTTGCGCCGATGCATTTCTGCGGACACTGCGTGAAATGTGTTGCCGGACTACAGAATCAGTGCCGCGAGTTCACAGTCCTCGGCAACGCAGTCGATGGCGGCAACTGCGAGTTGATCGCCGTGCCCGCGGCCAACGTGATTCCATTTCCCGACTCGCTCGATTTCAATCAGGCTGCCAGTGTCCCACTAGTATTCGTAACGGCATGGCACATGCTGGTCGGCTTGGCAGGCGTGCGTCCCGGGCAAACAGTGCTTGTGCTGGGCGGAAGCTCGGGCGTGGGTATCGCGGCCATTCAAATCGCAAAGCTGTTTCATTGCCGCGTGATCACTACCGCGGGTGACGAATCCAAACTCGAGAAGGCGCATGCGCTGGGCGCCGATCACGGGATCAATCATTACAAGCAGAAAATTTCGGAAGAAGTCCGCAAGATTACCAATAGAGAGGGCGTCGACATTGTGGTCGAGCACGTGGGCCGCGCTACCTGGGACGAGAGCATGAAATCGCTCAAGACCGGCGGCACCCTGGTGACCTGTGGAGCGACCACCGGCCCCGAGGTTGGCATCGACCTGCGTCACCTCTTTGCGCGGCAGTTGCGGCTGCTGGGTTCCTACATGGGAACCATGGGCGAGCTGCATGAAGTTCTCAGCCACGTTTTCGCCGGACGCCTGAAGCCGGTGGTCGACCGCACCTTCCCCCTGAGCGAATTGCGCGCCGCACATGAGTATCTGGAGAAGAGTCAGATGTTCGGGAAGGTGATCGTAAATCCGTAGCAGTTCTCAACACTAGTGAGAAAGACCGAGCAAAGACGCCGGAAGCGTACAATTGCCGCGTGTTTTTCAGAATCATCGGCAACATCTCCGACATTGAGACGGTTGCCTCAGGCAAAGGGGTTCGCGAGCGCCGTCGGCTGCAGAAATTCTATGGCGGAGCGCTGGAGGAAACTCACGGGCACTGCATTGGTCAAGCTGACAAATGGTACGATATGTCACGCCGAGTTGCACTGGTATGAAGCCCACGGAGTAGGTGCAAAAGAATTCAAGATTAAGCGCTTTCTAGAAATCCAATGAGGCGAACAGAGCCACAATTCGTTGTCTGCGTGAAGAACAAGGATTATTCAGCCTCCCTCGAGTTGCGGAAGCTGTATCAAGTCGTTGCTGACCAGGCTGCCTCCAAGCTTCACCAGATTCGTGTAATTGACGAGTCTGGAGAGGACTATCTCTATCCCGAAGACTATTTTGTTCCCATACGGCTCCCTCAATCCGCGGAGAAAGCTGTCCGGCGCGCCGCCGCGTCAGGTTCCGAAGACTAACCGCGATCCCCGTCTCGTGGTTTAAAATAACTACAATGTCCCGCGAGCTGAACTTCGGCCCCTACATCGACTTCGAAAACGGCAAGAAGGTCGTCAAAGACCTGACCTTCGGGAATCCCACGCCCGAAGGCGTGGTCCTGACCACGCTCGATTCCGCCGTCAACTGGATGCGCAAGAGTTCCATCTGGCCCATGACCTTCGGCTTGGCCTGCTGCGCCATCGAGATGATGTCCATGGGCGCCTCCCGCTTCGATATCGCCCGCTTCGGCGCAGAAGTCTTCCGCCCCTCGCCGCGGCAGAGCGATCTGATGATCATTGCCGGCCGCGTCTCGAACAAGATGGCCCCAGTCATCCGCCAACTCTGGGAGCAGATGCCGGAACCCAAGTGGGTCATGTCGATGGGCGCATGCGCGACTTCGGGCGGCGTTTTTCAAAATTATGCGCTGGTGCAAAGCGTGAACCAGGTTATCCCGGTCGACGTCTACGTTCCCGGATGCCCCCCTCGCCCCGAGCAACTGATCTATGCCATCACGCTGCTCCAGGAAAAAATCCAGAAAGAGCGGGGCACGATCAAGAAGGCCCTCAACCTGACCTAACCCCACGTAATCGCAACGATGTAACTCTAACGTTCTGAGTTATCTGGCTGACTTGGTAGACAACGCCGAAAGACACTCGCACTTCGGAGCTTAGACGGCAACATTGTGCTCAGGCAGGGCATCCTCTTCTGTACATTTCGTGCCCGCGATTCCGGTAGGGCGCTATAATCGGGGCAGGGTGGGGTGTTTTATGTATCGTCCCTTCTGTATCGGCCTAGTCGTTGCCACTAGCTTCAGCGTAATTCACGGTCAGACCCCGACCAGCCCTCCGCAAGCGCCTCCGGCCGCGGCCACTGCCGCTAACCCATCCTCCGGCGCACCTACAGCCGAACCGGTTCCTGCCGACGCCCCGCGCATGTCGAGAGAAACGCGCCTGAACATCATTCGCGATTTCGAGACACAAATGGTTTACGCCCGTACCTCCTTTCCCATGGGCGCCAAAGGTTTGCAACTGAAAGACGGCAGCACCACGCCGAACGGGCAAGATCTTCGAAACCTGCTCGCTCTTTGGGGACCGTCGATCAAGCCGGGAGATCCGGCTCAAATCTCGTATGTCCGCATCAAAGACAATTACATCCATTTCGACCTGAATGGCGGCCCGGTGCGCCGCAAGAAATGGTACCAGCGCATCCAGGTTTCGGGAGCCAACGGAACTCCAGTTCCTCTCTCCAACGACACCCAAGTGCAGAATCCGCATGGTACCTATCTGGATATTTACTTCGACAAGTACGTGCCTGAGATGAGCGCGGCGCAATTGCGGGCCCTGCTCTATCCCGTTCTCGATTTCAATGCGCGAAACAAGGAAGAGGCCTATCTCGATACCGTTCCCCCTAAAGCAAAGGAAGCCATCAAGGCTCACCACGTGCTCGTGGGCATGAATACAGAGATGGTGGTTCACGCCGTCGGCAAGCCTCCCAGAAAAGTACGGGAGAAAGATGGCGAAACCGAATACGAAGAGTGGATCTACGGCACGCCGCCGCAGGATGTGGACTTCGTTCGCATCATTGGAGACGAGGTCGTGCGCGTCGAGACCATGAGAGTCGGCGGCCAGAAGATTGTGCGCACGGAAAAAGAAGTCATCCTGAAGAAGCCCGACGAGGAGGAAGAAGCGAAGAAGGAGGAGCAGCAAGAACGTCCCGCCAATGCTCCCAGCCTGCGCCGTCCCGGGGAAGACATCGAGAACGCTCCCAAGCCTTCCGACGGTGTCAACCCGATGCCCCCAGCCGCCCCGCCGGATGTGCCGCAGCAACCAGGAAGCCAGGGTCCGGGAAATTTTGTCGGGCACAGGTAGTTTCGCTCGCTGTTTCCAAATTCTCCTGCCACGGTTGCTTGTTTTGAGTTGATCTCCATATTTTCTCCGCGAACTCTGCGAGTCCTCAGCGTTCTCTGCGTTTGGCTTTTCTTAGGAGAAAGCAAAAGAGCCGAAATTTGTGAAGATAAACTTCAATTTCCCTCGCAGTTGACAGCAACTGTCCCCACCTGTACGCTCGCCGTCAGTTTCCGAAAACCTTGTACAACATTCGCGCTAATGTCCTAAGCAGAACGGTATCTGTGCTGATCGTCCTCCTGCGATTTCCGGGGACGGCGACGGCCAGAACTCCACGCGCCCAACAAAATCCGCCAGCCGCTACCGTCGCAGGCCAACAACTGTTCGAACGCCATTGCGTGGTCTGCCACGGCGTGGAAGGGAAGGGTGGCCGAGGTCCGGGCCTCAATCGTGCTCAACTCGAGCATGCTCCAGATGACGCGGCTCTGAAATCCGTGATCTCAGACGGTATCCCACCCTCCATGCCGCCCGCTTGGTTTCTCACTGAAGATGACCTCGGCAACGTGGCAGCGTACGTGCGCTCCCTCGGCAAGATAGCGCCTGAGCCACTGCCCGGCAATGCCGCTCACGGCGCTGTTATCTTTGCAAAAGCGGGCTGCGCAAACTGCCACATTTTCGCAGGCGCCGGTGTGGGCTTTGGCCCCGATCTCACCAAGATCGCTGTACAACGCAGCCCCTCCCACTTAAAAGCCGCCATCCGGAAACCGAACGAAAACCTGCCGGAGGAATTTCTGCTGGTAGCGGCCACGACGGCGTCGGGCGACACAATCGAAGGCATTCGCGTCAATGAAGACACCTTTTCTATTCAAATCAAAGACGCGACCGGACGTTTCCACAGCCTCCGCAAGCCTGACCTCAAAGATCTTCAGAAGCTGCGTGGCCAAACTCCCATGCCGGCCTACAACGGAACTTTCAGTGATTCGGAATTAGACGATCTGATCGCTTACCTCGCCTCTCGGGGTAAACCATGAAAGTAGTGTTGGCCCTCTTTCTCTGTGCCAGTGCTTTCGGCCAGGTGTCATTTGACCGCATCGCAAATGCGGACAAGGAACCGGGGAATTGGCTGACCTACTCGCGCAACTACCAGGGCCATCGCTTCTCACCGCTGGACCAGATCACGACCGAAAATGTGAAGCGCTTGCGGGTCAAGTGGGCCTACCAGTTTCCCGATTCCACCAACGAAGTCTCCCCGATCGTTATTGACAACATTATGTATGTGACTGGTCCGAACTCCGCGACCGCTCTGGATGCGCACACCGGACGCATCTTGTGGAGCTGGAAACGGCCGTTGCCGCCCAACTTCCGCAGCATCGGCTTTGGCCACGTGAGCCGTGGACCAGCAGTGCTGGACGACAAACTCTACGTCGCAACTCTCGACTGCTATCTCGTAGCCCTGGATATTAAGAGTGGTGTTGAACGCTGGTCCTCTCAAGTCGCCGATTACAAGGTCGGCTATAGCATGACCCTTGCGCCTTTGGCGATTCGCGGCAAGATCATGGTCGGAGTCAGCGGCGGTGAGGCGGGCGTCCGCGGCTTTGTGGATGCCTACGACGCCAACACCGGGAAACAGGCATGGCGTTTTTGGACCGTTCCTGGCCCCGGCGAACCGGGGCATGATTCCTGGCAGGGAGACAGCTGGAAAACCGGCGGCGGCCCTACCTGGGTCACCGGCAGTTATGATCCCGACCTGAACCTCGTCTATTGGGGAGTCGGCAACCCGAGCCCGGATTGGAACGGCGATCCGCGGAGGGGCGACAATTTATACACCTGCTCGCTTCTCGCCTTGGACGCCGATACCGGACATCTTCGCTGGTATTTTCAGTTCACACCTCATGACACGCATGACTGGGATTCCACTCATGTTCCGATCTTGTTCGATGCGAAGATTCAAGATCGCCCGCGCAAGCTCGTCGCTGTCGCCAACCGCAATGCCTTCTACTACGTTCTCGATCGCGTGACCGGAGAATTTATCGCTGGCCGTCCTTATGCCAAGCAGACATGGGCAAAAGGCCTCGATCCGAAAGGGCAGCCCATCTCGATAGAGGGCACCGAAACTACCGAGAAGGGCACGCTCCTTTATCCAAACGCGAACGGAGCCACGGTTTGGTTCAGTCCCTCGTACAGTCCTCAAACCGGGCTGGTTTACGTAGCCGTTCGTGAAATCGGCGCGCTCTATTTCAAACGCGATATGGAATACAAAGCTGGCACGTTTTATGCGGGCGGTGGCGAAAACGAATTGCCCGTCGACGATGCGTGGGGAGCCATTCGCGGCCTCGATGCCACCACGGGCGCTATGCGGTGGGAGTTCAAACTTCACTCGCCCCCGTGGGCGGGTGTACTGTCCACCGCTGGAGGGCTTGTGTTCTCAGGCTCCGACGAGGGAAATTTCTATGCTCTCGACGCCCGCAATGGCCAAGCGCTGTGGGACTTTCAGACCGGAGGCGCGATTGAAGCCAATCCGATCGCCTTCGCCGTAGACGGCGAACAACGAATCGCGATCAGCGCGGATCGCGTGTTGTACATCTTCGGGCTGTGAGAATGCGGAAAGGTTTCCAATCCAAACTCACTTTCCTTCACGTCCGTTGCAGAGCCAGCAACGCGGCCATCGTCGCCGACTTGTGATCGCTAGTCCAGGGTGGTCCGATCGTCTTCCCTAAAGTAGCGATTCGGAGCTGTATGCGGGTTGCGCCTTTGCCAAAGGCGAGTTCTGCGCGCTGCGTGAGATTCCGCTCCCGGATTTCCTCCACGGGGATCTTCAGCTGCTCACAGGCTCTGCGGACGGCAAGGCGAAAGAATTCGCCTTCCGCCGTGTGAATCAGCGGGTGCGAGGCAAGGACTTGTGGAAGAGAGGGTAGAACACGTCCCGCAGCCATGAGCACGGCGGCGCTCGTAATTCGACACCGCTGCTCGATGAGCTCTTTCCAGGTATCGACGACGACCGCGAGTGCCATGCCTTCAGCCAACGCTCCACAGGCGGCGATATATTGTTCGCAATCCTGGAGTTCACAACCTTGAGCTCTTAATTGCGCGGCATGGTGATATGGCTGCTTGCCCCCAGGCACTCCCGAGTCGATGATCTCGATCCGCCGGCGGTCTACGACCTCCAGCGATTCCGCGCCTCCGCACGCCGCAATCAGCACTCCCCAACCGGAATGCATTCGAAATCCGAGCGCTGCTTGCTTCACGAGGAAAATCTCCGTCACGCAGCGAGTGTGTCGCCGTTGCAACCTATTTCGGCGCGAACGCCGATCCTGCGTCCGCGAACGAAAACGCTAGCGAAACATTCGCAGGCTCGTATCCATTCACGTCCATGCAAGGATACACGGAGTAATTGCGCAGCCTGCGAGAGCGCCCGCAGGTGTGCAGGAAAAACCGATACCCGGCAGCCGAAAGCCGGAAGCCGGGAGCCGAAAGCCGAAAGCCTGGAGCGTGAGATAGAATTCTGCCAATGCCCGCCGCCATCCAATGCCGCGACCTGCGCAAGACCTACGACGGCAAAGTCGAGGCCGTTCGCGGGCTGAGTCTCGAAATCCAGACTGGCGAATGTTTCGGACTGCTGGGACCGAACGGGGCGGGGAAGACCACGACTATCGAAATTCTCGAAGGACTTCTGGCGCCAACTTCCGGCGAGGTCCTGATTCTGGGACACAGATGGCAAGAGAACGAGCGCGAGATGCGCGAGTGGCTGGGCATTTCTCTGCAGGAGACGCGGCTGTCGGAGAAGCTCAGCGTGCGCGAAACCATTGATTTATTCGCCAGCTTTTACCGCGAGCCTCGGCCGACTGACGAAGTCCTGGAGCAACTCGAACTCACCGAGAAGGCCGATGCCTGGGTGGGAAAGCTCTCCGGCGGACAGCGCCAGCGCTTGGCAGTCGCCACGGCTCTGGTTTGCAATCCGAAGATCCTGTTTCTGGATGAGCCCACAACGGGCCTCGATCCGCAGAGCCGCCGCCAGCTCTGGGACATCATTCGCGTGTTCCAGCGCAACGGCGGCACGGTCCTGCTGACTACCCACTACATGGATGAGGCCGAGCGCCTTTGCGACCGGCTGGCGATTGTGGATCACGGCCAGATCATCGCCGAAGGCTCTCCCCCCGACCTGATCAACCGCCTCGGTGGCCATCACGTCGTTGAGTTTTCGGTAAGCGGTAGCGACGGCGCGGCTCTTCCGGCGTGGCGCGCGCTGCCCAGCGTCGAGTCGGTGCGCGAAGACGACGGTTTGGTCGCGCTCAACGTGAAACAGCCGCATCTCACCATCCCCGCGCTGCTCGACGCGATCGACAAGCAGGGCGGGATACTACAGCATCTGACCACGCGTCAGGCCAGCCTTGAAGATGTTTTCGTGCGGCTCACGGGACGCCATCTGCGCGAGGAGTAAAGGAGTCGAGATGAATTGCGCAAGAAAGTTCGTACTCGTGATCCCGCTCGCGATGGTGGTCGTGTGCGCCGGCGCTGCGCAATCCGCCGCGCCAGCTTCTCCGAACGCCGACTTCGCGCCCTTCCAGCAATGGATGGGAGCGATCCTTACCGGTGACGCCGCCGGGCTCAAAGAGCTCTACAGCACCAATCCGCCCGCGCAAATAAGAGTTAAGACCGTGATGCACGATGCCGACGCCGACATCAGCTTTTGGATCGGCAAGAAGGTGCGCAGCATGAATGTTGATCTAGTGCGCGGCACCGCTCCGCGCCCCGACATTACGCATTTGATCCTTCGCATCGACATGGTCACGGCATCTTCAGAGGGTAAACCGGTCCTGATCACCGACGACCAGGTGTGGCAAAAACAAGCCGACCAGTGGAGGATGGTCTCGGTCGAGCGTACGGACGCGCCCAGCCTGAAGCAGCCTTCCGACATGAAGAAGGAGATTTACCCGGCCAGCGCCGACGCCCATGCCGAACTCAAAGAGGCGGAGGAGAAGGCGGCGCGAGACCATAAGCGCGTGCTGCTGGTCTTTGGCGCGAACTGGTGCTTCGACTGCCACGTGCTTGATATCGCATTTCGCGGGCCCGAGTTAGGGCCCATCATCGCCGCCAACTACGAAGTCGTCCACATAGACCTCGGCCCTGACGAAAAGAAGAATGCGGATTTGGTGCAGCAGTTTGACATCCCGCTGAACAAAGGCATTCCCGCTATGGCGGTTGCCGACAGCGACGGCAAACTGATCGTCAGCCAGAAAAACGGCGAGGTCGAAGATGCCCGCCAACTCACGCCGGAATTCCTGGCCGAGTTCCTGAACAAGTGGAAGCCGCAAGGCCACTAAAAATGGAAATCGCTCGCAGCCCCGAAGAGGCGAAAGAATAGCTACGAAGGCATAGTCAAGTCGACATCATGAGCGTTGCCCAGGAAATCCCCGTTACCACCGAGAAACCCGCCCCGCAGCCCCCGCGCCGCAATGGCCGCTGGGCCGGCTATTCCCATCTGCTGATGGCCCGCATGCTCGAACTCAAGCGCGAGCCGGAGGTCGTGTTCTGGGTCTTCGTCTTCCCTCTGCTACTGGCTCTCGGCCTCGGCATTGCCTTCCGCAACAAGCCCGGAGACGCCGTCTCGGTCGCGATCGTCCAGGGCTCGGGCGCGCAAGAGGCGCAAAATTTGCTTGCGCGCTCTTCCCATCACGAAATGTTCAAAATCCAGATGCTCGATTCCGAGGCGGCGCACAAAGGATTCCGTCTCGGCAAATTCGACGTGGTGATCGAGCCCGACGGCAAAGGCGGTATAACCTACCGTTACGATCCCGCGCGCCCCGAAAGCGTTCTGGCACGGGCCGAGACTAACGACGCCATGCAGGCCGCTGCCGGGCGCAAAGACGCCGTCACCACGAACTCTGTCACCTCATCCGAGCCGGGCTCGCGCTACATCGATTTCCTCATCCCCGGCCTGCTAGGCATGAACCTGATGAACTCCGGCATGTGGGGCATCGGATTCGCCCTGGTTGACATGCGGCAACGCAAGCTACTCAAACGCTTCGTGGGTACGCCCATGCGCCGTGGCGATTTCCTGATGGCGCTGGCTTCGAGCCGCCTGATCCTGATGATCATCGAGGTTGGCCTGCTGCTGCTGTTTGGGGTGCTCTTCTTTCACATGCGCGTGCTGGGCTCAATAGTTGCCATTTCACTCATCGCCGCCATCGGTTCGCTCACCTTCGGGGGCGTTGGCCTGCTCACCGCCAGCCGTGCCCAGAAAATCGAGTCGGTCAGCGGCCTCATCAATCTGGTCATGATGCCCATGTGGATCTTCTCCGGCGTTTTCTTTTCTTACGAACGCTTCCCCGCAGTAATCCATCCGCTGATCAAGGCGCTGCCGCTCACCGCGCTCAACGACGCGTTGCGCGCCAGCATCCTTGAAGGTACGCCGCTGTTGCATCAGTGGCCGCGGTTGCTCGTCATGATTCTCTGGGGAGGAATCTCGTTCGCCCTGGCGCTGAAATGGTTCCGCTGGACCTAGGGCCAGAATCAAGGCATAGCTGAAGAAACAAATACCGCAAGAACTCGGGGCCACACGCTTCTAACTATGGATTTCACAGCCTGAGCGGAGGCGACTCCATGCATCATGCCCGCTTGCTTCGTCTTTTGGTGTTGCTGGCCTTCTGGTCCCCCAACCATGCATGGCCTCAAGTTGATAACCCAAGACCCGCAGCGAACCAGCGCGCATTATTGCTGACCCCGGCAAGTAGTGGCCACCATCTCTATGCAAAAGTCGGGCAGATCATCCAGGTGGACCTGAAGACTCTCTCTACCGCGGGATACGAAGCACCGCAGGTCTCCGGGTCGAGCATCCAGTACAGCAATTCCGTTCTTCTCTGGCCGGTGAACCCCGGAGGGCCTCTGCCGATTTATATCTTCGAGGCAGTGTCACCCGGTGAAGCCCGGATTCAATTTCCGCGGAACGGGGGCGCGGGTTTCGACGTCACCATCGGGGTGCGGGCCTCTTCCACGAGCGGGTCCAACCGTCCCATCCTCGATCAGGCAACCACCGCCGAGTGGAAACAAGGGTGGACGAATCTGTCCAACTCCGTGCGACAGACTTTCAAGCCATCATTGCCCAGGCTGACGGCGGTGGAAGTTGAACTTGTAGTTGCCAACCCCGGCCCATCCCTGGGATCGGTCAGCATGACATTGTTGAATGCAGAGGGACAGCCGCTGCTTGCCGCCGACAAAACAATCTCCGTCGACCATTCGGACCACGCCTTATTCCTGCTTCCAGACGGCTTTAGAGTCTTTCCCGGCAAGTCTTATTCCATCGAGATCAGCGATGGCAGTGGCCTTTTCGGCTGGAAGTATGTCGCGGCTGGCTACAACCGGGGTGAAGCGTTATTCAATGACAAGCCTCTCGTGCCAGGCGCACAAGCCGCTCTCCTGTTCCGCACGTTCGGGTCGAAGTGAGTTTGAACTGCCGGGATTGTCTGAGCCGCCTGCAGGCCCCGCTCGTATGTCTTTGGGAGAAGTACGAACGAGGCCTTTTGATGCGGCATTTGCGAAGTACTGCAGTTACGACGCCTTTGCCAGCTTAGCCTTTCTAACTTTGGCCCAGCGTTGTCGTTGTGCTTCGGCAATGCGGCGACGGGCGTCCTTGCTCAAGACTCGCTTCGTCCTGGGCTTGGCCCCATTCGCACCGCCAAGAGCCTGCAGCGCTCTCCCCACTCTCTCCATCTCTTTTTGAAGACGAGAGTACTCACTGCGCAGGGAAGTGACTACCTTATTCAGGTTGGTCATTCATTAACCCCCTCACAATTGCAAGGCTAACATGACAAAGAATCTTCTGTCGCAAGAATTAGAAGATTTGACAAAGGTGAGACGCGCCCTAAGTCATCCAGAGGTCCCCCCGCCTACCGCGACCGACTCCTCCAGTTAGGCTGGCCCGATTGTCGGAAGGAAGCGCGGCACGTGCCTTGCCTTAGTCGCTTGCTCGAATGAATAAGCCAGCCTGATCAGTGTTGGTTCGCTCCACGCTCGCCCAAAGAACGAGATCCCGACGGGCAGTCCGAAGATGGAACCGGCAGTCACATTGATGTTGGGATAGCCCGCGACCGCCGCGGCGCTCGAACTTCCTCCGCCGAAGTGATCGCCGGTGACCAAGTCGGTAATCCACGCCGGACCTCCAGTTGGTCCAACGATGGCATCAAGATGAAATTTGTCCATGGTCGCGTCAATCCCTTCGGTGCGGGCCAGTTGACGATTCTTTGCCAGCGCATCCAGATACTCCTTCTCCGTGAGCGGCCCTTTGCTCTCGGACTTGATCAGCAGATCCTGCCCGAAATAGGGCATTTCCTTGTCGCGATTGCGCTCGTTGAATTCAATGACATCCTTTAACGTCTTCACGGGCGCTCCCGGCCCGAGCCGCGCAAGATAGGCGGCCAGATCCGCTTTCATCTCGTACATGAAGATCAGCCCTTCGCTGTCATCGAACTTCCCCAGAGTCTCAATATCGGCGGGGTCGACCAGGATCGCTCCCTGCTTCTTCATCACGTCGAGAGACTGCTCCATCAGTGCATCTACGGCGTCGTTGAAGCCGAAGTATTTTCGCGCCACCCCGATGCGAGCCCCTTTGAGCCCATTGGGATCGCAATATTGCGAATAGTCTTTCTGCGCTTTGCCCGCGCTCGCAGCAGTGGCGGAATCTTCTGGATCCACCCCGGTCAACGCGCTCAGAACAATCGCGGCATCGCGCAAACTGCGGCACATGGGCCCAGCGCCGTCCTGCGTATGCGAGATCGGGATAATCCCTGCGCGGCTCACCAGTCCTACGGTTGGCTTGATGCCTGCAAGCCCATTCGAAGAGGAAGGGCACACGATGGACCCGTCCGTCTCGGTCCCAATGCCGCCCGCGGCCAGATTGGCAGAAATACCGGCACCCGTTCCTGAACTCGATCCGCAAGGATTCCGGTCAAGGGCATAAGGATTTCGCGTAAGTCCGCCGCGCCCGCTCCATCCGCTCACCGAATGGCTGGAGCGCGAGTTCGCCCATTCACTGAGATTCGTCTTGCCGAGAATGACGGCTCCCGCCGCCCTCAGCCGTTGCGCCACGAAGGAATCTTTCGGCGCTCTTGAGCCCAGCAGTGCCAACGATCCCGCGGTCGTCATCATGCGATCGCCGGTATCGATGTTGTCCTTGATCAACATCGGAATTCCATGCAGCGGCCCACGCGGACCTTTCGCCTTGCGCTCCTGATCGAGCGCATCGGCCATGGAGAGCGCGTCCGGATTCAATTCGATGATCGCGTTGATCGCGGGCCCTCGCTTGTCTATCTCGTCAATCCGCGCCAGATATTTCTCGGCCAGCGAGTGCGCCGTGAACCTGCCAGAATTCATTGCATCTTGCAATTCCCCAATCGTGATCTCTTCCAATTCGAAAGACTTGACGTTCCCTAAGGATTGGGGAGGCTGCGAGACCTGGCGTGCGGCGCTGAGTGCCGGATAGATTGCGGCCGCTGTGCCGGCGGCGAGACTCTTTCGCACAAAAGTGCGTCGCGAGCAGTCCGATTTAGAAGAAGGCATATTTCTCCTGCGCAAAAGATTTAGCGGCATCATTAGAACATGAATGTCGCGCGCCGTGGTTGAGACCCCTAAGTCGGTGGTGATAAGCTAGAGTGCATTCATGCCGTGAGCGGGAGTAGTTCAGCGGTAGAACGCCAGCTTCCCAAGCTGGATGTCACGGGTTCGATCCCCGTCTCCCGCTCCATTTTTCCGCCATCCATCAGGGTTCATATTCCGGAAACAGTGGAACTCTCCGCCTTGAAGTGGGAGAATACTCCTGACAGGCCGTCCTGTTGCTATCCTCAGGCAAAGGGAGGTCGTATGCTAGCAGCACGAAATCGTTTGCAGCGCAATCCCTATTTCCAGTTTCATCCACTCCACGCCGCATTTTCCGTTCTGGGCGCTCTCATCCTATTTGGAATGCTGGTCTGGGTCCTGGCAGTCCCCGCAAGGTAGCGGCGGAGCTTTCCGCACGCCAGCGCGAGTGTTTGCACATTGTTCCGCGCGCGATGCTGCCTTCCGCGCAAAGATGTGGCCTTTACTAATAAACTGCAAGGAATTCCTTTATCCGCCGCATCAAAATTTGGAATTGGACTTGATCGCAGGAGGCTGCATACCGTATTGGAATGGATCCCATTCTGTCGGTTGAGGACTCACACGTTGACGTAATCCACGAGATCACGGAGCGCCTGAATTCGCCAGACGGATTTCACCAGGTCTTGGCCCGGGTAGTCGATTTCGCCTCCGCGCTGGTCAGGTGTGATTCCTGCCTTATCTATGTGCTCGAAGGCGACGAACTCGTCCTGCGAGCCTCAAAGAACCCTCATCCCGAAGTGGTAGACCGCCTGAAGCTGCGCGTGGGGCAGGGCATTACAGGCTGGGTCGCCGAGCATCGCGAGCCGGTTGCCATCCCGGAAAGAGCGGCGCAGGACGTGCGCTTCCAGTTTTTTCACGAGCTTCCCGAGGACAGCTACGAAGCATTTCTATCGGTTCCGCTGATGTGCCGAGGCCGCGTGGTAGGCGTCATCAATCTGCAGCATCGCCAGCACCACGTCTACCGGCATCGCGAGATTCGCATTATTTCCGCTATCGGATTTCTGGTGGGCGCCGAAATCGAGTTGGCCCGCCTGGAACAGGCCAACTCCAGTCTGGCCGACCAGCTGCAAACCCGAAAGATTGTGGAACGCGCCAAAGGCATCCTGCAGCGCGATCTTGGACTCAATGAGGAGCAAGCTTATCTCGCGATTCAGCGCCAGAGCCGGCAGAAGCGCAAGCCCATGAAGGAAATCGCGGAAGCGATCGTGCTCAGTGACGACGTCCGCGGCAACACGTTGTTGCCCAGTTCGTAATCCGTCCGAAACGCCATTTCAGGCTGGCGACAGCAAATTCGAGCGAAGCCAACAATCGTGACACAAAGAAGAAGGCGGAGAATCCGGTTTGATTCTCCGCCTCCGGCTTCTATCAAACTACTGTCCTGATGCAGCAGACGTGGTTGCCGCAGCCTTGGTGTTCTGCCCGGCCGATGCATGGGGTGGAGCGCCGAATAGCAGCGTGATTCCGGACTCCGGCAATGTCATCGCGCTGACGTAACTCCCCTCCGGCGAGCTTTCGATCATCAGCCGGCTCAAGTCTGAGGGCTTGCTCGCTTCTGTTGCAGGCACGAGCAGCATGAATCCTGCGCGCGTACCGGTGGTTTTTGTGAGTTTTAGCACGGGTGCAACCGCGTCCGGGTCGTACGAGAATTCATAATTTCCAGCCGGAAGCTTTGCCTTTTCCCAGCGTACGTTGTGTGTGAGAGTGAATTTTCCATGCGCCGGCTCCTGGGCCGAAACCAGATTGGGCGCGCAGACAACAGTTGTAACAACCAGGACGGCGGCATATGCGAATGTGCGAATCGAAGCCATAGATATCCTTCTGCCCATTCCTCTGAACAGGCAAGGCTGATGAGCATGCGAATCCGCACAAGCGGATCCGCATGGGCTCAGATTTTTGTGGAGAACGACTGGGTCAGCAGATTTGCACTGCCGCGAACAAGGCTGGCCTGCAAACATCCGCTTCGCATCCCGCTGCAGAGCTGGTCTGCGAAGTGATTCCACTATGCCGCATCCGAGCGCAAAACGCTAATTCAAAGAATTGATGGGGACGATCAAATGTGCCTGTGTAGCAAGGGCTATTCGTGCCGCAACGCCTCGATCGGATCCAGACGCGACGCGCGGAATGCCGGAACCATCCCGCTGATCAGTCCCACCGCCCCCAGAATGATCGTGGAAGCAATCAGTGTGGCCGGAGCAATAATCAGCCGGATATCCCCAGCGTCTCCATTCTTTGCGAACGCGCTGTAAAGTGTGAGCCTTCCTACCGACAGTGCAACCGTATACGCGAGGATCACTCCCAGCACGCCTCCGATAAACGTAATCGTCAGCGCCTCGGCCAGGAACTGCATCAGGATGTAGTGCCGCTGCGCTCCCAGTGCTTTCTGTACACCAATTTCCCGCGTACGCTGGGTGACCGAGACCAGCATGATGTTCATTAACCCCACGCCGCCGATTCCCAGCGTCAGCGTACCGATGAATCCCATCAGAATCTTCAAGCCGAGGGTGATGATCTCGAACTGATGTACCTGCGTCATGATGTTGAAGACTCTTACAGCCTGCCGGTCCGCCTCATTGAACTTGTGCTGGCCCGCCATGATCGTGCGCACTGCTGGTTCGATGCGCTCGAACTCCGGAGTCTGGTAGTTGAACCAGATCGTATCCAGATAATGTGTGTCCTTCAGATCGCTCATGGTCGTGAAGGGCACGTAAATGACCCGGTTGATATCGTCATTGCCCTCCTGCATTTTTGCGGTAAGTACGCCGACGACTTCAAAACTGAGCCCGTCCAGCCGGATATGCTCGCCTACTGCATTGCGTCCGGAAAATAGCTTTTCCTTCGCTTCCGATCCAATCACGGCCACGCGCGCCCTCTGGATCTGGTCTTCCATGTTGTAGAACCGCCCTTGCGCCACCTTGAGCGTGCGGATCGACATTACGGTCGGATAGTTCCCGCTGACGGGCCAGGTGAAAACCCTGTTTTCATACTGAACATTCGCCTGCTTCCCAACCTCAGGCGTGATGTGCGTGACTTGGGGAAGATTCGTGGTGAGCGCGTCTACATCGTCCTGCGTGAATTTGATCTGCACGCCCGACTTCTGCCCGCCGGCCTGCATCGAAGTCTTTCCCGGCACCACAATGCACATCTTGGTGCCAAAGTTCGCAAAGATGTGCGCGATGGCTTGTCCAAATCCGTCGCCATAGGCCAATAGCATCACCACCGTTGCAATACCCCATGCCATGCCCAGCATGGTGAGGGCGGTGCGCCGCCGGTTGTGGCGCATCGCCGTGTAGGCCTCCTGCAGCAATTCACGCATCATCATCAGATTATTCCTGGCGTAGTGCTTCCACCGGTTGCAGCATCGCGGCTTTCCGAGCTGGATAGAGTCCTGCGATCACCCCGGCGATCGTAAGGCTCACAATCGCCAGCGACGCCGTCATAGGCACCAACTTCGGGGGATCGAAGCCCTGCGGACCTCGTACTCCTCCCATCATCCCCATGAGCCCGCCGGCGAAGATCAGCCCAATCACCCCACTGCCCAGCGTGAGCAGCAGCCCTTCGAGAAAGAAATGAAACAGGATGTTGCGGTTCGTGGCGCCCAGGGCCTTGCGCAATCCGATCTCCGGCGTGCGCTCGCTTACCGCCACCAGCATGATGTTGATCACACCGATCGCCCCCAGCGCTAGCGTTACCATCCCGACCGCCCCCAAAAACATATTCATTACGTCAGAAATGGTGCCCACCATTTTCGATTCCTGGATCGAATCCCATTCGTCAAAGGCATTCTCATCGCTGGAATCAAATCCGTGATTGCGTGCGATGATCCTGTGTACGTCTTCCTTCGCGAGCTTGTGCTCGGCGGTGGTGCTGGGTTGGTACTCGATAAACGAAATCGAGTTCTCGTGGTTTTCGCCTTTAATCGGAAAATTTGTGGACATCACCTGGAATGGAATGTAGGCCCGCATGTTCAGCCACATGTTGTCCCCGCGGCCTAGATGCGGCATCGTGCCCACTACTTCAAACCGCTCGCCGTTGATCAATACAAAGGCTCCCACAGCCGGACGGCCGGGAAAGAGCGTCTTGAGCAGTTCGTTGCCCAGAACGACAACGTTTCGCCTCTGGGACCCATCCAGCGCGTTCAGCCAGCGCCCGTCCTTAAGCGGCAGATAGCTGATCTCATTCAGTTGGGGCTCCACCCCCAGAATCTCCCCGCTCGCATTGGAGAATTCGCTGACCTCGCGCAGATCGTTGCGGGAAATCAGAGGGCAGGCATTGCGCACGTGGGCAGCCTGGGTGCGGACATCGATATAGTCCTGGTACGTGAGTAAATACGTCCGGGCGGAATTCATGTTTCCCTTGACCGCAGGCGCGCGTCCGGGAAACAGGAACATGATGTCCTTGCCGAACTCGGCCAGTTCGCGCTTGTTTCCCGAACGGAATCCTTCGCCCACTCCGACCAGCAGCAGCAACGATCCCACGCCCCACGCGATCCCAAACATGGTGAGAAACGAGCGCAGCTTGTGCGCCCACAGATTGCGGAAGATCTGCGCGAAAATATCGATAACTGTCCGCATGCTTATTTTGCCCCTGAGACTTTTAGATGCATCTTCCCTGAATCTAAATACGTACCGTTAGACTCATAAGTTCCACAAAAGTAACGAAAATACCGGAATCCAGTAGCGCCGGCGAACCCGCCGGCTGTCGCCCTCGCCCGCGCACCCCTCGTTTGCCCTCTACACTGAATCAACGATCCGGGCATGGGCTCTGTTACACCCGGCTGCTAAAATTTGCCTAGCATGTCCGCCGGCCGCACCATCTTTCACGTCGATATGGACGCCTTTTTCGTGTCCGTGGAAGAGCTCTACGATCCCTCGCTCAAAGGCAAGGCGGTGGTTGTCGGTGGGCAGCGAGACGAGCGTGGCGTCGTCTCAGCTGCCTCCTACGAAGCCCGCAAATACGGGGTCCACTCGGCCATGCCGCTACGTACCGCAGCCAAACAGTGTCCGCACGCCATCTTCGTCGACGGCCATCCGGATCGTTACCGCGAGTGCTCGCAGAAGGTCTACAAAGTTCTCAATGCCTATTCTCCGCAGGTCGAAATGGCCTCCATTGACGAAGCCTATCTGGACATGACCGGAACCGGGCGCCTGCATGGGCCGCCGCTCAAAGCTGCGCACAACCTGCATCAGCGCATGAAATCCGAAACAGGCCTCAACTGTTCTGTGGGCATCGGGACCTCGCGCCTGATCGCTAAAGTCTCCTCAGCCCAAGCCAAACCCAACGGCGTCCTCTGGATCGTCCCGGGAGAAGAAGCTAAGTTCCTGGCTCCGCTGGACGTCCGCGAAATCCCCGGCGTAGGAAAGGTCATGGAGGCCCATCTCCACTCTCTCGGTGTCCAGAAAGTCGGCGACCTCGGCAAACTCGAGGACTCCGAATTGGAAGATCGCTTCGGCAAATGGGGGCTCGCTCTCGCCGGCAAGGCTCGCGGGGAAGACGCGGGAGGCTGGTTCGACAGCGAAGTGGGCGCTGACCTCGACGCCAAGTCCATCAGCCATGAGCACACCTACAACGAAGACACCGCCGATCCGGCTCAACTGGAATCCACGCTGATGCGGCTCAGCGAGATGGTCGGCCGCCGCCTGCGCGAAGCGAATTTCTACGCGCGCACCGTGCAACTCAAGCTGCGCTACAAAGACTTCACCACCATCACTCGCGCCCACACTCTTCCGGCCCCAACACAGTTAGACACCGAGATCTTTGAGCATATCCGCGCACTCTTCCGGAAAAATTGGAAGCGGGGAATTCAGGTCCGGCTGCTGGGTGTGCACGCGTCGGGGTTTACGACGCAATCAGCCCAGATCGATCTGCTCGACGGCAACCGGCAGCAACGCTGGAAAGACGCGCTCGCCGCGGCCGACAAGCTTCGCGACAGGTTTGGCGAATCCAGCGTCGGACTGGCTGCTGGACTCCGCGGCAGCTTCCGTGAGCGCACCCATGAGAATCCGGCAGGTCTGCCAGGAAAAGGCAAAGGAAAGAGCTAGGTAGTGAACGGTACCCTAACCGGGGTTTAAATGAGCAGCAAACGGTTTCCTTCGTGTACCTTAGTGTCCTTAGTGGTTGAAAGATCTTGGGAGCTGCGGGAGCATCAACTCAGGCCCGCACCCGCCCCAACACCGCATTAGCCCGCCGAAACCAAGGCCGCTCGCGGCGCTTCAGATACCCCGGCATGGTTGGCTTCTTATCCAAAATCTTCTTCGCCCACTCCCGCGCCTCCGCCGCCCGGCCCTGGGATTCGAGGAAGAGCGCGTAGTGGTAATAGGTCTCTGAGATGGTTGAAATCCGCGTCGCCTCGCGAAACATCGCATCCGCCTTTTCGCTCTGCCCCGTCTGCGCGTAAGCCCATGCCAGCAATCCTTTAGCGCGATGAAAGTCATACCCCGGGTCCGATTTCACGGCCCGCTCCAGGTCAGGCACCGCCGCCGTGAAATCTTCCAGTTCAATCTCTGCGACGCCTCGCCGGTAAAACGGATCCACCGAATCAGCCCGCGCAGAAATCGCCTTGTCGTAACAAGCGCGTGCCCGCGCATAATCGTGCTCATCCAGGTAGAGCAGCCCGAGTTCCTCGTAATTACCCGCCGACGGGTTATCGAGAATATCCCGTTCCAGTTCATGAATCCGCCGCCGCCGCGGAAACATTTGAAAGGAATCCCGCAGCAAACTGGCATCCGGAATTACCTCGACCAGGATGTACACCAGCGCGCCCACCCAATGAAACAGGATCACCCAGATCCAGAAGAAGTTTGGCCTCCGCCGGATGAAGTGAACCAGCGCGAAAATCCTCAGCGCAATCGCCCACCACGAAAATGCGAAAAAGAGGAACGATCCCATCGTGAAATCGCACTATAGCACGCGTGGCAGCGTTCGTCGGAGGATGACGAAAACGCGGCGAATTTCGCGAGCGGAGATAGCACGCGGGTCCTGGGTCAGCAGGTCCAGGAAGAACTCCAGACTCGAAACTCGAAACTCTACTTCTTCACTTCCGGTTTCGGCGCTGCCGGCGGCGTCGCCGACACCAGGACATCCTTCACCGACTGCGGCAGTTTGTCGGCGCCTGCCAGCAACAAACTCACCTGCCACATCTGCGTGGTCGAGAGCGAGGTGCTGAATCCCGGCATTCCGGTCATCCGAATGCCGCCAGCGACCTTCCAA
The DNA here is from genome assembly GCA_035309485.1 of Candidatus Sulfotelmatobacter sp. Lineage (GTDB taxonomy): Bacteria > Acidobacteriota > Terriglobia > Terriglobales > Acidobacteriaceae > Sulfotelmatobacter. Next base: position 55,260 of record DATGFC010000098.1, read on the forward strand.
TAGCTCTCGCCCGGCGGATCGTCGGTGACGCCCTTGCCTTCCATCAGCTTGGGCGGCTTCGGAAACATTCCCTTGGCAATCGCCGTCTGCGGAGCACCAGGCAAACCATGACACACCGCGCAATGATCTTTATAGAGCTGGGCCCCGGCCGCAAGATTGGTTTCATCGGCTGGAATCGGCACCGTCTTGGGCACCTCTTTGTCCAACCGCGCATGCAGGGCCATATTGGCAAACATTTTTTCGAACGGCATTGGCGGGGCGGTCACCGCCACCGGCGCTATCCCAGTTGAGAAATAGAAGTAAACAGCAAGTGGAAGAATGATGAGGCCAATAATAACTCCAAACAAGAACTTTCCCATGTGCACGTTCTCCTCGAAGGTTTACTTCGCCCTTGAATAGTAGCGCAGATGATCCCATTCGCCCCATCGAACTTACATACTTTTACCTTCGCCATCCAACCAACTGAACCCAGCGGCGTCGCCGACTCATCACGAGTAACGATCCCACGTCCTGTACAATGTGGTACTCCCCTCTACTCCCAGGCCCAGCCTGGCATGCGAACAGCGAAAGGAAGCGACTTGATCGTTCTGGTCATTGGCGGTGCGGGATATATCGGCAGTCATGCGGCTCGTGCCCTGAAGCGCGCCGGGCACGAGGTCATCGTTTTCGACAATCTCAGCACCGGCTATGAATTCCTGGCGTCGGGGTTCGAACTGATCAAGGGCGACATTCTCGATCCGCAGGCGCTTGCTCCAGCACTCTCCCGCGCGGATGCAATCATGCATTTCGCCGCTCACGCCTATGTCGGTGAATCAGTAGCCAACCCAAAGAAGTACTTTCACAACAACGTCGAGGGTGGCCTCTCGCTGCTGAATTCCGCGCTCGCAGCCGGAGTAAAGAAGATCATCTTTTCTTCCACATGCGCCGTGTATGGCGAGCCCGCCAAGGTTCCTATCGAAGAGAACATTCCGCGCCAGCCCGTGAACCCGTATGGGGTCTCCAAACTGTTTTTTGAGCAGGCGCTCGAAAGCTACGACCGCGCTTATGGATTCCGTTTTGCCAGCTTGCGATATTTCAACGCCGCCGGCGCGGATGAGAGCGGCGAGATTGGCGAGTTGCACGATCCCGAAACTCACCTGATTCCCCTGGCCCTGCGCGCGGCTGCCGGTCTGGGACCGGAATTGCAAGTCTTTGGCTCAGACTATCCCACGCCCGACGGGACCTGTATTCGCGACTACATTCACGTAAACGATCTGGCCGACGCCCACGTAAAGGCCGTGGAACATCTCGCGGCCGGCAAGGACAGCTTTGCCGTGAATCTGGGCACCGGCCAGGGAGCATCGGTGCAGCAAGTGCTTTCGGCCGTCGAGAAGATTACAGGCAAGCGCGTTCCTCGCAAGAACGTGCCTCGGCGCGCAGGAGATCCGCCCGCGCTGGTCGCGAACCCGGCGAAAGCACAGGCTCTGTTGCAGTGGAAGGCTTCGCGCAATTTGGGTGACATCGTCGCGACCGCGTGGAATTGGATGGAGCGCCAGCGCGCCGTAACAGTGCGGTAAAAAATGAGTTCTGAGGAGCGCACAGGCACTCTTCTCCGTGTTCCTCTGTGCCCTCTGTGGTTAAGCTCTCGAAACTGAGGAAAGTATGGGAAACGATCTGGCAGGGAAGAAAGTCGCATTCTTAGGCGCAGGCAAGATGGGCGGCATCATTCTTCAGGCTCTCCTGAAAAGTGGATTGCTCTCGGCAAAATCAACTTCGGCCACCGTGGCTCATGAAGAGCGGGCGCAGGCCCTCGCCGCAAAGCTCAAAGTGAAGGTCGGCACGAATAATGTGGAAGCCGCCAAGGACGCCGACGTCATCGTGATTGGCGTGAAGCCGCAGGTGGTCGAAGACGTAGTTCGCGAGATCAGCGGCCACATCTCTCCCAAGCAACTGATCGTTTCCGTGGCCGCATCGGTACCCACATCGATGATCGAGAAAAATCTGCCTCCCAATGTTCCCGTGATCCGCGCCATGCCCAACACTCCGTGCCTGTTGGGAGCCGGCATGACTGCGATCTGCAAAGGCAAGCACGCCAGCGCTGACGACGTTGCCCTGACGTCTCACCTGTTTAATGTTGTGGGCAGAACGGTTGTGGTCGACGAAAAGCACATGGACGCCGTGACCGCCCTTTCTGCCAGCGGCCCCGCTTACATCTACATCATCCTTGAATCGTTGGCAGAAGCGGGCGTGAAGGTCGGATTGCCTCGTGATATCGCCACGCTGCTGGCCGCCCAAACTACTCTGGGCGCGGCCAAGGTTGTCCTGGAGACAGGCGATCACCCCGCACTTCTCAAAGACGCAGTGACGACTCCGGCCGGCTGCACCATCGACGCCATCATGGAACTGGAAGAAGGCAAGCTGCGAGTCACTCTGATCAAAGCCGTGGTCAAAGCAGCGCAGCGGGCGAAAGAACTGGCGTTCAGCTAGCCTGACGTTTCATTTTCCAGTTTCAATGAAAATGCTGATCGCGGTCCCACACCGCGTTCCTCTGTGGAATATGCTTTTGTGGTGCTACATTTGGGCTAGTCGCTGCTAAGAAGACAAAATTGGAAAACCCAAGGGAATCGGCATGGAACCGCGCTTAATCCTAATCAATCTGCTGATCAAGCTGGGCGTAGCCGCGGCCATTTCCAGCAGTCTTGTGCGCTCCAAGGAGTTCAAATCTCTGCTGTTCCGCGAGGAGCGGACCTTCCGCCAGAAAGTGTATCTGGTGCTCTGGTTCGGAATTCCGGTCATGATCGGCGTCTGGATCCGACTCTCGCAGGCGACTTTTCAGGCCAGCGACATCAGTTTCGAAACCGCACTCCTGCTGGGCGTGTTGGTCGGGCGCTGGGCAGGATGCTTAGGCGGAGCGCTGATTGCCATTCCCGCCTTGTTGCATGGCGAATGGGCCGCCATGCCCTTCCATGTCCTTTGTGGATTCCTGGCCGGACAGTTGCGCACCATGGCCGACGACAAGGACCTGATCTGGTCCTTTTCGCCCTTTATTGACCAAAGTATCTTTCGCCTGATTCGGCGCAATTTACCTCGGCCAAGGCTGTTCGATTGGCAATTCATGTTCTTCGTGACGATTGTCGGGTTGCGTCTGGTGCAAAGCGAAATGGCGCGCTACCTTCCCAACTCCATCTTCAGTATTGAGAGCCCTAATAATTTCTGGGTGTGGGGCGCCATTTACGCCGCGACGGTGGCTGCCATCGGAATCGAAATTAAAGTCTTCAACAGTGTGCGGATCCAGATCAAAGTGGAAGAGCAGGAGCGGCTGTTGCTCCATGCCCGCATGGAAGCCCTGCAAAACCAGATAAATCCTCACTTCCTGTTCAATACGCTCAACTCAATCTCTTCTTTGGTTCGCTTCGATCCAGATACTGCGCGCGATGTGATCTTCAAGCTGGCCACCATCTTGCGCCGGCTCCTCAATACCAGTGAGGCTTTTGCGCCGCTGCGAGAGGAATTCGAATTTATCGACAACTATCTCGATATCGAAGTGGTCCGCTTTGGCCGCGATAAGCTGCACGTCGTGAAAGAACTGGATCCCGCATCACTCGATGTGGTCGTTCCCAGCATGCTTCTTCAGCCGTTGGTCGAGAACTCGATCAAGCACGGACTTTCGCCCAAAGTGGAGGGCGGCAGCATCTTTCTTCGCAGCCGGGTGGCCAATTCACGCCTCGTCATTGAAGTTGAGGACGACGGGGTTGGCATGGGCAGCGCGCAGTTGGAAGAAAGCAGTACCTGGGCGGGAATGGGGATTGGAATGGCCAATATCTCCGAGCGTCTGCACGTGCTCTACGGCGACACCGCGCGCATGACCATTGATAGCCACGAAGGGAAGGGAACCCTCATCCGCATTCGGCTGCCGCTGGTGGAAGCTGACAGTTCCGTGCCCGAAGGTTTCTACGCCGAGCGCTCCAGCACGCGCCGGTAAAAATCTTCATATTGCTTGACGATCTTCGTCGAACAGAAACGTTCCATCGCCGCCGCCCGCGCCTGCTTCCCCATCTCTCGCAGCCTCGTCTCGTTGGTCAGCAACTCGATCGCATACCGCGCCATCGTGTCCACATCACCGACGTCGGCGAGATATCCTGTTTTCCCGTGGTCCACAACTTCCGGCACACCGCCCGCCCGGGTGGAAATGGGCACCACTTCACAGGCCATGGCTTCCAGCGCCGCCAGGCCGAATGACTCCAGTTCGCTCGGCAGCAGCATGATATCGGCCACGGACAGCTTGTCGTAAATCTGGTCCTGTTTTCCGAGGAACAGCACGTCGTCGTGAATGCCCTTCTGCACTGCCAGCCACTCCGCCACCGAGCGGTCCGGCCCGTCTCCAATCAGAAGCAGCCTGGACGGAATCTGTTTGTGGACGCGGTCGAAAATTTCGATTACATCGGTGAGTCGCTTGACCGGACGAAAATTCGACAAGTGCACCAGCACCCGCTGGTTCTCGAGGGAATACTCGCGCCGCATCTCCTCGGCCATCTGCGGATTCCTGCGATAAACATCGCAATTTACCGAGTTGTAGATGACCTCAATCTGGTTCTTTACGTCAAAGACCCGCTGCGTGCGGTCCCGCAGATAATTCGAGATGGCGGTAACTCCGTCACTCTGCTCGATCGAGTAGCGCGTTATCGGCAGATAGGATCGATCCAGCCCCACCAGCGTGATGTCGGTTCCGTGCAGAGTGGTGACGAAAGGCAAGCGTTGCGCCCGCGGTCCCGCGGCCAGCATCTGCCGGGCCAGCATCGCGCTCACCGAGTGCGGAATGGCGTAGTGCACGTGCAGCAGGTCCAGAGCGTATAGCTGTGCAACCTCGGCCATGCGGGTGGCCAGCGCCAGATCGTAGGGCGGATAGTCGAATAGCGGATAGCGTGAGACCTCAACCTCGTGATAGTGGATATTGGGTTCCTCGCCCCGCAGTCGAATGGGCTGCGCGTAGGAAATGAAATGGATCTCATGCCCCCGCTGGGCCAGTTCCAGACCCAGTTCCGTGGCCACGACGCCGCTGCCGCCGTAAGTCGGATAACACGTGATCCCAATTTTCATGCGCGAGCGCTCATAGCCTGTGTCATTCGATGGCTCGAGGGAGCGATGGTTGCAGATTTTACACGAGGGGCTTTGCGGGCAGCGACACGCCGCAGAGATGGGAGAAACCAGCTACTGTTCTTGCTGGCTTGTTGTCTTGGGACCGAGGCTGATGGTGCCGGGATCGAGCTTCTCCAGGTGTGCCTGAAAACGCTTCTTCTGCTCTTCGGTCAGTCCGGTGAATTCAATTCCCATACCCACGCCGGGGTCGCGGGTACGAACTACTGCGCTCGGAGTTAAGCGGTCATCATCGATCCATAGATCGACTCGCAACGAGGTGGCCACTGCCAGCGGCATCACCGTCTCGACATAACAACCATTTCCGCTGATGTCGGTGGCATTCACGCGCAGCGGCGTGTTGACCCGCTCGTCCCGCAGTTCTACTGGGTAGGAGATCTTATGGCGCGCGAACTTTCGGCGGTTGTCCTGCCGCTGTTCCATCCGTTCTTCCGACTTCATGCCTGTCGGAAGGGCGGCTGCCCATGGACAATCCTGTTCCAGAACCAGCTGTACGCCCACCTGGGTTTTCTTCAGCGCTCCCGCATCCACCATCCACACGACCTTGCAGCGCGCCTTCTTGCCTTCGTATTGCACTCCGATAACGTCGCCGACCTTCAGCTCGGGTTCGATGCCATAGAGGCACGCGCCCGTGGCGCTGATATTTTGCGCCATCGCGTTCTGGAAGAAAGGCTGGCCATTGGCGCCCATCCCCCACACTTTGACCTTCAAGTCCAGAGTCGCACGCGGAGCTGACCCTTGGGCCGACATGACGTACCCCCAAGCCTACCTAGAACGCTGAATTCTAACCCATCATACTATCTCCAGTTTGCAGGTAAGGTTACGAGAGTACCTTGAATGTACTGGGTCCTCAGTGCCAAAAAGGGAAGTAACCTGAAGATTCGAAAAGGAAATGGCTGAGTTCGCAAGCTCGCCGGTCTCGCCCTACTTCGCGAGATCCCGATACGAAATCAGTTCGATTCCTTCGCGCGCCAGCAAGTCTCTCGCATCCGGCAGCGTCAGAACGCGCAACTCAGTCTCTCGCGACTCCCGCAGACGCGTGTTGCATGCCCGCAATTCTGCGTCGTTGTACCCGGGATGGCAGACAAACTCCCACGTTCCCTCCGGAATGCTTCCCGCAATCGCCTGGAATAGCTTTTCATCAAGCGTTCCCGTGACCTCGATTCCCAGGGTCCCATCCGGTGTGACGAACCCTTCGCGCTCCACAGCTCTGTGAAAGGTCCCGGCAAAACGCCGGAGGATTCTCACTTCCGCATAGCGCGTCCACAAGTTCGGCCTGGCCAGCAGTCGGCCCGAGCGCAGCGGAAAGCGGGGACCGAAGGGGTTCCGCACTGCCTTCACGCCGCAATCTGCGGCAGCGCGCAATACCGGCCTGAGAATCTGCGGGAACAGATGAGTATGCTTGTGGCTGTCCACATGCGAGACCGCGATCCCGGCAGATTGAATCTTGCGGATCTGCGCCGTCGCCTCGGCCGTAATCTCGCCGGCATCGATTTGCCCCGAGAGGGCGCGAACGGCAAACATCTTGATGCCATCGCGAAATTGCCGCGAAGCCGTGAGCGAGCGAACCTTCTCAAGCTCCAGCAGCGGCTCGCCATCAATCAGCACAACATGGCATCCGACGCTAAGCTTCGGTACTGTTTTCGTCAGCGCGATTGCCTCATCGAAAGCCCTGCCGCCGGCCATCAAGGTCGCCGACGTCACCACCCCGCGCGTGTGAGCCTCAACGATCGCCCGGTTCACCCCGGAGGTGAATCCGAAATCATCCGCATTGACGATCAACCTCCGCACCGAGGCAGTTTAACAGGCACAAGATGTGGAATATTCAATGGGGAGGGAAGGAGAGGGACACCATCGGACTATGTGGGGACAGCCGCCCCCGGTTGTCCATCGAGCGAAGCTCGATGCTCTGTCAGCGAAGTTTGCCCGCCTTTTCCGGCCTCGCGTATACTCGGAAAAGCGCGATGTCCTGCCGCTCTAGGTCCCGAGCGGCATCCAGGGCGGTTAGCTCAGTTGGTTAGAGCGCCTCGCTTACACCGAGGAGGTCGCAGGTTCGAGTCCTGCACTGCCCACCATATCATTCATGTCCGACCCGAAGACATGGGTTACAGAATGTACCGGTCACATGGGTAACACTTTTGGGCCGAATGGATTGTCGAGCGGTTCCAGGACTCTGGTCTCCAAATCGAAGTAACCCAGATCATACTGCATAAAACTGACGAGCCCTGGCGATTGCCCGGCAAGAACTCGCCTTTGTAATCGGTGCACCACAGTTCATTGGGGCGCTGTCCTAAAGACAGAGCCGTGTCCTGCGCGCGCCGCCGCGAACCCCGTTCGAATCGATTAATTTCATTTTCATTACGCTGGCTGAGGCTCGAAGAATTTCCTTGTCCGGGTCCGAGTTAAAAGCGTAGGGACCGAACCAAAGCACGAGAGAAACATTGCGCGAATCCTTCATCCCCCGCCTTGGCACGCTGAAGAAAAGACCGTATTTTCCCCAGCCGACCTGTTTGTGATCCTTCGGGATCACTCCACAAACTGGAATGGTGCGTTGTTGATCGACCGCATCCTGAGCGATTGTGGGATTATTCGAGAGCATTGCTATGAATGCGAGAATCGTTGCAAGCCGCATTGAAGTACCCTCCTACTCGGCAACGCCATAATGCCCGAGATAAAACCGCGATTCGCTCAATGGCCTTTTGGGGTGACATCACGGAAACAAAATAACAACTCTCCGGTTTCCTTCGAAGCGAGAGAGAAGCGAATCTAACCGTCTACCAGATGAAAGATCGTGATCTCTGTATTTCCGTGCCGATCCGAATAGGAATAAAATCAAGGCCGAATCATGAGTTTCGTTATCACCTATGAAGAACGACTGGCCCGGCTGGCCGCGACTAAAATTGCCCTTCAACAGACCGACGGTCAGACATTTGAGCATCTGGTACCTACCATTTATGCATGGATCATGGCAGAAGGATTGTCTAATGTTCGTTCGCAGACATTTGATCTCATCGTAGATTTCATCCACAGGGCAATGGAGGAAGGAAAAGATCCCATGCCAATCAGGAAATCAGCGGTGCTTTTCGTCTGCGGGAGGCTGCGCTAGGGGAAGTCCTCGAATTGTGGGCGAACAATAAAGCAAAATTGTGCTAAGGCCTGATAACGTCAGTCATAGCGCAATCCACGGCTTCCCTAGACGAACCCTCACCGCATTTTCCCGTACTGATCCAGATCCTGATCCAGAATGCCGCAAATCTTCCATTTTCCTGACGACTTGCTCACCACGTAAACCGCTGCTGCCTCCCGCAAAACGCTACCATCTTTTCGATAGCGCCGATAAATCTGGTCTACAAGCGCCCGATTGGCTCCCAGCGGCATTACTTCTGTTCGCATGTATTGGCTGTGGTCATAGTTGTCCTTGTCCAGAGCTTCTCGATGATTCTTGTAATATGTCATCACCTCATCCATCGTTCCCCGCACGTCCCACATCGCATTATCTGCAGGCAACCGGATGAAGGGCACTTGGAGGCATTCGCGGATTGCGGCATAGTCCTTCGTCGAATATGCACGGGAATAGCGATCAAACAACTGTCCGATCGCCGCCTTATCGGATTCTCCGAAACTAGCTGCCTTCTGACCCAGAACAGGGCCGGGACAGCATAAGAGACCCGCAACGAGCAGGATCAAGAAGCGGTTCATGCGGGAGAGCGTACCAGAGCCGTTTGCTCGACGCCAGTCGGTCCGTCAGTCGGCGAAAAATTCCCATACCATCAGAGCCCCTTGACAAGCGCTATGCCCTGATTTCCTCAATTGATTTACCGCCCGATCATGCTCGGCGAGCCCTTTCGGATTGCAGGCCAATCTTTTTGTCCCCCCAATGCACCAGCAGAAGCGCTTGGTTTAGCTGATTCCCGCGAAAAACGTGCCTCTTTGTCCGTGTAACTAAAACAAGATACGGCTCGCCACTCTTAGGCGGAGGTGACAGTCATGCGCACACTGAAGGCGTTCATCGGTTCTGCTCTCATTGTTGCGATTGCTTTGGTGGTCATCTCCTGTGGCGGCGGTTCATCACCCACGACTCCCCCTCCTACTCCGTTCACGAGAACCTATAACTTCCCTGGGACGATCAACGTCGCGTGCTCACCAGACCCCTCGGGCGGGTTCAGCTACGGCTTTACTCAGGTTATCTCGGATCAATCCCTTAACACGTCAGGCACGATTACTATCACGTCGATCTCCGTGTCAGCTACAGCGTCAATCGTCTCTACCAGCCTGATCGGGGAGGCGGGATTGGACTGGGAAATATTTATCGGTTCGCAGTCATTCGGCCTACCAACGGGAGAAATCAGCGGGACGGCTACCAACCCTACGACATATTCCAGTGGTGCACCGATACAATTGCGTTTTGCCGAGATTCAGAAACCCGAAAGCGCCGGAAACACCTTTACCTTTACGGGTGTCTACACGTTTGCCACCAACACTCTCACCACAAACACGACAGTCTCGAACTTGCATGGGGCTTCTGCGCCGGCCATAGATGTGAGTCAAGGATTTTACGTCCAGGCTTTCCTTTGGAACGGGGCGCCCGGTTCCAATATCGACTTCAGCGACATCGCCGTTACCATCTCGGGCCAGGAATAGCGCTTGGGTAACCCGCAGAGATGTGTCATTAGCACACACTTGAGGGCTCTCACGGCGTTGTTGCAGTTGTCTATCGCCTACGATCGCCACTGGCTTCAATAAACGGGCGAGCCGACGCAGCTAGCAACGCAGGACTGCATGCTCTCCGATGCTCACGCGTTCGCCTTCCTTGCGCGCGCTCCCTCCGCTCCCGCCCGCATCGCCATCTCTCGCGCCGTTCGCAATTTCTCCACCGGATCGCTGCTGGGAAGAAACTCCATCGCTACAATTCCCCTGTAATTCAACTCGCCGAGTTTCCGGAAAATATTCTCGTAGTTGATCTCCCCCGTCCCCGGCTCATGCCGCCCTGGAACGTCGGCCACGTGCACCAGCGCCAACTTCCGCACGCACTCCGGCAGCTTCTTGATCAGATTCCCCGCGCTGATCTGCTCGTGATAGAAGTCATAAAGCAAGTACACCTGCGGATGCGCCACTTCCTGGACCACCTGCAGCGCCTCGCTGATTTGCGTCAGGTAATACTGCGGATTCTCTTCCGGATCGATTGTTTCCAGCAGTAACCGCACCGGTTTGCCGGCAATCGACTTGCCTTCAACGACTTTCGCCGCAGCTTTCAGGCTCTCGACACAGCTCTGATGCTGCATCTCGCGCGTCATTCCGGGAACCCGGTTTCCCGACATCACAATCATCGTAGGACATTCAATTCGTTCCATGATCGGCAGCGCCCGCCCCAGTTCCGCCAACAAATGTTCGCGGTGATCCGGGCTGCTGACCCCAAATTTCAATCCCGCCGTGCAGTCGAACTTGAGGCCGAGCTCTTTGCGCTTGGCATTGGCGCGGTCAAAATCTGCGTCGGACCACTTCGCATATTCGCCCACCAACTCGACATTGCGGTAACCGGCCTCCGCCACTTTTTCCAAGCGCTGCTCGAAAGGAAGCTCGCGGAAAACTGTCCACAGCATGATCGAGATATCGAATGGCGCTCCGGCCGTCTGATCAGCGTTTGCAGCCGAACTCGCTGCCTGTCCAAATAAATCCATGTTGAGCCCGCAAGCTCCGACTATCGTTCCGGCCAGTGCCTGTCCAAATTTCCTTCGATTCATGAATCACCCAATTTCATCGTCGCAGCCCAACCCGCTCCTACGGCCGTTCGACAAGCGCCCGCACGGCTCCCGTGGAAATTCCGCCGTCTACGAGTAATATTTGTCCAGTTACGTACCGGCTGGACTCGGCCGCCAGAAACACAACGGCCGCGTCCAGATCGCGCATCTCCCCCGGCCTTTTAAGAGGAATCCGATCCCGCAGATACTCAACCCAGGCTTCATTCTCATACAGGACATTATTCTGATCTGTGCGGAACCATCCCGGGGCGAGGCAATTGACCGTGATGCCGTACTTGCCCCAATCGTCAGCCAGGCTCATGGTCAACTGCTTGATGCCGCCGCGGCTCGCGCCGTAAGGGCCCAGCCCCGCATACCCGGCAATGCTGGTCACCGATCCAATATTGATGATCCTGCCATACCCGCGCGGAACCATGCGTCGCGCGACTTCCTGCGCCACAAAAAAACTTCCGCGCAGGTTCGTGTCGAGCACCAGATTCCAGTCGTCCCAGGTCACATCCAGCGCTGGCTTGCGCACGTTGCAGCCCGCATTGTTCACCAGGATATCGACGTGTCCATATTCTTTCTCGGCCGCCGCTGCCATCTGTTGAATGCTGGCGAGATCGCGCACATCGAGGGCACAACAGAAAACCCGCCGTCCCGCAGCCATGATCTCCGTTTCAACATCGCGCAAGCGGCTCGGATCGCGGCTGGTGACCACCAGGTCCGCTCCCGCCTTCGCCAGTGCGCCGGCCATCTGCCGCCCCAACCCGCGGCTCGCTCCTGTAACCATGGCAACCCGGCCGCTCAGATCGAAAAGTTCATTCGGCATTGCAAGTCTCATCCGGAGTCTCCGGCGTAAGCACCACTTTCAGCAGGTTCGGTTCATGCGCATAGAGCCGCTCAAACCAACGCGGCCCATCTTCCAGCGGAGCGACCGCACTAATCAGCGGCTTCACGCGAATTTGCCCACTCGCCACCAGCTGAATCGCCCTCGGATACTCGCCCGCCGACGAGCACGATCCTTGTAACCGTATCTGCCGCGTCACCACTTTCTGCAGCGGCAAGGTGACCTCGGGTGCAATGTTGCCGACGAGCGTTATCGCCCCGCCTTTCCGCACGCAATCCACAGCCGTTCGCACTGTTTCATTGATCCCGATTGCCTCCACCGCAAGATCCACGCCGCGCCCGCCAGTGACGTCTGAAATTTGTGAGATTAACTCCGCCCCGGTTGCTTCGAACACGGCACTAGCCCCCAATTCCGTAGCCAGTTGCAGCCTTGAACGATCAATGTCGGCGACCAGCACCCGCGAACAACCGGCAACCCGGAGCGCCTGCAGGATCAGCAGCCCGATCATTCCCGCTCCAAGTACGAGTGCCGTGTTCCCGTCTTCCATCGCTGAAAGAGATACCGCATGCAGCGCGACCGACACCGCCTCCAGCATTGCCGCCTCCGGGAACGACAGAGTCTCCGGGAGGCGATGAAGAATACGCTCGGGTACCGCCACATATTCGGCAAAAGCCCCGGAGCAGCGGTAATCCGCGCACGAGACGCCCAGCACGCGGCGGTGATCGCATAAATTAGTTTGTCCCCGAATGCAGTAGGAGCACTGGCCGCAAAAAATCGTCGAGTCAAACGTGATCCGCTCGCCCACCGCGAACCTCTTGGCCGCCGATCCGCACGCCGCAACGGTGCCGGCCGCCTCGTGCCCCATAACGATTGGCGGAATTCGTCGTCCCGAGGACCCGTCATACCCATGCACGTCGCTGCCGCAAATGCCGCACGCACCGACGCGGACGACCACCTCATCCGCGCCCGGCGTCGACGCCGCCACGTCGGCAATTTCGAGATGACAATACTGCGAGAGCAACAGCGCTTTCATCTGGCCTGCCTCTTACCGCCTCATCATGGTATGCTGCGTCCCGAAGTATAGTTCACAGCCGCTCCCCGTGATGGCCAGGATTACATGAACATCATTTCGCAACCGCCTACTTGCAATGGACCACAACCTCGCTGAAGATCTGACTGTATGGCCACTAAAGACTTCTCGGCCGGCCTTTTGTTCGGTGCCTTGGTTCTCGGGACTGGGCATTTTGGTTTCGGCCAAACCGTCGCGCAGAAGGCCGTGATTAAACTGACCGGCATTGTCCTCGCCGCCGATCATCGCTGCGCTACGACAGATGTAAAAGACCCGTTCTGTCGAACTTCTGATTGGGCGCTCGCTTCGGGGCGCAAGACTTATCTGCTCTACGGCGACATACCGACCTTGGAGAGATTCGAGCGCAAGCGCGTGAATATCAGTGGTGTTCTCGAAGAAGAACCAGTTGATGAGTACGGCGTGCAAATGATCCGTCGAAGCATCATTGTTCACTCGATGGAAAGCAGCGAATTGGGCGAACAGGCAATCGAGGAACTGGTCAGTGAGTTGAAAGTCGTTCCGTGGCGCGGCCCGGAAAACCATTGCAGCCCGATGTGCTGGGACTTTGCCTTCACCGACCCGATGGTGAAAATCTTACAAGCTGGACGCGGCGCGCAGGACGTTTTGCTGCGCTACTTGAGCGACCAGCCCATACAAGATCAAATCGTGATGCTTCTAGGCGGCATTGGCGACGAAAACGCGATCTGGCCTATCATCGAGACACTTACCGATAGAAATGACCCAACGAATGATCCGGGATCTAAGCGTCTGAACTTAGTCGGAGATTTGGCACTCACCAATCTGACGGTCAGTGACGTGATCTGGCATCATGGCGGGGGAATCTCACCGAACCAGTGTCCTGATCGCCCGAAATCCTGCTGGTCGAAGTGGTGGCTGGCCCGCAAGGATTCGTTCAAGGTCGGCATCGGAGGCGATCGACTATATACAAACTACCGAAACTACGGCATCTACGCCCAGTTTGGCGACACGTCCGTTCCGTAGTTGCTGAAACATCGCCACATCGCTCAATAATCATCGGCCAAAACGTGAAATCCCCCGTTTCGCCAACTACTTTCTCTGTGAGCGCATGCGAAGCAACCTAGTTACAACAATCATAATTCCTGCTCTGAATGTGAAGATGAGTCGTTACCGACGACAGGTAGCGGTACAAGGAGCAGCGATGTCTAATAGATGTTATGAAACCCCTCTGGCGACTCAAAGACCGTCCGCTCCTGTGGCTTTTTGTCGGCATCTTCCTACTGATGTGCGTCACGGCATGTTCGCCCTCAAAGTTTGAGCAGCAGCATAAAGAGGCAGTACTTCAAAATCCACCGGGCATAGAGCTGGAGATTCGCACGAATGGAGAGTTCTATACTGCGAGATGGTCCGGTGCGTGGCGCATTGAAGTACTCGAGGGGATGAATGTAGCAAGTAACCCGACCGCTTCCGACGTGATACATGTCACCGACGGCACTGCTCTCTGGGATCAACCCAGACGACCATGGGTCGGCATTGTCTGTTGTGACTCGCGTTGGATCTGGCTGGATCAGGAACCGGTTCGCATTCCCTACAAATTGTCACCCACCCCAACGGCTTCCCAGCCGCAGTGGCAAACCTTGCATCTTCCGGATAAGCCGGGAAAGTATCGAGTCTATGTAACAACCCACAGGGTCTTTGCGCGTGGCAGCGACAAGAATCCATTTAATGACAAAGGATTTGCGGTTTCCTCGAACATCCTCGATCTGCTTGTGAAATAAAGTGCTGTTCATTGCAACGGTTGCAAAATCGGCATAGCACTTATTGACCTTGTGCCCCTGCACCCTCCACTACCTCGCCGCATTAAACTTCACTCCGGGCCCGAGTAGCGCGATGAATACGATCGCCAGAACCGCCGCAGCGATCATCCACGCCCGGTTCCGTTCGATTTCGGGCATCTGCAATTCGCTGCTGGGGATGCGCCGGCCACGGAGCAACGTCCACATCCACGCCAGCCCCGAATGCCCACCAAAGGACGCGGCCGCCGCCGACAACAGGATCAGGAGCGGCCCCACCGGATTGAGCGCCCCCGCGGCGCAGGAGAGGACGCCACTAGTGAGATAAGGCACCACCGTGAGTTGGCGCGCGCGCCGCACGCGGATTTCAGCATCCTTCCCCAAGAACGGACCCAACTCGCGCACGCACAGCGGAACGAACAACAGGAAATACGTGACCGTTCCTAGTGCAACCAGACCGGCGCGCCACGCCCACGGCGGCTGCCACCCTGCAACCACCGCAGCCCAGTCGCCAAAGTTCCCAATCCCCGAAAAAAGAAAATATCCGCCTGCGTCGAACAAGTTGAGGGTCATCAGCAGCCAGAAGAAGTAGCGCCAAAGTGCGGCCCGCTTGACGGCACGCGCGGTTCCCCAAAAGGCCGCCCCGAAGATCAGATTGGCCAGTGTTCCGCCCGCTGCCACAAGGCGCGTGTTCGCGCTGCACTGGAAGTGCACGGTTGAGAGCACCAGTGGCTGCCCACCAGTGGCGACGCACAAGCCTCCGTGACCAAGCCCCTCGTGGATAAAGTTCGCAATGACTGTGGCAGAAATGGCGATGGCAGCGATGGTCCACAAATCCAGCCATCTCGGCGGGCTCGATTCTGCCGCGGCCATGCGCTGCATTCTAGCAGCGGAGTGGAACGTCGGCCTATTTCGCGCTATCCGCGGCCGCAACCCCCGCACCCACGACAGTAATTTTCTGCGGCCCGCTCGGATCGGGATCGCCGATCCACAGGTTCGCCGTGAAGGTTCCAGCAGTAAGCGGGCTGAACGTGATGCTGAATGTGCAAGACGAGTACGCAGGAACGCTGCTTCCGCAAGTGTTCGTTTCGCTGAAGTACGGCTCTGTGCCACTCCATGCGAGGCTGGTGATGGTCAGCGCCGCAGGGCCGACATTTGTGAAAGTAACCGTCTTCGGGGCGCTCGTGCCGCCGACCATCGTTTTCGGGAAGGTCAACGACTTGGGCTTGATGGTCACTGCCGTTCCCGTCCCGCCGATCGATACTTCCTGCTCCGTGAAGTTGCCTTCATAGAGTTGCACCACGAAGTCTCCGCCTGCAAAGCTCGGAGCGTAATAGATGGTCGAAGTGCAACTCGCCCCTGGCGCCAGCCCGGCTCCGTTGACCCCACAAGTGGTGGTAAAGCTGAAGTCGTTCGAATCGACCCCCTCAATAAGGATATTGGTGAAGTAGACGTCCACGCCGCCACCGTTGGTGAAGGTTACCGTCTTCCCTGCGCTCCTGGTACCAACTAGTTGCTCGGAGAACGTCAAACTGTCCGGCTTCACCGTGACGGGAACATTACCCGTCCCCGCCGTCTGCGTCCCGACAACGCTGCCATTGGTCGAGGTCGCCTTCAAATGGGCACTCGAGGTCCCATTGGCCATGGAAAGAACGAGCGACAAGAATCCAACAAACACGCAAGGGACGCGGAGCTTCATGGGAGCTTATCTCCTTCGGAAAGATACCCTCGTGATGGGACCGAATTGCCTAGGTAAGAAGCCACTACGGAAATGAAGATCCGGATAACGGACTAAGAGCCAGAAGTGCCCAAAAGGTGCGACAGATTATGTTCGGTGACTATGGCCCTGTCAATAGGCAAGTAATTGCAACCGTAACAGTGGGATTGAAAAACGGCTCCTCGACGATGGTTGGCGTTATATCGCTGTAGCTCATCGAGGTCAAAATGTCTGAAGGCCTGATTCGACAATCGATCTACCAAGGCTCAATGGGAGCCCCTTGTTCTTGGCTGCATAACGCCGTTGCTGCTCGTAATCCTTGGGTAGAAACTATGGGACCGTCCCGAGTACTGCGCCTGCGGGTACTGAGGTTAAGTCCGTCCACCCATACCAGACACCATCAGTGTCGGACGCCAGGGGATAGGTCGGCTTGGCAACAATGTCCCATGCCCCCAGGAAGTCACTGCCGGTTCCAGTGAGTGGCGTATCCGCGACGACCCAGTACTGGGTTCCTCCGCTTACTGCAACCGAAGCAAAGTCAGCAACGGCAAGGCTGCAGCAGGTTCCAAAGGACGACAGGTTTACGACGGTGACCGGGCCCGCCAGCAGTGCTCCCGGCGCACCGGCGGAATCGGCATAGATGCTAACGTTCACCTGGTTCGCTCCGCTTGTATACTGCAAAGCAGCCGCTACCATCAAAACGTGGGAATCAGACTTCGGGGTAAAAGGCAGCGCGAAAAATTGCATACGGTAGGGGCTGTTTGGTCCGTTGATGCCCCACCCCGCTGCCAACATAATAAAGGTCCGTCTTTGTACCAAGATTGCTGTAAATCCTTGTCAAAGTTGCAGGAAATTCCGGCGCAGGAACGGGCACCGCAGATTTCTCCTTGGTGTGGACCATCCGGGGGCCTTTACCGTCCTGAGCGAATAGCATCAGATTGCAAACTGCCAAGACGCAGACGAGCAACAAAGTGCCTTTCATAAGGTTCTCCTTGAGTCGAGCTTTCGTTTTGCGGCTTCGCCTTCCTAGCTCCGAAAGCGCATTTGGGGTTAGTCGCCTAATGCCCCGCAATCAAAATTGATGACTGGACGAAAGCAATACGAGGATGCACACAAGAGTTATGTGAGGCTGCGTGGGTGCTCCTTGAAGAAGAGTTTAGGTGTTGCTTTCTCCGAGTCCAAGTTACTGACGGGTGTCGAACCGTCAGTTGTCGCAAAATCTCGGTTACACTCAAAATGCCTCGGTGATCCTAGTTTATCGCAGCGAAAGTAATCTGGCAAATTGTTGCCACTCGGCTATGTTGCGCATGACAACATGACAAAGAAGGTCATCTCCGCATCGGTCGCTCACTGACGTTTTCCCGCCCGGAATCATGTTCGATCCCGATTGCAATGTGCAAATTGCTTTGTTCCCTCCCCGGGTGGAAAAACAGGCGCACAAACCGATGGAACACTACATTGATGCCTTCCTTTACCTTGGCCCCCAGGAGTTTAGACTGAGCGAGCCAATGCCTGCGGACATTGCGCTGGATGCAGATTACATGACCGAACTGCGGCGGCGAGCGTCCCTAATGATCTCTCCGGGCCTCTCTAAATCACAAAAGGAGCTTAGCGATGAGGTTGTGCAGGAGGCTGAAAACCCAATACTAGAGGGAGCACCAAAACCCGCCGACGCCAAAAAGCTTAGGCAGAGCTGCCTCGACGCCAGGAAGCAGGGCAGTCGTCAATAGCGGGCAGATTCTCCTGGTTAATTCCGAAACATTCCCGTAGCACTCACAATCGGCTTTGCGGCTCAAGCGTGAAATGGCCTCATTTCGTCAGTTGAGCTAAGAACTATTGAAGACTTAGAGCCATTGTCTTGAAATCAAAGGTCGTCTTGTGTGCCTGTTGCAGCAGGTCGATCCCGAGATTTCCTGCAAAAAATCTGCTGACCTCGTTAGTGGGCTTGAGCAGCACCCCAACCGACTTGAGTGTAGCCGGGAATCCACCAATGCTGAACTTCAATGATTCCAGAGTGGCAGCCTCCATGTACTTAGCACCGCCGACACCTTCCATTTTGTACGAATCCGTTCTTGTCGCTGAACGGATGAGTTCGGGAAATGCCGACGCGAACGATGGATAAAGGTCGGTATTCGTGGCTCCGGTGTCTAAAACGAACGCCAACGGTCGCTTCTCATATGCAACCTGCACGACTGGGTGGTTTCCATCAAAGCAGAGATCAGCATGAGGTACTCTTTTGTGCGAAGATTCTGGTCCGATCTCAAAACTCTTATCTGCTCCCCAGACGAACTTGTCGAAAGCCAGCAAGACGGGTAGTCCGATGAGTCCACGCGAACCGGAGCTTTGCTCGTTAAAAGGCGGTTGGTTGTCAGGCAAGACTAGAAAGGCCACATGCTTTGTTCGGATGGAGCCGACGGAAAGTTCATCGGCGACTGCAATCCGGCTGTTGACCTGAGTTCCATTCAGGTCTCCGACTTGGACAGATGCCGAGTGTACTCGTAGTCCGAAGCGTTTGGCTTCTGATTCGGTTAGAACAGAAAGCTCCGCTCCTGTGTCGAACCAGTACGTCGCGTGAACACCGTTGATTGAGAACGGCAATCCCCCATCTTGGAGTTCCACCGTAGTCTGTCGTCCTGCACGCTTTTGATCGGGAGTGTCGGCAAGGACAGCAATGACAGGACGACCGCCCAAGGCGTCAGCATCAGTCGGCCTAAGCGCAAGGATGGCGTTCACCTGCTCCAACGCCTTCTTGTATTCACCATGGGTGAAATAGGCGGAGGCTAGAATCCTGTGCGCTTCGACGGCTTCGTCGGAGCTCGGCGCAGAGTTAAAGACGTCTCGGAACTTCCTTTCGCACCGACGCGCATCATTGAACGCGCACGCGACAGCCCCCTGATAGAAGGCCGAAGCACCACCTTGCCTCACGGAATCACGAAGCTCAAACCATTGATGGCTGTCGTAGAGCGATTTTAGCTTGGAGTCGTCCTTCGGCGCACCGAAGCACAACGAGGGCAGAAGAGCCCAGCACGATGCAATTGCCGAAAGTTTACAAAGGTGAGCCACTACGAGGAACGGATTCTATCGGATTTTTTCCTCGCTGGCGAAAAATCCCCATTGCGCTCAATGACCAACAGTCAAAACGTGTAATGGCCTGTTCTCGTCATTTCACAACACATATCTTGACGAATTGATAGTCGAATGGCTACCATCGGCCTCATTGAGGGTAGAGCGTCTTCTATGCCGAAAGAGTCGAAGCAACGCAG
>DATGFC010000099.1:0-18218 GCA_035309485.1 Candidatus Sulfotelmatobacter sp.
ATTGTTGATTGTTGATTTTTGATTGTTGATTGGGTCCGGGAGAATCGGTGGGACTCCGGGATGATTTATTTTGTGATTCTCCGTGGCTCTGTGGTTCTGTGGTGATTCGCTGCAGCGAACCCAGAGCAGGCGATCCAAATCGATGCCCGCGGAGGCTGCGGAATGGGGATCGAGGGCGTCGCTGGCGTCGATGAGGGCGCAGAATTCGCCGCGGCGAGTGGCGGCGGCCAGTGCGGCCAACAGCACGGTGGTACGGCCGGAGGAAGCGGGACCGCAGAGTTCGGTGAGGCATCCGCGGGGCAGGCCGCCGGTGAGGGCGTCGAGGGCGGGGATGCCGCTGGAGGCCATTTCCGGGGCGGGGCGGATTTCGAGCTGCGAGGCTGGGGTTATACGAGCAATTGTGGATTGTTGATTTTTGATTGATGATTGAAAGACTCGGGCAATGGGCGATTCCTGGGGACCCTGCGCCCCGGCAGGCTTTTTGGGGCCGGCAATGGGGCGCACTTCAGGTTCTGATTCGGCATCAAAAATAAAAGGGCGGCCCAAGGCCGCCGAAGTGGAAATCACTGCGGAAGACATAAAATCCTCGTAAATTTCAGGGAACACCGGGGCTGGATTTGCAAAAAGCCGCGGAGGCGACTCAGTCTATTTTCGCTTTTTGTTCGCCTAGAAGAATTCTGCTCTTGCGGGCGCCAATTGTCAATCCCCTTCTGGCGCGCGACGTGATCCCATTCACAGGCAAGCGTGATGGATGTCGTTGAGGATTCGACAGCTTCCCATGAATATGGGAAAGTACCCGGCTTATCCACCAATGGCTGGGACCCGTCAGGGGGCGCTTATGACCATTCTTAGTTCACGCCGCATTCGCTGGTTCGCTCTATTACTCACGATCATTCTTGTTTCCGTTACGTATCTGGTTTCTGCGCCCGGCAAGGTGCAGGTGAATGCCGAGGCCCTACAGATGTTTGCCCCGCTGCCGCAGGTGATGACCTCGCCTGACAATCCGGTGACCGATGCAAAGGTGACGCTGGGAAGAATCCTCTACTACGATCCGCGCCTGTCTGCCAACCAGAAGATTTCCTGTAATACTTGCCACCCGCTCGATGCCTATGGAGCGCAATCCACCAGCGTCTCCACCGGCTTCAAGCACCAGCAGGGAAAGCGCAATGCGCCGACCGTCTACAACGCGGCAGGACATTTTGTACAGTTCTGGGACGGCCGGGCTCCCACCGTGGAAGAGCAGGCGAAGGGTCCAATCACCAATCCCGTTGAGATGGCGATGCCCTCGAATGCCGCGACCGTGGAAGTGATCAAGTCCATGCCGGAATACGTGGCGCTTTTCCAGACTGCGTTTCCGAAAGACAAAGATCCGGTGACCTACAACAACATGGCGCTGGCGATTGGTGTGTTTGAGCGCGGGCTGGTCACACCGTCAAATTGGGATGCATTTATTCAAGGAGATGAGAGGGCCTTGACCGACGCGCAAAAAGCTGGCTTCAACACGTTTGCCGCAACCGGATGTCAGTGGTGCCACGCCGGAGCGTATGTGGGCGGAGCAACCTACCAGAAACTAGGAGTGGTGAAACCATGGCCCCAGCAGGAAGATCAGGGCGTCTACCAGTTGACTAAGGACGACATGGACAAAATGGTTTTTAAGGTCCCTTCGCTGCGGAATATCAAAAAGACGGGACCATATTTCCATGATGGTTCAGTGGCGACGCTCGACCAGGCGATCCGCAACATGGCGGTTCACCAGCGTGGGGTCAACCTCACCAACGCCCAGGTCAAGTCCATTGAAGTGTGGATGGATTCTCTGACGGGACAGATACCGGCCAGCTACATCAAGCCTCCAGAGCTGCCGAAGAGCACAGCGCAAACGCCGCAGCCGAGCGGGGAGTAATTCCGAAAACCGGAGCCGGCCGGATATCCCGACCGGCTCAATTTATTCGGGGACTTCCGCGCTCACCACACTTTCCGTCATCCGTCTAAGCGCAACAGCATCGCTGTGTGTCTTGTCGATGTGCAATTCCAATCCTGATTTCTGACTAGCCGGCTGCCTGATCCAACTTGGCAGCGAGAAGGAGCTTTCCATGCACAAAGTTCGTGTGGTTGCTTTGTTGTCTTGTGTTTTGTTGACCGCAAGTTTTGTTCATGCCCAGACTGCTACGGGTGAAACGTTGATGCTCAACCTGCCGCGGCAGAGCCAGCATGCGCTGGTCACGCAGCGCATTGGGATTACCGATATCACCATTAACTATCACCGCCCGCTGGCCAATGGGCGGCAGGTTTGGGGCAAGCTCGTCCCTTACGGGCAAGTGTGGCGGGCGGGCGCGAATGAGAATACGACCATCACGTTCAGCGATCCGGTCACGATTGAGGGGCAGGCGCTCGACAAGGGGACGTATGGGCTGCACATGATCCCTGGCGAGAACCAGTGGACGGTGATCTTCTCGAAGGATTCGGCGGCGTGGGGAAGTTTCAGCTACAAGCAGGACGCGGATGCGCTACGCGTGACGGTAAAGCCACAGGCCACTGACGCGCACGATGCGCTCGCCTACGATTTCGATGACGTCAAGGCCGATTCCGCGGTCGTCACTATGCGTTGGGATAAAGTCGCGGTGCCGTTCAAGGTCGCGGTCAACGTCAATGAAATCGTGACGGCGAGTATTCACCGGCAGCTGTACGGTCTGAACCAGTATTACTGGGAAGGTTGGGACGATGCGGCGGGATATTTTCTGGCCAACAAGATCAATCTGGATGAGGCGCTGAAGGATGAAGATTTGTCGATCCAGGCCGAAGAGCGCTACGACAATCTGCTGAACAAGTCGAAGATTCTGGAGGCGATGGGGAAAAAGCAGGATGCGGAAGCGTTCCGCGCCAAGGCGCTCGATAAGGGCTCGGCGCTGCAACTTTATTTCTATGCCCGGCGGTTGCAGGCGCAGAAGAAGCAGGATGAGGCTCTTACGATTTTCCGCGCGAACGCGAAGAAGTTTCCGGATTATTGGACTTCGCATTTGGGATTAGCCCGCGTGTATAGCGCGCAGGGAGATTTCGACAATGCGGTGAAGGAAGTGAAGCTTTCGCTGACGGGGGCGCCGGATTCGAACAAGTCGAATCTGGAGAATTATGTGAAGCGGCTGCAGGCGAAGGAGGACATTAACCGGTAGGTCCGGGCCTCGGGGGCTAAAGCCCAGTCATCTTCGGAGGCCGCTACGCGGCGCTAAAGCGCCGCTCTTCCACGGTTGTGTTGAGGTTCGATTACAAAAGAAAAGGGCCAGAGTTCAGCTGGCCCTTCATTTTTACTTCTGCTCTTCTTTTTTCTTCTGCACGCGTCATTACCAGACGCGGCAGGCATTGGCTCTCACCATTTTCTGGCCCGTTTTGCAGCTGAAGGCTTGCGCGAATTCCGGCATGTTGGAGACTACGTTGTTGATGCGGAACACGGGCAGCGAATGCGGGTCGCTGGTGACGGCGACGCGCGCGATTTGCGGGCGGACATTCGCGCACCACGAATAGGCGTCAGAGAGGAAGAATCGCTGGCGGTAAGTCCAGCCGTCGGGGCCCTTGTCGTCGAGCGACTTGCCTTCTTTCTTCAACGAGGCTTCCAAGGCGGCGAGCGCCAGGTGGATGCCGCCGTTGTCTGCGGTGTCTTCTCCCTGGGTGAGCAGGCCGTTCTGCTTGACCCCGGGACCGGCGTCGGGAACTTCCTGGGTGTATTCGTCGGAGATGCACTTGCCGCGTTCGTCGTACTGTTTCGAGTCTTCAGCAGTCCACCAGTCGTGGAGGTTGCCATGGGCGTCGAACTTGCGTCCCTGATCGTCGAAGCCGTGAATGATTTCGTGTCCGATGACCATCCCGATGGCGCCAAAGTTCACCGCATCGTCCTGCTTGGGATCGAAGAACGGCGGCTGCAGAATTCCAGCGGGGAAGTTGATGGTGTTCAGTTGCGGATCGTAGTAGGCGTTGATGGTGGGGGGAGTCATGGTCCATTCGCCGCGATCGACGGGCTTGCCGATCTTTGCGATCCAGCGCTCGAACTCAAACGATGACGCCTGCGCGACGTTGTTCAGGTAGCTGTCGCGCACAACCTTCACGCTGGAATAGTCGCGCCAGTGCGAGGGATAACCGATCTTGTCTTCGATCCCTTTCAACTTGACGATGGCTTGTTGCTTGGTGGCCGGGGACATCCAGTTGAGGCTTTGGATGTCGGCGCCGAGGGCAGTTTCAATCGCGTGCACCATCTCGAGGGTGCGGGCTTTGCTTTCGGGAGGGAACGCGCGGTCGACGTAGGCCTGGCCGAGCGCCTCGCCGAGATCGCGGTCGGCAGCATGCACGCAGCGGCGCCAGCGCGGGAGTTGCTGCTCGGCCCCGGCGAGGGTGTGCGCGAAGAAGTCGAAGTTTTCATCGACCAGTGCCTTGGTCAGGTACGGCGCCGAGTGATGGATTACCTGCCAACGCAGGTACGTTTGCCAATGCGCGAGCGGGTGAGCGGCGAGAAGCTTTTCTTCAGCGCGGAAAAAATCCGGAGAGGTCACGATGTAGTGATCGCTGGGTGGCGCCTGTACCGCTTTCAGATAGCCGTCCCAGTCGATGGAGGGCGCTAGTGCGCGCACCTGTGCCAGGGTCATCTTGTTATTAATATTTTTGGGGTCGCGGCGCTTGACGTTGTCCATCTGGGCCTGCGCCATTGCGGTTTCGAGTTCGATGACTGTTCCGGCGTCGGCCGCGGCTTGCGACTCCGATTCGCCAATCAGGGCGAACATCTTCTGAATGTGCGCGCGGTATTTGGTGAGGAGTTCTTTCGACTTCTCGTCGGTATTCAGATAGTAGTCGCGGTTGGGTAGGCTCAAGCCGCCCTGGTCGAACTGAGCAACGACCATCGAGGCATTGTCGTAATCCTGCTGTCCGGTGAAGCCGAAGAGCGGAGAACTGCTCTGGTTGTCTCCAGGCTGCCAGGCGCCGGGATAGAGGTGCTGCAGGTGCGCAAGTTCGAGCGTGATTTCTTTTTTCGACTTCAGAGCGGAGATGCGGTCGAGTTCCGGCGTTAGCGGCTTGAGGCCGGTGGCTTCGATGCCGTTTTCGTCCATGCAGGCGGCCCAGTAGTCGCCGATCTTCTGCTGATTGGCGGTGCGGTTCGAGTCGTTCTTGCTGGCCGCTTCGAGCGTCTCACGAAGGAGGCCTTCGTTCCAGAGTTCGAGGCCGCTGCCGGTGCTCCAGAAAACCTGGTCGGCCGGAATCGGGTTGGCAGTCAGCCATTTATTGCAGGCGTACTTGTAGAAGTCGTTGCAGGGATCGAGAGACTTGTCGGCCAGGTCTGGATCGAAGTGCTCGAGCTTGGGTTCTTTAGATTGCTCGGCAGGTGAACTCTGGGCCAACGAAGTTTGAGCGAAGGCGGCAAGAATTAAAACCAGCGCCGCAGAAATTCGAGAAATGGGCATGGATCCTCTTTTAAAAGTGATATTGATTTGGAAATGAACGGACTGAGCCGATAGAAATTACGCATAAGGGGAGAGACAAGTTCCTTGTCGGTCGCAGGACACACGTCGACCCGACTGGAGAACATACTATAGACGAGCGGTTTGGTGCGAGGTTAGCGCACGCCAAAAAGCACCAACCACGAAGGGCACTAAGGTACACGAAGGAAAACCCCATTATCAGCCTGTGTTGTGCAAGCCGGCGGCGATTCCGTTGATGGTGGCACCGAGTGGATATTCCAGCTCTGAGCTTTGTTCTCCTTGTTGCTTGCGGCGGAGGAGTTCGACTTGGATCAGGCTCATGGGGTCGACGTAGGGGTTCCGCAAGCGGATGGAGCGCGCGAGTACGCGGTTGCGTGCCAGCAGTTCACGTTGGCCGCTGACGCGGAGAATCATACGGCGCGAGCGCAGGAATTCGTCCTCCAGCATGGAGAAAACCCGGTTGCGGAGCGCGGCGTTTTTAACGAGACCGGAATATTCGCGGGCGATGCCGAGATCGGCTTTGGCCATGCCGAGCTCTACGTTGCGCAGGAGATCGGAAAAGATGGGGAATCCGCGGGCGATCTGACGCAGCAGCTGCTCGTGACTTGGACTCTTCTTGGCAAAGTGTTGGAGCGCGTGGCCAACGCCGAACCAGGCGGGAACGGCGTGGCGGCTCTGCATCCAGCCGAAGACCCAGGGAATGGCGCGAAGATCGTCGAGGCGACGGCCTTTGGTGCGGCGCGAGGGGCGCGAGCCGATGCGGGCTGTGTCGAGTTCGTTCACCGGGGTCGCCTGCTCGAAATATTCGAGCACGTCGGGATTTTCGGCGATGTCGCGGCGGTAGACGCGGTAAGCCTCTTGCGACATTTCTTCAATGGCTTCTTCCCATTCCACGGGATGTGCGGCTTGCTGTTGTGGACGAGTGAGGGCCTCCAGACTGGCTGCGATCATCAACTCCAGGTTCCATTCGGCAAGGACCGGGTCGGCATATTTCCAGTTGAGCACTTCGCCTTGCTCGGTGACGCGAATCTGGCCCGAGAAACATCCCGGAGGCTGCGCAAGGATAGCAGAGTGCGTGGGGCCGCCCCCGCGGCCTACTGTGCCTCCGCGGCCGTGGAAGAGGCGCAGCTTCACGCCGAATTCTTGCGCGGCGCGATGCAGTTCGCGATGCGCTTTATAAAGTTCCCAGGTGCTGGTGAGCATGCCTCCATCTTTGTTGGAGTCGGAGTATCCCAGCATGACTTCCTGCCAGCGTCCCCAGGAATCGAGCAGAGGCTGGTATTCGGGATTGGCCCAGAGCAGCCGCATGACGTCAGCGGCAGACCTGAGCGACTCGATGGATTCGAAGAGAGGCACGGGCATCAGGCCAGGATCATTGGCAGACGCTGCAACCTGAACGCCTCCTGCTTTCGCGAGTTGCAGTACCGCGAGCACGTCGTTTTCAGTCTCCGCGCCGCTGATGATGTAGTGGCGGATCGACTGGGCAGGATAGGTGCGTTTTAGTTCTGCGATGGCACGAAATGTGTCGAGCAGTTCCTGGCTGGCCGCCGAATTCAGCTCGCCGCGAAGATCGGGTCCGAGTTCTTTCACGACTTGCGCGTGTACGCGGGCATGTTGGCGGATATCGAGCGTGTGCAGGTGAAATCCAAACTTGCGCACCCTGCGGAGAAGAGAACTGACGTAAGTATGGGCCAGCCGTTCTCCGCGATTCGACTTCAGACTTTTCTGCACCAGGATAAGATCGCGCTCGAATTCCGCGGCATCGCTATAGGCTGCGGGGGCAGTCACGGACTCCCGAGTGCGCACCAGCCGGTGAAAGATATAAGAGAGAAATCGGCGGTAGCTTTCCGACTGGTTGTTAGGACCCCAGGCGAGATGCACGCCCGGGATGGTTCTCTCGTAATGGTGCAGGCGCGCGAGCAAGTCGTCGGCAACGCCGGTCTGGCGGCGGGACGAACTGAGGCGATCGCTGAGCGCCTCGACCTCTTGAAGATATTCTCGAAGAATCAGGGCACGGGCCATTTCAAGCGCGTCACGGATGCAGTGCGGCTTCACCAGCGGATTTCCATCGCGGTCGCCGCCAATCCAAGACCCGAAATGGATGACATTGGGCACGGAAGATTCGTCGAGCGTCAGGTCGTACACTTCGCGAAAGGACTCGACAATTTCTTCGTACATTTTCGGAAGTGAGTCAAATAAGGAAAGGCGGAAGTAGCGCAGGCCCATGCGGATTTCATCGTTGACCGTGGGCTTGGCCAGGCGGACTTCGTCGGTTTGCCACAGCGCAGTGACTTCGGCGCGAATATTGTTTTCGCATTCTTCAGCTTGTTCAGCGGTGAGGGGAAGGCGGTCCAGGCGTTCCAGTTGTTGCGCGATGCGGCGGCGCTTGAGGAGAACGGTCTGGCGCGCGACCTCGGTAGGGTGAGCGGTGAAGACGGGCGTGATCTGGATGTCGCGAAGGGAGGCGAGCGCTTGCTCCGCGGAAATTCCCGCGGCTTTCATGCGTTGCAGGGTTCCACGAAACGAGCCGGGAAGAGGGGCGTGCTCGACGTCGAGCTTTCCAGCCCGGCGGCGCCGCTTGCGATGATTGGTCTCCGCTAGATTCGTGAGTTCGAAGTAAGTGGCGAAGGCTTTCGTCACCTGATGGGCGTGCGGTAGATCCAATTTCGAGACGATCTCTTGCGCTTTGAGCAGGAGTTCCGAAGAAGACGCCTGCTCGGGGCTGCGGCGCACCGACTCCCGATGTTCGATCAGCAGGCGGCGCAATCCTTCCACCAGGTCGAATAACTCCTGACCGGCCTGCTCGATCAGCACGTCTCCAAGAATCGCGCCCAAAGAGCGCACGTCCCGCCGCAGGGGATGATCTTTGGCGGGTACGTCCGAACTTGCGGTCAGTTCCGCGAGCCGGGCCTGCTGGTCGTCGGCCTTCCACAAGAGTTTGGGGTTCTTTGCCATCACTAAACGGGATGCAGGACAGAATAAATGAGCGGAAGGTCGTTAGCCACGGATTGCACGGATCTACACGGATAAATCCAGAATTATTATCAGCCCTCAGTTTGCCGCTTTCTTCTTTGGCACGTGCCGTCGGCTGCGGCCTTCGATCAAGCTGTAGAGATCTTCGGCGAGGTTAGTGGTGTGGTCCCCCGCGCGCTCCAGAGCCTGCGCCATCAGGATGATTTCGAAGTGGGTTGTGTCGCCCTGGGAGACGGTTTCCGCAAGGTGTTTCTGGAACAGAGCGTGGCAGAGGCGGTCAATTTCTTTGTCCATCTGCAAGACCTTACGCGCACATTCGAGGTCGAGCTGGGAGAACCCGGTGTGCATCAGGTCGAGCATCTCGCGCAGAATGGAAGCCATTTCCACGAGTTGGCGCGAATCTGAGGCGGGAATCTTCGCCGTGCGCGCCTGCACGCGCAGAGCCACGCTCATCACCAGATCTCCGATGCGCTCCAGATCAGTGGTGGACTTCAGGCTGGAAAGCAACTGGCGGGCGCGGGCTTCATTCACCCGGGTGATGGCGGCGGGCAAGCGCTCGTCGATCTGGCGCTCGATTTGGTCGAGTTCCTTTTCGCAATCTTTGATGGCAAGGAACGCCATTCGCGAAGAATTGGTTAGAAGATCGCGAACGTTGAAGGCGGCGTCGCGCGCGATCAGGCAGGCCTTCAGGGCCAACCGTACTAAATCGTCGGACCCACCTCTTCGCGTGGTCGCAGAACTCGTGGTGCCAGGAGGGGAATCCTCGGTTGGCGTGTCATCTTCGAACTTGCGTGTCGGTTGGGCTTTGCGTGGCATCTGCAGTGCGCTGGCTGGCTGTTGCCGCTAACCTTCAGTTTATCGTCGAATTGTGAAAGTATCATTACAGCATTAGTACACGCGGAGGTCGTTTCGTGAGTTTGGCGGATTATATGCGGCAACAATTTGCCTACGATGCATGGGCGAATCAGGAAGTTTTGGCGACGATTCGAGCTAGTGGCGGCGAAAACACGCGCCCGTTGCAGTTAATGTCCCACATTTTGGCCGCCGAGCGAGTGTGGCTGGAGCGCTTGAAGCAGGTGCCGCAGAGCGTGCCGGTGTGGCCGGAGCCCAATCTGGCGCAGTGCGAAGCGGAAGCAGCTGAACTGAAGAAGATGTGGTTCGACTACCTGGACCTGATCACAGCCGGCGACATTTCCCAGACAATTTCGTATAAGAACAGCAAGGGCGAGGCATGGACGAGCGCGATCGGTGACGTGTTGAGCCATGTGGTGATGCACTCGGCATATCACCGCGGGCAGATTGCCAGCCATATGCGGGCAAGTGGACAGACCCCCGTTAATACCGATTTTATTCATGCAGTGCGGCAGGGGCTGGTGAAGTAGGCTTCTGAGTTTCGGCCCGACCTCCCCCCACGGCCCAGGAGGGCGGCGCTCCTTTGCCGCCATGCCTTCCAAAGACGTAATATCTCACCGATGAATAAACGGCTTGGGTTGTTGCTCCCGCTGCTGTGCGCGGTTCTGCTGCTGGCCGCCGATGAACCAAAAATCCCTGCGATGCCGGAGGCGCTCACCGAGAATGCGGTTGCATCTCTCCGGAATGGGATTGAGATTTTTTCGCTGATGGGAATCGGAACCAAGAAGAACTGGGACTCCGTCAGCAACAAGGTGTTCGTCCTGCGGCTGAACACAGGGAAGTGGAGCGAGGGGCGGGCAGTGCCCGGTGTCGCTGGACGCCTGGGCGCATCCGCGATCGGCGCCAAGGGACAGGTTTTTGTTTTTGGCGGATACACGGTCGACGGCCAGGGAAATCTGCTCACGGTTGCCGACGTGAACGCTTATTTGCCCCAGGCGCAACGCTGGTACCGAGCCGCTGATATACCAGTGCCGGTGGATAGCGCCGTGATTGGCGTGTCTCACGATCGTTACATTTATCTGGTGGGCGGAAGATCGAAGAACGGGCCGGTCAACAACGTCCAGGTCTATGACGTGGAGAAGAATACGTGGAGCCAGGCCACGGCGTTCCCCGGTACGCCGGTCTTTGGGCATGCTGGTGGGCTGGCGGACGAGACGATCGTGTATGTGGATGGAGCGAAAAAGGATCCATCCGGCAACTACGTGGCCTCGGATGAATGCTGGATGGGCAAGATCGATCACAAGGATCCCAACAAGATTGATTGGAGCAAATTGCCGGCGCATCCGGGGCCGGGGCGGTTCGGCATTGTGGCGGGTGCCGGCGAACATGAACACCGCATTCTGTTTTCCGGGGGAATGACAGGTCCGCATAATTACAAAGGTCTGGACAACGAGGGCAAGCCCGCGGAGATTTCGCCCGTGACCTTCGCCTACGAGCTCCACGGAAAACGTTGGGAGACCATCAGTCAAGATACCTACGACGTTCGCGCCGACACCCATGGAATCGTGTTCACGCCCTTGGGGCCGTTGATCGTGGGAGGCACGCTGAAGAATTCTGCAATTTCGGCGCGAGTATTGGCCCTGCCTAAGAAGTAGCGGTGGGAGACCCGCGACTTTCGATTTGGAATTGTTCCCATTTCGGGGATTAGAGATCTGTGACCTGCGCTTGAAAGTACCTTGGTGATCTGAGTCCTTCAACCCGCCAGGCGTACTCTGATACACAGAGAGCGAACATCACTCACACCTCCTGAGGAAGCGGCGGATGGGCCTCCGACCATCCGCTGCTTTAATTTTCTGGCGAAGAACTGGCGGTTTGCGCTAGAATCACAAACCAACTGTTCGTTCCTGTGGGGGACCAGCAGTTCGAACCATCCGCGCTGAGGAAGAACATGTTCATCCCTCGTTAATTCGCTAGCCTGAATTGTCCGCTGCTTAGCGGATTTCCTCTCGAGTCTTCTTTGATTTCAGATGCACTGGGTCCGCGCGTGTTCGCGAACCGTTGCGGAAAGTTCAAGGTTTTTATGGAAGCAATTGCCACCACAGCTCTCGAGCCGCAGCGCTCATTGTGGTCTTCTTTGGTTGAAGCCGTTCGCGGCTCTCATCAGGACTACACGACCGCCAGCTTGAATCGCGCCATCCTTCTGTTGGCCGTGCCCATGGTGCTCGAGATGGTGCTGGAATCCCTGTTCGCCGTGGTGGATGTGGCGTGGGTCGGACGACTGGGCGCCAACGCAGTGGCCACGATCGGGTTGACCGAGTCCATGCTCAGCATTGTCTTTGCCGTGGGCATGGGGCTGAGCCTGTCGACCACAGCAATGGTGGCGCGCCGCATCGGCGAAAAAGATCCGGAGGGCGCGGCGGTAGCGGCGGTGCAGGCGATCTTGCTCGGACTTGTCGTGTCGCTTGCCATTGGATTGCCTTGCCTGCTATTTGCCCCGAACCTGCTGCGGTTGATGGGGGCGACGCCGGAGATCGTAGCGGTGGGCAGCGGCTACACCAGAATCTGCC
The DNA here is from genome assembly GCA_035309485.1 of Candidatus Sulfotelmatobacter sp. GTDB lineage: Bacteria > Acidobacteriota > Terriglobia > Terriglobales > Acidobacteriaceae > Sulfotelmatobacter. Next base: position 11,849 of record DATGFC010000099.1, read on the forward strand.
TGGGCGGCAGTTGTGCGGTGCTGCTGCTGTTTTTGAACAACGCGATCTTCCGCGGCGCCGGCGATGCGGCCATTGCCATGCGCCTGCTATGGGTATCGAACATCATCAACCTGATTCTTGATCCGTGCCTGATCTTTGGGTGGGGTCCGTTTCCGCGGCTGGGCGTGACCGGGGCGGCGTTGGCGACCTTTATTGGACGCAGCATCGGAGTCCTGTATCAGTTTTACAGGCTGCTGAAGGGAACCGAACGCATTCGCATTCTGATAAGACAAATCCGCGTGCAGTGGGGAGTGATGTGGCGGCTGTTGCGGGTTTCGTTCACCGGGATTCTGCAGTTTGCTATTGCGCACACCAGTTGGATCGGGCTGGTGCGCATTGTGAGCATGTTTGGCGCAGCCGCGCTGGCAGGGTACACGATCGCAATTCGTATTGTGATCTTCGTCATCTTGCCGTCATGGGGACTCAGCAACGCAGCCGCCACGCTGGTCGGGCAAAACCTGGGCGCAGGCAAGCCGGAGCGCGCTGAAAAAGCAGTCTGGCGCACTGGGCTCTACAACATGATCTTCATGGGAACGGTCGGCATCTTTTTTATTCTGTTTGCCGAGTCCGTGGTGCGGCTGTTCATCCATGACCCTGCAGTCGTACCGCTGGGGGCGGCGTGCCTGCGGATTGTCAGCTACGGCAATCTGGGATACGCCTACTTTATGGTGATGATGCAGGCGTTCAATGGCGCCGGGGACACCATCACGCCCACGATTGTGAACTTTTTTGGATTTTGGCTGTTCGAAATTCCCTTGGCCTATGTGTTGGCAATACCGCTGGGCATGAAGTCGAACGGAGTCTTCTTCTCGATCGCGATTGCAGAATCGGCGATGGCGGCCGCGAGCGCCATTTTGTTTCGGCGAGGAAAGTGGAAGACACAAAAAATCTGAATCGATGACGCGACCTAGCGAGCCCGGGCGAGAACGAGCGTGACGTCGTCGGGCTGCTCTTTTTCGCCGATCCAGTCATCCACGGCGATGGTCACGATTTGGCTGATCTGCGGCAAGGGCAAGTCGCGGTTGTTACGAACCAGATCGATGAGTCGCTGCTCGCCAAACTCGCCGAAATCATTTTCCGGCTCGGTGACGCCGTCACTATAGGCGATGAAAACTTCGCCGGGATGCATTTCGACCGAACCTTCCTCGTAAGACATGTTGTCGAAGAGTCCGACCACGGTACCGCCCGCTTCCAGACGGCGTACGGCGCCGTCTTTCGCGATCAGGATGGGAGGGAGATGGCCCCCGTTGCTGTAGGTCAGGCGATGCGAACGTCCGTCGTAGATTCCCAGGAAGAGCGTGGCATATTTTTCCGGAGGAGTGCTTTCGTAGAGTTGATGGTTGAGCAGGCTTAGCAGAGCGCCGGGAGAAACCTCGACTCCTTCGGGCCAAGCCGCCATGATCCTGCCCGTGCCGGCAACAGCGCCGACGGCCACCGGTTCGCGCATCTGGGGCAAACTCTCAACGCTGTAAGCGCGAACCGCCGAGTGGATGGTGGCCATCAACAGTGCGGCAGAGATTCCCTTTCCGCTGATGTCGCCGACCGCCAGGATCAGCTTGTGCGAACTGGCGGTGAGGAAGTCGTAGTAGTCGCCGCTGACCGTGCGCGCGGGGCGGCAGAATCCATGGACTTCCAGCGATTCGAGTTCTGAGATCTGGCGCGGGAACAGCTGCGCTTGCACTTCCTGCGCGATGCTCAGCTCATTCTCCAACCGCTGCTTTTCCTTCTGCTCCTCGATCAGCTTTTCGATCGACGCGGTCATGGAGTTGAACGAGCGCGCCAGTTCCGAGAGCTGGTCGTCCGACCGAATGGGGATGCGGTGGCTGAAATCGCCGCGATCGACGTGGCGGGTGGCAACGTGCAGCTGGGCGACTGCAGCCGTCACAGTACGGGTCATGCGCGTACCGATGATCAGCGCGATGAGTTCGATGATGGCGAAAAAGATGCCGACCCCTACCAGAATGTACGTTACGCCCTCAATGAAGCTGCCAAAGGCTGCGAAAAGATTGCTGTATAACGCCGAGGGGCGTGTACTCACCCTTACAACTGCTCTCTGCGCTTCAGACTGTCCGTTTTTCCAGTCCACCACCGGCAGGAATGTGCCGAACCAGATTTCTCGATCGAATGCCCCAGAGGAAGGTGGAAGGCTTCCTACCGTGAAGGTGGGTTGCAATTCCTGGTCACCGGCTCGGTACGAAACGCCAGGCTTGTTGGGGCTCGTAACGATTCCACTCTTTGTGGCAGCAGCGGGAGAGCTGTGAGACTCACCTCCAGATGACGGGGCATCCGCTTTCTGCGCGCCATCTTCCAGGGCGATCCCGGAAGCGTAAAGCGTGATTTCCCCAAGGCCGGCCGCGATCTTGCCGACGAGTTCTTTGTCGAACGGTTCGCTGGTCACCACCGTCAGCTTGTTGGCTCCGACTTGAAGGGAAGAACCGACTCGCAGGTGGAGTTGGTCGCGGTCACGGACAATGTCCTCAAATTTGCCCTTGAGAAAGCCAGGCATACTGAGCGACGCCCCATTGAATTCACTGCAGAGCGGCAAGGGCTTGTCTGCATACCAGGCACAGACTTGGCGCCGGGCCCAGGCTGGATCCCGCTTGCGTAATCCAGCTAATGATTGCGCCGATGGTGTTTCTCCTCGCTCGATGCGCGCCGCCAGTTCATTGCTTACCGCGGAGTTCGCCGCCTCAAGGCTCCGCAGCTGGCTGTGGATCTCGGAAGTCACCACAAAGACGGCAAATTGTCCGCCCAACCCATAGAGCGTGATGAGAGCCATTGCGACCAGCAGGACGGCGGGTATGACGCCGATGAAAACGTAAGTCACGATCAGGCGGTTGCGCAGGCGCCACAGAATTCGCCGCCGAACCCAGCGAAATCCGAGGATAAAGAAGAGGACGCCGGCGCAGAAACCGAGAAATCCGACCCATCCTCCCAGGTGTTGGCCCCAGGAAGGGGCGAAGAGTCCAAGAAGTTCCTGCAACGCAAACAACGCCAGGGCGAGAGCGGCCAGGTAAGAGGCCACGCGGGCCATGCGGCCCTGCGGCCACAGTTCCGCCTGAATCAGTCTGCGCCGCAATTCTGGATAGGACCACTGCATGTTCTTTTCAGACAACCGTCAGAAGAGTAGGAATTATACGGCGTGAAGATCTATCTGAAACGCAGGCTGCCGGCTCGCAGTCAGACAGCTGCCCGATCTTCCGCCCCTTTAAATTTCCGGATAGAAGTCAAAAAAGGCTTCCAGGCTCGTGCGTAATTGCTTTTCAATATCTTCTTTGCTGCCTTCGAGCACGTGCATGGTGACGTGCGCCTCGCGGCCGTTGGTGAGTTTTACCGGGGCCTGACCGACCTCGGCCACCTCTTCCGAGGGCAGCAGCCTCATGCCATAAACCAGCGTCAGGTTTGCCATAACTTGATTTTACGACGTTCGAGAGGGCGCCGCGAACTGGCTCACTTTTTGAAATTCAGAATTCCGGCCATCTCATTTAGAATTCCGGCGTGCCCAGAAATCTGGTTTCCTTCCTCTCCCTTGCACTTTTCACGGTTGCTTTTGCGCGCCAAGTAGCAGCGCAGCAAGAGCCCGCCCAAACGCCGGCGCCTTCGTCGCAGCAGCCGCAGGTCAAGGTGAACATGCTGAATGTGTGTACGCCATCTGCGGAAGAGCAGAAAGAGATAGCCGCGGCGCTGGCGCATGTGCCGAGGCAGCCCTTGTTTGGAAGCGATTTTGAAGTCTCCCGCGGCCGCTCCACCCTGACCGACATGCCGGCATTCCTCGAGGCGGGGCAGCCCGGGCATGTTGCCGGAGAGCCCTCGGTCGCCAGCTACGTGCGTATCCGGCGCGAGTTTTCCGTGCAGGCGATGTTTTCGAGCGTGCAGTATTCCTTCAGCAATGATGGGGTCACCATGATTGAGACCATGGTGCTGCACGTACGCGATCCCAAGGATCTCATCGAAGTTTCGCTGGAAGATAGCGCGTCGGCGGTGACGAGTTCGGACGCGATGCTGGTTTCCAACACCCCTGTCAACCGCGTGCGTCTGGAGCGATTTGGAAAAGCCTCAATTGCGTTGGCCCGATGTCAGGCGAGCGCGGTTGGTCCCGCGCCCGATCAGAGCGCCTACGAGCCGCTTTTTCGTAGCGCATCGGAGGTGATGGCGGATTACCGTGGGTTGTTGGGCGTCAAGGCCGTGGTGCCCGATGAACTGGCGAAGATCAAGGGAATGTCGAAGCCGCCAGCCAAGCCCAAGCTGGCTTCAAAGCCCAAGACCAGCAAGGCGCCACCGGATAAGTAGTGCGGCTTTTACGGCTCTCTGATGTCCCGGTTAAGAGGGCCGTGCATCAAAAACCGAACTCAGCCATCTAATTTGCTGCCGCAATAACTAAAGACATGAGCGAAATTCGCAATGTTGTCATCATCGGGTCCGGATGCTCCGGACATACTGCCGCGTTGTACACGGCGCGCGCCAACCTGAAACCGCTGGTGATCGAAGGCCACGAGCCCGGCGGGCAGCTTTCAATGACCACGCTGGTCGAAAACTTCCCAGGATTTCCCGAGGGGATCATGGGACCGCAACTGGTCGAAAACATGCGCAAGCAGGCCGAGCGCTTCGGCGCGGAATACCGCATGGCGCACCTGACCAGCGCTGACCTCAGCCAGCGGCCGTTCGTTTTGCACTTGGGGGTTCATCAAGTCCACACTCAAAGCTTGATTATTGCCAGCGGGGCTTCGGCGCGCTGGCTGGGCCTGCCGCACGAACAGCAGTTGATCGGGCACGGAGTCTCTTCCTGCGCGACGTGCGATGGTTTCTTCTTCTCGGGGAAGGAAATCGTGGTGGTCGGCGGGGGTGATTCGGCCATGGAAGAAGCGCTCTTCCTCACCCGGTTCGCGACGAAGGTTACGATCATTCATCGCCGCGATGCCTTTCGCGCTTCCAAGATCATGCTGGACCGGGCGCAGCACCACGACAAAATACAATTCCTGCTCGACACCGTCGTCGAGGACGTTTATGACGTTAACCATAAGGAGGTCACCGGACTCAAGCTGCGCAATGTGAAGACCGGCAAAGTCTGGGACTTCCCGACCAGCGCCTTATTTCTCGGCATCGGCCATGAGCCCAATGCCAAGATGTTTTCGGGACAACTCGACACTGACGCCGACGGCTATCTCAAAACTCACAACTACGTCTTCACACGCGTGCACGGAGTGTTTGCCTGCGGCGATGTGCAAGACCGGCGCTACCGCCAGGCGATCACCGCCGCCGGGACTGGCTGCATGGCCGCTATGGAAGTGGAGAAATATCTGGAAGAACTCGGTCGGTAATGCAGCTTACGTCATCGCAATGAACTCCTGCCTTCTGTGCCGAGGTCGCGGGTGAATTCCGTCTTTTGCCGGTGTTCTTGCCTGTTGTTCCGGCGTTCTGCCGTGAAACCACCTGCTCCCTCGTGCCCCGCAAGAGTGACTCCCCATAGCGTTCTACGAGAGGTAGCCTGAACTGGCTGGAACACTCTCGGGCCTACCAGGGAGACCTTGATGCGAGCTTACTTCGTCTGCTTTCTACTCTTCTGTGCCAGCCTTTCGGCACAGCAGGCTTCTCAACCATCACTGACTGTTTATAACCAGGATTTCGCCGTTGTCCGGCAGGAGATCCCGCTCGATTTGAAGTCGGGCGTGAACCAGTTCACCGAGAGCGAGATCACCATGCACGTGGAGCCGGACTCAGTCATTCTGCGCGATCCTACGGGCAAACACTCTTTGCAAGTTCTTGAGCAAAACTATCGCAACGATCCGATCACCGAAGTCGCACTGCTCTCACTCTACGAAGGGCAGACCATCGAATTTCAATCGGGAGATCGCATCATCAAGGGCAAAGTAATCCGTAGCGGTTATGTTCCGCACAATTATTTTGCTATGAACCGCTACGGCCAAAGCTATTACCAGCAACAGATGGCTGTGGGTGCCGAGCAACCGGTCATCGAAGTGGATGGACAGTTGCGATTCAGCTTGCCGGGAATTCCAATTTTCCCGCGATTAACCGACGACAGCATTCTGAAGCCGCGGCTGGAGTGGCTGATCTCGACCGACAAGGCGGGGAAGTTTCCGGCGGAATTTTCATACGTCACGGGTGGAATGAGCTGGCAGGCCGACTACAACATTGTTGCGCCCGAAAAAGGCGATGTGGTCGACATTGTGGGCTGGGTCACCATCGACAACCAGAGCGGACGCACCTTCGACAATGCGCGCATCAAGCTCATGGCCGGAGACGTGAACAAGCTTCAGCCGGGTATCACAGCCAAAGACTTCGCACAGTTTGAGATGCGCGCGGTGAACGCGGC
>DATGFC010000100.1:0-12915 GCA_035309485.1 Candidatus Sulfotelmatobacter sp.
TTCGAGTGCTGGTTGTGGATGACCATGAAATTGTCCGCCGCAATATTTGCCAACTTCTTGTTTCGCAATCTGACATCGAGGTCATTTGCGAGGCTGCGAACGGGCAAGAGGCTGTCCTGAGGGCAAGAGAGCATCGACCTGATCTTGTGCTGATGGACGTGACTATGCCAACCATGAATGGCTTGGAGGCTGCACGGATCATCAAGCAAGAATTACCGTCGATTCAAGTTGTAATGGTCAGTCAACACGACTCTCCGCAATTCATTAGGGAAGCATTGGCGGTCGGTGCCAGCGGATACGTTACGAAGAGTGCTGTTGGGCGTGACTTGATTCCACAACTGCGAAAACTTCAGTATCCGTCCGTAACGGGTCAGACTGAGTCGTGAATCGCCTCAGACCTGACTGAGGGATAGGCGCGACGGGCCCCGAACACCCAAGTGAGCAATCTTGAACAGCTTCTGGAAGTGAATTTCCTCACTATCCTAGCTAGGGGACTTCGACCGTAAGTGTCAGAGCAAACACACAGTTGACAGATTGAATCCGCAGGCAGCGTGAGTTCGCCACTTGATCAGCAAATTCTCAGGCGGCCAGTGTTCGTCCCTTCGTTCAGAGCGGATTACTAATGGGATGGTCCGCCGCCTCTACCCAGCCAGCAGTTGGGTATAAGAGGTGACAAGGAGGCGTCCCCATGCAACTACAAACGATCGGCATTGATCTCGGCAAGACCCTTTTTCATCTGGTTGGGCTCAACCAACGCGGCGAGGTTGTGGTGCGCAAGAAGTTTTCCCGCAAGCAACTGCTGCACTTCACTGCGAACCTGCAGGTGAAATTGATTGGCATGGAAGCCTGTGGAGGGTCCCACTTTCTGGGGCGGGCTCTGAGAGAGCAGGGTCACGAGGTGCGGCTAATGCCGGCGCAGTATGTCAAACCGTACGTAAAGACGAACAAGAGCGACTACATTGACGCCGAGGCGATTGCGGAGGCAGTCGAGCGGCCGAAGATGCGCTTCGTGCCGATCAAGAGCGATGACCAACTGGATCTGCAGTCCCTGCATCGGGTACGGGAGCGTTGGGTGATGCGTCGCACCGCCGTCATCAACCAGATTCGTGGCTTGCTGCTCGAACGTGGAATCACTTTGCGGCAGGGGCGACGCCATGTGGATGAGGCCTTGCCCGGGATCCTGGAAGACGCCAGCGCCAAGCTCTCGGGCGCAGTGCGCTTGCTGCTGGCACAACTGAAGCTGGAACTCGATCACTTGCAAATGCGGATCGACGAAGCTGATGCCATGATCAACAAGGCTGCTGGCGAGAACGAAGCCTGCCAACGGCTGGTCGCGATCCCTGGCATCGGACCGGTGACGGCGACTGCAATCATCGCCGCGATCGGCAACGGAGCAGCTTTCAAAAAGGGGCGAGGGTTTTCCGCGTGGCTCGGAATCGTCCCGGGCGAATACACCACTGGTGGCAAGCAAAAGCTGCTGGGGATTAGCAAGCGCGGGAACTCTTACTTGCGAAGACTCTTGGTGCAAGGGGCCCGTGCCGTCCTGCAACAGAGCGCGAAGCAATCCTCCGGTCTGAGTGCGTGGCTGGCCCAACTGACAATCCGCACTCACAGTAACGTAGCCGCAGTGGCCTTAGCGAATAAGCTGGCGCGCATGGCCTGGGCCGTACTCGCCAAGGATGAACCCTATCGGCCCCCGATGTTGGCCGCTGCGGCGACCACGTGACTGGCCTGCAGATGACGCCTGGCTGAGGCCAGGCTTGGAAATCGCATTCGCGATTCCCACATCTACAGACCAGCGGCTACTACGGAGTGGATGATTTTCTGCCAGGTCTGCTGGCGAACTATATGAGATGACACAACGGTCGAACCCGGCGCTCTCGAAACCTGTAAACCGGAAAAGCCTTCCAAGGCTGCATTACTAAATAGGACGAGCGCGCAGCGCATTCCATCAAGGCCAGGAGCTTTGTGCTCCAACGAAGGCCGAATACATTTGCGCGGACCATCCTGTCACTTTCATTTTTCGCCTGCGACAAGGCGGCGGACCATACATACCGGTTAGCTCGTGATCCAGGCACAACGGCGAAAAGCGGGACTCGCCTTCGACATCCTGTGCCCCTAGAGTACGGCTCCGCTATTCAATCGAACACTCCCAATTCGCTGCCTGACTGACACGTCCCCTGCCGCGATACTTCGCGACGTTAGGATATGGGCAGACAAGTCGTGTGCGCTCGATATCACCATCTTTGCTCAATCGCGACGTCACAAACCGGTTTGGAGCACGGCCATGCTCCACCCATTGCTCCAGGGCTACCAGCATGTCCCGATCAGGCTCGAGCGGAACCGCAGCCGCGTCTTCAGATTGAAACACCACGTCTGGGCCGGCGCTACAATGTCCCATGCCTGGAATCATAAACAGACGATAAAACTCTTTCACTCGTGCGGGCCCCAGTGCCGCCGTGACTGAAGCATAGTAATCAGCCGAAACCTGCGACGGCACCATGCCATCGGCCCAGCCGTGATACACCATGATCTTCCCACCGCGGTGCGCAAACCGGACCAGGTCGGGATTGTCCGGATCAAGGATCTTGCCAAGTTTATTTTTGGCAAGAGCGTAATCATGATCGAAGTCCATCATTGACAGATCCCAGGCAGAATTCTCGAAGACCATGAACTGATAGAAGCCGAGCCAGGAGCCCCCTACGTGCTTGGGGTCCGACCAGAGCAGCCCCCATTGGATTTCACTACCTCGCGCTAGTCCCGGATAAAGCTGGATGCCGGTGGAGGTTTTCGGGCCTTCATACATCTGACGCACCGCTTCGATTTCACTCTCGCTTAAGCAGGATCCCTCATTCGCAGCGGTGCACCGGAGGCCAGCGGGATCGAATGAGCATTGCCGCGGATCTGCGACTGACCCGTCGGGACTACCACAAGCTTTCACGACAGCGTCGTATAGAGTCTGAAGCTTTTGCTTGGCCAGCGCTCCCGTTGGCGTCCGCTGTAGGGCGCGCACATTCCATGCCTGCTCGGCCATTTCGCCCGCCCAGTTGTAAACCGGCGCTCCAGCAATGATGCCGTCGTAATCTTCCGGAAAGCGCTGGGCTTCCATGAGGCCATGATGGCCTCCTTGCGAACATCCGACAAAATACGAGTGCCGGGGAGCGCGTCCATAGTACCGCTGGGTGAGCGCCTTTGCTGCCTGCGTGACCGTGTGCTGGGCCCGATAGCCGAAGTCAATGACCCGTTCTGGCTGACCGAGCGCCCAACTGACGTCGAACCCGGTGCTTTGGTGGCCGTTATCGGTGGATACAGTCGCGTACCCGCGCACCAGCGCTCGCATTAAGCGCTGATATTCAATTGCGCCGCGGAAGGAGCCGTTGCCCACGCCCTCGAACTTGCTATTCCAGTTCGCTCGCGGTGGAAGCCATAACTCGAATTGAATGTCCGATTCGGCGGTGGGCTTGATTGTTCCGGCTACGCGGCAGAACGGGACGTCTACGGTAATCTTGTTCTGTGAGCCGCGTTGCTCAGAGATCGTGAATGGCGGGACTTGGAATTCAGCGGATTTCACCGACCATGGAGCTTCTCGTGCACCAGCCAGACCTGCGCAAGCTGTGCGTTCAGACGCGCTCGGCTCATTTTTTGTTCGCGCCGAAAGAACGCTGCTAAACAACAAGAATACGGAGAGACGTAGGATGATGCGCTTCATATGAGCTTTGGTCCCTTTCCGCTTGAAGACCAGCATTGCTAACAGCGACCGATGAGTGCCCCAAATAATACTCCGGTCTTAGTGCGGAAAGGTGTGGAGCGCAAGCAGTACTCAATTCGGGGCGCAAACCTTACCATGGGATTACTTCCCGTTTGCTTGTGACACAGGTGCGATCCGGCGAAGCGTTGACGATCATTTGCGAGCCAGATCAAACGCATTTGTCATACGACATGTGATTGTGATGCAAAGCGCGAATCGTGCCTTGAGCTGATTCTACTTTCTTAGCTCTGAAGTCCAGTTCGACACTAAGGTGAGGGGCACGTTGCTTATCGTCTGCGTGTCTCCGTTAATCAGAAAACGCTGGCCATCCGGCCTCGCGTCGTAAAGGCCCAGGCGATAACCAATCCCAAGCATTTGAAACAAGGGATGCGGAGTGCCCAGTGTCAGTCCCAGCCCATTCGGCTCGACATTGGCTGCCATCAGGTTCGCGTTCTGGGAGGCCAGAAAGAACAACTCTTTCCCGTCCGCTCTCCAGCGTGGGCTTTCCCCGCCGCCCGTAGAAACCTGATACTTGCGCGCGCCGTCAGGAAAGCTTATGACGTAAACCTCGGGTTGTCCCGGGTCGCTGGAGGTGAACGCCACCCACTTGCAGTCGGGAGAGAACGCTGCATCGGCTACATCGAACTGCGATTGCACGAACGCGAAAGGTTTGCGATCGCCGAAAAGTGGCAGAATCCAGACTTCGCGCTTTGCCTTGATCGTGTTTTCCCCCCGCGTATAGGCGAGATACCGCCCATCGCGACAGATGGAGCGCGGAACTTCCCTCACGCCATTGGTCTCCAGCAAGGCTTCCGGGTCTTTCCCATTGAGATTCTTGCGGTAAACATGCGAGTATCCCGCAGTGTTGGAGGAGTAAATGATCGCTTGTCCGTCGGGCTGCCAGACCGGGCTGGCTTGGGCTCCCGGACCAAATGTGAAGCGCGTTCGAGTCCCACGCGCCAGATCCAGAATCCACACATCCGGAGTCCACCACGTCAAGTCATAGATGGCCACAGCCACTTTGGTCGTATCTGGCGAGATGGAGGGCTGGGAAAAGAAGCCCTGCCCAATGCTTTCCAGAGTCTTACCGGTTCGGTCATGCCACACGAGACTCCACCCGAAAACATTGCTCAGGTTGGGATAGTAGAGCAGCACTCCATTCTGGGAAGCCGAGAACATGGCGCCTGAATTCGGCCCCACGATTGCCGGGTGATCCAGCAGCGGAGTGGGTTCGCCTTTTAGCTCAGCCTTTTGCGCATCGAAGGGCTGTGCGACCAGAGTTTGGTCTTGCAGATAGAGCAGGTAGCCCTGCTGCGCGTAGACGGCCTCGTAACCAGTATGGAGCACAAAACGATGCTCCTTTGAGTCCAGCGACCCGGCGTAGATTCCAGTCCGCTCCTTGTCGAAATTGCGCAGGAAGAAGAGATAGTGTTTGCCATCCGGAAGGAACAGTGGCCAGCGGTGACCGCTCTCGGTATGGTTCTTGTCGAACTCGGTCGCTACGACCGGCGTGCCCCCGTTCGCCGATACCCGATAAAGTAGCTCGTTGGTACCCGGCGTGAAAAGAATGACGCCGTCGCGGCTCCAGCTGCCTCCCCGCGGCGAAGAACTCACATCGCAGAGAGTTTGCAGAGCCCCGCCGTTAGCATCGATCCTCTTCAGTTTGCTATCGGCAAAGAACCCGATGGAGTGGCTATCGGGAGACCAAAACGGATGTCCCGCCCCTTCGGTGCCGGCTAACGGATGCGGGCTTTCTGAATCGACAGGCCTGAGCCATAGCATCACGGCGCCCTTCTTGTCGCGTACCGCGACTACGATTTGTCGGCCATCAGGCGAGATTGCCGGAGCACCACCTTCAATGTCGCGCGAAAAAAACTCCGCGTCTTCCGGCGGCAATATCGCTGCCCTGACCAAAGAACCTGCCGGGGCAGACTGCGTGAAACGATCGGCAGATAACCAAGCCAGTGAGATCAGCAAGACGGTGCAGACTGCCCATGCCAACTTCGGAGACTCCCACCACGCAGGAATTGGAGTCGCAGCCGGAGCGGCAGTATCCGTCATCCATTGAAGTTCGAGCTTCACATCGTGAGCGCTTTGAAAGCGCTCATCGGGTTCTTTGGCCAGACACGTTCTAACCACGTGGTCCAATGCGGGAGGCGACGTAGGCTGCACGGAGTTGATCGGCTGGGGTTCCGACGCCAGGATAGCCGCGATGGTGGATGCGGTCGTCTTGCCGCTAAAGGCACGCTTGCCCGTCACCATTTCGTACAGCACTGCTCCCAGAGAAAAGATATCGCTCCTTGTGTCCGCTTCTTTCCCCTCTACCTGTTCCGGCGACATATATTGGAACGTTCCGACAATCACGCCTTCGGCCGTGAGTGCACGATCTGGCGCGCTAAGGGTCCTGGTCAGGTGCGAACTAGGAGTATGGATCGGCGTCACCGGCTTGGCCAAACCGAAGTCCATTAGCTTGGCTCCGGTCTTGGTGAGCATGATGTTGCCGGGCTTCAGGTCGCGATGAATAAGCCCGCTGCGATGCGCGGATTCCAATCCCTCGCAGATGTCGCGGCCGTAGCGTAGAGTTTGGCCCAGCGGCAAACAACCCTGCCGAAGGCGGTCTGCGAGAGTTTCGCCTTCCAGATACTCCATCACCAGAAAGTCAGTGCCATCCTGATGTCCCACATCGTACAGCGTGCAGATATTGGGATGATTCAGCGATGAGATGGTGCGCGCCTCGCGCTCAAAGCGCTGTTTGGCTTCAGGATTGGAAGACAGATGCGCTGGCAGAATCTTGATTGCGACCATGCGGTCGAGGCGAGTGTCCCGGGCACGGTACACCTCGCCCATACCGCCTGTGCCCAGCGGCGATTGGATCTCATACGGCCCTAGTTTCGTGCCAGAGGTCAGCGCCATCGGTGGGCGTCATTATAGTCCGGGGGAACCGTATTGTAGCGGTTCAGACGATTGTGGACGGTTTGTTTGAATGCTAAGTCTGGGAGGAGCACGAGGTGTTACAAAAAGCTGAACTCAGCGCCCAAGCTGATTCAGAGAACAACCTCGGAGGCTCCTCAGAGACATATGTACTTCATAGGACTCGATGTACACAAGAAGACGATCAGCTATTGCGTGAAGGACGCGGCTGGCCGTGTGCACCAGGAGGGCAAGATTGGATCAACTCGCCGCGAACTGGACGGCTGGATTCGGACTATGCCGCAGCCCCGCACGATCGCCATGGAAGCGACGATCTTCACCGGGTGGATCTATGACCATCTGCTTCCGCACGCCGAGAGAGTGAAGGTGGCGCATCCGCTGATGCTCAGAGCCATCGCCGCATCCAAGAAGAAGAACGACAGGATTGATGCTGGCAAGATCGCCGACTGTGTGCGGTGTGATTTCCTGCCAGAATGCCACATGGCCTCGACCGAGATCAGGGACCGACGACGAACGCTGCGATATCGGAATCTGGTGATCAAGCAAATGGTGCAGATGAAGAACCGTGTCTCCGGTCTGCTGATGGAGACCGGTGTCAGCTACAACAAGCAGCGGCTGCATAAGGTGGGCTACTTCGCCGAGCTCATGACGACCAATAAAGAAGTGCACGAGAGCATACGGCCTTTGCTGAAGCTGAGCCGGGACATGATCAGCCGGTCGCAGAAGCTTGATTACGCGCTGGTCAGTTCATTGCAGCGAGATCCATTACTGAAAGAGCGGCTACGCCGGCTGAGAACTGTCCCGGGCGTGGGTCCGATCACGGCACTGACGTGGGCGCTGGAGATTGGCGATTACACGCGGTTTCCATCGATCAAGCAGGCTATCAGCTACTGCGGCTTGTGCGGCGACGAGAAGAGTTCAGCCGAGAAGGTGATGCGGATGCCGATTTCCAAGCAGAGGAACAAGCATATCCAGCGAGTACTGATCGAGGCTGCCAAGCTCGCGCCCAGTGAGTCTCCCGAACTCGCCCTGACTCACGCGAGAGAACTGGAAAAGGGAAATCGAAACCGCGCCACGTTGGCGGTTGCCAGGAAGATGGTCAGCTACATGCTCGCGGTCGAGCGCAGACAGCAGTACTTCGTGCCTGCCGAGGAATTCCGCCGCAGTATCGCTGTGTAAAAAACTTTTCCCTCACAAGGGGAAAGCACAAATATCGGGATTCATGAACGCGCAGGCTGCCAGGTCCCGCTGATTGCCGACTGGGCGAGGGATCACATCCCGAGGCCCCTACGGATTGTTTCGGGACTGGCAGAGAACACAAACTCAATCATCGGTGACGGCTCTTCGGGCCTGAGACAGCAAATGGATGTCCGGTCCTGCAGGGATGCAGGGACCACCAAGCCGAGAGGCACTCATGCGCAGTGAAGGATCCTGATCCACGCAATGCGCGCTCTCCGAGCGCGCCAGAGGCCTCGTGTTTTTGCCCTTGACTTAGACTTACATGGATGTCGGCTAACCTTACTAACCGGATTATGGAAGGTTTGCCCGTCATCCAGGCGCAATGGCCGGAAGGGCGACAGTTGCCTCATATCTGCGGGAAGCCGAAACGGCCCAGTAGAGACATTCAGCCACATTCCGAAGAGCGCATTCAGGATTTGAGGCTTCGTTTGAAGTAGACTAAATCCAATCCGAGCTTTGTTAAGCCGCCGACTGAGCTTTGAAAAAGGAGACAACACGTATGGCCACCGACCCTCCGGATGTAAGCCGACGGCAGTTCGTGCTTGGTCTCGGTGCCGGCCTAATCGTGGGTGGCGGTGGTGTAGCCGCCTACCAAACGCTGAAGCCGGCCGCTCCTGCGTCGCCTACTTCTGTCACAATCGATCCGAACACGATAAGGCGCCGCGGCGTCGGGTTCCGTGGCTACGACCCGCGGCGTGCCTCTCCGGGCTTCACCCTGTTCGCGCCTGTGACCGGGCCGGGCATGGTGTACCTGATAGACATTCAAGGGAACGTGAGCCACACGTGGAAGATGCCGTATCCGCCCGGTGTGTACGGCTACCTAACCGACAAGGGAACGCTGTTCTACAACGGCAAAATCCCGAATGACACCTTCATAGGCAAGGCGCCGTTCATGGGCGGAGCCGCTATGGAGGTGGACTGGAACGGCAAGGTACTGTGGGAGATCAAGCAGCCGGACCATCACCATGATGGGCGGCTGCTGCGCAACGGCAATGTGCTGCTGCTGTGCTCCACCGAGCTTCCGGCAGGTATCGCCAAACGAGTGAAAGGCGGCTTGGCCGGTAGCGAGCACGACGGCGGCAAGATCAACGGCGACTACCTGGTGGAGAGGACCACGAACGGCAAGACCGTCTGGGAATGGCGCGCCTGGGAGCATATGGAGCCGGCCGCGTACCCGATCACCTCACCAAGCGACGGTCGCTCGGAATGGACACACGGCAACGGGATAGCCGAACTGCCGGACGGCAACATCTTGTTGAGCTTCCGCAATATCTCGACGGTTGTGCGGATTAACCGCCAGAGCGGGGCCATCGACTGGAAACTGGGTGCGCCGCCGCTCTCCGGCCAGCACGCACCCACACCACTGCCAAACGGCAACATTCTGCTGTTCGACAACGGGCCATTCCGCGTCGACACCGGCGCTCAACCTTTTTCTCGTGCCCTCGAAATCAACCCGAACACCAAGGAAATCGTTTGGAAATATCAGGACGGTACCGGTCCCGGTAGTAATCACTTCTTCTTTAGCAGCCGGATCTCGAACGCGCAGCGTCTGCCCAACGGCAACACACTAATCAACGATGGGCTATATGGGAGGTTCTTCGAGGTAACGACCGACGGGGACGTAGTGTGGGAATACGTGAACCCGAACTTCGGCCCAGCTCCGGCTCCGCCCAGGGGCCAGACGAACAATGTTTTTCGCGCTTATCGATACAGCGCAGACGAGATCGCTGCGGCGCAGAAGACGGCGTGATCCATCGCAGGTGTTGCTGCCAGGCAGCCAGGCTCGCGGCGTCGAGACCTTGGCCGGCGCGGGGATTTCCGATAATGGCCTCATTTTGAGATGGGTTGGCGGGATTGTGGATGGTTGGTCGGCAATCCTTACCTTGGGATTACTTCAGGCTTGCCCGTCATTCGGTAACCACCAACGCGATGGGGCCTTGATTTCGGGGATGTCCGGAGTGGTCCCATCCTAGCCACGAAGTAGTCATCCAAACGGAGTTTTTGCCACCGGAGCTACTTTTTTAGGGCCTCAATCAAACCGACCGTCACCTGGATCTGGGCCGCCGAGTCGTTGCTCATCTTCATCACTAGAAAACGCTGCCCATCCGGACTCGGCCAGTAGCTTCGCCGTGTCGTTTCGACGGTCCCGCTGAACCGGAACAATGGTTTTGGCAGGCCCGCGGAAAAACCGCCATCTGTCTTTACGTCCGCCGCCATAAACCTTCCGTCGGAGGAAACGAAATAGATCTCGCGTCCGTCACGTCGCCAACGAGGATCCAGCCCCCCGTCACTCGAAATTCGGATTGCTTGGCCCGGCGTGGGAAACGACTGCACATAGATTTCGTAGTTGCCTGATTCATTGGAGACGTACGCGACCCAGCGCCCGTCTGACGAAAATCGCGCCGACGTTTCCATGTAATTCGTCTTTATGTATGGAAAAGGCTTGCGGTCACCACTGAGCGGCAATATCCACAGATCCGCCGCGCTGCTCGGATCCAGGTCTTCGTAAAGCAAGTATTTGCCGTCGCGCGAAACGTCAAGAGGTGCCAAGCGCTTTGTGCCGGACAACAACATATGCTCCTCATTATTGCCCATCGGGTGTTCGTATAGGTCCGAGATACCGCTTCGCGTGGAACTGAAGTAAACTGCCCTCCCATCAGCCGACCATATGGGCGCCCAATTCCACGAAGCATCATCGGTGGTGAGCCGAGTCGTGACCTGCCGCCCCAGGTCTAAGAGCCATAGCTCTCCGTTACCGCTGCGTTCATTAGCAATTTCAACTACAGCGGACTTGCCGTCTGGCGCAATGTCGAAGGAGGTGAGCTCAGAGGTGAGCTCGCCCACGCGTCCGATCTGGGTAGCTCCGCTCCCTTTACGGTCCACCCAAGCCAGAGTTTCTGGTTGTGTAATCGTGTAGGCCAGCACGCCGGAACCAACGTCGAAATACCCGCGGCCGAACCCCGCTCGGAAGTGAACGTTATTTTCCAGCAGCACCGGTGTACCGCGGGTCTCCCCCGACGCCGCGTCGAATGGCATCCCCACCAGCGCTCCATCTTTCACGTATACAAGATTTCCACCCGCGTATTCGGGGTTTGAGTTTTCGCGCAACACGACTCGGCCATTTCCTTCAAGGTCGCTGTAGCGGATCGCGCGATTGGTTGCTGTTGGGACGAAGCTGCCCGAGGCGCTCAGATAAAGGAAGTGCCGTCCATCGGGAAGAAACCACGGCCAGCGCTGCCCATTCTCGTCCTTTTGAAGTTTCAAAGGGACCGGCTCTCCGCCGTTTGCATTAACCTTCATCAGTGGCCCGCGGAAACTGCCGATAAGGATGACGTCGTCCATACTCCAGGTCCCACCTGCAGGAGAGAATCCGCGGATTTCGCAGATGTCCTGCACCACACTATCGGCTAGCGATATCCGCCGCAGTTTGAACCCAGTTAGAAAGGCGATCGAACGCCCGTCTGGCGACCAGAACATCAGGCGCTCGGCAGAGGTGCCTGACAATTTGCGCGGCACTTGCGAGTCCAGCGATCGCACCCATATCGCGCCGTTATCCGCAAATGCAATCTGCCGTCCGTCGGGCGACACGGCAAGATCCGTGAATCTGGTATTGGTCGCGGTAGCAAACGAGAACCGAGTCTGCGCCGCAGTGGGTTCCGCCGCTGACTTTCGCCATAAAATTGCCCACAGCGGCACCACCACAGCAAGAAGAGCGCATGCGGCAGCTATTGCATAACTCAGGCGGGCCGGCGAAGGCGTTTTTGCCGTTCCCACGGGTGGCGCAGCCCGAGCCAGCTGGAAATTGCGCGCGAGATCGCCCGCGTTTTGCCAACGATCGGCAGGGTTCTTCGCGAGGCACGTATGCACTATGTACTCCAGGGCCAGCGGCGTGACTGGTTGGAGGGCGGTTACCCGTTCAGGCTCCTTCTCTAGGATCGCGCTCAGTACAGAAAGCTGCGACTTCCCGGCGAACGCCCGCTGTCCCGTCACCATCTCGTACATCACGCAGCCGAAACTGAAGATGTCGCTCCGCGCATCTGCCTCAATTCCTTGCAAGACCTCGGGTGCCATGTATTGCAGCGTCCCAAGCACGGAACCTTCTTGTGTCAACGGTTCAGCCGGCGAACTGAGCGATGCAATAGATAGAGTCGGCGTCGAAGGCGTGGCCGGTCCACCTGTTGCGGACATCGCCCCGGTAAATACGGCGACCGATTTCGCCAGCCCGAAATCCATCAGCTTGGCGCCGGTCTTTGTCAACATAATGTTGGCTGGCTTCAGGTCGCGGTGAACGATGCCTTGTCGGTGAGCCGTCTCCAGGGCCTCGGCGACTTCCTTGCCCATGTTCAGCACCTGGTCCAACGGCAATGGACCCTTGTGCAACCGCTCCGCTAGGGTTTCACCGTGCAGGTACTCCATGACCAGGTACTCGAAGCCGTTCTGTGATCCGACGTCGTACAGGTGACAGATGTGCGGGTGGTTAAGAGAGGAGATGGTCTTGGCCTCGCGTTCGAAGCGCTTCCTCAGGTCCGGGGTGGAAGCTACATGGGAGGGGAGGACCTTGATAGCGACCTCTCGGCCGAGACGACTGTCGCGGGCGCGATAGACCTCGCCCATACCGCCAGCTCCTAACAGTGATAACACCTCGTACGGTCCAAGTTTGGTTCCCGCACAGAGAGCCACGTCTTCACCCCGTCACGTCAGATTTTAGCCTAATCAGAGTTGCTGGGGCGGAAACAGCCACGTCAATGAGATGGATTTTCAATTCCCGACACTCGGGTCGATTCGAAGCTTTTAGGCTGGCCTGGCGCATATTTGCCTGCAGCTCCCGGTTGGTCGGCAAACCTTCCCTTACCCGCATTAGTCATTATGGTGTGACCGGCTCGATGCGCTGGTCGTGGGTTAGGCTGAGTTTGTTTGAAGAACTTAGTCCAGAGCCACAAGCGGAGGGAACCGGTCATGATAGAGAAGTTACGATTTTTGGGTTTGGATGTCCATGC
>DATGFC010000101.1:0-120131 GCA_035309485.1 Candidatus Sulfotelmatobacter sp.
CTGCTATCGTCGTACTCACTGCGGTCATTCGGGTCACGTATTTTCGCGCCTCCAGAGCACAGCATCTCCGAAACTAGAAAAACCTCAAAGCATACCCCGTCACGGCCATTCAGTATACCTTGTCGTCAAGGGATAATTACCAGGTCAGATGTCACATGTGGGCTGTGGAAAAAGAGCGATGGGGGCGTTATTGCTGAGAGCAAGAAGGTTGCAAGAGTGTGCTGAAGAAAAAAAACGCACGCGGCCGGGGCCGCGTGCGTTTAGTGATTTGGGGAAGGCCGCTTAGAACTTAACCTTGGCCCCGATCTGGACGGTACGGGGATCGTGCCATCCGGTTACGGTGCCGTAAGCCGAGTCGTTGATTCCTGTATCAATCGAGCTGGGGCTGCCGTGATTGAAGGTGTTGAAAGTCTCCAACCGGAGTTGCAGGGAAGCCTTCTCGCCGAAGTTGAAGTTCTTCATCAGAGAAGTGTCCCAGATCTGATAGCCCGGTCCGAGAAACGCGCCCGGACGAGAGCTACCAAAGTGGCCGACAGCGGCGGTAAATGCTGCGGTGTTAAACCAGTTCAAGACCGACTTGGGACCATTGGGATTGCCGACTTGGTCCGGCCGGATGTAAACGGAATCGCCTGGGCGGGTCATGCCAAGGCCGCCAGGCATTCCAGCAAGGGCCCAGGGATCGCTGCCTTGTGTAACGATCTGCGATTGACCCGATTGGATAGTCACGATACCCGAAAGCTCCCAGCCACCGAGCAAGTAACCGAGGCCTCGGCTGCCGTGGAATGGGAGATCGTAGACGTAATTGGCTACGAACATTTGGGGAGTGTTCAGCACCGAGGGTCCATAGCTCTGCTTCAAATCGTAGGTGTTATACGCAGACAATCCGCGGTCATAAGGATTGGTGGTCAGCAGCTTCGACCAGGTGTAAGCGATACCGGCGCTTAGCCCCTTGGTGAAGTGCCGATTCAAGGAAACCTGGAGCGAGTTGTAGTTGCTGGTATAGAAGGGGACGCGGGCATTGATCGCGCCATAGCCTATGAAGGGGCGAATGGCATTCACGTCTGCCGCGGGATTGGCCACACGATCAGCCACGGTCGGCTGATTCATATCGATATCGCCAAGCAGGTGCGTGCCCTTGGTGCCGACATAACCAACTTCAAGCACGGTGCCGGCCATGATCTGGTGTTGAACCGAGAGGTTGTAGTCCTGGTAGCTTGGGACCTTAAAGGTAGGCAATCCGGTGCTCGTCAGGGCGGCAGGACCAGTAGGCACTGCCCCAGGAGTTCCGCCCAGCGGATTGTCGAAGAGATTCAAGCTAGAGGAACTGTCGTTGTTGACGGTCGTGGTCTGAACGAGTGGCGGGTCGGCGAAGGCATTTTGCTCCCAGATGCCATTCAGTGTGCGGTCGAAGAAGATTCCATAGCCGGCACGAATCGCCCACTTCCCGTCTCCGAACGGATCGTATGCCAAACCGAAGCGGGGACCCCAATTCTGGTTGGAATTCGGGTTGATTCGGCTGCCGAACGGGGAACAGGAGACCTGCGATGAAATTGCCTGTGCGGCGGCGCAAGCGGCTCCCTTGGGGAAGATGATGCCGTTGGTGTAGGTGGCGGCATTGAATGGGGCTGCCCCAGTGCCATCGGCAAGGATCGTTGGGGCAAGGGTAGGATTGAAGAGCGCGGGATCGAAGTTGTTCAGTGTGTTGTTGCTATCCGTGGGCGACGGGAAGTAGCTGTAGCGAACTCCCAAGTTTAACGTCAGGCGGGATGTAATTTTCCAATCATCCTGCACATACCATTCGAAGTTCGTATAGCGAAGATGCGGGATGGTGTCTTTGTTGGGCTGGCTGTAGGAGTCTGCCTGGCCCAGCAAGAAGTTGGCGAATGCGTCATTCCCATTTGTATTCGTGAAGTTGAAACTAGCGACTCCGCTCGAGGCATTTTCGGTCTTCTGCATCCACATCGCGGTGAAGCCGAGGCGGATGGTGTGGTTGCCATGCTGGAGGGAGAGATTGTCGAAGATGTTGTGGTCTATGTTGCGCTCGAAATAGGGTCCAACGCCGTTTCCCAGTCCGGTATAGCCTGAGATACTCGCATTGGGGGCTCGGCCATAGGGATCAGGATAGGCAGTATTGTTGGTGAGTTGGCTCGTGAAGGAGGGCGAGTTGGCCAGTGCACCGGTCAAATCGGCATTGATTGCACCCCATGAATCCACGAATTCCACTTCGTTCACGACGCGCGGGTTGATGTTAGCGGTTGCGTTGATAACGAGATTGCGTCCGGGCGCGTTTACGGAGGTGTTTTCGACTCCTGGATAATTGCCTCCGCCCCACAACGAGAAGGGGAAATTCTGCGGGACTTTATCCTGCATGTAACGCGCGTAGATTCGAAGTTTGTCACCCACGTTCTGGTCAAGGCGAATGATGTCCTGGCGGAAGTTGTTCAACTGGCTGTAAGGAACGATCAGCAGGCCGGAATTGTTCGCATACTTGGAGATGAACGAGTTCACATAGGCCGTCGCATTCGCACTAAAGCACGATGGGTTGATCGTATTGGTACCGGCTCCGCAGCCTGCAGGCGCCACCACGATGGGAGTGGCAAACGTTCCAGCGACCTGAGCCGGCGTCGGAACGTTAACGGTGGCGGTTTGGGGGAGGCTTGCTTTACGCCATTCCTCTGACCAGAAGAAGAAAGTCTTGTTCTTCACAGGATGATAGACCTTCGGAACGAAGAGCGGTCCACCGATGGTGAATCCGTAATCGTTGTAGCGCTCAATGGGGGTTGGATTGGTCTGCCAGGTGCCCTGGCCTAAGGCGATGGCCTCGCGATCGCCAAAGGTGTTTGCGTTGTAATAATTGTTGCGATTGAACTCATAGGCGCTGCCGTGAAAATGGCTGGTTCCAGACTTGGTGGCGACTACGACCTGCCCGCCACCGCTGCGGCCGAAAGCCGCGTCGTAATTGCTGCGCTCCAGAGTGAATTCCTGGATGGCGTCGATTCCAGGCGTGTTGAGCAGCGTGCCGTTGGAACCGCTGTCATTGATGTCGCCACCGTCAACGCTCCAGTTGTTGGCGCCTGTGCGCGCACCGTTAATCGAGATCGAGGTATTGTTCTGCAGGCCGAATCCGACTTTATCGGGTAACTGGTTGGCAACGCCCGGTTGCAGCAGCACCAGTTGCTCAAAGTTGCGGTTGTTCAACGCCAGTTCGCGTACTTGCTCGCCGGTAACCGTTCCAGACTGTTCAGCAGTGGTGGTCTGGATGGGCGTGTTCTCGGCCGTGACCTCGATGCGCTCGCTGACTTGTCCGGCTTTGAGTTGCACGTCGAGAGAGTGTTTTTCGGCAACGTTGAGGACGACATCGTTCGCGATGAATGTCTGAAACCCCGCATTGCTGACGGTGACGGTGTAGCGGCCGGCGGGCAGATTGGTGATGTTGTAGTTGCCGGCGCTACCGGTGACCACGCTGCGCACGTCGGTATTGGTGTCGTTGTTATGGACGAGAACGGCGGCGCCGGGCACAAGAGCTCCCGAGGGATCGGTCACGGACCCGGTGAGGGTGGCGCCCAGTTGCTGAGCCGTCGCGATCGTCGAAAGACTCCATAGCACGAGCGAAAGGGCGAAGACTAGCGCGAAGAATCTGCGCGCCGCTCGATTTTGACCTGCGAAATTCGATACTTGCTTCATCTGACAGCCTCCAGGGCAGTGCTTATACGGGGTTCGCCAGGAGCGGCACAAACCGCTCTAATACAATCCGACTATGCTATATAGCACATCGATGACGATGGTCAAGAAGAAAATGAATAAAAGATAAAAATCCCTGAATCCGGCCTTCCAAGGGCGCTCTATATCAGAGTGCAGGCAAGGAGTGAACCGGGGGTTTCAACAAAACAACAGCGGGCTGTGGATAACCTGTGATTACGATCACAACCTCAGAGCGGAACCGTTGCCCATGCAAGTCTGACACCCGACCGGGTGTGAGACGGCCATGAAACTGCTGTATAGCAACCCAGCCTTGTTCGCAGGATTGATTCCGGGGAGGAGCAGTTTAAGCTTTACATATGGGCCGAATTAAGCTATATAGCACACGAAGGTTGTTTTGCAAGCCGTGAGGCAAGTGCAGGAGAGCTGACGCAAGGTCGCTAGAGCAGGCAGAATGGCCGAAAAGTGTTCATTCTGCTGCCAGGGATCATAGAAACGCGCCAAGGGTCTGGCCGGGAAACAGGTCCATGTCGGGAAATCATCGCAACGGTACACCAGTCTATAAACGAATCCAGAAGGCCATCCGCACCCGCATCGAAGGGGCAGAGTTGCACCCTGGGGATCCGGTTCCTTCTGAGCGGGAATTAGCGAAAACCCACAAAGTCAGCCTGATGACCGCACGGCACGCTCTGGCAGGGCTGGAGCGGGAAGGCCTGGTGGAGAGGCGGCGCGGCGCGGGCACGTTTGTAGCGGCGCCCAAAATTCATTTTAACAAATTGATGAGCTACACGGAGCACATGTCGAGCCGGGGACTGAATCCCCGTTCCCAGGTGCTACTGGCAAAGATTGTGGAGCACGATGCCGAAGTGGCAGCGCGATTGGCGTTGCCGGCGACGAGCGCATTGGTAAAGATTGAACGTTTGCGCGAGACGGGAGACGAACCGTTCGCGCTGGAGACGTGTTACCTTCCGGCAAAGGAATTCGCGGACTTGATCAAAGTGCCGCTGGGAAGAACTTCGCTATTCGGGACTTTGAGTCAGGAGTATGGGGTGGAGCTGGCCTACGCGGACGAAGAGGTGGATGCAACAACCGCGGAGGCGAACGTCGCCGAATTGCTGGGAGTGCCACGCGGGGCGTCGGTGCTACGCATTCGGCAAGTAATCTATTCCACCAAGGGCAAGGCGACCATCTACGGAGTGGGGTTTTACCGCTCCGAACGGCATACGCTATTCATTCGGCGCTTCCGCTGAAGTTTCCTGAAATCCTGCAGAACTAGTTGGGATGAGTCCCTGGTAAAGGGCCATGCCTACGACTGCGTCGACACCGATGGCGTGGAGGTCGTCGATTTCCTGTTGCGAGCGAATTCCGCCGGCGGCGATGAGTTGGCGCGCGGTCGCTTGCCGCAGAGGGCGAATGACTTCGTGCGGAAAACCTTGCAGAAGGCCCTCGCTATCTACGTGCGTGTAGAGGAAAGCGCCGCAGAAATGGCCCAGGGCTTGGAGCATCTCCAACGGAGTCACAGCGGTTTGCTTGCGCCAGCCGTGGATGGTGACGCGGCCCGCGATGGCATCGAGCGCGAAGACCAGGCGTTCGGGTCCGAGGGAGAGGGCGAGTTCGTGGGCAAAGGCAAGGTTGAGATTGCCGTCGGTGAATAAGGCTGAGCCGATGATCACGCGGCGCGCACCTGCTGCGAGCGCTTGCTGCGCGGCGTTGAGGGAGCGGATGCCGCCTCCGAGTTGACACGGGAGACGACGGGCGATCTGGGTTGCCAGCAACGTGTTGTTGCCGGTGCCAATGGCCGCGTCGAGATCGATAAGCTGGATGAGGGGATAGTGCTGGAAGCGGCGGATCCAGGGCTCGGGATCGTCGAATTCGAGCGCTTTCTTTTTTCCCTGAACGAGTTGAACGATCTTGCCACCCATCAGGTCGATCGAGGGGATCAGCATGGCCACCTCACGGGAATTCCCTCGGAACCGAGACTTTGCTTGAGATCGGCGAGGCGGCTGAATCCGTAATGGAAGATGGAAGCGGCGAGGGCGGCATCGGCATGGCCATGGCGAAAAACATCGACAAAATGCGCTGGGCCGCCTGCGCCGCCGGAGGCGATGACGGGGATGCGGACGGAATCGGCGACGGCTCGGGTGAGATCGCAATCGAAGCCTGCGCCGGTGCCGTCGCGATCCATCGAGGTGAGAAGAATTTCACCCGCGCCCCGGGCTTCCGCTTCCCGCGCCCAGGCCACAGCATCCCGGCGGGCGACAGTTCGGCCGCCGTGAGTGAAGGCTAGCCAAACTGGAGCGTTCACGCAGCGCTTGGCGTCGATAGCAACAACCACCGCCTGAGAGCCGAAGCGCTGTGCGATTTGGGTGATCAAGTCGGGATGGGCGAGGGCCGCTGAGTTGATGCTTATCTTGTCGGCACCGGCGGAGAAAACGGCGGCGGCATCGTCGAGGGTACGAATGCCTCCGCCAACTGTGAAGGGAATAAACAACTGGCGCGCGGCGCGCTGCACGGTGTCGAGGAGAGTGGCCCGGTTCTGGCGGGCGGCGGAGATGTCGAGCATGACGATTTCGTCGGCGCCGGAGTCGCTGTGGGCCTTGGCTAATTCAGGGGGATCGCCGGCGTCGCGGAGATTCGAAAACTGCACGCCTTTGACGACGCGTCCGGCGTCGACGTCGAGGCAAGCGATGACGCGTTTGGTCAACATATCAGAGGGCACAGAAATTCGAGAGTAGTTGCAGACCGGTTTCGCCGGATTTCTCGGGATGGAACTGGACTCCGAAAAGATGATCGCGCTCGACTGCTGCGGCGAATGATCCGCCGTAATCGCAACAGGCAACCGTCACTTCGGAGATGGGCGCGTGAAATGAGTGCGTGAAATAGACGTAAGAAGACGACGGGACGTTTTGAAAGAGGCGGGAAGAAGAATCAATCTGCAGAGAGTTCCAGCCGACATGAGGCGATTTGACGGTCGCGGGAAAGCGTTGGCATTCACCGGGGAATAATCCGAGTCCGGGAGTTTCGGGAGATTCGGCGCTGCGGGAAAACATCCACTGCATGCCGACACAGATACCGAGAAATGGGACGGCGCGGGCGATGGCGTGTTGAATGGCGTCCTGCAGGCCGGTGCGTGCGAGGGATGCGGTGGAGGCGAAGTGGCCGACGCCGGGGAGGACGATCTTGGCCGCGCTGGAGAGTTGGGCGGGGTCGGAGGTAATGACGCAATCCTGGCGCAAGTGGTCGAAGGCCTTTTTTACCGAGACGAGGTTGCCGGCGCCGTAGTCGACGATGGCGATCATCAGAGCAATCCTTTCGTGCTGGGCAGGAGGCCGATCATTTGCGGATCGCGCCAGCAGGCGGCGCGGACGGCGCGGGCAAAGGCTTTGAAGAGAGCTTCAATTTTGTGGTGGCTGGAGCGGCCATAGAAGACGCGCGCGTGCACGTTGGCGTGTGCGCCGCGGGCGAAGCCCTCGAAGAAATCATCGACCAGTTCGGATTGCAGATCGCCGACGAGGCGGGTGCGGACTGTGGTGTCGGTGACGGAGGCGGTGCGGCCGCAAAAATCCACGGCGGCCATGCCCAGAGTTTCGTCCATCGGCATGAGAAAGTATCCGGCGCGAAGGATGCCGCGCTTCGAGCCGAGGGCTCGCTGGAAGGCCTGTCCGAGGACGATGCCGACGTCTTCGACCGTGTGGTGCTGGTCGACATCGAGATCGCCGCGGACGTTGAGGTTGAGGTCGAAGCCACCGTGATGGGCGAACAGTTCGAGCATGTGATCGAAGAAGCGGATGCCGGTGGAAACCTGGTATTTGCCGCGTCCTTCGATGGTCAGGGAGAGTTGAATCTGGGTCTCTTTCGTGACGCGTTTGATGCGGGCGTTTCTCATCAGCGCGGCGCTCCTGACGCGATGCCTAGCTCCTCGAAAGTTTCTTGTAGAGCCTGGAGCAGGCGGACGGTGTGGGCGTGCGGGCCGAGCGTGATGCGGACACAGCCCTGGCAGCCGTGATCGGCGGAACGATCGCGCACCAAGATGCCGCGGCGCCGCATGTGCTCGACGAATTCTGCGGAGTCGGTGGCGGAGGAGCCGATGCGTGCCAGAACGAAGTTGGCCTGGCTGGGCCAGAAATGAATTCCTGCGGCTGAGAGCGTGCGTTCCAGAAGTGCGCGCGCTTGCAAAACTTCGGTGACGTATTGCTGGATGTAGGGTTGATCTGCAATTGCCTCCGGCAGACAGGCGAGGGCGATGGCATTGACGTTGTAGGGGGAACTCACGCGGCGCACGGAGCGCAGGGGCTCGGCGTTACCGATTAAAACGCCGATGCGGAGTCCGGCCAGGCCGTAAGCTTTGGAGAAGGTCCGGGCCACAAAGAGGTTGGGAAAATCGCGCTGCGCGCCCAAGATGGTTTGGCCGTAGAACTCGAAATAGGCTTCATCGATCAGCACGGCGCCCTGGGGAGCGGAGTGCGCGATCTGCAGCAGATCCTGGGGCGCGGCTACGGTGCCGGTGGGATTGTTGGGGTTGGCGATGGCGATGAGGCGAGTACGGGCGGTGATCGCGGTGGTTATGGCCTCCGTGGGAAATTGAAAGGTCTGGCTTAGTGGCACGCTGATGACCTGCGCTCCGGCGGCCATGGCGTAGATCCGATACATGGAGTAGGTGGGGACCACGATCAAAGCTTCGTCACCGGACTCGAGATAGGTCTGGCACAGCAGGTGGATTGCTTCATCTACGCCGTTGGTCAGCAGGACTTCGGCAGGCGTCACGCCCAGAAAATCGGTGACTGTGGCTTCGACAGGCTCGCGTTCCGGATACCTGGCGAGTTGTTCGAGATCGGAGCGGCGCAGGCATTCGAGAACACGGGGCGAGCACCCGATGGTGTTTTCGTTGAAATCGAGGCGGAGGCCCTGGCGTCCCGCTAGCGGCGGGTGATAGGAGGGCAAGGTCCGCACTGCTTCTCGTGGCCTAAGCATGGCCGCACCTCAAGCGAATGGAATTGGCATGCGCGGGTAAGCCCTCTGCCTTGGCCAGGCACTCGATGGCGGGAGCAAGTTTCCGGAGGCCTGCTTTGGAAACTTGCTGCACGGTGATGACTTTCACGAAATCGAGGACACTGAGCCCGCCGCGGAAGCGGGCCTGCGCAGCGGTGGGCAGAACATGGTTGGGACCGGAGGCATAGTCCCCGGCGGCCTGCGCGGAATAATCTCCGACGAAGATGGAGCCCGCATTGCGAATGAAGGGCAAGTCCGCGGGCTCAATCGTGATGTGCTCGGGAGCGAGCCAGTTGGCCCAGTCACGCGCCTGTTGCCGCGAGGCCGCGATCAGGATTGCGCCGCGTTTTCGGAGCGACTGTTGCGCGGTGGGATTCGCTTCCGCCTGGCGCGTCACAGACTCGCTTACGACCCGGGCCAGCCTGCGAGACGTAGTCAGAAATAACGCGAGCGCCTGCACGTCGTGCTCAGCCTGAGCTACCAGATCGGATGCAATGAATTCGGGATTGCCGGAGTCGCTGACGATGAGGGCCTCGGTTGGTCCGGCGAGAAAATCGATGGCGCAATCGAAGGAGACGATTTTCTTGGCGGCTGTGACGTAGACGTTTCCGGGGCCAACAATCTTGTCCACGCGAGGAATACTTTCCGTGCCGTAGGCGAGGGCGGCAACGGCCTGTGCTCCTCCGATGCGGTAGAACTCCTGGACTTCGAGCATGGCGGCTGCCGCGAGAACTTGTGCGGATGGCTTGGGCGATACGATGCGGATATTCTTCACGCCTGCGACCTGAGCCGGAATGACGGTCATCAGTACGGTTGAAAGGAGGGGATAACGTCCCCCGGGCACGTAGCACCCGACGGATTCGAGTGGTTGTACGATTTGGCCCAGGGAAACGCCGTTGTGCGGACGCTTCCACGACCGTGGCTTCTGCCAAGTGCAGAATCGTCGGATGTTGGCGGCCGCCTCACGCAGGGCCGCTCGTAATGAGGGCGCCAGAGAAGCCCACGCGTCAGCCATCTCCTGCTCAGAAACTCGCAACGATTGGCCCGGAGCTAAGCCGTCCCACTTCTGGGAATAACGACGGAGAGCACGGTCTCTTTCACGCCGAACAGCCATGACGATGCGGCGGACTCGCGCTTCGAGGGCAGCGAAATCGTTTTCGCGTGCAGCCAGGCGCTCCACCAATGCTGCCGCTTCCCTTCCCGAAACGATCCGCATCACAGCACCACCTTGTTCAGCGGATACTCGACGATTCCCTGCCCTCCGGCCTCTTTGAGGCGCGGGATCACTTCCCAGGCCGCGCCTTCGTCAATGACGGTATTCACAGCCAGCCAATCCTCATCGCTCAGGTGAGAAATGGTCGGCTTCTGCAGCGCGGGAAGGACGGCCAGCACGCAGGGAAGTTTTTCTTTGCGCACGTTGAGCATCAGGCCGACACGGTCCTGGGCTTCCATCGCTCCCTGCAGCATGAGGGCAAGATTGTCGATCTTGCGGCGCTTGTCACGGTCTGCATACGAGCACTGGTTGGCAATCAGCTGGGTGTTCGACTCGAGCACGGTTTCGAGAATGCGCAGCCGGTTTGCCTTGAGCGAACTGCCGGTTTCCGTCACCTCGACGATCGCGTCGGCAAGCATGGGCGGCTTGACTTCAGTGGCGCCCCAGGAGAATTCGACGCGGACATCGACGCTCTTGGCCTGGAAGTAGTCACGCGTGACCTTCACCAGTTCCGTAGCGACGATGCGGCCGGAAAGATCCTGAGCGCGCTGGGCGGGCGAATCTTCCGGCACGGCAAGCACCCAGCGGACCTTGCCACGGCTGCGCTTGGCGTAGATCAGGTCGCTCACGGTTACAATTTCCAAGCCGCTCTCGACGACCCAATCGAGGCCGGTCAATCCCGCATCGATGGCGCCATGCTCGACATAACGGGCCATCTCCTGGGCGCGAATGAGCATGCAGTCGATCTCGGGATCGGCGGTGGTGGCGAAGTAGGAGCGGCCGTTGGTGTAAGCAGGAAGCCCGGCGCGCGCGAACAACTGGAGTGTCGCCTCCTGCAAGCTGCCTTTGGGAATTCCGATGCGCAGCTTCATCGCGCCTCCTGGTTGGCGGCCTGGGTCGCATTCAGCGGAATCTCTTCGGTGAAGCAGGAGCGGGTGCCGCGATGGCAGACCACACCGGCGCCTTCCACTTCGACCTGCAAAAGCAAAGTGTCGCGGTCGCAGTCGGTGAGGGCGGAAACAATGCGCAGCCGGTTGCCCGAGCTTTCGCCCTTGGTCCAGAGCTGGCCGCGGGTGCGGCTAAAGAAGGTTACATATCCCAGTTCCAGGCTACGTTCCAGCGCCTGAGGATTCATGAAACCGACCATCAGCACTTCGCCGGTACCCGCGTCTTGCACGACCGCGGGCAGCAGCCCAGTCATTTTTTGGAAGTCAAGTTCCGCACGCATATGCTTGATCCTTTCGAGAAAAACAAAAAGCCCGCTGAGCGATTCGCCTCAGCGGGCCTGATTCCTGAAGAGTGCTTTGGGAATTATGTCTGCAATCTCAGGTGCACCCCGCCGACACGCTGTGCGCGTGATGATGATGATGATGGCGGTGATGAACACGGGATGACATTGATCAAAGACTAAGGGCACCGGAGCATGAGGTCAATGAATTTCAGCGCAGCGAAGGAACGCATTTTTCGATGCAGACGATCAGAATTTTGGCGGGGACGGCGGAAATCGCAGAGCCGGTCTAATCCTTGTCGGGCCGTTTCGGCTTGCGTTCGCTAGCCGTTTTGCTAGACTTTTTGCCGTTCTTTCTTCCCCCAGGTTTGGGCTTCTGGAAAATGGCAATTGCCATCTTCTCGAAGTTCTCCAATGCCTGCGGCCCTTTTGTCTATTCAGGTTGCTTCATGTTCATGGACTACATCAAACAGTTAAGGCGCAACTTACACCGCCTCGCGACAAAGTATAAAAATCAAATAGACCACAAGCATCGCGCATCCGACGCCGCCACAGAAGTACATTATTCCACGCCAGTCATTAACGAGTTGCATGTTTCGGATGCCACAATAGATCGCCTCAAGCGAAAGAGCAGAGAGGAGAATAAGGCCGAAAAACGGCGCGATCGTATTCAGGCTTGGGGGTTATTTATTGTTGTCATCTATGCGGGATTTACTTTCATGCAGTGGTGGGAACTTAACACCGCTAACATTAACCAGTCCGCTGCAACGATTAATACAGCAGTAACCGCCGACCGAGCTCTCCAGATTAGTAAAAAATCCTCTGATCTCGCCGCTGCAGCTTTCCATTCCGAGCAACGAGCGTGGCTTAAAACTAATTTCGAAATCACCTCTATAGAACCAACTTTGTCTCATCACCTCCAAGAACCCTTGACCATTACAAATATCGGCAGGACTCCTGCTCATAAGATCAGAGGGGCCATTTATCTGGAATTTGTGGATGTCGATAAATCGCCGAATCTTGCTAGAGCAATCGAGCGCGTTTCGCATCCAGTTGTTGCTAAGCAGGGATCGGAGGGCCACGGCGCTTGGGTTGACATTGGACTTCTCTTTCCCGATGATCCGCGTTCGCTTAACATCGTCGGCGAGAACGTTAGCTCAAATCGGTACGTCCAATATCCCAACAGCACCTACATTGCTCTCTATGGCGTCGTCACGTACTATGACGTTTTTGAGCGTCACCACTGGATTCATTTTTGCAGTATGAGACCCAACCTCTACGCGGGTTCCTTGCAGGATCCCAAGAAACTGTGCTCCGATTTCAATGACGTTGATCGAGATATTGAGTAGCCCTGTCACCGCGAACGCAAGGGGCATTAACGCCGCGATCTGCGCCGCTTTCTTTTCGGACGATCTCGCAAGAGCCAACCCAACAGAGCAGAAACAATCGCTATGACAATTGGCTACCTTAGAACCGCTAGAACAATCTTCAGAATGCCCACATACATTCCTACTGGGCACGCCAAAACGATAACCGAGACTACGCTTGTAACATTCCGATATTAAAACCGCTACCCTGTCACCGGAGACCCAGTAGCCCCTGACGCAACCTGTGCGTCAAGTATATTAGTGCCAAAATTTTGGCAGGCGAATGTGCGCCCACTCATAGACTTCCGCTTCACGACTGGAAGCGGCCGCTGTCGCGAATCTGGCGCGCGGCCTCTTCGAGGAATTCATCCACGTGTTGATGACCCTGCGGCTGGAGCCCAGTCCTTGCCTTGATGCGATCCGCAATCTGAATGGCCGTTCTCAGGCGCACCTCGGAGTCGAGTTCCCAGCGGCGACTCAAATATGTTTCGATGAGCACGAGTTCATCGGCAGTGACCTGGGACAGCGCGCTGCCGGCGGAACCCTCGGCGGTTGCGGTATTCCACGTGGGACGGATTTCTTCCGTAGGCTTCTCGTGTACGACCACGGTGCCGGCGACAAAATCCCCCAGGCGGCGGTTCTGCCGGTTGAGCATCATCACGACCAGACCAACGCCGTAGATTCCGGGCATGCCATCGACGGCACGCATGAGATTGCGCCCAATCGCCTCAAAAGCATTGATGGGGCGGCCACTCTCTTTGATGACGCGGATACCGGCATAGCGCTTGCCGGGCGTCTGGCCTTTCCAAAGAGTTTCGAAGACGGCGAAGTATCCCCAGTAGATGGCAAACAAGATGAAGATGGCCATGGCGGGCCCGACCAGGCGCGGCAAAAAGCTGAGCACCGATGATCCGACGGGCAGGGTGAAGATGAAAACGAGTCCTACTATGAGATAGAGCGCGAACTGGATTAGAGTATCAATGGCAATCGCGAGGAAGCGGCTGCCGACGCCCGCCAGGGGCAGTTCCAGCGCGATCTGCTCGGGCGTATCAATGTTGAGTTGATCGAATGTTTCCACGATGATTTCCACCCGCTGGCTGGAGAAGCGCAAGCCGCACTGGAGCAAGCTGGAGTCGCTGCTGAACCAAAGCGACCGCGAGGGATTGAAGTCGCTGTCGCGCTCCGACCTGCAGGAACTCAGCCTGCTCTATCGCCAGACGGCAGCCGATCTGGCGGCGATCCGCGAAGACCGGGGCTCAATCCATTTTGCGCGCTATGTCAACCAGTTGCTGGTCCGGGCCCACAATACCATCTATTCGGGGCATCGGGCGAGTCCCCTGAGGGCCTTGTCCTTTTTCTGGGATACCTATCCCGCAGCTTTTCGAAGGAACTTGCGGCATTGCGCGCTGGCAGTGCTCATTTTCGCGATCGCCGGGCTGGTGGGAGCAGCACTCACGTACGAGAATCCGGATTTCAAAGTGAAGCTGCTGGGCCCGCAGATGGTGGAGACGATCGACAAGCACGAGATGTGGACGCACTCGATTGTGGGAATCAAGCCGCTGGCGTCAAGCGCGATCATGACGAACAACATGAGCGTCGGGTTTACCACGTTCGCATTGGGCATCACGGCGGGACTCGGCACGATTTACATGATGGCTTTCAACGGGCTGCTGATCGGGGTGATCGGCATGGCGTGCTGGCTTTCAGGAATGAGCCTGCAGTTGTGGAGTTTCGTGGCCCCGCACGGGGTGCTGGAATTGCCGGCAATTTTCATTGCCGGAGGGGCGGGGCTGCGCATTGCCCAGGGATTATTGTTTCCGGGAGTGCTGGCGCGGCGGAACTCGCTGGCGCGGGCCGGTTCGGAAGCTGTGCAACTGCTGCTGGGAACGATTCCGATCCTGATTGTGGCGGGATTGATCGAAGCATTCGTGTCGCCGACAGGGCTGGCAATTCCGCTGAAGTTCTCTCTTGCCGCGGCGATGTTCGTGCTCCTATGCGTTTACCTGTTCGGGCTGGCGCGCAAGCCGGTTACAGTTGACTCCGCTCTTTGATCTGCAGATAGGCATTCACCAGAACCGGAGACACGGCGCCGGAGCTGACCTCCAAGGCAAGGGCTCCGCGCTCACGCAGTTGGGCGAGCAGCCGTTCGCGGCGATGAACCATCTCCTGCGCGGCGGCCACGCGGTACATTTCGGATTCGTTCTGCGGAGTTTTAGCGGCGAGCGCGCCCAGGTCGGGCTGGCCGATCACGACAAACAGAATCAGGTGGCGCGGCATCATCATGGAGGCTGCCTCGATCACCTCGGGAGTCATGGCGGTCTCGGCGAGATCGGTGAGCCAAACGATCAGGCTGCGGCGCTTCTGGTCGGTGAGCAGGCGGCCAGCCATCTGCAGGTGGTCAGCTTCGGAAGCTTCCTCACGCACCAAGGCGAGCTGCTCGATGAGCTGGCGCAGGTGGGCGCTGCCCTTGGCGGCGGGAAGCTGCTGGCGAATGCCTCGACCGTAGGCGATGAGGCCGACGCGATCTCCGGAGTAAAGAGCGACCTGGGCGAGGCTCAACGCAGAGTTCACAGCCTGATCGAGCTTGCTGAATCCGCCGACGCGGGCGCGCATAAGGCGACCGGAGTCGATGACGATCCAGACGGTCTGGCTGCGCTCCATCTGATAGACGCGGGTGACGAGCTTGGCGCGGCGGGCGGCAGCGGTCCAGCAGATGTCGCGGTACTCGTCGCCGGGCTGATATTCGCGCAGGCTTTCGAACTCGCGGCCGATGCCACGCATGCGAGTGTGCCGCTTCTCAAGCGCGACTTGACGGCTGCGGAGCAGGTACAGCGAGTGACGCTTGGCTTCTTCCAGATCCGGATATATTCGGACCTTCTGCGCCAGCGGGGCGCGAACCCATCGCTCGGCAATGCGCAGCAATCCTTGATAGCGGAGATAGCATTCGCCAAGCTGGGTGTCACCACGCTGCGTGGGGCGCACGCCATAGGATGCTGTTGCTTCGGCTTTTGCGCGGACTTGAAGATGAAGGGTGGGAGGCTCCTGCTTCAGCTGGAGAGGAACGCTGTCGATGATCGTGGCGTAAATGCTGTGGCGCGAGGAATTGGCGACGGTGATGTCGACGTCCGAAGGGAGCGACAAGGCGGCGGGAGAGCGCCAGGTTCGCTTGATCGAGAGTTCATGGGGCTTGGGTAATTGCGCGAGGTCGGCGAGCCAGGCGAGGGCGACCATGGCGTCCCAGGCGAGCATGGCGTAGACAAAGCGAGGATCGAAGAAGGCGGGCCCCAGCCAGACGAGTCCGACGAAGAGAAGCATGAAGAAACGGTCGCCAAAGGCCACGCCGATGCGCTTGTAGGACTGCGCGGGCGCTTCAATTGGCGATGGAATCAGCCTGCCGAGGTCACTCAATGGGATGCCTCACTTAGGCACTTCGACGGCGCGCAGAACCTCATCGAGCACCTGATCGGGCGTAATGCCTTCCAGATCGGCTTCGGGCCGCAGCATGATGCGATGACGAAGAACGGGATGAGCCGCGGCTTTGACGTCGTCGGGAATCACATAGTCGCGCCCGTCAATCGCCGCATAGGCCTTGGAGACCGCCATTAGATTTACGGCCGCTCGAGGACTGGCTCCCAGCGAGAGAGAGGGCCAATCCCGGGTGCGGCGAACGATCTGGACGATGTAGCCGAAGAGGGCCTCCTGCACGGTGATGGACCTGGTTTCTGTTTGGGCTTGCCCGAGCAACTCGGGCGGGATGGGGGCCAGGTTCATCTTGTCGAGTTCGCGGGATTCGAAGCCGTTCTGCACGTTGGCCAATAGCTGCACCTCGTCCTGCTGGGCGGGATAGGGCACGCGCAGCTTGAGCAGGAAGCGGTCGAGTTGGGCCTCGGGGAGCGGGTACGTGCCTTCGAACTCGATGGGATTCTGGGTGGCGAATACGGTGAAGAACTGCGAGAGAGGATAGCCTTTGCCGTCGATGGTGACCTGATGCTCTTCCATGCACTCGAGCAGGGCGGCCTGGGTGCGCGGCGGCATGCGGTTGACTTCGTCCACCAGCAGCAAGTCGGTGAAGACCGGACCCGGGTGCAATTGAAATGAACTGGTCGCCATGTTGAGGACGTTGGTGCCGACGATGTCGGCGGGCATCAGGTCGGAGGTGCACTGGATGCGCTGAAATTCGAGGCGCAGCAGGCGCGAGAGGGCTTTCACGGTGAGAGTCTTCGCGATGCCGGGTACGCCTTCGAGCAGGACGTGGCCGCGGCAGAGGAGCGCGATGACGCACTGGTTGCGCAACTCGTCCTGACCGACGACGACCTTTCCCATTTCAGCGCGAATGTGTTGTATCAGGTCTGGGACAGCATTCATTCAGCGTTCTCCTTCCGCCCAGTTTGAAAGAGCCGCAAGCGGGAGCCGTACGAATCGAGTTCCTGCACGAGGTGCAGGGCCTCGGGCGCCTGCAGGTAGGGATCATTTTTGGCGGACTCGCAGCGGCGGAGGATGGCGGCGAAATGATCGTCGTTGAGGGACCAGCGCTCGCGCACCGCAGTTTCCAGTTCGTGGTTGGAAACGTTGGCGCCCACGCCGAGGCGGCGGGTCAGCCAGTAGCGAAAGCGCTGGTAGCAGATGTCCACCGCGACCGAGGCGGTGGCAGCGCGTTCGTAGAGGCCGCCGAGAGTTTGCACAAACTCGAGGGGGGAGAGGCGGAGATCGGTGGCGGGCTTGCAAACGGGGCCGCTGCGGCGGGAGAACGTCGCCAGCACTGCGAGTGCGAGAAGCGATAATTGCAGCGCCAGCCACTTCACCGGGGAGTGGGCGATCGAGAGGGCGAGGGTCTCGCGGTAGCCGTGAATGTATTCGTCCCAGAGAATTGGCTGGCTTGAGCCGCCGAGGCAGGCCAGGAAAAACTCCAGGTTGCCCTTTTCCTTCATTCCGGCATTGGTCAGGGGAGTCGCCGACGCCCACCACAATACCTCCCCCTTACCGTAGGGGTACTTCACCACGAGCGTCTGATCTTCGGTGCCATAAAGCGCATAGGCGGGGGAATAATCCAGCCAGCGGGCTTCGGGGGCAAGTTTGATCTCGGGGGCGGCCCGCGTGATATCGGAAGGCGCGAGGGCGGGTGCTTTCTTCCAGGTCATCGCGCCGACGAAATCAGGGACCGAGCTGTTTTCGGGGAGAAACGTTCCGGCGAACATTCCGGTGGCGATGATTCTGCCTCCGGCGGAGATGAAAGCTTTCAGGCGCTCGCGGTCCTGCCGGGTGGGCGCTTCGATGGGCTCGGCGAGAATTAATGTCGCAGCCGTGGGCGGAAGCTGGTTGAGCGGCTTCTCCCAGCGCTCGACTTTGTAGCCAGATCCGGAGAGCAGCAGATACGCCGCCTTGGCGCCGCCGGAAGCGCTGGAATAGGTGCTGGGAACCTGCAGCTTCTGTCCTCCGGGCCCGCCGAAGATCACCGTGGCGACGATCAGAACTACGAAGATGAGCGCAGCACCGATGAGCAGCTTGCGATCGCGGGGATCGATGGTCAGCGGCATCCCAGCTTCTCCAGTTGGAGCAGGGTTTCGGAAAACGTATTTTCGCTGGCTTCGCGTTTGGCGTACCACGCGAGTTCGAAGATGCGAGTCAGCGCGCTAAGGGTTTCGCGGTGCTCGCTCGATGGCGACAGCAGGCGAAGATATTCGCGTGGAGTGCGCGCGCGGTCGGGCTTCCAGAATCCCTGGCGTTCGAGAAAAGAAATACCCGCCCAGTAGGCAAGGTGAATGGCGTCGCGCCACTCGCGTTTGGCCGCGGCCGCCCGGGCTTCGTTGAGCCAGAGGGTCCACTCTTTCGCAGAGACCGGGAGATCCCGGGGAATGATGTCGGCGGCGGCGCGGCCGCGCCAGATGGTGCGGTAGGCAACGAAGGCGAGGGCCAGCAGGGCGATCCCCATCAGGGTGTAGACAACGAATTTGCTGATGGTGGGAATCTGTGCCGCGCGAAAGACGTGCCGCAGCACATTTAGCAGAGCGTCGAGTAGCCACTGCTTGAAGCGATCGAACCATCCCGGGCCGCGGACATCGCGAAATTCGGGACGGGCGAGAATCGAATTCAGCTGGGTTCGACTGGCAGAAAAATCGGGCGCGGGCTTCTCATAGCTGTCGATGTCCTGGCGCAGAGCTTGTAAGCGGCGGCGGATGGCCAAGGCATTCTCGGCACTCTGATTTTTGTCGTAGCGCCGAACATCGCGTTGGAGGCCTTCAGTGGAGATCGCGAACTCTTGCTGATCGCGCACGTGCCAGCTTTGTGGGAGAGTGTGCAGCGCTTCAGGAGCTGAATTCGCCGAGCTGTCGAGGTGCGCCGTGGCTGCCAGCAGGCGGTCGAGTTCCGCACGATATTGGGCGATGGTCAGCGGGTTGGCAGCGGGAGATTCGGCCCAGCCAAAAGATGAGACGATGAGCAACAAGCTCACGATAAGAGTCCGACGAGCGGTCATGCCTGGACTTGCGCGGGAGAAGCGGCGAGTGGCTGAGCGTCGAGAGTCATCATCATGAGTTGCAGGTCGAACGCCTCTTTGCGCACGCGCTCGTCGTAGTAGATCAGAGAAAAGGCGATGGTGGCCAGCGGACCGACCAGGCATTCGGAGATGAAACTGGCGGCCAACGAGGCTACCTGCCAGATGGGTCATACCCGCTGCAGCATGACGTTGCCGCTAACTCCCGCCGCCAAGCTGATGGGCCACTGCAACAGTTGACCGACGACAATGGCGAGAAGGACGAAAAGAATCCAGATCACGAAGATGCGCCAGCGGCGGCCTCGCGTCAGATCGGAACTGCGCGTCATAGCCTCGAAGACGCCCTTATCTTCCAGAACCTTAGCCTGAACAGCCAGAGACCACATTACGAGGAGCATGATTCCGGGGACGATCAAACCGAGGCACGCAAAACCCACCGCGAACCCCACGACCAAAGAAAGTCCGATGACGCCAAGAAGGTGCTTCTTGACGCGTGAGTAGGAATCCAAAACGCTGGTGGGACGGTCCAAATGCAATTGCGACACGGCCATCACGGTTGCAGCTTGGGAGACCGCGCTGAAGATCCATGTGAGAAACCCGGCTCCGTAAATCCAGGGCAAGCGTGCCAGCAAATTGGCTAAGGGGGCTCCATTCGGCTCGACGGCAACGCCGAGACATTGAAAGGCCAACACGAACAGGTGCGGGATGGCGAAGATGCCGAGGAAGAGGCCGAAGTGGTTGCGGTAGAGGGCGAATGTGCGGTCGAGCAACTCTCCTGTGCTCAGCGGCCTCAGGGCGGTCGTCATGATCTTAATGCCTCGAACTTAGCCCGGCATGGTAGCACAGGTAAGTCTCCCCCACTCCGAAAAAGACGAGATCCTAGGAAGCCGGAGAGCCCGGCTTGATTTGTGCGGCTTTGCCGTCTACATAGACGACCACCAGCGGATTGCCTCCGTTGGGATAATGCACGGTTTTCTGCTCGGAACTGTCACCGGGATCGGGGACTCCCATGCCTATGGCGAAATCGGCCTGCATTTCATTCATTCCGGGCTTGACCTGGTGCTGCTCGACGGCCTGCCAGACATCCGGCGACCAGTGTTTGTAGAGATCGTGAGGATCCTCGACGAAGAACATCTCGTCGGAATAAATCTTGTATTCGCC
The DNA here is from genome assembly GCA_035309485.1 of Candidatus Sulfotelmatobacter sp. Taxonomy (GTDB): domain Bacteria; phylum Acidobacteriota; class Terriglobia; order Terriglobales; family Acidobacteriaceae; genus Sulfotelmatobacter. The sequence goes on from DATGFC010000101.1 coordinate 20,148, forward strand.
TTCGCCCTCGTATCCGATCGGAACAGCGTAGGACTTCACTTCCTTCTGGAACACGGCCACGACTTGCTTCTTGTGCCCAGCGCCGGGAGCGATCGCCGTAACCACATCTTTGATAGAGAGCTTCTCGATTGGCCCGAGCAGGCCCGCCTCATGCGCAAAATCAACGCGCTTCGTGGCCGGGTCGTAAGGATAATAGGTGTACTTGAATCCCTCCTTTACCCAGACCGGTTGCTGCGTCAGTTGCTTCGCGCTCTTTAAATCGTAGGGATAAAGCTTCTTGGGGTGGACGTAGTAGTCGGGGTTGGAATAGCCGATATTTCGCGCCTTTTTAGCCTGTTCGGCGCGGAGAAATTCCTGGTGGCGCTGATAAAAGATGTAACCCGCGCGCAATGTCGCAAGGACCAGCGCCGCCACCAGCGCCCACTGAATTCTGCGCCTGGTCTCTGGACTGATCATGGGATGAATGTAACAGACGGCAAGCCGGGGCTGCCTCAAAATTGAATATGGATGAACCCCGCCGGCAACAGCAGCCCTGGCGGCATAGGCACGCTCCTGGGATTCCGGCGTTGTACACTGAATGAGAGGAATACCCGCGATGCCAGTGACGGAACAAGATGTCCTAAGTGCCCTGAAAAGTTGCTACGACCCGGAGATCCCGGTCAACATCGTTGACCTTGGGCTGATTTACAAGGTGAACTTCGCTTCGGTTGAGGAAGACAAGCAAGACGTCAGTGTGGACATGACGCTCACGGCACAAGGCTGCCCCGAACACGTCAACATCAGCATGCAGGTTAAATCCCGGCTGGAGCAGTTGCCCGGTATCCGCAACGCCGCTGTGAATGTAGTTTGGACTCCGCCGTGGACTCCGGAACGACTCAGTCCGGATGCGAGGAAACAGCTGGGAATCGAGTAGGGAGAACGGACTTCGGACTGCGGACCTTGGGCGGCGGACTTCGGACCTCAAATTCGTTCTACATTCAATCTTATTTGGGATCTCAGATTCAGACGCCAAGTTCTGACGATCGAGACTTCGGTGAGTTAGCGTTCGAGTTCTTCCCAGACATCCACGGCGCTGCGGCCGGCTGCTGCGCTGATGCGCCTGCCCGCATTGGCGGCCATCTCCATGACTTGCATTCCGCGCTCGTAGTAATCAGGCATCGAACGCCGTATTTTCTCGAAGGTCTCGGGATATTCCGAGGCTAGAACGGCCAATCCGACACCGGAGGCAAGAACGCCTGCCGGATACCTTTTCTTCATGAATAAGAGCGCCGCTGCCCCAAAAGTTGCCAGTACTGCCGCCTTCTTCCAGCTGTCCATCTGAACCCCCAGGGAAATTCTGCCTTGAAGCGATTGTACTCCAGCGCGGAGCGGCCCAAGGCGGACCAAATCGCGCAACGCGTGCCCAGGCGGACATCCGATATACTGCCTGCTTTGCTGGAGGGCTCCATGTCCCGTTGGCAGGTACGCCGTCTTGTCATTGTGGTTACTCTCTCTGCTACTGCTGCTTTTGCTCAAACCAAGCCGCGTGCCCGCGATCTGGGCGTTCCGTTTGATGGCGCTCCCGGTCCTAATAACGCCATTACCGACGTGAAGGGCGTGGAAGTGGGGCACACGACATTGATCTCCGGCGAAGGCAAGCTGGAAGTTGGGAAGGGCCCGGTTCGGACGGGGGTGACTGCGATTCATCCTCGTGGCAAGAACAGCAACGACGCGGTGTTTGCCGCCTGGTTTACGCTGAACGGAAATGGCGAGATGACCGGCACGACCTGGGTGGATGACTCGGGATTCCTGAACGGGCCGGTGATGATCACCAATACTCACAGCGTGGGTGTTGTGCGAGACGCGGTGATTGCGTGGAAGGTGAAGCACGGCACACCCGACATGGAAGGATATTGGTGGTCCCTGCCGGTGGTAGCGGAAACCTGGGATGGCTATCTGAATGACATCAATGGATTCCATGTAAAGCCTGAGGATGCCTTTCACGCGCTGGATGTAGCGCATGCAGGCCCGGTCGAAGAGGGCAATGTGGGGGGCGGGACGGGCATGATCTGCAACGAGTTTAAGGGTGGCATTGGCACCAGTTCGCGGGTGCTCAGCAAGAAAGAAGGCGGGTATACCGTGGGCGTGCTGGTGCAGTGCAATTACGGATCGCGCGAGCAGTTGCGCATTGCCGGCGTGAATGTGGGAAGGGAAATCCCGGAGCACACGGTTTGGCAGAAGGATGTGGGATCGATCATCGTGGTGGTGGCGACGGATGCGCCGCTGATTCCCACACAACTGAAGCGCATTGCAAAGAAAGTTTCGCTGGGCCTGGGGCGGGACGGCAGCTATTCCGGCGACGGCTCGGGCGACATTTTCATTGCGTTCTCGACGGCGAATCCCGGAGCGGTGGGCAGCAAAGGATTACATCAACTCACCATGATGCCCAACGATTCGCTAGACCCTGTATTTCTGGCCACGGTGCAGGCAACCGAAGAGGCAGTGGTAAATGCGATGGTTGCCGCGGAGACCATGACGGGCATCAACGGGCACACGGTCGTCGCCTTGCCGCATGATGGCTTGCGCGAAGTGCTGAAGAAATACAACCGGCTGGCGAAATAGAAAAGCAAGACCTCACCACAGAGACACGGAGGCACGGAGGAATCTGGATAAGGATTGGGTGAGCTCCGGCGTCTACCCTGGTCCAAAGAGTCCATTTGCGCGCCGGTATTCCTGCGCTTCGATTCCGAATCGCTTCAGCATGGACTGCAAGGTGGTGCGCTTCAGGCCAAGGCGGCTGGCGGCTCCATCGTCACCGGACAACACGCCGTGGGTATCGCGCAAGACACGGATGATGTGCTCGCGCTCCAGTTCTGTGAGATCGTCTTCCGCCACTTGCTGCGGGGCGCTTAATTCCGACGGCGGAGGCGCCAGCACAGAACCCTTACTCAAGATCACCATGCGTTCGATCATGTTCTCGAGTTCGCGGATATTTCCGGGCCAGTTCCAACGGCACAGAACATGCATGGTCTCGTCCGGGATAATTGCGATGGCTTTGCCCATGCGCGTCGCATGCTTGCGCATAAAATAATGGACCAGCATGGGAATGTCCTCTCGCCTGTCGCGCAAGGGCGGCAATTCGATAGGAAAGACATTCAAACGATAGAAGAGGTCCTCGCGAAATTTTTTGTCGATGATATCCTGCCGAAGATCGCGATTGGTGGCGGCGATGATGCGCACGTCCACGCGCAAGGTATGGACTCCTCCGAGGCGTTCGAACTCACGATCCTGCAATACCCGTAAAAGCTTGGGCTGGAGTTCGAGGGGCAGTTCGCCGATCTCGTCGAGGAACAGTGTTCCTTTATCGGCTAACTCAATGCGTCCGACCTTCTGGCTCACTGCGCTGGTAAAAGCGCCCTTTTCGTGGCCAAACAATTCGCTTTCGAGCAATCCGGAAGGGACGGCGGCACAATTGAGCTTGACGAAGGTATTGTCCTTGCGCGAACTGAGGCCGTGAACGGAGCGAGCCACCAATTCTTTTCCAGTACCGGTCTCTCCCAGCAGCAACACGGTTGAGTCTGTAGGAGCAACAACGCGCGCCTTTGTCAGCGTTTCGCGCAAAGCGGCACTCTGGCCGATGATTGTCTCAAATCCCAGCTCAGTCTCAATCTCTCTTTCCAGATACGATTTTGCCTGCGTGAGTTTGTCCTTGGCGTCCTGCAGATTGTCGGCCATTTCGCGAAGGCGTGCGATGTCGATGCAGGCGCCGGTGATCCCAACCACCTCGCCGGCTGCGGCAAATAAGGGCTCAATGCTCATGTCAAAAGCAAAGCTCTTGCCGTTGTTTGAGACCGCCACTTCCTCTCGCAACGCTGTCCCAGTTCTCAACACACGGCGTTTGAGGTCGGTCAATTTCGCCGCTTTTTTTGGGCCGAGAACTTCCTCATCGGTTTTTCCGAGAACCTCGTGTTGCCAGTAGAGTTGTGGGTTGTAGATCCAGGTGTAGCGCAAGTCCGAGTCCTGATTGAAAACCGTGATCGGAGAATCCTTGAGCGCGACGCGGAAGCGCTCTTCGTTGCGGCGCATGGCTTCTTCCATCCGCGATTGCTCGGTTACGTCGCGCTGAATTCCCCACGTCCGCACCAGTTTTCCATTCTCCACGATGCCGGTGATGCTGTTGCGGAACACCTTAGGATTGCCTTGCGCGCCTACCTCATGCGACTCGCGGTCCAACAGGCGGAATCCTGAGCATACGTAGTCTCGAGTCACTGCAATGTTGCGGGGATCATCTGCGACCATCAATTCTGTAAGACGCCTCCCCACGAATTCTTTGCTCGATTCAAACCCGTACATTCGTGCCATAGCGTCGTTGCACTCTGCCAGGTAGGACTCGTGGATGATGCGGTGCACCAGTTCGTCTTCGGGCAGGTCAATGGGCAAGGGTGCATCCAAATCTTCGCGGAAAATGCCTTCTGAACTGTGGGCTACAAAACTGCGGTAATCTTCTTCGCGGCGGCGAAGGGAATTTTCCATTTGCTTGCGTTTGGTGATGTCGATTGCGGTAGCCTGCACGATGGTGCGGTCTGCGGATCCTGGAGGAACTACGAAATTGAACAAGACCCAGACGGGCGTGCCATCTTTTCGGCGAAGTTGTGCTTCTCCGCTGACCGGCGCATCGGATTGTGCTAACTTCTGGATCAGAGGCGCCCGGTCGCGGGCGTCGAAATAGAAATCTTTCGTCTGGCGGCCGCAAATTTCCTCGGCAGAGCCGTACCCAAGCATGTGCGCCCAGGCATCATTGCAATCCACCAACTGGTCATTGCGGGAGATGGCGACCCCGGCGATATTCTTGTCAAACAATAGACGGTAGCGTTGCTCAGAGGTACGCAAGGCCGCTTCCGCCTTCTTCTGTTCGGTGACGTCGCGCGCCATGCCTCGCACAACTGGTGAAGCCACGCCCTCGGTACGGAGGGTATTGTTGTACTCCCATATTCTGCGTTCTCCGCTTCGGGTCATCACGCAGAGCAAGCCCTTGTCGGCGCCATGGTTCTTGATGCGGATCAGATATTCTTCGAATTTCTCCTGGAATTCGGGTGCGATGAGTTCGCGCATCGGAATCTTCAGCATTTCCGCGACTTCGTAGCCGAGAAGCCGGGCGGGAGCGGGATTCACCGAAATCAGATTTCCCTCGAGATCGTGCGTGCAGACCAGGTCTTCGCTGTGTTCAATCAGGTCGCGATAGCGGTCTTCACTTTCCCGTAATGCCGCTTCGGATCTCTTCCGCCGGCTGATATCGCGGGATACCACGATGACGTAATCGCGGTCCAGGCTCACATGCTTCATGCTGTTTTCTACTGGAAATGTCGTGCCGTCCTTTTTCCGGTGAACACTTTCGTTAAGGACAAATTCTCCTTTTCGCAACCTGTCGACAATGCTCGCCCGTCCTGCCTCATTCGAATGTGGGTCGATGTCATACACCGTCATGGACAGCAACTCTCCACGGGTGTACCCCAGATCGCGGCAAGCTTTCTCATTCACGTCCAAAAAGCGGAGGGTCTCCGGATCGACTACCTCGACGGCGTCGTTGGATTGATCAATCAACGTCCGGAAAAGTCTCAAGGAATGATCTGCCGCCCGCAGACGAGTGATGTCCTGCAAGACGCACGCGACCCGGTCAATGCCGCTTCGCCCCGCGATCGGGAAATAACTAATGAGCAGGTCCCGCTGGCCGCGATCGGGATATTGGTAGCGCATTTCATACTGCACGGCCTGGCCGCGAAAGGCGTCGTCGAGCCGTTCCTTGATGGTCGCCTGGAAAGCTTCGGGGTTCAGTATCTCGGAGACGTGGCGGCCAATTACGTCCTCCTTTTTCATGCCCCGGTAGTTCAGAAAGGAACGGTTGGCAATCAGGTAGCGGTAGTCGCGGTCCAACACGACGATCATTTCTTCCAGGTTTTCGACTACCCTCTCAAACTCACGGAGGCGGGCATCGTGCCGGCGGTACAGGGTGGCAAGCCCGGTAATGCCTGCCCCAATCACGGAGAACAACAGGAGTCCTACGGTCTCACGTGCGCGGCCCGCGCCGAACATATTCAAGGAAGGCCAAAAGAAGACCGCCACCGATGCGCTAGAAAGAATCGTGGCCAGGATGCCCGGAGCAAATCCCGCCAGGACGGCCACCAAAATAATAGCGGGAAAAAACATCACAAAAGGCGGAAATTGCCCGAAGGCAACGTCTAATGCGTAACGCAACAGAGTCGCCACCGCGACAGTTAAGAGGGCAAATCCGTAGCGTCGAGGCCACGTTCGCAGCCAGTTTGCGGAAGTTCCAATGGCTCCCAGCCGATCGGCAAAACTCATAGCCAACCTCACTTCTTAATTTTGCTGGATCCGACTGTGCTACCTTCGCTTTCGGAATGGCCTCAACGAAGAGCAACAGCGCGCGGCAACGCCCTTCCGCAAGGGACAGTTCCGCCTTACGATGGCTCGTTCCTTCTGGGGGATGTTGAGAGCCATAGTTGGAGATGATGGCTTGGATTAGGTCCGGAGTCTGTGATTCAAGTCACATTTTGGCGGATCTTTCCCGAAATGAAACAGGCGAACCGGGAGCCCGATTCGCCTGTGTTTTCTGTATTTCGAATTACCGCTGAGACGTGCTCGCCAGATCGTTCTTGAGCACACTGACTTCGACGCGACCACTGGTTGCGTGCTTCGCCACCGTGCCATCTCCGGGGGCCGGCGCATTGCCCATGCTCAGGACATAAATGCGGTACAGCGGGATGTTGTGTGTAAGCACAAGATAGCGGGCGACCGAGTCGGCCATCATGCGCGAAGCAGCGATTCCGGATTGCCCGTGTCCGGGGGCGAACCCGCGCACTTCGATGATGTAGCTACGGTCGTCCTTTAGCGGAACTGCCATTTGATCGAGAGCATCTTTCGCGTTCTTGCTCAAAACCGTCTGGCCCGGACGAAAACGGATTTCGGTCTGTGCGCCGCCCTTGTATTGATCCAGGCCGTTGACCATCTGCTCAACGGATGCGACTTTCGTCGATGCGGTGTTAGCCGCGGTCTGGGCAGTCCCTACTTTGGTGGCAGCGTCAGACGAATGCTGGTCGGCAAGGCTCTCCTTCTCCGAGGCCAGCTGAAGACCTTTCTGGGCGCGAGCGTCCACATCCTTGATCGTGCTGGCATGTTCGGAAGTCAGCTGATCCAATTCGTTGAGGCGGTCGCGAATGGGTCCGGTCTGCCGGAGCACATAGGCCTTGCGGGCAAAGGGATGGGTGATGAGATTCACCAAGTTAGGGTCATCCCCGTCCCAAAAATCTGTAGGCTTATCTGGCGTCAGCGGGGGCCGGTCACTCTGGGCTGCGGGAGTGGACTGATCGGAGGCAGTGTTGCTCTGTTGGGCGACGACTGGGAGCGCAAGTGACGCAGCCAAGACGATCAATAGAATGGATGAATTTTTCATGCTGGACCTTCCCTGAATGGCAGTGGGCGCCACTCTTGCCCGATGGGCAACAGTGAGACGCATAGATTCTGCATCTCCGCCAGTAAATCCGCAAGCAATAAGGGTTCTGGCCGGCTGTTTTTTCACAAATGGAGTGACCAGCATCACTGCCATTCTTCTAAGGACCGAATAACCTGCGTGCAATCCACTCCGGGAGGCAAATATGGCATCGCAAGCGCCTTGTCTCGACACAATTGAGGAATTTCTTGCGCAAAAACGAATCGCGATGGTGGGGGCATCTCGCGATCCCAAGTCGTTCAGTATCATGCTGTTTAAGGAACTGTGCAGCAAGGGTTACGACGTTGTACCGGTGAATCCAAATACGCCAAACGTGATGGGGCACACTTGCTACGCAGGCGTGGAAAAGATTCAGCCGCCTGTGCAGGGCGCTCTGCTTATGACCCCTCCAGAACTGGTGGACGCGGTTGTCGAAAGATGTGCAAAAGCCGACATACCTCGCATCTGGATTTATGGCGCGAATGGGAAGAGCACGGTAAGCCAGAAAACGTTAGATTCGTGCCAGGAGCGAGGAATCAAGGTGATTGCCGGCCAGTGCCCCTTCATGTTTCTGCCCGGTGGCGGCGGAGTTCATCGGTTTCATGGATTCGTCCGCAAGATTACCGGGCGATATCCGCGGCGCCAAGCGGCTTGAGGGCGGGCACGAAAATTTCTCCACTGAGAAAACCACATCCCGCAATGTTGCGGGATGTGGTTTTCGTTGCGAAGTGACACTGAACGCGCGAATTAATCCTTCACCGCGCGATCGGTGATCTCGAGCCCCTTATCAATGATGGCGAAGGCTTCGCGCAGTTGCTGCTCGTTGATGCACAGGGGCGGATTGGTGAAGAACGTGTTCCACCGCACCAGCGTGTAGAGACCCTGCTCGCGGAAGAAGCGTCCGAGCGCCGCCATTTCTTCGGACGCACCGTTGAACGGAGCCATCGGCTGGCGCGTCTTTCGGCTGCGAATCAGTTCGTAGATTCCGAACAGACCGATCGATCGAACCGCGCCGACTGACGGATGCTTGGCCTGCATTTGGCTGCCAAGCTCTTTCATGACCACGCCCATCTTCTTCGTGTTCTCGATGAGGCGATCTTCTTCGTAGACGCGAATGGTCGCCAGTGCCGCGGCGCATCCCATGGGATGGGAGTTGTAGGTCAACCCGCCATAAAAAACTTTGTCCTGGAAGTGCTGCGCGATGTGATGCCGCATGCCTACGGCTCCAAGAGGCAGGTAGCTGGAGGTCAGGCCCTTGGCCATGCAGATCAGATCGGGCACTACTTTCCAGTGGTCGACGGCAAACCATTCTCCAGTGCGGCCGAAGCCGGCCATGACTTCGTCGGCAATCATCAGGATGCCGTATTTGTCGCACAGCTTGCGTACGCCCTGCAGGTAGCCGTCGGGCGGAATCAGAATGCCGTTGGTGCCTACGACAGTCTCGAGAATGAACGCGGCGATGGTGTGCGAGCCTTCGAGCTGGATCGTTTCTTCAATAGCAGCGAGCGAGGATTCGGCGGATTCCCAGCCGCGCTCGATGCCGTGGTAGGGATCGAGCACGCGTACGACTCCGGGCATGCCCGGCTCAGCGGGCCAGCGCCTCGGGTCACCCGTGAGAGAGATGCTGCCCGCGGTTGCACCGTGGTACGAGCGGTAACGAGCCATGATCTTGTGCCGTCCGGTGAAGAAGCGGGCGAGCTTGATCGCGTTCTCGTTGGCTTCGGCGCCACCATTGGTGAAAAAGAAGGTGTCGATGTCGCCGGGGGTGATTTCAGCGAGTTTCGCGCCCAGGCGGGCACGCGGCTCGTGGGCCATGAACGGATTGGCGTAGCAGAGCGTCTCGGCCTGCTCCTTGATGGCGTTGATGACGCGCTCGTCTCCGTGGCCGATGTTGACCGACATCAGTTGGCTGTTAAAGTCGATATAGCGCTTGCCTTCGGGCGTCCAGAAATAAATGCCTTTTGCCCTGGCAACCGGGATGGGATCGACCTTCGACTGCGCCGACCATTCGTAGAGAGTGTGCTTCTTGGCGAGTTCGACCATTTCCTGGCCGGTCATTGCGGGATTAACAACGGTAGTAGTCATATCTTCCTCTTTGAAAATCATTCACCACAGAGTCACACAGAGATTGTTGAATTTTGATTGTTGATTGTTGAATAAAGAACTTCACTATTGCGTTTTTATTCAATAATCAACAATCATCATTCAGAATTTGTTCTCTGTGCCTCTGTGCTGAGAATTGCTGTCATGGCTCAGAACTTGCGGCTGTGCTCTTTGGCCCAGCGTTCGACTACAACTTTTTTATCGGTATAGAACTCGATGGAGTCGCGGCCTTGGCCGTGGAGGTCGCCGAAGAAGCTGTTCTTCCATCCGCTGAAGGGGAAGTAGGCCATAGGGGCGGCGACTCCGATATTGATGCCGATGTTTCCCGCCGGAGCTTCGTAGCGGAAGCGGCGCGCGGCCGATCCGCTGGACGTGAACAGCGATGCCTGATTGCCGTAGGCGCTTCGCTCCAGGAACGCCAGAGCTTCATCCATATTGTCGGCATGAACAAGGCTGAGCACCGGGCCAAAGATTTCGGTATCGGTGATCTCGCTGGTCGCAGGGACGTCATCCAGGATTGTCGGCTTCACGAAGTTGCCCCGCTCATGTTTTGGGACTTTTGTGTTGCGACCATCCAGTAGAACCTTCGCACCTTGGTTCGCGCCAACGCCGATCAACGATTCGACGCGTTCTTTGCTTTGCGGTGTGATGACGGGGCCCATCTGCACGCCATCTTCAAGGCCGTAACCGACTTTCAGTTTCGAGGCTGCATCGGCGATGGAGTCCCGGAAAGTTTTCTGCGCTTCGCCGATTGTGACTGCGACCGACACGGCAAGACAGCGCTGTCCGGCGCAACCGAAGGCGCTGTCGCTGATGATCTGCGTGGCCATGGGCATGTCGGCGTCGGGGAGGACGATAACGTGGTTCTTGGCGCCGCCTTGGCATTGGCAGCGCTTGCCCTGCTCTGCCGAGCGAGAATAGATGTAGCGCGCTACCGGAGTCGAACCCACAAAACTGATGGCGCGGACCTTGGGGTGGTCGATCAGCGCGTCCACTGTGGGCTTGCCGCCGTTCACGAGATTGACAACGCCCTTGGGCAAGCCGGTTTTTCCCAGCAGTTCGTAAATGTAGCGCATGGTGAGCGGCACCCGCTCGCTCGGCTTGATGATGAAGGTGTTGCCGGTGGCGATGGCATAAGGCAGATACCAGAACGCGATCATGCCGGGGAAATTGAAGGGCACGATGGCGGCGACCACGCCGAGCGGCTGGCGGATCATCATCTCATCAATGCCGCGCGCTACATCTTCGAGGTTGTAGCCTTGCATCATCATCGGAATGCCGCAGGCAACTTCGACGTTCTCGATAGCACGGCGCATCTCAGCTTTGGCCTCGCCGAAGGTTTTGCCGTTCTCCATCGTGATAATGCGGGCGATGTCGTCGATGTGCTCTTCGAGCAGCACCTTGAGCTTGAACAGCGGTTGAATACGATCTTCCGGCGGCGTGCGGCGCCATTCGGGAAAAGCGGCGGCAGCGGCTTCAACCGCAGCGTTCACGTCAGCGGCGCCACCCATGGGAACGCTGGCGAGCACCTCTCCCGTTGCTGGATTGATGACATCGCGCCACTCCGTGGCGTGCGAGTCGGTCCATGTGCCGTTGATGTAGTTGGTCAGCTTGGTGATGGGAGGTGCGGCTACGGTCGTCATGACGAGAATGCCTTTCGCTGTCGCGAAGAATAAGTGGTCAGTGATCAGTTGTCAGTGACTAGTGGCGTGTTCTTTCGCGACGCCGCGTGTCCGACAACAATCTTAATCATAATCCTATAGCGATGCTTCGACTCCGGTTGACCTTGGCGCTTGGCGCGCGAAGGCCATCCTCGCTCAGGATGACAAGACTTAAACTAACTGCGCGACTGCGCCTTTCTTATCGCACACAGTGGCGATCGCGGACTCGAGGACGTCTAGCGCTTCGTCCATTTGGTCGTTGGTGATTACCAGCGGGACCAGGACGCGGATCACGTTTGAATAGGAGCCGGCAGTGATGGTGATCAGGCCGTGCTCGTAGCAATACTGCGTGATTCTTTTCGTTTCCTCCGCGGCTGGAGTCTTGGTCTCCTGAGATTGCACCAACTCGATCGCCTGCATGCCACCGAGGCCGCGGATGTCGCCGATGATCGGCCAGCGATGCTGCCATTCACGGGCACGGCCCTGGAAACGTTCGCCGAGTTCGTTGGCGCGGGCGAGCAAGTTCTCGCGTTCAAATAAGTCGAGTACAGCAAGAGCGGCAGCGCACGAGAGCGGATTGCCGGCAAAAGTTCCACCCAGGCCGCCGACGCCGGGGGCGTCCATAATTTCGGCGCGTCCGGTGACAGCGGCGAGCGGCAAGCCTCCACCCAGGGACTTAGCGCTCACCAGAAGATCGGGTTCGACGCCGTAGCGCTCGCTCGCGAACAGTGCGCCAGTACGCCCGAACCCGGACTGGACTTCGTCGGCGATGAAGAGAATACCGTGCTTGTGGCACAAGTCGATCAGCACTTTGAAATAGTCTGGCGGAGGCGCGATGAATCCGCCTTCGCCGAGCACGGGCTCGGCAATTACCGCAGCCACTTCTTCGTTGGCGACCACGCGCTTGAAGGTGTCTTCGAGATGGCGCGCGCAGTAAAGATCGCACGAGGGATATTTCAGGGAATAAGAGCAGCGGTAGCAGTAAGCGAACGGGACACGATAGACCTCGCTGGGAAAAGGCGCGAATCCGGCTTTGTAAGGGTGCGTCTTGCTGGTAAGGGCGAGCGTCATCATGGTGCGGCCATGGAACGCGTCTTCGAAGGCAATGATGCCGGGGCGCCTGGCGTGGGCGCGCGCAATCTTGACCGCGTTCTCAACCGCCTCGGCGCCGCTATTCACGAAGATCGTTTTCTTGGCGAACTTGCCGGGCGTAACTTCGTTCATGCGCTCAGCCAAGCGGACATAGCTCTCGTAGGGCGTGACCTGCACGCAGGTGTGCAGGAAGCGGTCGAGCTGGTCTTTGATCGCAGCGACCACTTCATCGCGGCGATGGCCGACGTTGAGGCATCCGATGCCTCCGGCAAAGTCGAGGTAGCGGTTGCCGTCGACATCTTCGAGCCAGGCATCTTCTGCCTTGGCGACATAGATTGGCGTGCCGTGAGAGAGGCCGCGGGGAACGGCTTTGGCGCGGCGCTCTGCGAGAGCTTTGGACTTCGGGCCCGGTATCGGTGTGCGAAGTTGAATTATCGACATCGTGATTCCTAAGTGGCCAGTGATCAGCGATAAGTGATCAGTGGTCAGTGGTCAGAAAAATTCAAGTATCTAAACTGGCCACTGGTCACCGACCACTGGCCACGGCTTCTCAGTACCAGCCGATCGGCGCTTCGTTCAGATTGATGTGGACCTGCTTGGTCTCGAGATATTCTTCGATCCCCCACGGCCCGAGCTCGCGGCCGAAGCCGGATTGCTTGAAGCCTCCCCATGGCGCTTCGACATAGGTCGGCTGCATGTGGTTGACCCAGACGATTCCGGCTCGCAGGGCTTTCACCGCGCGCATCGCCTTGAAAATGTCCCGCGTCCAGACGGCGGCGGCCAGGCCGTAAGGAGAATCGTTGGCAATCTTCATCGCGTCTTTTTCGTCTTCGAATGGAATCACCGCGGCAACGGGGCCAAAGATTTCTTCGCGGGCGATCCGGGCGCTGTTGTTCACGTCATAAAAAATGGTGGGCTGGACGTAATAGCCTTTGGCGAATTTCTCGGGACGACCGCCGCCGGAAGCGAGCTTGGCTTCTTTTTTGCCGATGGCAAGATATTCATTCACGCGGTCATATTGTTCTTTGCTGACGAGCGGCCCCATCTTGGTTTCGCGCTCGAGCGGCGGCCCGAGCTTGATCTTCTTCGCCTTTTCGGCCATGGCATCGACGAAATTCTTGTAGATGGATTTCTGCACGAGGATGCGGCTGCCGGCGGAGCAGACTTCACCCTGATTGATGAAGACTCCGAAAAGCGCGCCGTCAATGGCGGCTTCGAAGTCGGCGTCGGCGAAGAAGATGTTGGGCGACTTGCCGCCGAGTTCGAGCGTTACGCGCTTCACGGTGTCGGCGGCCTGCTTGACAATAATCTTCCCCACGGCAGCGCTGCCGGTAAAAGCGATCTTGTTAACGTCGGGATGCTGCACGATGGGAGCGCCGCAGGTTTCTCCGAAGCCGGTGACGATGTTGACCACGCCGGCGGGCAGACCACAGTCAGCGAAGTGCTTGGCGAATTCGAGCGCGGTGAGCGGCGTCTGTTCGGCAGGCTTGAGGACGCAGGTGCATCCGGCGGCAATCGCCGGCGCGAGCTTCCACGCGGCCATGAGCATCGGATAATTCCACGGGATAATCTGCCCGGCGAGTCCGACAGGTTCCTTCAGCGAAAGCGACATGGCATTGTCGGGAACAGGATTGACGTGGCCGGTGATTTTTGTAGCGAGGCCGCCATAGTATTCGAAGCAGGTAGCCACGTCGGTAATATCGTATTCGGCCTCGACGATGGGCTTGCCGGTGTTGCGGCACTCGAGTTCGGCGAGCGCGGGCAGGTTTTGGCGAACTTTGTCGGCCATGCGAAACAGAACGCGGCCGCGTTCCTGCGCGGTGGTGGTGGACCACGGTCCGTCTTCGAAGGCTGCTTTGGCGGCCGCGACGGCGCGGTTCACGTCGTCGGCGTTGGCGTCGGGAACCTGGGCGATGACTTCTTCGGTCGAGGGATCGTAGACGGGGAAGGTTTTCGCGGATTTGCTGGCGACCCATTCTCCGTTGATGAACATCTGGTAGGTCTTGACTTCGGTTTGAACTCCGCTAGGCATCGTGGTCTCCTGCGGGGGCTAAAGCCCCGAATCTTTTTTCACGTTACCGCGGCCCTGAAGGGCCGCTCTTCCACCCTCATCTTGACGCGGCCTGAAGGCCGCTCTGCCACGGATCTTCCCACACAATTCAGCGCCGCAGTTCGCCCGCCGACACTGGTGACGCGATTGCTGCCATCTGAATCTGTTGTAATGCCTTTCGGCGGCCGTAAACGAAAAAGAAAAATGCGGCCAAGCCGATAAAAAACAGCGTGCCGCCGACCATCCAGACTTCGTACAACAACAGCGACGTGATCTGCTGGGCCGGGAAAAATACCAGGGCGATGCCGAGTATTGTTGTCAGCAGGCCGCTTAGTCCAGCCAGAAACATTGTCCCTCTGCCGTACTGGCCTTTGGGAGTCGGTTCGGTCAGGGCGAATTTGACCAAGGCTCCAAACGCGTAGACAAACGGAACCAGCTGCAACACCACCGCCAGCGAGAGGAGCTTTTGAAACGTTTCCTGCACTCCCGCACCGACGAAGTTCAAGATCACTAAAACCGCCGAGACGATTCCCTGCACGATTAGCGCTGCGTAAGGCGTGGCATAGCGCGGATGAATGTTGCCGAGCCAGGACGGCATGTAGGAATCGAGTCCGGCTACGAAGGGAATGCGCGAGCAGCCGCCGATCCAGGCTGAGCCGATGCCTGCGATCGAGAGGCTGAGCATGATCGCGAACGGCACGGTGATCCAGCCTGCGCTGACGCGCCCGGCCATGTGGCTGACGGCTTGGACGATTCCCTGCAGGACGTTCACGTCTTTG
The DNA here is from genome assembly GCA_035309485.1 of Candidatus Sulfotelmatobacter sp. Classification (GTDB taxonomy): domain Bacteria; phylum Acidobacteriota; class Terriglobia; order Terriglobales; family Acidobacteriaceae; genus Sulfotelmatobacter. The sequence continues at coordinate 35,316 of DATGFC010000101.1, forward strand.
CCGACAGCAATGAGCAGCGTAAGCGTCGCGCCCAGGTAGAGGGTGCCGGAAAGAATACCGCCCCAGGCGACTGCGCCGGGCAGTGTGCGGCGAGGATCGCGAATCTCGTCTCCCATGACGGAGGCGAGTTCGAGGCCAACGAGGCCGAAACAGATCACTCCGAAAGAATTCAGAACGAATTTCGGATTGGCCGGGATGCGAAAATCGGCTCCGGTCAGAGTGGTCCCGAAACGCGACCAGATGATTACGCCGAGCCCGATGAGCACGGCCGCGGCAATGAAGGTTCCTATTGCGCCGAGGTTGTTGATCCACTTGCCCACACCAAGACCGAGGATGTTGAAGAACGTCAGCAGGGCAAGCAGGGCCAGCGAGGTGATTGCGGCGAACAGCTTGTTGTCGGCGAGTCCGTGGTGCGCGGGGCCAAGCACGTAGACTGAGACGCCGACGAAATAGAGCATGACGGTCGGCACGTAGAGCATGTTGTTGGTCCAGTAACACCATCCGGAGAGGAATCCGTGGAAGTCGCCGAAGACTTCTTTGGCCCAGAGGTAGACGCCGCCTTCTCCGGGATAGCGATGGGCTAGCTCAATGACTGCAATGCCCTGCGGCCAGAAAAACAGAAGAAGGGAGATGATCCAGAGCCAGACGGTGACGCCGCCGTTGGCTGCAATGGAGGGGACAACGTTGAGGTTGAAGACCGCGACCACGAAGAGCAGAACGAGATCGCGGCGCCCGAGAGCGCGGATGAGATGGGGTTGAGCGGGTTGTGCCGTGGTGGACAAGTTTGAGTGACCAGTGGCCAGTGATCAGTGGTCAGTTGCAGCGTGGCCCCTACCAGCTTAGGGCACTGACCACTGACAACTGACCACTGGTTTCTAATGCGCGACTTCGGCTGGGACACGCTCGCTGCGCTCCTGCTGCGCCTTGGCGAGCGAGGCGGCGATGTCGTTGAACGCGGCCAGGTGCTTGTCGATGTCAGCCTCGGTGTGTTGAACCGAGATGGTCCACTGCTCGTCCCACCAGTAAGGCTGCGCCATCACGCCGCGGTTCACCATGCCGAACCAGTAGTGACGCCAGAGATCGACGTCAATCACGGTCCAGTCGCGGTAGTTGCGAATTTCTTTCGGGTAAAGCATCAGCGCGCCGTTCGCTCCCGCGTCCGCGATATAGGCCTGCAGGCCGACTTTCGCGATTGTCTTGCGGTAGCCGTCTGCGAGTTTCTTGCTCAGCTTGTCGACGTGCGCATAGTTCTCGCGGGTGAGGACTTCGCGGAATGTCGCCAGACCGGCGGCCATCGAAACCGGATTAGTGTTGTAGGTGCCGCCGTGGAAGACCTTGTGCTGTGAGATCAGGTCCATCACCGACCTGCTGGTGCCGAAGGCCGCGAGGGGCAGGCCGCCGCCGATCGACTTGGCCAGGCAAATCATGTCGGGCGTGACACCGAAGTATTCGCTGGCACCACCCCATCCGAGTTTGCAGCCGGTCTTGACTTCGTCGAAGATCAGCAGCGCGCCGTTTTTCGTCGCGATCTCGCGGAGGCCTTTGAGGAAGCCGGGTTGCGGCATACAGAGGCCCACGTTCATCAGAATGGGTTCGAGGATGATCGCCGCGATTTCGCCGGGATTCTCTTTGAAGCGGCGCTCAACGGTGGCGAGATCGTTGAAGGTTGCAATCTTCACGTTCTCAATCGCGGCTTTCGGAACCCCCAGGCCTCCGGGAACGGAGGTTGGCGCGTTGATGTCGCCGTAGTCGGGCGCGTGCGGCTTCACGCTGACCAGAGCGCTGTCGTGCAGGCCGTGATAGGCGCCTTCGAATTTGACGATCTTGTCGCGCCCGGTGGCAGCGCGGGCCAAACGGATCGCGTGCATGGTAGCTTCGGTGCCGCTGTTGCCGAAGCGGCACATCTCGATTGGAAAGCGGTTGCAGATCTCTTCCGCAAGTTCCCACTCCATGTCGTGGGGCATGCCGAACATGGTGCCGGTGGAAAGGCGCTTTTCGACAGCCTTCATCACGGCGGGATGGCAGTGTCCGGCCATGAGGGCGCCAAAGGTCAGGTTATGGTCGATGTATTCGTTGCCATCGAGGTCGCGGAACTTGCTGCCGCTGGCGTCTTTGACGAAGATCGGCCACGGATCGTAGGCGCGATAGTTGCTGGCGACGCCGAGAGGAATGCGCTTGAGATTCTTCTTGTGAGCTTCGGCGGACTTGGGCGTTCGCCGCTCGAAAGTGGCGAGTTCTTTCTGTAGATCGGGGTACATCGAGGTCTCCGAGAAAACTCAGGCAGGCTGATTTCTTTCAGCGGGCCATTAGATTGCCCGGGCGGGGGAACCGCCCGGGATAGAACTCTTAACTCTACTCTGAAGTTCAGAAATAGAACTTCAAGGCGAACTGGACCAGGCGAGGGTCTTTCACCTGCGTCACCTGGCCAAACTGGGTGCCGTCGGTGCTGCTGCCGTCCGGGTTGTAGAACTGAGTATGGTTGAAGATGTTGAACAACTCACCGCGAAACTCGAAATGAGTCTTCTCGGTTACAGGAATGTTCTTGATGACCACAAAATCAGTCTCGCTGATTCCCGGCCCGCAACAGATGGTGCGGGGAGCAGAACCGACGTAGCCGAACACACCGTTTTCGGTAAATATCGAATTCTGGTCGGTCGGAGTATTGAAATAGTAGTTTCCGTTGCTTTGCGGACGGTGCCAGGTGAATGGACCAACCTGGTTGGGTTCGCCCGGCAGTTCAAAGTCATAACTATTCATCAACTCATTGTCAGAGGATGAGGTGATACGGATGGGGAATCCGGTCTGATAGGTCGTGATACCGGAAAGAGCCCAACCGTCGATGAATCTGCCCTTGAATCCGCTCAACTTGCGAGCCGGAACCTCCCAGTAATAGCTGAGGACGAAGCGATGGCGCGCGTCGAATAACGACAGCGAACGGTTATGGGCTCCGGGTAGAGGGTTCAAGATCCCCTCAAAGCTGGAGGCTTCGTCGAGCGACTTACTGAATGTGTAGGCGGCGGAGAACTGCAGTCCATGAGCGAATCGTTTATCGAGCGACGCCTGCAAGGAGTTATACGACGAATTGGCAATCGTGTCCTGCGCAAAGATGCTGCTGAAGACTGGAACGCCGCTGACGGGGCAACCATTGATGAAAGCCAGGTTGGTAAAGTCATAGCCGTTCAAGGGATTGCACTGCGGAGAAGAGTAGGGCCGCAACCCAATCAAAGTGATGCCGTTTGGCCCAACGGTGCTTCCGGCAGGAATCACTGAATTATTCTGCGCGTAAGGAAGGTGCAACGAATTAGGCAGCACCGTCCCTGGCTGAATCACAAAAGGAGCATCTTCGAGGTATTGCCCGCAGGTCACGTTGTCGCCGTATCCATCCTGGACGGCGCTTGGATTGACGGCCGAAATATTGGCGATATCCAGGCAGGTTTGCGGGTTCGAGTAGTTGATGTCGTGCGTGGCCAGCAAGCGATGTCCTTGAGAACCGACATAGCTGACTTCCAGTTTCATGTCTCTGGCTAGTTGGCGCTGAATGCTGAAGTTGTACTGCGCGGAATACTGCGTGCGCATGTGCGGCTGGAAATCGCCAAACAGGAGCAGGGGTTCAAAGATTGCCCAATCCTGAGGAGTGCCCCGTTTGGGAGTGAGAACGCCGTTGAAGGGGTTCAGATAACTAGTGCTGCCATCCTGACCCAGGAATGGCTGGTTGAACTGGGTTTCGTAAACAAACGTGCTTCCGCCGAAGGGCGGCTCTGCGCCGAACTGTGCCAGCACCAACTGCTCCATGGGGTTATAGAACATCCCCCAGCCGGCCCGGAAGCTGGTCTTGCCGGAATTTCCCGGGCTCCAGGAGAGCCCGATTCGAGGAGCAAAAGCCTTGTAATAAGTCTGGGTCATGCCCGCGGGCACACCCTTGTCGCCGGGAACGACCAATCCAACCGCGCTCTGCGAAGTGCAATCGGTATTGGGGCCGCCACAGGGAAAGATGGTTGAAGTCTGGCCGGGCCGGAAGGTCTGTACATGCTGCGCTTTGTCCGCCAGCGGAGTATCCAGCTCCCAGCGAAGGCCGTAGTTAAGCGTGAGGTTCGGCTTTATCTTCCAACTGTCTTGCGCGAACAGGTAGAGGCCGGTATTACGTACGTACTCGACCTGACCGGAACCTTGTCCGAACTGATCGGGAAGACCTAACAAATAATTCGGGTAGAGATTGCCTGCGCCCACATCGTTTGGGCCGCCGCCGTAGTACGAGAAGGTTCCATTTACGTTGTAATAGTAAAACTGGTTGAACTGCTGACGCCGAAGATCCACACCAAACTTATACGTGTGATTGCCTGACACCTTCGTGAAATTATCGGCAAACTGGAATGAATTTCCGACTTGCGGCAGCTGTCCTTCCGAGTTGTTGCCGATTGCGAATCCGCCGGAAATCGCAATAAAGGGAAGACCTTCGCGGGCGGCATTCAAGAACGGGTGGATGCCGTAGGTATTGCCCGAAACATCTCCGTAAAAACAGGGCACAGGCTGCGTGAGCCAGGAGGGCGGCGGTGGACAGGAGTTTTGTACGAGTTCGGTGTTCTGCGGTTTCTGGAAAGTTCCCTGGCCTTCGCGGTTGTAGTTGAACCGGAACTCATTGACGGCGCTGTTGGTGAGCGTCCAGGTGTGAGTGATGTTCCACTGCTGGATACGCTCGGCCACAACACCGCCAAACCCAGGCACGTTCGCGCCGGTAAGTTCGAAATTATCGAACGGACTCAGGGTGGTGTCGTCATCGAAATAGTAGTAAATGCTCAGATTTTGCTTGTCGGTGAGCCGGTGATCAACCTTTACCGTGAACTGATCGCCGCGTACCGATCGTACCGGGGTCGTAGTAATCAGGGAACCACCGTTCGGCGCGGTGGGAATGAATTGAAGGAGGTCTACCGCCGTGGGATCCATGCATGCCAGCGGGATCTGGCTGTTGGGAAAGATTGAAGCGTAGGCTGCTCCGTCGGAAATTGTTCCCCCGCCGATTGCAGTCGTGGCCGCTTGACAGCCGGGCCGACTTGTCAGCAGCGACGAATTCGACAGCGTTCCGGCAAACGGGCTGCCGGCCGGATTGACATCTGAGAAGTCCGCTACGATCTGCCCGTTCACTACATTCGTCGGAGATGGAGTTTCCATGGAGGTGGGAACGGTGACCGCCTGCGACAAGATCCCCTGACGAACACGCCGGCCCTCGTAGCTCGCGAAAAAGAATGTTTTGTTTTTAACAATCGGCCCGCCGAACGTGCCCCCGAATTGATTTTGATTGAACTGAGGCTTCGTGCAGGGAAGGCCTTCGGCGGCGGTCAAGCAGTAATTATTGGCATTGAGAACTTTGTTGCGGAAGAACTCATACAAATTCCCGTGCATGTCGTTCGTGCCCGACTTCGTAACTACGTTTACGACCGAACCGGAATTGCGGCCGTATTCCGCGTCAAATGTATTGGTCAGAACACGGAATTCCTGAATGCTGTCGGGGCTGGGTTGCACGGTCGGGAGATTGACGAACTGATCATTTGCGTCGCCGCCGTTTACGCTGAAATTATTGGCGCGCCCTCGGCCTCCATTCACGGAGACGGCACCCGGACTGTCGCTGCCGTAAATCAGGGTGTTGCTGGAACCTACGGTCGACATAACACCGGGCTGCAATTGCAGGAGCTGGTAAGTGTCCCGGGAATTTAAGGGCAGATTAGAAACCTGGCGGTCGTCCATGACCGCTCCAAGTTGGGTGCTGGTGGTGTCGACCAAAGGAGCTTCGGAAGTGACGTCGACCACTTCCTGAGCTGCGCCCAATTGCATGGTGATGTTCAAAGTAATCACCTGGTTCACATCGAGGGCGACGCTGTGGCGAATGGTTTTTTTGAAGCTGCGCAAATCGTAGGTGAGCGAATAGGTCCCCACTGGAAGGTCGGGAAATACGTAATCCCCACTGCCATTCGTGACCGTGTCGTGGGTGACGTTGGTAGCGTCGTTGGTGGCCGTAACCTTCACGTTGGACAGAACCGCTCCCGAGGGGTCGCTAATCCGACCGAGGATGCGTCCGGTTGTGCCCTGTGCGAAGAGCATCGAAGAAACGGACAGCAAGAGAACGGCAACGCTAACTGCGAACCAGCGGCTTCGATGTGACAGCATGGGACCTCCGCAATATCCGGGTGGGTTTGGAATTCTTGTTGAGAAGCTACTGCTTGCTTCCGCGCACAACCTTGCTATAATCCCGCAAGGTTAGAGAAGAGACAGGGGAACTGTCAAGGAGAAAAAAGTCGTGCGGCAGGCAGAAATCTTTCATTAGAACGTGATTCTGCGCACTGAGATTAAAGAATCCACATGGCTGAACCTTACTTGAAAATTGGAGACGTCGCCCGCAAAGTGGGGGTTTCGCCTTCGGTGATCCGCTCTTGGGAGAGTCTCGGACTCGCGCGTCCACGGCGCACCGAGAGCAAGTACCGGCTTTATACGGCGGAAGATGTGAAGTTACTGAAGCGGGCGCGTTTTCTTCGCAAAGTGCGCGGACTGAACGCAGCCGCAATCGTGCAGTTGCTGAAGCGGGAGGGGAAAGTACATGCGCCGGCGGACGGAAATGCGGGAGCGATTGGCGGACATCTACGGCAATTGCGGGCGCGGCGGCGGCTTTCGCTGGCGCAGGTCGCCGAGGCGGTGGGCATTTCTGTGGGCTTCCTGAGCGCTCTGGAACGCTCGCAGATGAGCGGTTCGGTAGGAACGCTGCGCAAGCTGGCGCGCTTTTATAAAACAAACATTCTGGATTTCTTCGAAGCCAATGGAGCAAGCAGCCGTCAGGTTCGTCCCTCGGAGCGGAAAGTGCTGGAAGCCGGCACCGGAGTCCGCATGGAACTGCTCGCGTGGGGAAACGCAGTGATGGAACCGCATTTGTTCCGGATCGCGCCGGAGGCGGGTAGCGGCGATCCGTACACGCATGAAGGCGAAGAATTCATCTACGTGTTGAAGGGCGATCTGGAAATCACGGTGGACGGCGAGGAATATCATCTCAAGCCGGGAGACAGTTTCTATTTCGAAAGCGCGACGCCGCACCGCTGGAGAAATCCCGGGCGCAAGGAAACGTGGCTGCTGTGGGTGAATACGCCACCCACATTCTAGATTTTCAACACACGAACCGTGACGTTTTTTGCGTTGGAAGCGCAGGAGAATCGCAGTGGACAAATGGGAGGAAAGAATGAAGTGGCAGCGCGCCGGACGCTTATGGCTCCTGCTGGCGACCGTGGTATGTCTCGCGGCGTGCTCCAAGAAGACTCCGACGCTCAATCTTCTGGTGTGGGAAGGGTATGCCGATCCCTCATTCATCACCGCCTTCGAAAATGAAAATCATTGCAAGATTTCTGCGTCTTACATGGGATCAAGCGATGAACTGATGGCAAAACTTCGCGGCGGAAGCGCGGGCAATTACGACGTGATTTCTCCTTCGAGCGATGTTGCCAGTTCGATTGCGACCTCGGGACTGGCGGCCCCGCTCGATTTGGCGAAGATTCCGAGCTATAGCCAACTCTCCTTACAGCTCACTTCCCTGCCGTTGGTTCATGTCAAGGATCAGATCTATGGAGTGCCGTTCATGTGGGGCCCGGACCCAATTGTTTACGACACCACGGCATTTCCGCAGCCGCCAGATTCGTGGAACGTGTTCTGGGATCCGAAATACAAAGGGAAGGTGTCAGTGTGGGACGATCTGTCGACCGTCTACATGGCGGCGCAGGTGCTCGGCTACGACAAGCCGGATCCGTCGCACCTCTACAACCTGAGCGATCCGGAACTCGAGGCGGTGAAAAAGAAACTGCTGGAACTGAAGCCGAATATCCGCAAGATGTGGGCAACCGGAGGCGAGTTGACCAATCTGTTTGAAAGCCATGAGGTCGTAATCGCAATGGGCTGGCCGCTCAATACCGCAGATCTAAAGAAGGCCGGATTTCCTGCAGGAGAAACCATCCCGAAAGAAAACACCACGGGCTGGATCGATCACCTGATGATCACTGCCGGAAGCGAGAACAAGGAACTGGCACACAAGTTTCTGGAATATATGGTCGAGGCCAAGACGCAAAAGCTGGTGACTGACAAGACCCACTATGTGCCGGCGAATCCGCAGGCAGGAAAACTGATGACGGCGGATGAAGTGAAGACGCTGCATCTCGACGACGTAGAGAATTACCAGAAGAGAATCTATTTCTGGCAGAATGTCTCGCGGCGCGCAAAGTACACCGAGATTTGGAACGATGTAAAAGCGGCGCAGTAAGACCTTCCCTGATGACGTTCAGTTATTCTTCATGGCCTCGATCACGACTGCGGGCGCGGCGCTTGTGAACAATCTCTCTGTGGCACGACCAACCCTGCTCAGCATCCGCAATGTAGCCAAGAATTTTGGGGCGAACCTGGTGTTGCGCAATGTGTCTTTGGAAGTTTCCGAAGGAGAATTTCTTACCATCCTGGGCGAGAGCGGGTCGGGAAAAACGACCCTGTTGCGCATTATCGCTGGATTTGAGACTGCGACTTCGGGCGAGTTGTGGATGGGAACGGAGAGGCTGGATCAACTGCCTCCGTACCGGAGGCGCGTGAACACGGTGTTTCAGAGCTACGCGCTATTTCCTCATCTGAGCGTGGAGCAGAACGTGGAATACGGATTGCGAGTCGCAAAGCGCCCGGCGGCGGAGATCGCCCAGCGAGTGGCAGAGGCGCTGGACAGAGTAAAGATGACTGGCTACGCGAGGGCGAAGCCGTCAAAGATCAGCGGTGGGCAACAGCAACGGGTGGCGCTGGCGCGGGCGCTGGTAAACCGGCCTCGACTGCTGCTGCTGGATGAACCCCTTTCGGCGCTGGACGCGAATTTGCGCCGCCAGATGCAGGTGGAGCTGAAATCACTGCAGCGCGATGTTGGCATTTCCTTCGTCTTCGTCACGCACGACCAGGAAGAGGCGATGGTCATGTCGGATCGCATCGCGCTGTTGCGGTCGGGAGAACTGGAACAGGTCGCGACGCCGCGCGAGATTTACAGCCGTCCGGCAACGGCTTACGTAGCGCAATTCATCGGGCACACCAACCTGCTGAAGGCGGAGGTGCGGGCCGGCGTCGCGAACTGCGGAGCGCTGTCCTGGACGGCTTCCCTGGCGGACGGGCCGGCTGTGTTTTCGCTTCGACCGGAAAATATTCATGTCGCGGGGGGAGCTCCTGCGGCCGGAGCGGCCCGGGTGCGCGGCCGCGTCATCCATCAGGCGTTTCATGGCGCAACCGAGTTCATGCGCGTGCAATGCGTCGACGGTCGAGTGCTGGTAGTGCGGACGGCGGGCGGCCTCGGGTTGCAGGACGAGGCGGAGTTGGAATTCTTTGCCGCGGATGCAATCCCGGTGCGTGAATCTCCGGAGAGAAAGTAATGTTTTCGCGCGCGTACAAAATTGCGGTCGCCGCGCCGCCATTGTTGTGGGTCACGGTATTCCTGCTGGTGCCGTACGCGCTGATGTTTTGCTACAGCTTCTGGTCGGTCACGCCCGCGCAGAACATCGTTCACTCCTGGAACTTTGAAAACTACAAGGAACTGCTGGAGAAGCCGGTCTATTGGGAAACGTTGCTGCGCTCGATGTGGATCGCTGCACGGGTCATGATGTTTTCGCTGGCGCTGGGATATCCGCTGGCGTATTTCTTGTCGTTTCATGCGGGCAAGCACAAGGATCTGCTTTACCAGATGGTGATCATTCCGCTGTGGGTCAGCTATCTGGTGCGAGCGTATGCGTGGAAGACAATTCTCGGATCCGACGGAGTGTTGAACACGCTTTTGCAGTATGTGCATGTGACCCGCCATCCGCTAGAGTTTCTGCTCTATAGCCCGTTCGCGGTTGTGCTGACGCTAACCCACATCTACACGCCGTTTACCATCCTCCCAATCTATGCAGCGTTAGAGCATATTCCGCGGAATCTGGTGGAGGCATCGCACGATCTCGGCGCTACGCCGGCTCAGACTTTCTGGAGAGTAATTTTTCCGCTATCGATTCCGGGAGTCGTTGCAGGGGCGACCTTCGCGTTCGTCTTAAGCCTGGGAGATTTTCTGGCGCCACTGCTGCTGGGCGGGCCGAGCGGCATCATGATTTCGAATATCGTGGTCAGCTTGTTTGGCGCGGCCTACAACTGGCCCATGGGCGCAGCGATTTCGCTGGGGATGCTGCTGATCGTAGTAAGCCTGCTTTTTCTCTCAGAGCGGCTGGAAAAACGATGGAGCTTCTCATGAGCGGGGCGGGAACCATTTCAAACTCGCGGGGACTGCGGTTGTATGCGGCAGCGGTATTCGCGTTTTTGTATCTGCCGATTGCCGTACTCATTCTTTATTCGTTCAATGGTCAAGGAGTAGGCGGATTTCCGCCTCATCACCTGACGCTGGATTGGTATCGGATTTTGTTTTCTGACGGCGCGATCTGGGATTCCGTGCTGAACAGCCTGCAGGTGGCATTGGCGGCGATGGCCATATCGCTGGCGTTCGGGATTCCAGCGGCTCTGGCGCTGGATCGGGCGACCTTTCCGGGCAAAGCGCTGTTTCGGCGACTGGTGCTGCTGCCGCTGATTCTGCCAGGAATTATCACCGGCTTGTCATTGCTCATGCTGTTCGACCTGACGGCGACCAAACTCAGTTTACTGACAATCATGCTGGGTCATGGGACGGCGCTGATCTCGGTGGCGACCACGGAGGTGTTCGCGGGATTGCAGAAGCTGGACCGGGCGCAAGAGGAGGCCTCGCTCGACCTCGGCGCAAATTACTGGCAGACGTTCTGGCGAATCACGGTGCCGAACCTTAAGCTGCCGATTATAGGAGCCGCGCTGTTGATTTTCACGCTGTCCATGGACGAGATCGCGGTCAGCTTCTTTCTGATTGGACGCGATAATACTTTGCCGCTGGAAATCTGGGGCAGGCTGAGGCGCGGGATCACACCGGAAATCAACGCGGTCTCGACCATTATCTTTATATTTTCTCTGGTCACGATTGTCTTCTGGTACCGTCTGCGGCTACGCAGTGAAGGTGCAGTCGATGTAGGGACGGAACTGCTGGAGACGTCCGATGATAAATCGGGGAAGATCCTGCCAACCGCGAGCCGTTAGATCTACTTTCGGCGTCGTCCCAAAATGGCACTCACGCCGTAAAAAATGTCCTAAATCTCTGGAGAGAACGAATCCCGATTGTGTAGCCTGCAATGTCGTGCCTGTCCAGATCCGCGAAGTCGGCAATCTCGTCGAGGGCTACAGGAATTGGGATTCCTGGCGGTCCAGTCTCTACTTCGGTTGCGTGCTTGGCGCAATCGCCATTTTTTATAGTGCTACGGTGAGGCCGGGCCATCTCTGGGCGGACGATTTCGCGATGTATGTGCACCACGCGCAAAACATCGTCGAAGGGCGTCCCTACGCGGAGACGGGCTATATCTACAATCCGCGAGTCCCGGCGTACAGTCCGGGAATGTATCCGCCGGTGTTTCCTCTCCTGCTAGCGCCCTCGTACCAATTGTTTGGGCTGAATTTGCTGCCCATGAAGTTGGAGCAGGTCGCATTTTTTCTGCTCGCGTTGGCGGCAGCGTATCTTTTGTGGAGGCGCGACGTTGGGTCGAGGTACGCTTTGGCGCTGATTGCAATCCTTGGGTTCAGCCCGGTTTTTTGGTCGGCGAAAGATAGCGTGCTTTCCGACTTGCCGTTCCTCTTCTTCTTTTATCTTGCGGCGCTCATAGCGCAACTGGCTCCTCGAAATGGAAAACGGTGGTGGGCGTGGGCGGTCATTCTGGGGCTGACAGTTTACACGGCACTCGGGACCCGAGCTGCTGGCATCGCTCTCATCCCCGGGTTACTGCTCTATGACACGCTGCGGCAACGCAAGGTCACACGCTTTACCGCCATTGCCGTGATGATATCGGTCGTTCTGGCCGTACTGCAAAATTACTTCATTGGATCTGCGCCCGGCGGGTACGTGCAGCAGGCTCATGCCATTACGATGCACACCATTCTGTTCAATCTCGCCGAGTATTCGCGTGTGCTGGCCGGATTCTGGATTGCGTCCGTGCGCAATGTATTTTCGTTCGTCGTGCTCGCAATCGTTACTCTTCTCACTCTGGCAGGCGTGCTTTATCGCTATAAGCGTGGCATCTCGATCATCGAAGCGTTGCTTGTGCCTTATCTTGGCATTCTTCTTCTGTGGCCCTATGCAGCAGGCGTTCGGGCGGTATTCCCCGTCATTCCATGGATTGTTTTCCTGGCGTTAACTGGCCTGCGCGGATTCAGCGAGAGGTTTGTGCGAAATTATGCCTGGGCCGCGACATGGGGATTCCTGCTGCTGCTCGCGATTTCCTTTGCGGAACGTTATCGCGTCATTGATTTCGGGCCAATTCGCGAGAACCAGGGTCTGCCGGAGTTCAATCAACTCTGTGAGACCGTTCGCAATCAAAGCGCTCCCGAGGATGTTTTCGTCTACTTCCGCGCGCGAGCACTGGCGCTCTACACCGGCCGGGCGGCCTCAACCTACAATCATCGCGGCACAGAAACAGATCTTGAGCAAGACTTGCAGAAGATTCACGCTGCGTACTTGATCACGACCAGCGCCTTCGATGAGGACGGCGGCTTTCTCCGCCGGTACGTGCAAAACCATTCCGAGAAATTCGATCTCAAGTATCAGAACGCGAAGTTCAACATGTACCGCATCCGAACCCCGCGTGATGCCGCAAGCGCGTCCAGTCCGCATTCAGAAATGCCAGGCAACTAGCCTCCGACATAGTAAAGTGGTAACAGAGACAAATCAGGAAGGATTCCTTTTGAGTTCAGGCATTCGCAACATCGCCATCATCGCGCACGTAGACCATGGCAAGACCACGTTGGTCGACGCCATGCTGCAACAGAGCGGCACGTTTCGCTCCAACGAGCACCACGTCGAGCGCGTGATGGATTCCAACGAGTTGGAGCGCGAGCGCGGCATCACCATTCTGGCGAAGAACACCGCGATCTTCTATCACGATGTGAAGATCAACATTGTGGACACGCCGGGCCACAGCGATTTTGGCGGCGAAGTGGAGCGCGCGCTGAAGATGGTGGATGGAGTCATGCTGCTGGTGGACGCCAGCGAAGGCCCGCTGCCGCAGACCCGCTACGTGCTGAGCAAGGCGCTGGAGGCGAAGCTGCCACCCATCGTTGTCATCAACAAGATTGACCGTTCCGATGCGCGGCCGCAGGAAGTGCTCAACGAAATCTACGACCTCTTCATAGATCTGGATGCCAAGGAAGACCAGATCGACTTTCCGGTGCTCTACACCAACGCCAAGATCGGCACTGCGACGACCGAAATCAAGGGAGGCGGCGAGGATCTACGTCCCCTGTTCGACGCAATCCTGAAGACGATTCCGCTACCCAAAGGCGATCCTGGGGGGCCGCTGCAGATTCTGGTCGCGAATCTCGATTACAGCGATTATCTGGGCCGCCTGGCGATCGCCCGAGTATTCAACGGGAAAATGTTTACCGGCGAGGAAGTGGCGATCGCAAAACTGGATGGCACGCTGCACAAGACCAAGATCACGAAGCTGTTTTCCTTCTCGGGACTGAAGCGAACCGACATCTCTGAAACGGAATTAGGAGACATCGTTGCCGTAGCTGGCGTGGAAGGAATCACGATCGGCGAGACGATTACCGAAGCCGACAATCCGGCTCCGTTGCCCCATATTGCGATTGATGAGCCGACGATTGCGATGCTGTTCACGGTGAACACGTCTCCATTCGCCGGAAAAGACGGCACCTATGTGACATCGCGAAATCTGCGCGAGCGGCTGGAGAAAGAACTCCTCACGAATGTATCGTTGCGCGTGGAAGATACGGGAACTACTGATTCTTTCAAAGTGCTGGGACGCGGCGAGCTGCAGCTTTCGATTTTGATTGAGATGATGCGGCGCGAAGGCTATGAACTCATGGTCGGCAAGCCGGAGATCGTGACCAAGCGCATCGACGGCAAGCTGATGGAACCGGTAGAGCATCTCACCGTCGATGTGCCCGAAGAATTCGTCGGCGTGGTCATGGAGCAACTTGGATCGCGCAAGGGCGAAGTCACCAACATGCACAACCACGGCTACGGCCGCGTGCGCATTGAGTTCCGGGTTCCCAGCCGCGGGTTAATCGGTCTGCGCAGCCAGTTGCTCACCGACACGCGCGGGACCATCGTCATGAACTCGTTGTTCGATGGGTATACCGAATGGCAAGGCGAGATTCCGCACCGGCTTACCGGTGCGCTCATCGCGGATCGTGGGGGAGTATCTACGGCTTATGCCTTGTGGGGCCTGCAGGAGCGCGGCGAACTCTTCGTCGGCCCAGGGGTAGAGCTCTACGAGGGCATGATCATTGGGGAAAACGCCAAGGATACCGATCTCGACGTGAACGCCGTGCGCGAAAAGAAGCTGACCAACATGCGCGCATCCACCGCCGATGAAGCCATTCGCCTGGTGCCGTTCAAGCCGCTGAATTTGGAGCAGGCGATCGAATTCATTGCCGACGATGAGTTTGTTGAAGTCACTCCTACCTCGCTGCGCCTGCGCAAGAAAGTCCTGCAGGCGAACAAGCGCAAGAAAAGTTCAATGGCCGCAGTCGAAGAATCGTGAATCGAGCACGCAAGCCCGGCGAAAAAGACATAAAGAAAAATGCCCCGCTGCGCATGTTTCTCGTGCCTTGCAGTTGCGGAACGACTTTTGCCGTAGCTGAAAACTATGATCATCAGGGAACCGCTTGGAGCCGTTACCTGATCTGTCCCGGATGCGGGAAGCGACACGATCCCAAGAACCGCCTGCTGCAAATGGGCTTTCACCAGGAGGGATATTGGAAGGTCGACGATTGCTGATCGGGGCTGTTACGGGATCGCCATGCCGGATTGATTTGACAAGCCCTTTAAAGAAAACCTGCTATACTGCTCGCCGCATTTGACTGTTGCCAGCTCCGGTATCGATTTTCAGGAACGGCCTTCCCCGACCTGCCAAGTCCGCCGAATTGAGCTTGCACTTCCGACAGCTCAATGCAGAGGCAGACGCGTGAAGAATATTTTCGTGGGGAATCTCAGCTTCAATACCAATGAAGACGAACTGCGGCAGTTGTTCGAGTCGTACGGGCAGGTGGACCGTGTCAGCATCATGACGGACCGCGATACCGGGCGCTCACGCGGCTTCGGGTTCGTGGAAATGTCCAGCAACGAAGACGGCGAGAAGGCGATCGCAGGTTTGAATGGCTCGCAAGTTGGCGGACGCACGATCAATGTCAACGAGGCGCGCCCCAAGGTAGAGCGGGCGGGTGGTGGGGGCGGTGGTGGCCGCGACCGCGGCGGACGCGGCGAAGGTGGCGGCCGGCGCGACCGCTGGTAAACAGGACTTCTTTCCCAGACTCAACGATTAAGTCTCAGCGGATCGATGGCACGGCAGCCGGAAAAACGTCACGGCAGCCGCTGAATTGGTCGAGAGTGCACGCATTTCGGACGTTGATACCCTTTCCTGTGCCCATGTAGACTGTAAGTACGCGTGTGCGCCCGTAGCTCAGCTGGATAGAGCGGTTGCCTCCGGAGCAACAGGTCGGGAGTTCGAATCTCTCCGGGCGCACCAGAATTCCCCCCAAAGAAAAGCGAAAACAAGGTTTCCTGCGGATATGCGCTCGGTGTCGTGTAGCCGCAGGTGTGCATGCTTAGAAAATTCATCCTGCAAAGGAACTCCGTGGGTAAAGATGTTGGGAGCATCAGTGCTGTGTGGGTACGATGGCTGGCGCTGGGACTCATCGCGGCAGCGCCGTTCTGCTGTGCTGACGAGTCTTCAAACAAGGCACCCGTTTCTAATGTGAATGATTCCGGTTTATACCTCAAAGTGCAACTCGGGCGCCCAATCAAGTTCTCGAAGCTGAAGCCGGGCGAGATTGTAGAGGGCACGTTGTCGAGAGACGTCTACTCCGCAGATCGCAAACTGTTCTCCGCGGGAAGCAGCGTGCGCCTGCGAGTCGATCATCTGGAAAAGAGGAAGCGAGCTCCGAATGACCACTGGCCGTGGGTCGTAAAGGCATTCGCGCCCCGGCACGAGAATTATCCGGTCTTTAGGGAGGCCACTGTGGCCCAAGGCATAACCGAAAAGGCCTTGAACGTTTCGGTGATTTCGATGGGCCGTATGCGTGACGTGTACGCAGCGAGCAAGAAGAACAAATCGTCTGGGAGCGGACATAACCTGATGGAGTCGGGGGCGACTAGCGCGAGGAAGAATCCAGCGCCAACGATCGTTATGGAGGCCTTCGAAATCAAAGCGGCAAGTAGCGCGCCTGGTCCGATGGATAGCGTCGGCTCCCATTCGGACCGAGCCGCACCACCCGCGCTACCGATCGGAACTCGCTGCAAAATTGTCCTGCTCAGCGACGTGAGCGCGTCGAAGAGCAAGGCAGGCGACATCGTCAACGCGCGCCTCATCGAGCCCTTACTAGCGGATTCGAAGGCAATATTGCCCGCCGGCAGCTACCTTAAGGGCAGAATCTTAAAAACGACTCCGCCGCGATGGCTCAGCAGGCCGGGATCGCTGAACCTCGATTTTACGGACATCACGTTGCCGGACGGCGATGAGTTCGCTCTAGCCGCTTCAGTAGCCGACGCCGAACTCGACGAACGCTCCCACACCAGAATTGATTCTGAAGGTAAGCTCCATGGGGAAAGGCCGGGCAAGGCATGGATGGCCGTCAATCTTGGAGTAACCGCCGGGATTGCCAAAGAAGTGGATGATAGCGTGCAACTTGTAATTGAGGCGATTGCCGCGACGGCGACCGACGCGTCCACGGCGGGAACTTCGCGTCTGATTTCCAGTTGCGTATCTGCCGTGTATATGGCCACGCGTCACGGCAGGGATGTCGTCCTGCCACGGTTCACAGAGATGGATATTTCGCTGGACCGCCCATTATCCTTGAATACGACAGACGTCGCCGCGGCGAATGGCGACGCAGCAACAAAGTAGCCCGCACGCGATATTTTCGAATGAAATACGATGCCATCCTGGTGGTTTCTTTCGGCGGTCCCGAATCGCGGGAAGATGTCATTCCTTTTCTGGAAAATGTCCTGCGGGGGAGAAACGTTCCGCGCGAGCGCATGCTGGCAGTCGCCGAACACTACTACCACTTTGAGGGCAAAAGTCCGATCAACCAGCAAACGCGCGACCTGATCGCGGCCCTGGAAGCCGAGTTATCCCAGCATGGCCCGCAGCTGCCCGTGTACTGGGGAAATCGCAACTGGCATCCCATGCTTGCGGACGCACTGCGGCAGATGAAGCTGGATGGCATTGGGCGGGCGCTAGCTTTTGTGACTTCGGCATACAGTTCGTATTCGGGCTGCCGCCAGTATCGCGAGGATATCGCGCGCGCGCAGGCCGAGGTGGGATCGGGCGCTCCCGAAATCGACAAGATACGTCCATTCTTTAACCATCCGGGATTCATTGCAGCAACGGAAGAGCGGGTGGTCGATGCATTGAACCAGATCCCGGAAGCCGCCCGGCAGAATATCCAACTGGTGTACGTCGCGCACAGCATCCCGATTTCTATGGCGAACACCAGCGATTATGTAAAGCAATTAGAAGAGGTGCGGAGGCTGGTCTCGGCAAGGCTCGGTGTGCAGAGCGATGCTCTGGTTTATCAAAGCCGCAGTGGAGCGCCGGGACAACCCTGGCTTGAGCCGGACATTCTCGATTACCTGCGCGAGGTGAAATCAAAGAATCTCGCCAGCGCGGTTGTGCTGGCGCCGATCAGTTTCATTTCCGACCACATGGAAGTTCTTTACGATCTTGACATCGAGGCGCGGCAACTCTGCGAATCTCTGCAATTGCCGATGGCTCGAGCGAAGACCGTGGGCGTGCATCCGAAATTTATCGCCATGATTCGAGAATTGATTCTGGAGCGGACAGAGGGCGCCGAACGGAAGGCGTTGGGATCGCTCGGTGCGCGGCCGGATATCTGCGCGGAAGATTGTTGTCCCGCGCCGCAGAGGTCCGTACGGCCGACAGCGGCCACAGAAACAAGGTAGAAAGACGATTCAGCCGCGCACCGGCTGCGCGGGTTTCTCGTAATCGGTGGCTTTGGGGCTGCCCTGAACGAGGCGCATCGTGTCGAGAATAGTCTTCACCACCGGCTCATTCCCTACCGCCGTGTTGATCATCATGTGGTAAAGAGAGCGGGTGGGCCAGTCCGCGTTGAAATAGTGCTTCACGTACGCGATTCGCTCGCGATCTACGGAATCCACCAACTCCTCGGCTTCTTGTTCGGAATGGCCTTCAGCGATGGTGCGGCGGATTTTCTCCGCTCGCGGCGCATAGAGAAACACATGAAAGGCCGCGGGATTTTCGCGCAGAAAGAAGGGTGCGCCGCGTCCAACTATTACCGCGTTGCCTTCCTGTCCCAACCTGTTCATGATCTCCTGCATCATCGCCATCATGCGGTCGGTGTCGAATACCTGGCTGCCCAGGGGAGAACTGCGCTCGTAGCTGCCGCGCCAGAAAGCTTTAGAGAGACGGTGCAGCCGGCTGTCCATGCGTTCATCACAGCGCAGGACGGCCGAGGGGTCAACGTGAGCGAGACGGGCGATTTCTTCGGTTAAGAGATGGTCCCATAGCTTCCATCCCAGATGCTTTGCCAATTGGGCAGCAATGGCAGCTGCCCCACTACCGTATTCGCGCTCAATGGTGATAACGCGGAACATGGCCTATTTTTAGTGTACCGCCATTCCTCCGCCGGGCTTCGATTTTTTGATCAGGAAAACAGCCGGGACCATCAACAGAATGGCCACTCCCAGGAACCAGAAGCAATCGAGGTAGGAAAGCATAGTGGCCTGTCGTTGGACGGTAAATTGCAGGAGCGCATAGGCTTGCTGGTTCGCGCCGGCGGCACTTGCGCCATGGGACTGCATGGCTCGAGCAGCCCCGGCCAGCATATTGCGAAGTGCAGGGTTCGACGCGGTCAGGTTGCGCGAGAGATCTGTGAGATGAATCTGGGTACGCCGGTCGAGCATGGTAGTCACGACCGAGATTCCCACGCTGCCGCCAATATTGCGCGCCAGATTCATCAGGCCCGACGCCGCATTATTCTTATCCCGCGGCAGAAACGCGTAAGCAGCGGTATTGATAGGAACGAACAAAAACGCCATGCCTATGGCTTGCAGCACACGCGCAGTGGCCACCGTGCGAAAGTCGATGTTGAGATCGAAGTTGGTCATGTGGAACAGGGAGAACGATAAAACGACCAGCCC
Source organism: Candidatus Sulfotelmatobacter sp. (assembly GCA_035309485.1). Lineage (GTDB taxonomy): Bacteria > Acidobacteriota > Terriglobia > Terriglobales > Acidobacteriaceae > Sulfotelmatobacter. The sequence continues at coordinate 54,595 of DATGFC010000101.1, forward strand.
GAACAGAAGCAGCCATCGCGGGGTATAGCGCGAGAGCAGAAATCCGACCAGCGGCAGCAACATGATAATCGCGAACCCGCCCGGCATCAGGGCCAGTCCCGCCTGCTCCGCCGTGTATCCCAGCAGGGTTTGCGAAAACAGCGGCAGCAGCAGCGTGCTGCCGAGCAACGCGAATCCCAGCATAAACATGAGAAGGTTTGAGATGCCGAACGTGCGGTCGCGGAATAAATGCAGATCAATGATCGGGTCCTTGTGCGTCCACTCCCAAAAAACAACGAAGATCAGAGACGCAATGCTGACGATCGAGAGAATCAGGATGAAATGCGACTCGAACCAATCCTCGCGCTGTCCCTTATCGAGAACTACCTGGAGAGTTCCAAGTCCCAGGGCTACAAAGCCGAGGCCAATGTAATCGATGTGGGTTTCGCTCAGCTTCCGGCGCTTCAAATAGGGCGGGTCCTCGATGAGGCGCGAGGTGAGCAGGATGGAGAAAATGCCTACCGGAATGTTGATGAAGAAGATCCAACGCCAGGTAAAGTTGTCGGTGATCCATCCGCCCAGAGTCGGGCCGATCGCCGGAGCGGTCACCACCGCCATTCCGTACACTGCGAAAGCCATGCCGCGTTTTGCAGGAGGAAACGTATCGGCGAGAATTGCCTGCTCGCTCGGCTGCAATCCGCCGCCGCCTGCACCCTGGAGAACGCGGCAGATGATCAACGTGGCCAGATTCGGGGCCAGCCCGCACAGAAATGAACTGATCGTGAACAGTGCCACGCAGCCCATGTAGAAATTCTTGCGGCCGACAACGGACGATAGCCATCCACTGAGAGGAAGCACGATGGCGTTTGAGACCAGATAGGAAGTGAGCACCCACGTACTCTCATCCTGGCCCGCAGAGAGACCGCCGGCGATGTGAGGCAAGGCGACATTGGCAATGGAGGTGTCGAGCACCTCCATGAACGTCGCCAGGGTAACCGCCAGCGCGATGATCCAGGGATTGACCGCAGGACGCCAGACATCGGCGTGGTCCATCGTCGTGCTGGCAGCGCTCATTGTCGAATCCAGACCTTGGGCGTGACCGACTCGCCGGGACGTAATTGATGATCGTTGTTCGAGCCTGGATCGAGGTCAATCTTTACCGGAATGCGCTGCACCACTTTGACGTAATTTCCTGTGGCATTCTCCGGAGGCAGCAAGCTGAAGCGCGCGCCGCTGGCGCCGGCAATGCTGTCCACTTTGCCGCTGTATTTGCGCCCGTTAGCGTCAACTTCGATGGTGACGGGTTGTCCTGGTCTCATATTCCGCAGTTGAGTTTCTTTGAAGTTCGCGGTGACCCAGACGTCGTCGAGGTTAATGACTTTCATCAACTCCTGTCCGGGAGCCACATTCTGGCCTACCTCGACGGTGCGGTCGCTGACGATTCCATTCACGGGAGCGACAATCTTGGTGTATTGCAGGTTGAGTGCTGCCTGATCTAGATCCGCCTTTTTGCGCTGCGCTTCCGCCAAAGCTGACGTGGCCCTGGCACGCGTTACTTGCATCTGCCGGGGGGCGGTATTGGCATTGGCCCAGTTGGCTTGCGACTGCACGAGCTTTCCCTGGGCTTGCGTCACCTGCTGCTGGGCCGCATCGGCATTCGCACGAGCTGCTTCCACCGCGGCAGCGCTGGCCTGTGCGGCAGCGGTCGCTTGATCGAATTGCTGCTGCGAGATTTCCTGCTTCTGCACGAGCTGCTTGTAGCGCGCCAGATCGTTCTGCGCCTTTACGTTGTTGGCCTCGGCCTGTTGCACTTGTGCTTTGGCGGCCGCTAATTGCTGCTGCGCGACCTGAATCCCCGCTCGTGCGCTGTTCACGTCAGCTTCCGTGGCTGCCACCTGGCTGGTGGTACTCACCGAAGTGATCGGAACCGTCACACCCGCCGCCTGGGCGGCGGCCCGCGCATCTTCAAAGTCAGCTTTGGCCCGATCGTACGCAACCTGGTAATCCGCCGGATCGATCTCGACCAGTACGTCCCCCGCGTGCACATACTGGTTATCGCGCACGTTGAGCTTGATCACGTGCCCGGAGATGCGGGCGCTCACGGAATTGATGTGCCCGTCCACCTGAGCGTCGTCGGTTGATTCATAACTGGTGAAGTACCGGTAGGCAAAAATACCCGCGATTACCAGAACGACAATCGCAATCACCAGCGCGATGCGGAAACCGCCGCTCTGGGTGCGTGACGGCCGGGTGCGAAAGTCGCGTTCTGTGGATGGCAGCGGCCGGGTGGTGGATTCATGGTTCTCGGCGACAGTCCGGTCGGCTGTGCCAGAGGGAGGACTCTGCGTGGTGGTTGGCTCCATACCTTATTGATTGCCTTTCAGATAACGCCTGACGCCCTGTTCGGCATCGCCGATTGCGTAGGCCAGTTCGACTTTCGCGAGATTATGAGCATAAAGACTTTGAATGTAGTTTTCGTGCGCGGCGGCAACCGATTCCTGCGCCTGCACAACTTCCAGATTATCCGCAACTCCGGCGGTGAAACGATCCTGCGATTGCGCCAGCGTCTGTTCCGCCAGATCGACGGAGCTGCGCGCCACCTCGACCTGCTGGGCGGCGGCATTCAGATCGAGCAGCGCTGTCCGCACTTCATAATCGATTCGGCCGTGAAGGTCGCTAAGTTGAGAACGAGCCTGCTTCAACTGCGCATCGGCTTCGAGTACATCGGAGTGAACGCGGTTGCCGGCGAAAATCGGAATGTTCACTCCCCCTAAAACCTGCCAGGTACCGTTGGATTGCGCAGGATTGACGCCGATATCGCCATAGTTTGCCGCAAAGTCTACTGTAGGATACCGGCCGGCAGCCGCCCCACGCCGCGACAGTTCAGCGCTCTGGACGCGAGCCACAGCTGCCTGATAGTCAGAACGTCCTGAGTAGGCATGCTGCAAGTAGGCTTCGAGCGGCAGCGGCGTCAATGCCTGATAGGGCGCCTTCTCCGTCAGTACAAACTGCTGGCCGGGAGGCAGGCCGATAATGCGCGCGAGACTCAGTTCGGATTTGGCCAGATCATTGCGGGCAACAATGAGTTGTTGCTGGCGGTTTTGCAATTCAACTTGCGAGCGCAAGGCGTCAATCGCGGGTGTCAGTCCCGCCCGCTGCTGGTCCGCAGTTTTGTCGTAGAGGGCTTGCGCGCTTTTTACTTGCGCTTCGGCAGTTTCCACTCTGGCGGCAGCGGCGATCGATTGCAGATACGCGTTGCCGACCGCAAGCACAACCAGTTCGCGGGCATCTTTGAAGTTGAGTTCGGCGGCTTTCACGCCCTCAGAAGCCGCTCGCTCTCTCTCAAGGTTCCTGAAATTGAAAAGCGATTGGCTGAGCGAAGCGCGAGCGTCGAAATAATTGAATGCCGGCACCACGCGAGGGAAAGCGGCGGCACGCGCGCCTGGCGGGCTGAGGATCGGCCCGAGCTTCTCGAAACCCAATGCCGCCAAGCTTTGGGTCTGGACATTCTCTATGATCCGGCCGCTCACATTGGGTAAGAGTTCGGCCAGCTCTTTCCACCTCTCGCCGCGAGCCGTCTCGGTCTGATCGCCGGCCAGCAACAATCCAAGGTTATTTCGCAATCCTCGATCGATGGCCTCTTTGAAGTCGATCTGAAGGATGTCGGGCGTGGCTTTCCCTTCTGCCGCGCTCCCCAGAAATGGACTCTGCGCTCCAGGCAACGTGACGCTGGGGACTCCGGGAGATCCTGAAGTTTGAGCTGGCAGGTTTAGGGGAGCAAGAAACGTAAGAAGGCTGAAAATTAAAGCGAACCTAATTTTCAATGAGCGTTCCATTCTTTATCTGGGAGCGTGAGCATCCTGACGAGGAGGCCCAACGTCCTTTCACCGTATAAGCATAACTCCCAACTTTCGATTCACTTACGGGAGTTTGCGATGCAAAGATTTAGACAGAAAACAGCAATCCGGCGGGACCAGGCGCCCAAGAAACCGGTTTTGGAGGGTCTCGGTGAGAGGGGAAATCATCGCCCGAAATAAGGGCGTCCGAATGGCCCCAAAGTCCAATGTCTTAGGTGCGTTGCCTGGCGCAAGGCACGCCAGTAATCTGAGCACGTACGAGGAACTGCGTCATGCACAAGTGTGTCCTATTATTCGCGGCTGCACTCGCCGCATTAACGCTTAGCCCCATGTCTGCTCAAAGCACTGGGGACGCCGCTCACCCGGATCGGAAGGTGGCCTCCCGCGTCGCCCCTGCGTATCCCGAACTGGCGAGAAAAATGCACATTCATGGAACGGTCAAGGTCGAGGCCATCGTACGACCCAATGGCCAGGTCAAGTCGACCCGCCTTTTGGGAGGGAATCCGGTGCTCGTTTCCGCGGCTTTGGACGCTGTGGCAAAGTGGAAGTTTGAGACCGCACAGACTGAGACCACCGAAATCGTCCAACTCACTTTTGACGAGCAATGATTCGAGTGGCTCGCCCACGACCTTTTCATCCGGTGCTGAACACAACCCATTCTTGGTACTTACGCACTCGGTATATGTGACTTAGGTCATCTTGAATCCGAGTACTGCGCGGTTCAATCTACCCGAGGCACTTATTCTGCATACGAAAGACGAACAGGGCATGAGTGTGGCTTCAGGAACTGACTGGACCCGAATCCTTTCTGACCCGGACCTGGTCCGGCAAGTTGGCAAGCTGCTGCAAGCTTACCGCGAAGCTCCGGTCGAAAAGCGGGAGGAAGCGCTGCTTGCGGCTATGCGCGAGATCAAAGCCGGGCGCCTCACTCTCAAAAAGGCCACCGCGCCCGTCGAGGAAGCCGCTGTCCTGCACCCCGTGCCCACGCCACCGTCCGCGACCCCTCCATTTGAGCCCGACCTGTTCAGCCCCAACTGGGGAAGCGATCGGCGCCGCCATCCACGAATCAAATGCTTCGTGGCCGTGGAATTACGCGTGGATGAAAAATCGACTCCCGTTTGGGGGAACCTTTCGAATACCAGTGCGGGCGGATGCCTGGTAGAAATTGCCAGCCCAGTCAAGCCGGGGGCGAAGGTGGAAATCGGACTCTGGGTGCCCAATGGAAAGATCTGGGTCAAAGGGTTCGCCCTCAGCGGAGTGGTCACGCGTAGCGCTCCTGCCAATGGGGTTCGCGTCCGTTTCGATAACATGGCGCCTCCGGAACGAGAAAATCTGCGTCAGTTCCTCAAATTCGTGCACGAGACGACGCGCACCGCGCATAACGAGAACGGCTACATTCAGATGTTGAAGTAATTTTTTTTCTCACTCCTGCAGCTTTTTCACCGCATCTCAATCCACACCCCGGCGGAAATTGGTACACTTTCTGCGTATTGAACCCTTTCTATAGGCGGGAACTCTAATCCGGGTAAGGCCGATCAAGCACCCGGCAGGACGAGCCGGCGGGAGGAGCAGATCGCATGGTAGCCAGCGAACAAGTTTTGGCCACAGGTCAGCAACTGGATACGCTTTGTGTCAACACCATCCGAACCTTGGCCATAGATGCGGTCCAACAGGCGAATTCCGGCCATCCGGGAGCGCCCATGGGGTTGGCTCCGGTCACGTATTGCCTGTGGCAGGAATTCTTGCGTTACGATCCCGCCGATCCCACGTGGTTGAACCGGGACCGCTTCGTGCTCTCGAACGGCCACGCGTCAATGCTGCTCTATGCCATGTTGCACCTGGCCGAAGTTCGGCAAGTTGACGAGCATGGGCGCATCACCAAGGAACCCGCCGTTTCCATGGATGACATCAAGCACTTCCGGCAACTGGGAAGCCGGACGCCCGGGCACCCTGAATCGCACATCACCACCGGAGTTGAAACTACCACTGGACCCCTGGGGCAGGGAGTTGGCAACAGTTTAGGAATGGCGATCGCCGGGAAGTGGCAAGCGGCGACATTTAATCGGCCGGGGCTGGAAATCTTTGATTTCAACGTTTACGCGATGTGCTCCGATGGCGATCTGATGGAAGGTATTGGCGGCGAGGCGGCCTCGCTGGCAGGGCATCTGAAGCTGGATAACCTGTGCTGGATTTACGACCACAATTCCATCACGCTCGACGGCCCTGCGAATTGGTCTTTCAGCGAGGATGTAGCGACACGGTTTGTAGGCTATGGCTGGAACGTCACCCGCGTGGCTGATGCCAACGATCTCGCGATGCTGGCGCGGGCTTTCGAAATTTTCCGCAAAACGAAAGATCAGCCCACGCTGATTATTGTCGATAGCCACATCGGCTATGGCTCTCCGCACAAGCAGGACACGAATGCCGCGCATGGAGAACCGCTCGGCGAAGATGAAGTTCGCCTGGTCAAGAAATTCTATGGATGGCCGGAAGATGCCAAGTTCCTGGTGCCGGACGGAGTGCGCGAGCATTTCCGCGAGGGGATTGGCAAACGCGGACGGGACGCACGCGCGCAGTGGTCCAAAACCTTTTCCGATTACTCGCAAAAATATCCCGAGTTGGCCGAGCGCCTGAGTCAGATGCAGCATCACGAATTGCCTGCAGGTTGGGACAAGAATCTTCCCACCTTTCCTGCGGACGCCAAGGGAGTCGCGACACGCGAAAGCGGCGGTAAGGTGCTCAACGCGCTCGCGCAGAATATTCCGTGGCTGATTGGCGGCTCAGCCGATCTGGCAACCTCGAACAAGACAACTCTGAAGTTTCCGGGGGCAGAGGACTTTCGGGCGGGCAGTTACGCCGGACGCAACCTGCACTTCGGTGTGCGCGAGCACGTGATGGGCGCGAGCGTGAACGGGCTGACGGTCTCGGGGATTCGCGCGTACGGTGCGACTTTCTTCAACTTCAGCGACTACATGCGCGCCAGCATCCGGCTGGCGGCACTGATGCAGATTCCTTCCATTTTTGTCTTTACCCACGATTCGATCGGTTTAGGGGAAGACGGCCCGACACATCAGCCGATCGAACAACTGGCTTCGCTGCGCGCCATGCCGAACCTGATAGTGTTGCGGCCCGGCGACTCCAATGAGGTCACGGAGTGCTGGAAGATTATTGCCAAATTGCAGCATTCCCCGGCGGCGTTGGTGCTGACCAGGCAGGCAGTCCCGACTCTCGATCGCACGAAATATGCGCCGGCATCCGGCGTAGCAAAGGGCGCGTATGTCCTCGCTGACGCGCCGGGCGGTAAACCGGATGTCATTCTTCTGGGAACGGGCAGCGAACTTTCTTTATGCGTGGATGCCTATGAAAAGCTGAAAACCGAAGGCATCAACGCTCGCGTGGTCAGCATGCCTTGCTGGGAGATCTTCGACGAGCAGGATTCCGCTTACAAAGAGAGCGTTCTGCCTTCGAACGTGACCGCCCGCGTTTCCGTGGAGATGGCCGCGACCTTCGGCTGGGAGCGTTACACCGGCAGCAAGGGCCGCAACATTGGCATGCACCGCTTCGGCGCGTCGGCTCCGCTGAAGGATCTGTTGAAGTACTTCGGGTTTACCGTAGATAAAGTCATCGCCGAGGCACATGCGGCAATTGCGGGCAAGTAATCACCCAGCAAGAGCTTAGGCTCGACCGGAGGGCGGCAGATTTGGCTGCGCCGGTCGTCAACTCATCGTCATCCAACAGGTATGGAGGCACTCATGCAGCCTACTGGAGTTCTGGAAAACTCTAAAGCTACGAAAAATCCGTTAAAGGAATTGTTGAAGTACGGGCAGTCGATGTGGCTCGACTACATCCGGCGCGACCTGTTCACCACCGGCAAATTGAAGAAGATGATCGAGGACGACGGGTTGCGCGGAATGACCTCGAATCCGGCGATCTTCGAAAAGGCAATTGCCGATAGCTCGTTGTACGACGACATTCTTGCTTCGCTGGCGTCGCGCAAGGATCTCGATGCAACCGGGCGCTTTGAGCAAATCGCGATCCGCGACATTCAGGATGCTGCGGACGCGTTGCGTACGGTGTATCAAGAATCGAATTTCCGTGACGGCTACGTCAGCCTGGAGGTATCGCCCTACCTGGCGCGCAAAACCAAAGAAACGATCGATGAGGCACGCCGCCTTTGGAAGGCGGTGCAGCGCGACAACGTCATGATCAAGGTTCCGGGCACCGCCGAAGGACTTCCCGCGATCCGCCAACTGGTCGGCGAAGGATTGAACATCAACATCACCTTGCTGTTCGCGCAGGAAGTGTACGAGAAAGTCGCGGAAGCTTACATTGCCGGGCTGGAAGAAGTAGCTGGTCGCGGCGGCAACTTGAAGAAGATCGCCAGTGTGGCCAGCTTCTTCATCAGCCGGATTGACACGCTCGTCGATTCGCAACTGAATGAGCGGCTCAAGAATACTTCCGACGCGAGCCAGCAAGCTCTGCTCAAGAGTCTGCTGGGCAAAGTCGCAATTGCCAACGGGAAGCTGACGTACCAGCGGTATCAGCGCATATTCAGCGGACCGCGATGGGAGGCGCTGGCGGCCAAAGGAGCGCAAACCCAGCGTGTCCTGTGGGCCAGCACCAGCACGAAGAATCCGAACTATCGGGATGTCATCTACGTTGAGGAATTGATCGGGCCCGACACGGTGAACACCATGCCGCCGGCAACGATTGATGCATTCCGCGATCACGGCCGCTTGCGCAACAGCCTGACGGAAGATGTCTCTGGTGCGCAGAAAGTGATGGATGATCTGGCGCGCGTGGGCATTTCGATCCAGCAAGTGACGGACAAGCTGACCGACGACGGCGTCAAACTGTTTGCCGATGCCTTCGACAAGCTGTTGGCGGCGGTGGAGAAAAATACGGCGCAAAAAGGATAGATCGTGAGCCGACTCAGGACTTCCCTGCCGGAACCTTTGGCTGCAACGGTGAAAAAGACGATTGCCGACTGGCAGTCGGGCGCGAAAATGAAGCGCCTGTGGGACCGCGATTCCAGTCTGTGGACGGGCAGCGACGAATCCAACTGGCTGGGATGGCTCGACATTGTTGACGAGCAACTCGCGCACCTCGATCAACTGCAGAAGCTCGCCAAGGAAGTTCAGTCGCGCGGCTTCGAAGATGTGCTGCTTCTGGGCATGGGCGGATCCAGCCTCTGCCCGGAAGTCCTGCGCATGACCTTCGGCAGGATTCCGCATTATCCGACTCTGCATGTGCTCGATTCCACCGATCCGGCGCAAGTGAAGTCGTTCGAGCACCAAATCGACATTGCGAAAACGCTGTTCATCGTTTCCAGCAAATCGGGCAGCACGCTGGAGCCGAACATCTTCAAGCAGTATTTCTTCGAGCGCGCCAAGCAGAGCGTAGGCGCTACCAAGGTGGGCAGCCACTTTATCGCCGTCACCGATCCAGGGTCGAAGATGCAGCAGGTGGCGGAGTCGGATCACTTCCTGCACGTCTTCTTCGGGCGCCCTTCGATCGGTGGCCGCTATTCAGCGCTCTCAAATTTCGGGATGGTGCCGGCCGCAGTGATGGGCCTGGACACCAAGAAATTTCTCTCCCGGGCAGCGGAAATGCAGAAGGCCTGCGGAGCCGGGGTGCCGGTGGAGGAAAATTCCGGCGCTGTGCTGGGAATCATTCTGGGAAGCGCTGCTGTCGCTGGGCGCGATAAAGTCACGATTATCACTTCTCCTGGAATTTCCGACCTGGGCGCATGGCTGGAGCAACTGTTGGCCGAGTCGACCGGCAAAATCGGCAAAGGAATTATTCCCGTGGACCGCGAGGCGCCCGGCTCGCCTGACATCTATGGCGCCGATCGGGTTTTCGTTTACGTGCGACTGGAAGGCCGAACCGCTTCCGCTCAGGATGCCCAGGTGTCCGCACTGGAAAAAGCCGGTCAACCCGTGGTGCGGATCACCATGGCCGACACGTACGACCTCGGCGCTGAATTCTTCCGCTGGGAAATCGCCACTGCGGTTGCGGGCGCAATCATCGGCATCAATGCGTTCAACCAGCCTGACGTGGAGGCCAGCAAGGTCGCTACTCGCAATCTAACCTCCGAGTACGAGAAAACCGGATCGTTGCCGCCGGAAAAGCCCGTGCTCGAGGACAACGGCGTGAAGCTTTTCACTGACGAGAGGAACGCAGGCGAATTGGCGAAGGCGGCCGGCGGCGATCGCTCGCTCGCGGGATACCTCAAAGCTCATCTGAATCGAATCAAGCCCGGCGATTATTTCGCGGTGCTCGGCTATATCCAGATGAACGTCGAGCACGAAGATATTCTGCAGAAGATACGGTTTCTCGTGCGCGATAAGAAGCATGTGGCCACCTGCCTGGGATTTGGGCCGCGATTCCTGCATTCGACCGGACAAGCGTACAAGGGCGGGCCGAATTCGGGAGTGTTTCTGCAGATCACCTGTGACGATTCGGTGGAACTGCCGGTTCCGGGTCAGAAGTACACATTCGGAGTCGTCAAGTCAGCTCAGGCTCGCGGAGATTTTCAAGTATTGGCGGAACGCGGCAGGCGTGCGTTGCGCGTGCACCTGGGAAGCAATCTGAAGGCTGCGCTGGCTACGCTGCAGGCTGCCGTGCAGAAAGCTGTTTAGATTTTTTCAGTGTGCGGGTGCGAGGGCGAGACGCCCTCGCGACAGCCGGCGGGGACGCCGGCGCTACGGAATGCGGGCGCTACGTATCAGTCGCTACGATTTGGGAGCGCAGGAGTTTGGCATGCAATTAGGAATGGTTGGACTCGGGCGGATGGGCTCGAATATGACGCGGCGGCTTATGCGCGGCGGGCATTCCCTGGTGGTGTCTGATCTCAGCCCTGACACCGTAAAGCAACTGAGCAGCGAGGGCGCAACGGGATCGTCGTCGCTGGAAGATCTGGTCAGCAAGCTGAAGCCACCACGCGCGATCTGGATCATGGTTCCGGCCGGCGGTCCGACCGAAGCCACGGTGCAGAAGCTTGCGCAATCTCTGCAGCCGGGGGATGCGATTATCGATGGCGGCAATTCTTACTTCAAAGACGATGTGCGCCGCGCCAAGGAATTAAAAGGCAAAGGCATTCACTACGTGGATGTAGGCACCAGCGGCGGTGTCTGGGGCATCGAGCGCGGTTACTGCATGATGATTGGCGGCCCCAAAGAAGCGGTGCAGCGGCTCGATCCCATTTTTAAAACTCTGGCTCCGGGAATCGGCGACATTCCGCGAACTCCGGGCCGGGAAAAACTTGGGGGCACCGCGGAACAGGGCTATATCCACTGCGGTCCGTCGGGGGCGGGCCATTTTGTGAAGATGGTGCACAACGGCATCGAATACGGCATCATGCAGGCCTACGCGGAAGGCTTCGACATTTTCAAGAACGCGACCAGCAAAGATCTCCCGGAGGACATTCGCTACGATTTGAATTTGCCTGACATTGCCGAAGTTTGGCGGCGGGGCAGCGTCATCAGTTCCTGGCTGCTCGATCTGACCGCGATGGCGCTGGCGGAGAATCCGACGCTCTCCGAATATGAAGGCTACGTGCAGGATTCTGGGGAAGGCCGATGGACGATCCAAGCCGCAATTGATGAAGCGGTACCGGTAGATGTGCTGTCGGCTGCTCTGTTCGTACGCTTCCGCTCGCGGCAGGAGCATACCTTCGCGGAGAAAATGCTCTCTGCCATGCGGCAGAAATTCGGCGGGCACATCGAAGCTGGCGCGGCCAAACCTGCGGCGAAAAAAGCTGCTCCCGTCCGCAAGCCGGCACCTGCGCCGCGAGAGACGCAGCGAGTACGCCGCAAAGGCTCCCGCGTAGGCTGAAAGTTCATCTTAGTACGTTGACATTCTGAGGATGAGTTATGGCTGAATTAGTCGAACCACTGAAGGCAGCGCCGCCGCGAATCGGCAAGCAAGGGGACCCGTGTGTGATGGTCATCTTCGGCGCGGCCGGAGATCTCACCGGGCGCATGCTGATTCCCGCGCTCTACAATCTCACTCGCGCCGGCCTGCTTTCCCGCGAATTTGCCGTGGTGGGCGTTGCCCGCACCCGGTTATCCGACGAGGAGTTCCGCAAACGGGTTGAGGACGATGTCAAAGCGTATTGCGGAGATTGCATCGATAACGATCTCTGGGAATGGTTTGTGCGGCGTTTTTACTACATGGCCGGAGATTTCAACGACGACAAGCTCTACCCTCAGCTCAAGGATTTTCTGGCCAAGATTGATCAGGAACACTCCACGCATCAGAACTTCTTCTATTACATGGCGGTGGCGCCGACTTTCTTTGGCCCAATCGTGGAGAAACTCGGGGCTAACGGCTTAATGGATCAGAGCAACAATCACTGGCGACGGGTGGTGGTCGAGAAGCCTTTCGGGCACGATCTGGAATCGGCTAAGGCCCTGAACCAGCAACTGCTCAAAGTCGCGGATGAAAAGCAGATTTACCGCATCGATCACTACCTGGGCAAAGAAACCGTCCAGAACATCATGGCATTCCGCTTTGCCAACGGAATCTTCGAGCCGGTCTGGAACCGGCGCTACATCGATCACGTGCAGATTTCGGTGGCGGAAACGGTGGGCGTAGAAGGGCGCGGCAGCTACTTCGATCACGCGGGCACGCTGCGCGACATGGTGCCCAATCACATCATGCAGTTGATCAGCTTGACTGCGATGGAGCCGCCGATTTCGTTTGACGCCAACGCCGTGCGCGACGAACAAGCCAAAATTCTTCACGCCATTCAGCCCATGAGCGATGAGGAAGTCCTTAGCCGTTCGGTGCGCGGCCAGTACGGGGATGGAACCGAAGACGGGAAGCGGGTCTCAGCTTACCGTTCAGAACCCGACGTGCCGCCGGATTCGCGCACCGAAACTTTTGTCGCGATGAAGCTGTCGATCGACAACTGGCGGTGGGCTGACGTTCCCTTTTACCTTCGTACGGGCAAGCGGATGCCGGTCCGCAATACCCACATCGTGATACAGTTTCGTCGTGCCCCGTTTGTCCTGTTCCGAGACACTCCGGTCGAGCACCTGATGCCGAATCAACTGGTGCTGCACATCCAGCCGGAGGAAGGCATCTCGCTGCAGTTCGCGGCCAAAGTTCCCGGCCCTGTGATGCGGCTGGGCACGGTGGACATGAACTTCGAATATCAGGAATACTTTGGCAAGCAGCCCAGCACCGGTTACGAGCGTTTGCTGCACGACTGCATGATCGGCGATCAGACCTTGTTCCAGCGCGCAGATATGGTGGAGGCGGGCTGGTCGGTGGTGAACCCGGTGCTTGACCTGTGGCACGCGCTGCCCCCGCGCAATTTCCCCAACTATGCATCCGGCACATGGGGACCGAAGGAGGCCGAGGAGCTTTTAGAACGGGACGGCCGCCGTTGGAGGAACTTCGAAAAATGATTCTGGCCGGCGATATTGGTGGTACCAATGCCAGGCTGGCTTACTTTCAACCCCAGAATGGACACCTGCGCCTCGTCTCGGAGCGTGTGTTCCCGAGCCGCGAACACAGCGAACTCGGCGAAATCGTCACCCGCTTTCTCGACGATTCCGGCACCCAGCCGGAAGCCGCATGCTTCGGAATTGCCGGCCCGGTGCGCAACGGGCGCGTTGAAACTTCGAATCTGCCGTGGATCATCGAGCAAGCCCGACTGGCCAAACAGATTCACCTTCCCGCCACGCTGCTGATCAACGATCTTGAAGCCAGCGCCTGGGGCATTGGAGCCCTGTCGGAAACAGACCTCGTTTCGCTGAACGCCGTGAGCGGAGCTGCGGGCAACCAAGCGGTGATTGCGCCCGGCACAGGCTTGGGCGAGGCAGGATTGTTCTGGGACGGAAGCCGCCATCAGGTTTTTGCCTGTGAGGGCGGGCACGCCGACTTTGCTCCGCAAGGAGAGTTGCAGATCGAACTGCTGCGCTTTCTCGCGGCTCGCTTTGGACATGTCAGTTACGAGCGCATTCTTTCGGGGCCAGGGCTGGTCAATGTGTATGAGTTCCTGCGGGATATCGCGGGGGAAAGAGAATCTCCTGCGTTAGCAGCGACCATGCAGCAACGCGATCCCGCAGCGACGATCTCGCACGCGGCCTTGGCCGGAACCGACCGATTGGCGGAAAAAACCCTCGATTTGTGGATCGCGATTTACGGGGCGGAGGCGTCCAATCTGGCGCTCAAGGCAATGGCGACCGGCGGATTATTCCTGGCAGGCGGAATCTCACCGAAGATTCTTCCCAAGCTGAAGTCTCCGCTGTTCATGCAGGCGTTTCTCGAAAAGGGCCGGATGCGCCCGCTGGTCGAGTCGATGCCGGTCCATGTTGTCACCAACGAAAAAGCTGGGCTTCTGGGAGCGGCGCGGTGCGCGGCAGTCCGTGCGTGCAAAAGTTAGAGTCCGCGGAATCCATTGAAATCTTCCGCCGAAATTCGCATCCTGACCACTCCGCAGGAGTTGTTTGAAGCCGCGGCGGAAGAAGTGATTCGCGATGCCAATGAGGCCGTCCATGCTCGTGGCCGGTTTACCATCGCTTTGTCCGGCGGATCGACTCCCAAAGCTCTTTACAACCTGCTGGCCACCAATGCGCGCAACGCTCTTCCCTGGGATCGCATGTTCTTTTTCTGGGGAGATGAGCGGCACGTTCCGCCGACCGATGCGGACAGCAATTACCGCATGGCCGCCGAAGTCATGCTGTCGAAAGTTCCCGTGCCGTCAGGGAATGTCTTCCGTATGCCCACGGAGAATCCTGACGCGGCTCGCGTCGCCGACGATTATGAAAAAACTCTGCGAAAGTTTTTTCAGCTCTCGGGCGCCGATGCGCCGCAATTCGATCTCATCCTGCTCGGCATGGGACCGGACGGCCATACGGCTTCCCTTTTCCCCGGGACCGCTGCGTTGCAGGAAAAATCACGGCTGGTGGTCGCCAACTGGGTCGAGAAGCTTAAGACCAGCCGGCTCTCGTTCACGCTTCCCGTATTGAATGCGGGGCGATGTGTCGCATTTCTGGTAAGTGGAACCGACAAAGCTCCCGTGTTGAAAACGGTTCTGGAAGAAAATGCGCCCGGAGAGCAGTATCCGGCCAAACTGGTCAATCCCAGCTCGGGCAAGCTTATCTGGTTTTTGGACCGTGCTGCGGCCAGCGCTTTAGCGAAATGAAAACCACAGAGGACGCTGAGGACGTGGGGTTTTCAGGGGATTGCGGGCTGCAGAGAGTTCGAGTCTGAGTCGTCCAGCGGATCGCGGGTGCCTGCCGAATTTAAGTCCTCAGCGTACTCTGCGTCCTCTGCGGTATTGGGTTTACCCTCGCCAGTCGCAAATTTCCTTCAGGCCTTTGCCCCGGGCGTGTTCGAACAGCCGCACGCGGTGGCGGGAGTGTTCGAACTCATGGATGTCAGCCCAAACCTCGGCTTGCCAGCCTTTTTCGTGGGCCGCGGATTCGCCGCAGGTCGCGCACCGGGTATGCAGGCTAATAGAGGTGCTCTCGATTCCCACCGGCGTAGCTCCGGGGAGTTCCACGAAGATGCAGCGGACTTCTTCGATCTCTTCGTTCACTCCCAGCAGGTGCTCGTAGCGCAGCAAGTATCCGAATCCCAATTTCTTGGCTTCGATTTCGGCTTCGGTTCGAGTGTGGAAGGGGCCGTATTCTGCCCGCAGTTGTTCGGTCGAGTCACACGCCATCCAGAAAGTTTCTTTGTACGCCATCGCAGCTTTCGCCTTGGGATCGCGAAGTCGGCTCGTGGCTGCTTGACGCCGCCTTGCAGGTCCGCCCTCATGGTGCAATTCCGGTGCCGCTACGGCCGGAGACAAACTTCTGAAAACACGCCATTTGTATAATTCGCGGTCGCCTGTTATGCATGATGCTAGAAAAGTTTTGCAGATTTCCAGCATTGGTCGGTACCTCTATTGCCATCCCACCGCCCGCAACGGGCGATTTGCCGGCAGCATTGTGCGAGCGAGGTCAGGGCTGGGGTCCTTTGGCAACCGGAACCCGGATCGGAGCGAAATCTTGCTCCGATGCGCCGGTCCCGGCCTTCAGCCTGTAGCGACCGCCTGGCTGTTGGGCGTCTCAATTCCATCGGACGCGGGCCAATTCTTGCCCCCGTGGCTGGCTACATACATGGCCAGTTCCAGACGGCTCCATACACCCAGCTTGTCGAACGTGCTGCGCAGGTGGTTCTTGATGACCTGCTCGGTGGTCCCCACAATCCTGCCGATTTCCCGCTTCGTCATGCCTTCCCAGACGAGAGTAGCGATCTGGATTTCCTTGGGGGTTAGCCGTTCCCGTGGAGTCATGATTGCTGTTCCTCCTTTCCAAACATCGCGATGGCCAGTTTTACGCGCTTGCGCCCTTCCCGAATGCCGGCGCGCAGGAATAACGTGCGCAGGTGCTGTTTGACGGTGCGCGGACTGATCTTGAGTTGGCCCGCAATCTCTTTGTTGCTGCAGCCTTGGACCAGCAGATGCAGGACCTGCTGGTCTCTTGGGGTGACTTTCACTTGCTCCAGGTTGATCACTTTGACTCCCTCCCTGATCGAATCGAACTCACTCTCAACAGAGCACGGCTTTCGCCATTCATTCGCACCCGTCACTGGGCAAGCGCAATTGCCAGGAGACCAAAGCACTTACGCCCTT
Organism: Candidatus Sulfotelmatobacter sp.; assembly: GCA_035309485.1. GTDB lineage: Bacteria > Acidobacteriota > Terriglobia > Terriglobales > Acidobacteriaceae > Sulfotelmatobacter. The sequence goes on from DATGFC010000101.1 coordinate 71,065, forward strand.
GGAGTGAGGTTTTCATGTGGCTTTCAGGATGTGCGTGATAGCCTGTGCCAGTTCCAATTTGGGCCGAAATCGCAGTGCGCCCTGAACAAGCGCTGCTTCGGAGTGCGTCGGTGCGGGATAGCAAGAAACCTGAACTGGGATTTCAGAATCCGAACTGTCGCGCACTTTGGGCCATCGTCTTGCGATTAAGACACTTTCGAGTGTGCGCGGTGTCCCGATCTGCGGAACGGTGATCCATGAGGCGAGGGATAAAGGAGTCCGTGCTCTTGCGCGAACCACCATCCCACATTGGCCCAGCCTCGACGGATTGTGTTCTCATTTCGGTCTTACCTGGCGAAGCTCAGGTTTTGCACAGGTGACTTGGGTGGGACGCGCCGAACAGATTGACACCGGCTCGCAACGCGTATGACGATAGCCAGTCTCGCTATCGAGTCGCCGTGGCGAACCCAGAGACTCTCAGAGGAACGTTCTAGAACGAATGAACCGCACTCAAAACTCACCCACCTCAAACCAGACTCGCAGGCATGATCATCGGCATCGCATGATCGCCCTTGCGGTCATTGCCGCGCTTTTTACTTCCGCAGGTTGCTCGTCCGAGAAGGGCGACAAGGAACCCACGGTCACGGTGCAGGTCGCCCCGGTTGAGAAGACCACGATCCAGCGCACGATCCAAACGCAGGCGATCCTGTTTCCTCGGCTGCAGTCCGCCATCGTGCCCAAGATCAGCGCGCCGGTGCAGAAGTTTCTGGTAAAGCGCGGGAGCACCGTACATGAGGGGCAACTGCTCGCGGTCCTGGAGAACCGCGATCTGGCAGCGGCTGCGCAAGACACCAAGGGAGCCTACAACCAGGCTCAGGCTACATACGAGACGGCCACGGCGGCGAGCCTTCCGGAGGAGATCCGCAAGGCCGAAGGCGACGCCCAGCAGGCGCAGCAGGCGCTGGATGCGCAAGAGAAGGTTTTTGAAAGCCGCCAGCAACTTTTCGCTCAAGGAGCGTTGCCGCGTAAGGAACTCGATCAATCACGCGTCGATGTGACCGCAGCGCGCAATCAGAACGCCATTGCGAAGGAGCATCTCGACAAGCTTCTGGCGATCGGCAAGCAACAGGAACTCAAGGCCGCGGCGGGGCAACTGGAATCAGCCAAGGGCAAGTATTTGGGGGCGGAGGCGCAACTGGGCTACTCCGAGATTCGCAGCCCGATCAGCGGTGTAATCACCGATCGTCCTCTATACCCCGGCGAGATGGCCTCCGCGGGCACACCACTGCTTACAGTCATGGACCTCTCGTCCGTCATTGCCAAGGCGCACATACCCCAGAATGATGCGGCGGCTTTGAAGGTTGGCGATCCGGGCACGATGACTGTCGCCGGAATCGAAGAACCGATTCCGGGGAAGGTGACAGTAGTGAGCCCGGCGCTCGATCCCAACAGCACGACCGTGGAAGTCTGGCTCGAGGCTAAGAATCCTAAACACGAGTTGAAGCCGGGCACCAGCGTGCAACTTTCGTTGACCGCACAAACCGTGAAGGATGCGTTGGTCGTTCCGGTGAATTCGATCCTGACCGGCCCGGACGGATCGACGACCGTGATGCTGGCCGGCTCCGACGGGCGTGCGCATCAGACGGCAGTCAAACTGGGCATTCGCAACGGTGACGATGTACAGGTCACCGAGGGTCTCAGTGAAGGCGAGAAGGTAATTTCCTCCGGCGCATACGGCCTGCCGGACAAAACCAAGATCAAGATTCAAGCCGCCGAAGCGCCCGCGGAAAACCCTTCCGAACAGGCCAAGCCGGGTGCCGCATCGAAGCCCAAAGGCGAGGACTCCGATGAAAAATGAGGGCTGCGGAGCCGCTGCGTGAACTCACCGAACGGGTCCCACTCGGGCCAGCATTGGATTGCCCAGCACTCGCGGCCCATTATCTTCCTGATTCTGACCATCGGCCTGACGGGAATGTACCTGGCTTTCACGATTCCCGTTTCCGTGTTCCCATCTACCGATTTTCCGCGCGTACTTATTGCGGTCGATAACGGCGTGATGCCTATCGACCAAATGACCGTGACCGTTACCCGCCCCATCGAGGAAGCGGTCAATAGCGTCCCGGGTCTCCTCACAGTGCGCTCCATAACCAGCCGTGGATCGGCAGAAGTAGATCTCTATTTTCGCTGGGACGTGGACATGTTCCAGACGTTGCAATATGTGAACGCAGCGATTTCGCGGGTGCAGCCAGAACTGCCGCCCACCGCGAAGATCGAAGCTCAACGGCTGACGTTCGCGGCGTTTCCGGTCATCGGCTACAGCATAACTTCCGACACCATGCCCCAAACGCGTCTCTGGGAGATGGCGACATACGAGATGAAACCGCGGCTGAACCGGCTGGAGGGGGTTTCTACCGTGATCGTGCAGGGCGGCCAGGAACCGGAATTTCAGATCATGCCCGATCCCGCCAAACTGCTGGCCGCGAGCGTCACGGTAACCGACATTCTCAATGCAGTACAGCACACCAACCTGATCGACTCTCCGGGATTACTCGAACAGAATCACCAGCTCTATCTCGCGCTGGTGAACGGTCAAGTGCGCACGCCGGAACAAATCGCGAATGCGGTCATCAAGAATACGCAGGCGGGAATTCCTGTGCGCATTGGCGACGTAGCGAGCGTGGGCCCGAGCGTGAAGCCCGTCTATACCGTGGTCACGGCCAACGGGAAACCTGCTGTCCTGCTCAACATCAATCGCCAGCCGGATGGCAACACGGTGCAGGTCGCCAACGAAGTCCACGACGAGATTGAAAGAATTCGCCGCAGCTTGCCGCCCGGAATCACCATCGAGCCGTATTACGACCAGTCGATCATCGTGAATGACTCGATCAAGAGCGTCCGAGATGCCATTCTGCTGGGCCTGCTTCTCGCATCCATCATTCTCGTCGTATTTCTCCGAGACTGGGGAACATCGCTGGTTGCGGGACTGGTCATTCCCGTCACCATCATGGTTACTTTTATCGCCCTGAAACTGATGGGGCAGACCTTCGACCTGATGACCCTGGGCGGCCTTGCAGCTGCCGTAGGACTGGTGATTGATGACGCCATCGTGGTGGTGGAAAACATCGTCTTGCATCGCGACTTGGGACAGTCGCGGCTGGAGGCGATCGGCAGCGCTCTCAAGGAGATTACGATCCCATTGATCGGCTCCACGATTACCCCGGTGGTCGTTTTCATTCCACTGATCGTGATCACCGGGGTGACGGGAGTTTTCTTCCGCGCACTCGCGGTGACTATGACAGCGGCTCTGTTGACGTCACTGGCATTGGCGCTTTCGTGGACTCCAACGTTGAGCCAATACCTGATAAAAGGTAAGCGCGAGCACGACGTCGGGCCGGGGTCAGGAGAGCAAAATCCCAGTGGGTACGCCGGAGATCAGGAGACTGCTGCCGCAGACGCCGACCCGAGAAAACTACTGGAAGCTGAAGAGAAGCACCTCGGCGGATTCTTCCTGCGTGTTGTGAACTTCCACGAACGCTGGCTTCGCCGGGCGCTGGACCGGCCACGCTGGCTTGCGGTGTTCAGCGTGGCTCTGATTGTGGTTTCGTATGTCTGTTACACATTCTCCGGCTCCGACCTGCTGCCGGAAATGGACGAGGGCGGATTCACCATCGACTACATTATGCCCGCGGGCAGTTCGCTGGCGGAAACCAATCGCGTAGTGAGCCACGTCGAACAGATGCTCCGCGAAGTTCCCGAGGTGGAGAGCACATCGCGGCGCACGGGAGCACAACTCGGCCTGGCTGCGGTTACGGAAGCGAATACGGGCGACATCCTGGTAAAGCTGAAAGCGAAACGCCACCGCGATGTGGAAGAAATCATCTCCGACATACGATCCGATATCAAGCAACAAGAGCCCGCCCTCGACGTAGAGTTCATTCAGGTTTTGCAGGACATGATTGGGGACCTCACGTCCGCACCCGAACCGATTCAGATCAAACTGTTTTCCCAAGACGCCAAACAACTCGAGGAATGGGCTCCCAAGGTGGCTGACGCCATTGGAAAAATCAAAGGCGTGGTAGACATCCTGAATGGAATCGACAATACGATCAGCGGTCCCGCGGTTACTTTTCAAGTGGATCCTAGCGTGGCGGCGAGAGCGGGATTCACCGCCGAAGAAGTTGCGGTCGATGCCTCGGCAATCCTCGAGGGAGAACCCGCACCCACGCCCGTGGTTTCTAACGATCGCGCCTATACCCTCCGGGTTCGTTTTCCTGAAGCCAACCGGTCATCGCTGGCGGCCATGCGCGACACGCTGCTCGTAAGCAGCACCGGCCATACTGCGACTTTGGGGGCACTGGCCTCTGTGGTCGAAAATCCCGGCCAGACTGAAGTTCGCCGCGAGAATTTGCAGCGCGATGTTGCCGTCACGGCTCGACTGGAAGGCAGAAGCCTAGGCAGCGGAATGGCGGACGTGCAAAAGACTGTCGCCGGGCTACACATCCCGTCCAGCATTCGCGTCGAATATGGAGGAACGTATCAGGAACAACAACGGTCATTCCATGATCTGGTGATCGTGCTGATTCTGGCTGTTCTGCTGCTGTTCATCGTCCTGCTATTTGAGTTTGGAACTTTCGCGGCGCCCGTTGCCATTCTTTCTTCGGCCCTGCTGTCCACTTCCGGAGTTTTCATTGCTTTGATCATTACGCGAACCACCTTCAACATTTCATCGTTCATGGGAATGATCATGGTCATCGGCATCGTGGCCAAGAATGGCATCCTGCTGCTGGATGCCGATCAAAGGATGCGCCGCCTGGGACTGTCGGCCGAAGATGCGATGCTGCAGGCGGCCCGGCGCCGCTTGCGTCCTATCGTCATGACCGCTCTTGCCACCATGGCGGGCATGTTGCCGCTGGCGTTTGCACTGGGCGCTGGATCGCAGATGCTGCAACCGCTGGCCATTGCCGTGATTGGTGGAGTCCTGATTTCCATGATCCTCTCGCTGATCATCACCCCTGCCGTGCATTTTTACCTCAGTGGGAAAAATGAAGGCCCGGCCCGCGAAGCGTCTTCCGCGTAGAAAACTAGCGCAAGTAGTTGCACATGGTGCGGCCTGACGGATTACCAACTGCTGGTTACCAGGGCAGGACGGGTAACCAGACAGGCTCGCGACGCGCTCCTTAACATTATTCCGCGTGACCGGCGATTTGGCGGTAAACTATTGCAATATTTGGGGCCGCTGCCCAGAGAGCAGCCTGAAGTGCCAGTCTCTCTCGAAGTCCCAACCCCCGGTCGGCCTGGTGTTTCGCGCGCTGTACTGGCGACGAATTTGCAATAGAATAGGTGCGAATTCCAGCCAGATTCATGGGAAACTGGCGGCCAGGTGGGCTTCCTGCAGTGAAAGACGGAATCGTGTCCGAGGAAAAAAACAAACCAGTTCTCGACGAGCAGACACTCGCCAAGCTACTGGAGGCCGCCTATGTGCTGCAGGAGCACAACCGCGAACTGCGGAAGCTGGAACTGGGTTTCGAGCTAAAACGGGATCAGATCGAAGCCGATGAACGCTCCTCCACTTCGGCCGCACCGTCTCCTCAGCAAGGTTCGGAAACGACGCCGCAGGCGGACTACACATTCACGCTCGGCCAGATTGTAGAAACGCAGCACCGGATTCAGGTCCGGCATCTTGAACTCGACAACGCAATGTCGCTGGTTGCCGAACGCGTTGTGGAAATTGGCCGCGCGCGCGGAGCCGCAATTGCGATGCTGGATGGCAACATTGTCCGCTACCGCGCCGGAGCCGGTTTTGGAGCGCCTCCTAACGGAACCGAAAATCCCCTCGATAAAGCGCTCTGTATTCCCTGTATTCGGACGGGCCAAGTTTTTCGCTGTAACGATGTGAATCCTGAAGTCCTCCTCGACAGCGAAGACTGCCGCCGCCGCGGCATTCAGTCGCTGGTTGCGGTCCCGATTTTTCACGACGGCAAGGTCGCAGGCGGCCTGGAGCTGTACTATTCCGAGCAGCATGGGTTCACCGAGCAGGATGTTCATACCTGCCAGTTAATGGCCGGACTGATCACCGAAGCGCTGGTGCGCGAGGAAGAAATCTCGTGGAAGAAATCGCTAGCCAGCGAGCGGGCGGTCATGTTGCAGGCACTGGAAAAACTGAAACCGAATTTGGCGGCTCTGATCGATAAATCCGCACCCCAAGAAGCACCCGCGCCAGCTGCACCTTCGGGTACGAACACATACGTCTGCCTCCAATGCGGTCATAAGCTGGTAGGCGAAGAACAATTTTGCGGGCAATGCGGAACGCCGCGCAGCGGCGGAACCTCCGATGATTTCCCCAACCTGCAGAGCAAAGTAGCCTCGATGTGGCACATGCAGCAGGGGCAAAAAGACGACGCTGCCGCGGAAGCCAGCGCCACCCCGGGTAAGCCCAGACCGAACTCCGATGCGTCCGAAGCCGAAAAATTCTTGGCTGATTCTCTGCAAGAGGAGCTGCCCGACTTCTTCATGGCTCCCGATCTCCCGGAGGAGAAGATCGGCGCGTTTGTGAAACCGGGTAGTGACACGAATCCAGCGGTTCCCGATGCAGCAGAACCGGATTCGAAGACTGAACTGGAGGCGGTTGAAGAAGAACCAACGTCCCACGCCCTCGCTCTGGCCAGACCAGGTTCGGCCGACTGGAGTTCGGCGCAGTCCGCTCGCGCATTCTTTGAGCAATTGGCGGCAGGTAAACGCGCGAGTGGCTTAGTGAACTTCTGGAATTCACGCCGCGGCGACATCTATCTCGGCATTGCGCTGATCTTAGTCGCCTGTGTGATTCGCTGGGGCATCTGGTCGGATCATTCCGTCGCGGCTACAAGCACGCCAAATGCAGCAGCACATCACAAATCCTCAGATGCTGATCTTCCTTTCTTCGATCGCATGCTCATCAGCCTGGGCCTGGCAGAACCGCCCGCAACGCCGGAAGACAAGGGTAATCCAACCACCCAAGTATGGGTCGATCTGCACACCGCTTTGTACTACTGTCCTGGAACCGATCTCTACGGGAAAACCCCTACGGGAAAGTACACCACGCAGCGCGACGCCCAGTTGGATGAGTTCGAGCCCGCCTATCGTAAACCCTGCAATTAGAGTCCTTTCCGTTCGCAGCGAGTTCCAACGCTTGAGAATTGACAACCCCAGCATGCCGGAGTGCAATCATACCTTGGAAAGATCGCACGGGAAATCGTCGAGTAGTACTGAACCGGAGGCTCCATTGAGTCCACGCGACCAGTCCCAGAGTGCCCCTACATTGCCAACTGCGAAATTAAATCCTCTTCTGAACCCGCTTCTGGCGGAGAACATGGGCCGATGGGCAGAAGTTTATTTCACCAGCCCGCCTGAGAAACGAGAACAAGCGGTATTAGAACTGGTACGCGAACTGGAACTTCAAAATGGCGGCCACGAGGGCGCGCCTAAGGCGTCTTCCCCCAGCATGAATCCTCAAGAGTATGAAGCCGCGGCGCAATCTCGCGCATCATCGGAAGAGCCGCAGAGTCGGCCTTCCGAAAGATACGTACCCGTCGAGCGTTGCAATGTTTGCGGAGGGGAGAATCCCGCATCGCATCGGTTCTGCGGCATGTGCGGAGCGAAATTGGGAGGTGAAAACCGCCGGGACGTGCTGATCAATGAGGAAGAGCCTGCGCACGAAGCCGTTCAACGCGAGGCTGTGGAAGAAGATGAAAATTCGGCGCCTCAATCTGCACCCTCCTACTATTACACGCCGAGCAGCAACACCAATGGATTGTCCCTGTTTCAAGACGCCGGCGATACAAGCTACGAGGATCATTCCGGGTGGGATTACGAACCGGAGCCTTCGCCGTCGTACCGAATTTATATTGGGGTCGCGCTGGCACTGGTGATTCTGGCCTTGGGGTACATTGCGTGGCGTGGCGCGCAAGCGTCGCAAGCATCACAAGGACCTCCGCCCGCTCCGCCGGCCGCGAAAGAAGTTGACCAGCCGCAGGCGGCTGCTCCCGCACCAAAGTCGGACCAAACGACATCCGATCAGGCACCTTCCAAGAAAGAGCCGGAGATGGCTGGAAGTAGCGACCAGGCTGGAACGAAAGGGACTGCAGAACAGGGCCAGCAAGCGCGAAGCGCAGCGCCGGCGGCATCAAATCAGGTCCGAAGAGTTTCTCCATCGGCAAATGCCGAGAATGCGGCCACATCTGTTCAACCTGCGGCGGAAACCGCAAATTCCGGGAACGGAAGCGAAGAGCTTGCCATTGCGCAACGGTATCTCGGCGGAGCGAGCGGGCAGAGGCGCGACAGCGCTGAAGCTTCCAAGTGGCTCTGGAAATCGATTGCCAAGCAAAACAGCGAGGCCACCCTGCTTCTGGCCGATCTCTATTTGAAGGGAGACGGCGTCTCCAAGAATTGCGATCAGGCCCGCGTGTTGCTCGATTCCGCCGCACGCAAGGGGATGGCTGGGGCCGGAGAAAGGCTGCGCAACCTGCAGGCCTTCGGTTGCCAATAGTAGCTCGGATCTCTAAAGGCCCCGTCTAGAACGCCAGCTTAACCGCCAACTGAAATGCGCGCGGGCCGCCGGAGCCGAAGACTCCGCCCGCGCCGCTGGCCGGCCTGCCGAAATCCGAGGCGAGGTTCGGGTTGTTCCGGTCCGGCACCAGCACGTTGAAAAATCCGGAATAGTTCGCGTTGCTGCTTCCTAGAACATTTGTCTTGTTGAACAGGTTGAAGACCTCCCCGAAGGCCTGCAGGTGGAAGCGCTCGCCCAGGTGAAATTCGCGCGCCAAACGCAAATCGAAGGAGTTGAATGTGTCGTTGAAGCGCACATCGGGAGATACCATGGGCAGGGGCGTGCCAAGCGATCCGTTCAACGCTCCTTCGACATTCAACTGAGTCAGGAAGGCATTGAGTTCGGCTCCGGTACGGAACTGGCGTCCGCCCGCATTGCGGCTGAGCCCGGGTACGCGATCGCCACTGCCGTCGCCGAGCAGAATATCCATGGGCACGCCGGAGCCGTACGTCCAAAGCGGCGATAAGCGCAGGTGAAAGGGCAAATCTGCGGTTCCCTGCAGGACGAGACGATGCGTCTGATCGTTTGGAGCGAAGCCATACTCGCGCCGCAGATTGGTTGGATCGACGGGTGCATATCCAAAGGGAATCTGATCGTAGTTGGCGTAATTCAGCGCTTTCGAGAAAGTGTAGGCGCTGTGGAACTGGAAGTGATTGCTGAAGCGGTGATCGACGACTGCCCACAGGGCATCGTAGTGCGTATTGACCGACGATTGCAGGTCAGTCACGGTCTCGGGTCCGCCGGACGCGGGATTAAACACCGAGCCTACAGGTACGCCGATGATGAAATGCGTGCCCAGATCGTGGATGCCGTCGAGCTTTAGAACCCAATTCTTCGCGAACGAATATTCCACGCCGAGATTGAACTGCTGCACCATCGGGTTGCGCATGTTGTTGTCGATGATGTTGATGCCTTCGGCGGCGCCGCCCGCCCCGGGAATAATCGGGCCGTCAAACGCAGTGCCAGGATATTCGGGCGTGAGGCCGGGAATAAAGTTTCCGTTGCCGTCGAGGAAGTTGGCGCTGCCCAAGCTGACGTTAATGGGAAGCGCCGTGCCATTAAGGCCGCGCTCCAGCGAATCGATTTCGAGCGTGATGCGATCGTAATAAATCCCGTAGCCTCCGTGAACGCTGATCAGCGCGTCTTTCGTGGACCAGTTGAATCCGATGCGCGGACCCCAATTGTTTGCCGCTTTGTGGCGGGTACCGTGTAGGAATGGCAGCACAATGGGATTGAGCTGATCGTAGTGGCCGAGGTCGTTCACATCGGAGTCGATTTCATAACGCAGCCCCAGGTTCAAGACCAGCTGCGGGTGAACCCGCCAGTCGTCCTGGAAATAGCCGGCGGTGTAGTTGTTGTCGGCGTTCGGAATCACCAGCGAAGTCGCAGGGATTCCGCTGCGAATGGCGACTGCGAACAACAAATCCTGATCGTTGATAACGCCATCGCCGTTGCGGTCCTGGTTGGCAAAATCCTGAACAAACTCAATCACGCCGGACTGGAACACTCCGAGATTGAAATCTGCTCCGACGCGCTGGAACTCGCCGCCAAAATGAAAATTGTGGCGTCCGCGGGTCCAGTCAAGGTTGTCGTCGAATTGCGAACGCTTCTGGCGCGTCTGTTGCGGCACTCGGTACGACGATCCGTCGGCGAGACTGGGAAAGTCGAGTTCCGGCGCCGCTGCGATCGGCGATGTCGAGTTGATGAAGTTGTTAAATGCGTAGCTGGCGCGATTGAGCAGAGTCGGGCTGATCGTCCGGGTCCATGAGGCTTGGAAGGTTTGGAAATCGTTGTTAAGGTTCTGCCGCTCGGAAGCCGATCCGATCGGCTGTCCCGAAAGAAAGCTGGCGGCGCCGGTCGCGTTGAGCCGCTCGATCGAGTAGTGCAAACTCAAAGTATCCTTCTGTGAAATGTTCCAGTCTCCTCGCACTGTGCCCATGGGATCGGTAAGCGGCACAGAAGCAAAGCCAGTATCAATGTGCTGCGTGGCCAGATTGCGCGTACCGACCACGACTCCGCCGATCTCGTCCCGATATTCGAAGGCTCCAAACCACCAGGCCTTATCGCGGATCAGCGGACCGCCCACAGTTCCGGAGTATTGCTGGCGGCGGAATTGCGGACTCTGGTTCTCAGGGGCGCTAAAACCGCCCGTGGGATTAAATATGGGAGTAGCTGCCTGTAAGGATTTGTCGCGCTCGTAAATGGATGCCGAGCCGTGCAGCGTATTGCTGCCGGATTTGGTCACAACATTGGCAACAGCGGATCCGGTGCGGCCCATTTCTGCGGAGAAGCGATTCGTGGCGACTTGAAATTCCTGGACGGCGTCCTCGGGCACATTCAGCAGCATGCCGCCCACGACATCGTCATTGTCGTCCATACCATCGATGCTGACATTGCCGCCGCGGCCCAGCTGTCCAGCCGAAGAAATCACGACTGTACCCTGCTTGGTCGGATCGAAGTTCGGAGCGATCGTGTTGCCTGGAGTCAGCAGCGCAAGTTCCAGAAAGTTGCGCCCGTTGAGCGGAAGATTTTCGATCTGCTGCGAGTTGATCACGCCATCTACGACCGAGGAAGCCGTATCCACGAGCGGCACCGAATCGAGATCGTTGATATCAATGACGGTTTGTTGCTTCTGCACCCCGAGGTGGACTTTTACGTTGGTTTGTTGTCCAACCTCCAAAACGATCGACGTCAGGTAGTCGGCAAAGGATCCGGCGGTGACGCGCAGTTCGTAAGGTCCGGGCGCGAGATTGTTGATCGCGAACAGACCCGCGGAGTTGGTCATCGTCTTGCGGCTCAGGCCGGTGTTTTTCTGCACGACTGTCACCTGGGCATTGCGCACCACGGCGCTCTGAGAGTCCGACACTTCTCCGCTGATGATGCCGGTGCCGAGCTCCTGCGCAAAGCTGGGAGCGCCGAAGACGATGCCAAAGCAAGAAATGAGAGAGACGGTGATTGGAAACAGAATACGCCGCACGGGAAAGTCCTTCGGCATCTCGCATGCAGCCATGCGATGACACACGCAAAGCGCGCGCGCAGATGCCAGTTAGATTTTTCCGGGACCCCAAGTCCACAGAATGATGAGCAGCGAAACGTTATCCGAGCCGCCCACGGCACACAATAATCAAAACGTATTACGGATGCGGTGAGGCAGCCATTCCAATCGAGCACCCGTTAAATTCAGTTCACTTCCAGGCGCAAGCGCATGGCGCGCGCGAGATCGTCGATCGCGCGGATCTTTTCCGCCGCCGGCCCGGGAACGTCCGGTAGCGTCATCGCCAATTCGCACGAAAGCATCATGGCGGTCAGAGTCTCGCGCATCTCGCTGTTCATCTGTTCGGCGATGGCTCGCCGGGCTACCGCTTCCTCGCGCTTGCGGCGGTGCAGTGCCCATCGGACCTCCCGCACCAGCCGTTCCATTCCCGTGATTGCGAAATTGACGTACACCGGAAAGGCAGTGCCCATATGTTCGAGCATCTGATCGCTTTCCTCAGGCTCGGTTTCGAGGAGAAATTGATCGATTACCGCAGCGGAATAGGATTGTTCGCGCAGGCGCGTGGCAGCTTCCTGCAAGGACCTGGCCCAGTGCGTTTCCTGACCGGTGGCGCCGTACAAGGCTTCGGCGCACCGTGAACCATCAGCAGACGAAGTGATAAGTAGAATCATGTCTTTTCAATTGCACGTGAGCCGCCAACAGCCGATGGTTGAAAATACTGCGTTTAGATTGGTTAGCCGTGACCGGCTTCCCATAGCGGAATTCCCGCTGGAAAGCGCGTCCGCAATTGGGGAGGCGGGCGAACGATAGCCCCGACTTGCCCCAGGGCGGGACCGCGGTACAGCTAAGAGCAACTATGAGCCGCGTAGTCCTTCAGCTTTCGATAGAGAGTTGTTTTGCCAATGCCCAGCAACCTTGCGGCCTGCAACTTATCTCCGTTCAATTCCGAAATAGCGTGGAGGATCGTTTGCTTCTCCAGTTCCGCGATTGGAATAATCCTGCCTTGCAGGTCAGAACTGCCATTGGCGGGTTCGGGCAAAGGAAGGTGGGCGATTTCAGGCGGCAGATCCGCCGTGTGGATCAGCGGCCCGCTGGTGAAGGCGTAGCTGCGTTCCAGGCAATTCTCCAGTTCGCGAACATTGCCCGGCCAGTCGTACGCCAGCATGGCCTTTAACGCGTTGTCGCTGAGCATCTTTTCCTGGCCGGAGGTACGCATCATGCGCTCCAAAAAATGCCCGATCAGAAGAGGAATATCCTGCCGCCGCTCGCGTAACGACGGGATGTGCAGGCTGAGCACGTTAAGGCGGAAATAGAGGTCGCGCCGGAAGCTGCCGTGCATCACTGCCTGTTCCAGATCACGGTTGGTCGCCGCAAGAATTCGGATGTTGATCGGAATTCGCCGCGTGCTCCCTACCGGCCGAATTTCCTTTTCCTGAATCGCCCGCAGCATCTTCGCTTGCAGATCCACGGGAAGCTCTCCCACTTCGTCGAGAAAGATGGTCCCTCCTTCGGCCATCGACATCAGTCCATCTTTGGTTTGGTTCGCCCCTGTAAAAGCGCCCTTCACATAGCCAAACAGCTCGCTCTCGATTAAAGTTGGCACCAGCGAACCGCAATCGACCGGGATGAAAGGCTTGTCGCGAAACGGGCCGGTGTAGTGAATGGAGCGGGCAACCATCTCTTTGCCGGTGCCGCTCTCGCCCAGAATGAGCACCGGATGGACGCTGTTGGCCGCCTTGGCAATGATGCGGTAGAGCTTCTCCATCTCGGGAGCGCGGCCCACGATCCCGCCGAATCCCTGTTTCGATTTGACCTTCTCGCGCAACATGCGGTTTTCTGACTTCAGCTTCAAGTGGCTGCCCACACGTTCAAGCAGCAGCTTGAGCTCATCGACGCTGAACGGTTTGGTCACATAGTCGTAGGCGCCGTTTTTCATCGCCTGCACTGCCGATTGCACCGTGCCGTATCCGGTCACGACCACAACGATAGCTTCGGGACGGCGCTCTTTAATTCGCCGAAGAGCATCGAGCCCACCGGCACCGGGCAGCCGCAAATCGAGCAGAACAGCATCGAAGCTCTGGGCATCGAGAGCGCGGTAGGCTTGCTCGGCGGAGTCGGCCACAAACGCCGAGTAACCCAGCGACAGCGCCACCTCACGGCAGGCCTCGCGAATGGAGCGTTCATCGTCCACGATCAAAAGATTAAGAAAGTTGGCTGGTTCAATTTGAGGCGTGACAGCAAGCGGACTTAATGCAGCAGACGTCATGGCAATTCATTCCTCTTCTTTGGATGAAAAAACTCCCCCGCCTCTGGCGGGATAAAAACTTGTGCTCTCGCGGAAAGACTCAGGGGCAGCCTCCGGAGCCAGCGGGAGCAGCACGCTAACGCGAGTGCCCTGACCGGGGGTGCTGTCGAGGTGGATCAGCCCTCCATTCGTGCTCACGATGTCGTGGACGGTGGCGAGGCCAAGACCGGTGCCTTTCCCCCCTTTGGTCGTAAAAAAGGGCTCAAAGACATGCGCGCGCGTCGCCGCATCCATGCCGCTGCCGTTGTCTTGCACTACGAGCAGTGCGCAGGGCAGAGATGCCGCACTGCAAGATCCGAGAACGGAGTCCGTCAATACTTCCAGCTTGCAGTTGCGGGTTTCGATGGCAATGGTTCCGCCGCGTGGCATTGCGTCACGCGCATTGAGCACCAGATTGAGAAGAATCTGCTGCGCCTGCGTGGGATCCATTTTGATCAAGCCCAGGTTGGTGTCGAGCCGAAGCTGTAGTTCGATATTTTCGCCAATCAGCCGGAGCAGCAGATTGCGCACGCCCTCGGCAGTTTCGTTCAGCGAGAGCAGCCTGGGTTGAGAATTCGTAGGCCGGGCCATGGCCAGCAACTGCCGCACCAACCCGCTGGCTTGCATGCCCGCTTTGCGGATCTCATCCGCATATTTGCGGGCCCTGTGGCCGGTTTCAATGCTGGCCATCAGCAAGTCGCAGTACAGCATGATTCCAGTGAGCAGGTTGTTGAAGTCGTGAGCGACTCCGCCAGCCAGACGCCCTACGATTTCCAGTCGCTCGGCTTGGCAAAGCCTTTGCTCGGCTGCCCGCACCGGGGAATGTTCTTCCGCCGACACCAATATGGAATCGAGTCCGCCGGCCTGCCGCACCCACCAGGCGTGCCACCGCAGCAGTGGACCGTTTGCGCTGTTTACACCCTCGACTTGAATGCTTTGCCGCTGCTGATGCAGCAGTTCAGCAATCAAGCGCTCGGTCTCCGTGCGATTCTGCGCCTGAATGAAATCCAGAACATGCAAAGATGGATTTGTTCCCGTATTACGCCCCAGCAGTCGGGAGAAAGCTGCATTGAACGCAAGGAGATTGCCCTCGTGATCGCAGTGGCCGCAAGCGAATGGAGCGTTCTCGAAAAGGAGCTCAATTTCCGTTTTTGAATCTTGAACCGTCGGGATGAGTGCAACAGAACTCATAGTGTCTACTGTGCGCCGGGACAATCCCGAAAGGAATCTGCGATGGGGCCAGCCGATACCTTCGTTTTCCCAAAATGGGAACTGACAGGCACTTACAATTGCCATCACTACTCCCACTTCGGCTCACTATAGAGAGAAGCCCCCCTACCTGCGAAAGGGCAGATGTCACAAAAAAGGGGAAATCTCAAGATTATTTACTTGACAAAAGTTAAGACATAGGAGCATAATGCTTCACATGGAAGCTAACTCCTACTTCTTCTTCGGTTTGGCGGCAGAGGTGGTAGCGTGCATACTCCTCCGTAAGTCCCGTTTGATGCTCGCCAGCAACTTCCTAGTCGGTACTCGTTTTAGCTCTTCCCGTTTCGTTTTTGCGTCCATTGGAGGTTCCCTGTGACCCTAGTTGACGTTATAAACCTGTTCGACACTGACGACAAATGCCGTGAACTTTTGGTGCGCTTGCGCTGGCCTAATGGCGTTGAATGCCCACGGTGCAAAATGCCAGCCGTGGAACTCGCCACAGCGAAGCAGTTGTTCTATTGCAAGGGATGCGACTATCAATTCACCGTAACGACTGGCACGGTTTTCAACGACAGCCATCTGGCCTTGCAAAAGTGGTTTCTCGCTACTCTGCTGCTCTGCGAAGCAAAGAAAGGCATGAGCGCGATGCAGATCAAGCGCACGCTCGGCGTCAGCTACAAAACAGCATGGTATCTCTGCCACAGAATCCGCTTCGCTATGACGGAAGTTCACAAGATGTTGGATGGCACTATCGAAGTTGATGAAACCTACATTGGCGGAAAAGCACGCGGAGCCGGGAAGGGCAACTACCGCGACGTGAAAGAAGTTGTAATCGGAATCATTCAGCGTAGCGGCGACCTTAAGTTCATTCACGTGAAAGAGGGAACATCGAAAGCGATCCGCGAAGTGCTTGAGCAGCACGTCAGCGAAGATGTGGACGTGATTGTTACTGACGAATCCGTGCTCTATCCTTTGGGACTTCCGCGAACCCAGGTATCGAAGCGCAAAGCTGTGAACCATAGCAAAGACGAGTACGTCCGCTACGAGAACGGCTTCATGGTCACAATGAACACCGTGGAATCCGCATTCTCGCTGTTCAAGCGCGGAATCGTGGGATCGTGGCATCGCGTCAGCCCCAAGCATCTCGCGGCCTATCTGAACGAAATGACGTTCCGTTTCAATCGCCGCAAGTCTCACACTCTGTTCCTTGATACGCTGCGCCACATGGTTACGGCCCCAGTGCTCACCTTTGAAAGGTTGACCGCATAGCGAGGACGCGATGAATAAGCCCGACAACGAATTCATTCTGGCGATCCTCCAGATGTTCGAGGAGGCGTATTTTCAGAATCTAGCATTTGAAGCGCTGTGCGAGGTTCGCGCAATTCCTCACTGGCAGGAGATAGTGAAGCAGTTTGCGGCTTCTCCAGAAATACAACCTGAGACTCGCGCAGCATTCGCTGCATTACGAAAAGAGCTTGAGCACGATCACTCTCGGAGCGATCAGACCAACGCACTCCAAGCACTTTTGAAACTTCTGCCAACCAGCGGAAAGATTCAGTAGACATAGAAGTCACTTCGTCCGTTTATTTTTCTTCTGAGACCTTGTAACCCTACGCATTTGAATTTCGGCCTCAGTTTTAGCTTTCATAATTACGTTCTTCGGATGCTCTGCCCAGAACTCCGTCATTGCTTTCTCAACATCTGTCACAGGAAAATCTGATTTGAGTGTGGCTAATTGGGAATCTAGAAGAGGGGTCCAATGTGGTTTGCCAAATTGGTAATAAAAACAGTCAACCTTCCCACCGCATCCTTCTGCGTATTTCTTCATAAGCGAAGTAACAATAAAGGCAACTTGGCACGCCTCCGCTACACATCCAAATGGATTCACGAAGGCGTCTAGTGCGAAAACAGCCAGTGTGCAATCCATTCCTGCGCAACAGTAATCACGCTGCTCTGCGATGCAGGCCGATTCCGAACCACCTCGGTAAAGGTGGAATTCTGGCAATCCTGGGAACGTTTTTCCTTTTTCCTTGAGCATCGGGGTTCCGAAAATAGCCATAACTATGTCGATTGCATCGCTTGGGCGTGAGTATTGCTTTCGAATGAATTGCAGGCACATTTCGGCGTGAAGCTCCAATTTGGCTCTATCAAAATCTCCGTTCCCAACTAACTCTGCGAACTTGTCGGAGAATTTATCTACAACATACGAGGGGCCTGTGCCAGCCCACAAAACCCCCCATTCATCGCCTATCACCCGCGAATGTATTTTTTGCCTATACCGCTTCGTTATACCATCGCTCTCCAATTGTTCGGATGCAACCACAAGCCCATCTTGGCACGTGATGCCGACGATAAAAGTCATGCGCGGCCTCCTGAAGGGAAGCCGACGACGAAAATCTGGCAGAAGCGGCTTCGGGAGCAATTAGACGCCCCCTTTTCCACTTTTGTCAAAGTAATAATCGTGGGAAATCTTCTGTGGAAAACTCGATTTGAAGAAGAATCTGGGGGCAATCTTAAAAATTGACCCGGCGCGATGGGAAATTTCGGGTGTTCAGTGACTCGGCACGGCCCGTTGCGCGACCAGGTACACGGGTTCAGCGAGCGAAAAAGTAAGTCTCCGTCCCTTTTCCAAATGGATGACGGCAGGCGAGTTGTCGTTCAACGGAGATTGACGGGCAAAGAGACTGGCGGTCTGAATCGGGACGTCCACTCCGGCAATGTCAACCGATGCCAGCGCCAAGCGGACATAGCCTTGATTGCGCTTGAGTTTCGAGGTACGCGCAGACTCTACGCGCCCGGACACCATGGTTCCACGTGGAATGACAGTATTGCCATCGATCACCACCGGCTCAGCGACGACGGCTTCGAAGGGATCGCTGGGTTCCGGATGGTCCACTGAAATGGGCGTCTGCAAGCGCACGTTGATCAGAGTACCTGCCGGCAGATTCTCGCCATCATGGAAGGGCAGACTGTTCGGCGACGCATCAGCTTTGCTGCCGGCAACTGTGAGTTCTCCAGTGGCGTTTTCGGGTTTGGTTCGTTCGGCCTGAAACGGTGCGTGCGGATCCGCCTGGGCAGAGACGCCATCGCCGGGCACGGTAACCGGGCGGGAGCATCCCGCTGCCAGAAGAGCCAATGTAAGCGGCCCGGCTAGCAGGATTCGACGCGTCAGCGATGTAGTCATCCGCCTCATAGATTCTTAGTTGTAAGTGGCAAGCCGAATACCAGACACAGTGTCACCAAATCAACGACTTGGCGATGGCACTTTCGTGTGGTCTGTGTATATTTTTCCTGCAGATTCCTGCCTAAGTACTTTTCGTAGCAATAAAAAACGCGGAAGGCCATGGCGCCTTCCGCGTGATAACTGGCTTGATTACACCCTGTTTATTGCTTTTTCCTTGGCTTCCTGGGAGCGGCCTTTCCTGTCTTCTTCTTGGCTTCGCTCTCCCGGCCGCCGATTAAGCTCAAAGCGTCAGTGGAATTGAACGGGAACTGCTGGACTGACTTTTCCGTCTGTCCGGCAGAGCTCAGAGTGACGTCCACCCGGCGGTTGCTGGCCAACTTGATGACAGCAATTCGAGCCAGCGCCCGCTTGCGCTCTTCGGTAGTCAGGTCAGTGTTCTGCTCGATCGACTGCTTCACCTCGTCGCTGGTCAGGTTGTGCTGCGCCCCGAAGGCTTTGGTTTCGATGTCAGCCTCTGGAACTCCTTGCGCGACAAGGAAGCCCTTTACGCGCGCCACCCTGCGCTCGGATAGCGCCTGATTAAACGCTGCCGCGCCGCGAACGTCGGCGTGGCCTTCGAGCACGAGGTGGGCATCAGGTTTGGCTTCAAGATACTTCTTGAAGTCAGTAGCCAGATTCAACAGGATCTTCTGTTGGCTGGGCAGCAGGCCGCCATTGGGATCTTTCGGCGTCGGCTGCGCGGTCGCGAAGTAGACACTGTGCAACGCTAAGCGCGCTTCCAATGCCTTATCGACCGGAGGAGGCGGCGGATTTTCGATGGTGAGCTGGGTAGATGCCTGGCCCGTCAAGCCACGGGAGTCGGTGCAAGTCGCACTAACCGTCACCGGGCCCGGAGGCAGCCCGGCTGTGTTCAGGGTGGCGGAGTTTCCGGACCCAGACACGGTGCCTACCGTTGAAGTCCAGTTCGCCACCGAGACCGGGACGCCGTCGGGACTGGTGCAATTGGCCGACAGGTTCACCGATCCACCGGGAACAAGGCTGGTGGGGCTCGCTGAGAGTGACATCGTCGGAGGATTCTTAGGCGGCAGCGGCTTTACCGTGTAATTCGCGGTGCAACTCGCCTCGTTGTTTTTCTTGGCCTTTGGATCGGTGACTTTCGCGGTAACCGTATAGTTGCCGGGAGCTACATTGTTGGTGTCGATCGTAGCCGACGTATCCTTGCCGGTCACCTGGCCACCATTCCCACTCCAGCTATACGTGACGGTGTGTTTTGGGTTGAAGTTGCTGGCGGTGGCTGTCGCCGTAATCGGCTCTCCCACCATGACTTCCGTGGGTTGTACGGAGCAGGAGGCAGCGGGCACGGCTTCCGGAGCACCGCCCCAGCTGAACGTCAATCCGGTACGCAGCCTGACACCCTGTTCGGAGGGCCGCCGCAGATCCGGAAACGACGGAGACGCGAAGTCCGGGTAGTGCTGTCTGGCCCAAACGTAGTCCACTTCGAAGATTCGAAAAGCGATGGACTTGGTAATGGGCAGTTCCATGCCGCCGCCAAGAATGGTTCCAATCCCGTTCGGTTCGTTCAGGCCGCTGACGGAAAGACGATTGAGGCCAACCAGCGCATGCAGGAAAAAGTTTGCATCGTCGGTCCGCCACATGAACCGAGGCCCGACGGAGACAGTCGTGACGTCGTTCCCGTTATTCCAGTTCTGTCCTACGTCGAATTCGGCTCCCCAATGCGGATCGAAATTGTAGGTGAAAGCCCCTCCGACTCCCTTGCTCATATCAGGAACTTTGAACGGAGTGGGATTGTTCGGATCGCCGAATGGCGCCGGAACGGAGATGCCAGGATGCAGGTATTGATAGCCGACAAAAATATCCCACTTCGGATTAGTGTCGCTCTGGGCCAAAGCTACTGAGGAAATCAGAACTACCGTGACAACTGTGAACAGGCTCAACAACGCTGTTCGGGGAACTGATAGGCTCCTTAACATAACACCCTCCAAAATGACGCTTCGCTTGACGCCTTGCGCGATCAAGCGGTCACAGGAAGTAATTTGCTAATTGAGTGAAGAAAGACTTTCCTGGGAAACGCAAAATTCTATCTCACAGCAGCTTAAAGGGAAAGCGTAGACTGAAGGTATTGTCAGTTTTGGCAACCAACCGGTCCCGCGCGGTCTCAAATTGACGTCGAAGGTAAGTCTTCCCCGGGGAGCTAAATTGCACGATCTGGACCTTGCCGGGTGGAAACAGGCCGCGTATCTTGGAAAATCCGGCCCTAGTGCCGTCTCTGCGGAGAACCGGGCTTGGAATAGGTGAACGCCAGCAGCCAGGGCAAGCGAATGATCCATGAAAAAGTACTGATTGTCGAGGATGAAGAGAATGAGCGCTCGGGATTAGCCGAACTGGTCGGCTCCTGGGGCTATCGCGCCGAGACAGCACGCGATGGTGCCGAAGGTCTGGAAAAGGCTACGCAATGGGCGCCTTCCATCGTCATCACCGACTTGAAGATGCCGCGGATGGGGGGCATCGAACTGCTGGGCCATCTTGCCGAGCAGGCACAGACCATTGCCGTGATCCTGGTCACTGCCCAGGGAACGATTGACAGCGCCGTGCAGGCAATGCGCATGGGCGCATACGACTACATCACCAAGCCCATCGACACCAACCGGCTGCGCACCATCCTGTCGAATGCATCCGCGCTGCTGGGCACTCGCGCCGAACTGGAGGCGACCAGACGCAGGCTGCGCGACACGGGATCGCTGGGCCGGCTGAGCGGCGCGTCCCGCAAGATGCAGGAGATTTTCCGCCTTATCGAGATGGTCGCCCCGAGCACGGCGTCGGTATTGATCACAGGCGCCAGCGGAACCGGCAAGGAACTCGTAGCCCGGACGATTCATGAACTTAGCCCACGGAAAGACAGGCCTTTTGTGGCCATCAACTGCGCTGCGATTCCGGAAACGCTGATGGAAAGCGAAATCTTCGGCCATGAAAAAGGCGCTTTCACCGGCGCGCTCGAACGACGCACCGGGTGCTTCGAATTGGCCGAGGGTGGGACGCTGCTGCTCGATGAGATTGGAGAGATGCCGGTCGGGACCCAGGCGAAACTGCTGCGCGTTCTGGAAGATCGCAAGTTGCGCCGCTTGGGCAGCAAGGTCGAAACCTCGGTAGATGTGCGCGTCCTCGCCGCCACCAACAAAGTTCCCGACGAAGCCGTCTCTCGAGGCGAGTTGCGCAGCGATCTCTATTACCGGCTGAATGTATTCAACATTCACATGCCCCAGCTGCGCGAGCACAAAGAGGACATTCCTTCCCTCGTGGAGTTATTGCTCGCCGAGATGAGCGGTAAGCATGGACGCAAGGTTACGGCAGTCAGCGAGGCGGTGCTCAACCAGTTCAACAATTATTCCTGGCCGGGGAACGTGCGCGAACTGCGCAACACGATTGAACGCGCGGTGATCGTCTGCGACTCCGGGATGATCGAGACAAAACATCTGCCGCCAGGATTCGGGCAGGCTCCTCTACGAACAGCGGCCAACGATCCGGATGCCGTCCGGCTGGGAGTCGGCACCACCGTAGAAGAGGCGGAAAAGATGCTGATCCTCAAGACGCTGGAAGCAACCAGCAATAACAAGACCCGCGCCGCCGAGATCCTGGGAATCAGTTTGAAAACGCTTCACAACAAGCTGAAGGAGTACGGCAGCGCGACGCCGGAAGGGGTTGCGGGCAAGGAAGAAGTGCCCAGCAGCTAGGCTGCCCGGACGGTTCACCGATTTTTACGATGCGACGCAAAACCATCATCGTGCTGGTCATCACTCTCATGGTGACCGTCATGGTAACGGCGTTCTCCTATCTGTACATCTCGCAGATTCTGCGCTTGCGCATCGCCAACGCCTACGAGACCGCAACCAGCCTGACCCTTCAACTCAGATATGCGGCCAACAATGCGGTCCCCGATTTCAGCAGCACCTCGGTCGACACCAGCAATCCCGTCGCCCTCAGAAACGCATTGACGGAATACATTGAAACTGACGTTGATCTGAACAATCTGCTGCAGTCCGATCCCGGCGACTGGCGGTACGTCCTCGACGTTTCCATTGTGGATACCACTGGCAAGGCGCTGCTCGATACTAATGCCAGCCTGGTCGGGAAAGTGATTCCGCCGCGCCCCGATTTCGAACAGATCGTCAAGGCCCGGTTCCGCGACCAGATTCGCCTGGTGTTCAGTCCGGCCGCAGTTTACGACGTGACCTCTCCATTGGAACTTAACGGCACCCCATTCGGAACCATTCGCATTGGAGTACAGACTCTCTTTCTGAAGAGTGAAGTGCAAGCTCGCCTCATGCGTGCTCTGTACATCTCGGTTGCCCTGATCTTCATTTCGCTGCTGCTGGCCGCCGGCATCTCCAACCTGGCTCTGGGTCCCCTGGAGCAGATCAGCCGGAACCTCGACAGCGTCACAGCCGGAGAAGCAGATTTGTACGGAGACGAGTCCCAGCATGATGAATACGGCCTGGTCACGTTGAAGATCGCCAATCTCGGCCGTCAGATCCGCGACAGCAAGGAGATTTTCTCCGCACTCAAGGACAATGTTGATCAACTGATGTCGAAGTTGCAGGATGGCCTGATGCTCTTCGCACGCGACACCCGCGTAGTCCTGGTGAGTGCTCCGGTGGAATCTTTTCTGGGACGCCCGCGGGGTGACCTTCTCGGTCGCAGCGTAGAGGAGATTTTTGATCGGAGGTCTCTGCTGGGAACGGCTCTGCTGGATGCATTCGAGCGCCGGCGGCCCATCGCGCTGCGCGAGTTTGAAGCGGCCGCAGGCAGGCGCGTGCAGGTGTCGCTCGACTTTGTGCAGGAGAAGAATTCGCAGATCGGCGCGCTTGTGATTATGCGCGATACGGAATCGGTGCGGCGCATCGGCGACGAGATCGAGATGTCACGCCGACTATCCGCCAGTGGGCGCCTGACCCGCGGCGTAGCCCACGAGGTGAAGAATCCCATCAACGCGATCGTGCTGCACTTGCAGCTTCTGCGCAACAAACTCGCTCAGCAGGAACCCGACACCCGGCGTCACATGGATATCATCGACAGCGAAATCCGCCGCCTGGATCGCGTGGTACAAACCCTCGTGGACTTCACGCGACCGCGTGATCTGCACTTGGAAGAAGTCGACCTCCGGCGCTTGCTCGAAGACGTCGCCCAACTCGCTGCCCCCGATGCCGAGCAGCATGGGGTCACCATTGAGCGCCATTTGCCGGAACTCCCGCTGCCCGTGAAAGTGGATGTCGATCTGATGAAGCAGGCCATTCTCAACGTCGTGATCAACGGAGTGCAGGCGATGCCGCAGGGAGGCTTGCTCACCATGTCAGCACGGCGCGAAAACGGCATCATTGTCGCCGAGGTTCAAGACCAGGGCGCCGGAATTCCGCAGGAGATGCACGATAAAATTTTCGAGCTTTACTTCACCACAAAGAAGGAAGGCAGCGGTATCGGACTCGCCCAGACTTATCAGATCCTGCAATGGCATTATGGGACGGTGGATTTCGAATCGGCCGACAGAGCTGGCACCATTTTCCGCTTCCAGATCCCGGCCAGTGCAAGCCCGGCAGCGGATCTCCATGCTGATTATGCTGCCGATGCCGCTGGTTCACCGCGCGGTGATTGAATCGCCTGTTGCTGCCAGGAATTTTCGTCGGGAGAATCCAGAACAGCACTCACGGCGGAAGCGTAAGATAGGGTAAGAATTGGAATCTCAGCCCGGGAATTCCCGTATGACTCTGGCCGTCGTTCTCCTGCTGTCCTCATTTACTTCGAATCCAGCGGCTACGTTCCAGCCGAAACCTCAAGCTGCCCAAACGGCAGAACCTGCGATCCAGTCTGCGCCACAAACGGAACAGCAGACGGCGAACCCGCAGGCGCAGAGCGCACCGTCTGAGACCAAGCCTTCCAGTTCCGCACAGTCTCCGGCAACGTCGCAAAAGACTGCCACCACAAAACGAAAGCATCACAAGAAAAAAGTTGCGTCATCGAACTGCGGCGTTCGTCCCATGCCCGCGCAACCCGCCACTCCGGCCTCGAATCCCCAAGGGGCCAACCCTCAAAGCACGTCACCAGCCGATCCGGCTCCAGGAAGCCCTACAGCATCAGCATCGGGACAGGCCGGAACTGCGACGGCAGCTCAAGACTGTCCTCCGAAAAAGACCATCGTCCGACATGGAGGAACATCCGAGCCAAGCATCCAGCTGGCCGGAGGACCTACCGATAGCCAGGCGGCTCACCAGCGCGACGTGGTGAATCAACTGTTGGGCGTGACGGAGAACAACCTTAAGAAGGTGGGCGGGAAGCAGCTCAGTTCCAACCAGCAAGACACGCTTTCTCAAGCGCGCGTTTTCGTAAAGCAATCGAAGGACGCCATCGCGTCCGGCGATCTCGACCGCGCCCGTACCCTCGCGTGGAAAGCCGAAACGCTATCTGAGGATTTGATCAAGCCGTAACCGCGGCGGATTATCGGCTCTTGGCTCGGGCGTTGTTCACCTTACCCAACAGATCCTGCGACATCGCCTGGAACGGACCCGGAATTTTCACCGCTTCTGTGAGCACTTCGCGAGCCTCGGTAAGCTTGTTTAGCTTGCCATAGGCGAATCCCAAGCCGTACAACGCGCGCGCATACTGCTGGTCGTCTTGGCCCTTTAGCAACCCGGAGGCAGTCTTGAGTTCCGGAATTGCCGAGGTCGCCTTCTCCTGCTTCAGATAGGCCCAGCCGATCGTGTTGTACGCTGCTCCTGCGGAAAGCTTGCGGGTCTTGTCTGCATCGGGAGCATCGGCTTTGGCAACTTCAATCGCCTTCTGGGCGTAGGTGATCGCCTTTGCCGAGCTACCCGCCTTTGAGTCGTCGCCGTAATAATTGGCCAGCAACAGCAGCGCCGGCAGCGAATTGGGATCGGCAGCCAAAGTTTTTTCTCCAAACGACAGCAATCGCTCGCGATCGTTGAGCTGCCCCGGGCCCAAGGTGTACATCGCGTAGTTGGAAACCTGCGGACCATACTTCGAATCCGGAAACGCCGCCGAGAACTTCTCGATCTCCGCCATCCGGCTCTTGGGATCGGTCTCAGTAGTGATGACGTTAAAGCCGCTGGCTTCCAGAAAATCGCAGTTGTTTTGCGAGGTGGCTTTCTCTTGCCCGACCTTCTGCGCAAAGTCTTCGTCGCTCATGCCTTCCGGCTTGGGCTGTTTGGCGATCGAGCGGCAGATCTCGCCGCCTTGCGCGGCATAGTCTGCCAGCTTCGCATTTTGCTTGGCCTGTTGCGCCAAACCGGCCTGCGACACCAGGATGTCGAGATTGTGAGGAGAACTCGCGAGAGCCTTGTCCCCGTAATCGAGCGCCTTCTGCAGATCTCCGCTGGCCTGGTACGCCTGCTCGAGCTGCCAGTTTCCATACGCCACCGCCTCCGGGTTGGAGGAGAATTTCTGCACGAATTCCTGGTACATGGCCAGCTTTTTCGCCTGGTCCTGCTCGTTGGTGATGGCTTGCAGATCACGATCTTCGTCAGTCCCCGCGGCAATTACGATGTGATCCACCTGGGCGCGAGCTTGGGAAATCAGAAGCACAAAAGAAAAAGAAGCGGCGAGAAGTAACGATCCAAAACGGCGTGGCATAGTCGGCCTCCGGATACACAAGAGATGACTGGATTTTCTTTCAGCACGCGAATCCTAGCGCCGAATGCCGCCTTGGCGCAAGGTCTGTCATCACAAGGATGGCTTGTCTTTACCAAGGAGGCACGGAGACACGCAGAAATATGAGGTGGGGGCTGCACGTTTGAAACCGCATGCCTGGCCTTCAATTTTCCTCCGTGCCTCAGTGCCTCCGTGGTGAAATCTTCCTGCTAAAGTAGGACGATGCGTGCCAGTTGGCGCAAGGTCTGCCATCACAAGGATGGCTTGTCTTTACCAAGGAGGCACGGAGACACGCAGAAATACAGGGTGGGAACTGCACGTTTGAAACCGCATACCTGGCCTTCAATTTTCCTCCGCGCCTCAGTGCCTCCGTGGTGAAATCTTCCTGCTAAAGTAGAAAGATGCGTGCCAGTTTCAGCCATCTTCCACTGCGTTTCGTCTTTGCCGCCAACCTGGTGTCGATGATCGGCAGCGGGATGAACTCGGCTGCAGTGGCGTGGTACGTTCTGCAGGTCACGCACTCGGAGATGGCACTGGGGACTCTGGTTGTGGTTCAGACGATCCCCGCCATGCTCATGCTTCCCTTCACCGGCGTGATTATTGACCGCGAAGACCGCCGGAGGCTGGTGATGTGGCTGGACGCGTTGCGCGCCGTCATTATTGTGAGCGTCGCCATTCTCGCGTTTTTGCACCGGGTGCAGGTCTGGGAACTTTACCTGATGAATACGCTCGTGGCGGCCGGATTCTGGATGTTCTGGCCAACGATTACCGCGCTGATCCAGGAACTGACGCCTGAGGGCGGATTCGTGCACTCCAATACGTTTTTGCTGGCAGGAGTGCAGGGTGGCTGGCTCATTGCCGGTTCAATTGTCGGCTTCATGTACAACCATATCGGCCTGGGTGGCGTGCTGATCATCGACGTTTCCACCTACGTGGTCTCGTTCCTCTGCTACTTCGCGGTACGCAAGGGACGCCACGTGGTGCTCCGTCCGGCGGAGTTGCGCGCTGATATTGTTGCCGCCGAAAGCCAACTCAAGCGCTTCTGGCTCGAGATGCGCGAAGGTCTTCACTTTCTCCGCGATCGTCGCGCGGTCATTCTGCTCGGCATCAGCTGGGCTCTCTTCCTGGGCGCTATGTCTACCGGCGGAGTCGTTACTCCTTCGCTCAGCGAACGCGTGTTTCACGCCGGCCCCGTAGGCTATGGCTGGCTCAGTGCCGGATGGGGCACGGGCGCCTTCATCAGCGTCTTGTACGCCCCGTTCACCATTTCTCGTCTCGGCGGACGCCGAACCGTGGCCTTTTCGATGGCGGTAATCGCAGTGGCGATCGCGTTCGCGCCGATCGCCCGGTATCTCGCGCTCGCCATTGCGGCCTATTTCATCATGGGATCGGGACGCGGCGTCGGCGGCGTGGCCATGAACACCAGCCTCATGGAAATGGTTCCGCAATATCTGATGGGACGCGTACAAAACACGTTCTACTTTGGCGGAACCCTGCTGCAAGTCGTGCTCGCGCTGATAGTCGGCGCGGTCGCGCACAAAGTGAGCTTGGTGGTTGGCTTCGCCATTCTTTCAGGCGTATACGGACTGTCCTTCGTCGCGTCCAGCTTGCCGGTGGAAGCTTCGATCGGAGAAGAAATGGCTGCAAGATAAGCCGATTTCACCACGGAGGCACAGAGACACTGAGGAATACGTTGCGGATTCCTAGGTGTCCCTTTAGTCATTCTGATCTGAGTTATTTTCTCCGTGCCTCCGTGCCTCCGTGGTAAAGCCACACGTCAGGCTGGTATTCTTCCCATTCCTAAGGAGCGGACATGTCTTCTGACTTGCAGGGGCGTAATGCCGTCGTCTTCGGGGTCGCCAACAAGCGCTCGATCGCGTGGTCGATCGCACAAGGATTGCACGCCGCCGGCATGAAGCTGGCGATCACCTACCAGAACGAGCGGCTGGAGCAGGAAGCCAAGGATCTCATCCTCTCGCTGCCCGGCGCCGAGGGCTTCATGTGTGACGTCTCGAAAGACGACGAAATCGCCCGGCTCTTTGCCACACTCAAAGAGCGCTACGGCAAACTGCACACGCTGGTGCACTCAGTTGCGTTTGCGCCAGCCGACGAACTGAAAGGCGACTTCATCAACACCACCCGCGAGGGATTTCGCGTCGCCATGGACGTCAGCGTCTATTCGCTGGTCGCGGTATCGCGCGCCGCGGCCCCCCTGATGGAGGACGGCGGCTCAATCATGACCATGACCTATTACGCTTCGGAAAAAGTGGTGCCCCGCTACAACGTGATGGCTGTCGCCAAAGCCGGGCTGGAATGCACGGTTCGCTATCTTGCCTTTGAGGTGGGCAAGAAAAAGATTCGAGTGAACGCCATCTCCGCCGGCCCCATCAAAACTCTGGCGGCCCGAGGCATCGCCGGTTTCGGAGACATGCACAAATCCCATGCCGAGCGCGCGCCGCTGGGACGCAATGTGGAAGTCTCGGAAGTAGGCTCGACTGGAGTCTTTCTCGCCTCCGACGCCAGCAGCGGCATCACCGGCGAAACCATCTACGTCGACTGCGGCTACAACATCATGGGATTCTAAAAGGTAGCGCCGGCATCCTGCCGGCTGTCGCGAGGGCGTCTCGCCCTCGTTGTGTCGGATTAAGAAGCCGCGGACGAGTCTTACTTCGAACCGCAATTGACGCGGTATACTCCTGACCCATGATCCTTCGCTCCCGAGTCTTACCTGCCCTTCTCTGCGCCACCGCCTTGCTGCTTCCCCATGCGACTGCATCGCAAACCGCATCGCCCTCTCGCGCAGCCTCGATTTTCGATTCCATGCCCGACGCGAAAGGGATTTCGCAGGCGGTAATCTCGCCCGATGGCAGCCACGTCGCCTACATTGTTGCCGGCAAGCTGACCGTGGCCTCCGTCGAGAGCGGCTCCTCGCAAAACGTCGCCGTAGAAGGCGATATGTCTCTCCGCAGCGTCTGCTGGTCCTCCGATTCCAAGCAACTGGCCTTTCTCGCCGATCTCACGGGAACGGCTCCTGCAGCCCAAGTGTGGACCGTTGCACCCGGAACCAGTTCTCCGACTAAGCGAGTCGAATTGAAAGGTAACGTGGACGCGCCCAGCTTTTCGCCCGATGGCTCGAAGCTCGCGGTCCTCTTCGTCGAAGGCATGCCACGAAGCGCAGGTCCTCTGCAGCCCATGACTCCGCTCGCCGGCGTCGTGGGTGAAAAGATTTATGAGCAGCGCCTTACGACCATCGATCTCGCCACCAACTCGGTGTCCCAGGTCACTCCATCCGACATCTACGTTTACGAATATGACTGGTTGCCCGACGGTCGCGGGTGGGTAGGTACCGCCGCCCATGGCTCCGGTGACGCGAACTGGTATGTCGCTCGCCTTTACCGCATCGAAGCGCACTCGGGAGAAATGAAAGAGATTTATGCCCCGAAGTTTCAAATTTCCGAACCGCGCGTCTCGCCTGATGGCAAGAACGTGGCCTTCATCGAGGGCCTGATGAGCGATGAGGGCTCGACCGGTGGAGACATCTTCGTGGTTCCTGTTGAAGGAGGCGCCGCTCGCAATATCACGCCCGAAATTCACTCGTCTCCTTCTTCCCTGACCTGGACCGCCTCCGACCGCATCACTTTCGCGGAATACATTGACGGAAAATCAGGATTCGGTAGCGTTAGCGCGTCCGGTGGCGAGCTAAAGAGCCTCTGGACTGGAGATGAGTTCATCGGCACAACCCCCTCGCCGAGCGCCTCGTTTTCGCGCAATGGGGCAATGAGCGCCGTCGTACGCCAATCTCTGAGCGCTCCGCCTGAGGTATGGGCTGGTGAGATCGGCATCTGGAAGCAGATCACGATCCTCAATCGCGAGGTCAAGCCTGCGTGGGGAGACTCGCACAGTTACCACTGGACCAACGGCTCCTCGCGCCTGCAGGGCTGGCTGATGTTTCCCAAAAACTACGATGCCGCCAAGCAGTATCCGCTGGTCGTAAATGTGCACGGCGGGCCGTCGTCGGCGTGCGGGGCGCGCTGGGACCCTCGCATGATGGGCGCGCAGTCCGCCATGGGGTACTTCGCTTTGTGTCCCAACCCGCGCGGAAGTTACGGCGAAGGCGAAGCGTTTACGCGCGCCAATGTGAAAGATTTTGGTGGCGGGGACTTTCGCGACATCATGGCCGGCATTGACGCCATCATCAAAGAGTACCCCGTCGATCCGCATCGCCTCGGCATCCGCGGCCACAGCTATGGCGGATACATGACGATGTGGGCGGAAACCCAGACGCATCGTTTCGCCGCCGCGGTCGCGGGCGCTGGGCTTTCGGATTGGCTCAGTTATTACGGTGTTAACGAAATTGACGAATGGATGATCCCGTTCTTCGGCGCTTCGATCTACGACGATCCCGCGGTGTATGCGAAAAGCGATCCCATGCATTTCGTCAAGCAGGTGCAGACGCCCACTCTGATTCTCGTTGGCGATAGCGACGGTGAAGTCCCCATGGAACAATCCGTTGAGTGGTATCACGCCTTGCAGACGTTGAAGGTTCCTACGGAACTGGTCGTCTACCCTCACGAGGGGCATGTTTTCGTGAATCAGGCGGACTGGCGCGATTACTTCGTGCGCGGGCTAGAATGGTTTGATGAGTGGTTCGCCAAAGCTCAAGGTGGAAGCAAGTAAGAAAGGTATGCAGCGCCTCATCTTCGGGATTTTCGCCGGCCTGATCTTGCTCTCGATGGTGAGGGAGTGGAGCATTCCCGCTGCCTGCGCGCGAGTAGTTTTCGTCCCCGCAGTTTCCCAGGAACTCCGCTAAGCTTCGATCCTGATTCTTCGCCCGCTCTCGCCGTCGCGTTCCAATGAGATCTCCAGATCGCGCTCCCGCTGCAGCCGCGGAAACTTTTCTCCCCACTCGATCAGCAGCACGCTGTTCTCGGACCGGAGGTCGTCGAGAGCAAGCGTTTCCAATTCGCGCAGAGTGTCTACGCGATAAAGATCAATGTGATAAAGCGTAGCCTGCGGCCCGCGATACTCGTGGACGAGTGTGAAAGTGGGGCTGGTAACGTCCTCTTCCGCAGCGGCGTCGAATGCAGCCGCGATTCCCTTCACCAAAGTAGTTTTGCCTGCGCCCAAATCCCCGCGAAGCAACACAAGCTTTGGGGGCGCGAGCAATTCCGCCAGCGTCCGCCCGAAGGCGATCGTCTCGTCTGGCGACTGCGACTTGATCTCGCGGATGACTTTGTTTGTGGAGGCCTGTCCGGTCACACCAACAGTATAACGAGCAAGAAAATCTGGGGACAAACCACCAAGGGCAGGAAGCTTCACGAAGGAATTCCTTGTTTGCTTTTCTTCGTGTACCTTCGTGTCCTTCGTGGTGAACTTAGATCGAGCGCAACCCGAGCGGAGTTCAGAATGAGGAGAACGCAGTCGACTTCATGCCCAGCGAACTGCGCGCGACAACGTGCTCCAATGACGTCCGCAGACGCCGATGGTCGTCGTCTTCGATGGCCACAAACCGGAACGGTTGCAGCACGCCATCGGAAAGGCTGCGCATCGGGCTGAGCGCCTCGGCCATGCCGTGTACCGGACCCGATTGTGTCTGGAACGCCACCTCGATGAAGTCCCCCTGCGATAGCGACTGCGCCAGCTGCAGGAGTCCGCCGGTTACGGAAATGGTTTGGAGTTTTGCCTTGGTGCGCCGGCCGTCTTCCAGCCGGATCGCCGCCAGGACCGTATCTCCTAGCGTGATCCGCGAAGCGCGCCGTGTGGGGTGCGGTTGGGGGAAGTGAGTCATAGGTCTAGAAAGAACTATGTCACTCGCGCTTGTTGAGTAATAGATTACTGAGGCCCCTTGTCCGAATTCCAAGCGGGGCAGGCGAAGCAGGGCCGCGCACTCCCTAGTATTTGAGCCACTTACACGATGTTTACTGATTCGTTAATTGGCCGCCAGTACAGCCTGCCCTTTCTGGAGCACCATGATCGTCTCGGCATTTACCATGTTGGGGATTCGGGAGGGTCCATGCTTCGGATCGTACCTTTGGCAGCTGTTGTGATGTTCTTGCTTACTGGCATGTCCATCGCTCAATCACAAACCGTGCACCCGCCGCTTCGCGTCGGAATCGTAGGCCTGGTCCACGGACACGTCCACGGATTCCTCGAGCAATGGCGCCATAGTCCCGAAATTGAGATCGTCGGAATTGCCGAGCCCGAGCGGCAACTGCTCACGGCGGCAGGCAAGAGGTACGGCTTCGCTGATGCGCAGCTATTCACGGATCTGGACGAGATGATCGCAAAGGCTCATCCGCAAGCCGTGCTCGCCTATACCAACACCTACGATCACCGACGCGTGGTGGAGATCTGTGCCCGGCGCGGCATTCACGTGATCATGGAAAAGCCGCTGGCCGTCAGCATTGAAGATGCGAAGGCCATCGCGAAAGCTGCGCACGCCGGCAACATTCACGTGCTGGTAAACTATGAAACCTCCTGGTATCGCAGCAATCACGCGGCTTACGATCTCGTTCACCAAGGCGCCATCCGCGACATCCGCAAAGTGGTCGTGCACGACGGCCACAAGGGCCCGAAAGAAATTGGCGTGCAGCCGGAATTCTTAGCATGGCTCACCGATCCCAAGCTCAACGGCGCAGGCGCGCTATTCGATTTTGGCTGTTACGGCGCCGACCTGATGACCTGGCTTATGGATGGCCAACGACCCATCACAGTCACGGCAGTGACTCAACAGATCAAGCCGGAAATTTACCGGCATGTGGATGATGAGGCTACGATCATCCTCACCTATCCGAAGGCGCAGGCGATCATTCAAGCTTCCTGGAACTGGCCATTCGATCGCAAAGACATGGAAATCTACGGGCAGACGGGATACGTGATCACAGTGAAGCGCGACGACATTCGCGTGCGTCGAAGCGAAGAGAAACCAGAAGAACAGGTAGCCGCCAAGCCGGTCGCAGCGCCCTACGACAACGAATTATCCTATTTGCGAGCGGTGATTCTCGATGGTGCGAAGGAAGATGCCCTGTCGTCTCTCGACACGAATGTGACAGTGACAGAAATCCTCGACGCCGCTCGCCGCTCCGCGGCAGAAGGCAAGACAATCACGCTACCGGAAATCACAGGCAAACCTTAACCGATTGTCATCCTGAGCGGAGCGAAGGACCCCATGAACGCGTCCCAACCGACGGCGTAAGAATTCTCTGTTACGTCATTCTCTGAAAAGGCCACCACACGGTAAGAGCAAATTCAGCGCTCCGGGGATGCTTCGCTCCGCTCAGCATGACAGGAATGTAGGAGACTGTAAGGAGTCGTTTAGTCACGCCCCAGAATCGAAGCACCCCTGCAAGATTCTTATCCGTCCCAGCGTACAAACTTCTCCTGCGCCGTACGCTGCGCGCTCCAAAATGCCTCGGGCAGACCGCGCAACAGATCCGTCGCGATCATAGAATGCTCGCCAACGTTCTCCAGCATCAAATCGGCCGCCAGTCCATGCAGATGCACGGCGGCACACACCGCCGGCATCACATCATTCGGATGCTGCGCCACCATTCCGGCGACCATGCCTGTGAGGATGTCGCCCGTGCCGCCAGTCGACATCCCCGGATTACCCGTCGTATTGACCCAAGCCTCGCCGTCCGCCGTCACAACAAGGGTCCGATAACCCTTCAGCACAACAATCAAGTTGTGCTCGCGAGCAAAATTACGCGCCACACCCAATCTGTCTTTCTGCACTTCCGCCGTGGAGCATCCTGCCAGCCGAGCCATCTCGCCGGGATGAGGCGTAATCACGAGCGTTCTGTCCGCGCCGTTCAATTCGCTGTTATGCCCCTGGAACGCGTTCAGCCCATCTGCGTCGACGACCATGGGAAGTTTGTGATTCGCCACCAGCGACCGCACCAGCGTGGCCGTGTGCGGATCGCGTGAAATTCCTGGGCCGATCGCCACCACGGTCATAGTCTTCAGCAATTCTTCAATGCGAACGCCGGCACTGGTCGCAATCGTGCCGCCGTCGGTTTCGGGCAGCGCCTCGGTCATGAGTTCCGGATAAAAACCCGCGACCGTCGCGAGCCCCGATTTCGCGGTCGCCACTGTTGACAGTCCCGCTCCGGCGCGCAAGGCAGAAATTCCGGCCATCGCTGCGGCCCCCGCTTTGCCTACCGATCCTCCAATGACGAGCACATGCCCATACAGGCCCTTGTTGGAGTCCGCACGCCTCGGAGCGATAAGAGCCGCGAAATCGTGGGCGGTGATGACATTCAAATGCAGAGACGAGACCATCGCCTCCGCCGGCGACCCGATCGGCGCTACGTACGTCGACCCTGTAGTCAGCAGGCTGAAGACATGCGCGGGGCGCGGAGCTGTGAACGTAATGATCGAATCCGCCCGCGCTCTAAGTCCCTCTTGCGGCGCCATTGCATCCGCGTCAGCGCCCGATGGAATGTCCACGGCAATCACGGGTGTCTCGCTCCGGTTCATCATATCGATGGCGTCCGCGTAAAGGCCCGAAACCGGAGGCTTGAATCCGGTGCCAAGAATTGCATCCAGATACAAATCGGCGGGCACGGAGAGGCGCACCCGATCGCTCTTCAGTTCCTCGCTGGAGTGAACGATGATCGGTGCCATCGGCAACTTGCTGTACATCGCCGCCGCATCTCCGCGCAGGTCGGCGGGATCGGCCAGCAGGATGACTTGAACCGTTTTTCCTTTCTGATGCAGCCGCCGGGCTGCGACGAATCCGTCACCGCCGTTGTTGCCCTTCCCGCAGAAAACCACGATCTTGCGCGCGGCCACATGGTGCGCCAGGACGTGCTCGGCGACGGCGCTTCCGGCGTTCTCCATCAGCGTGAGAGACGGCACGCCGTGGCGCTCGCTGCTGGCGCGATCGATCTCGCGCACTTCTGCCGCACTTACAATTTTCATGAGGAAGAGGCGGTCTGCTCCAGTTGCCGCAATTGCGCGGGCTCGCCCATGGCGATGAGGCAGTCGTCGGGCTCGATGCGCTCGTCGGGTGCAGGGTTGAAGCGCATGCCTTCACGGCGCTTGATGGCGAGCACGATCACGCCGCGCTCCTGGCGGATGCGCGAACTCTCCAGCGTCTTGCCGGCAAACGTTGAGGCCGAAGTGATATGAATCTCGCCGATCTCTAAATCCATTCCCAGATGTGTGGTTGCCGTATCGAGGAAGCTGACCACATGCGGCCGCAAGAGCGACTGCGCGATGCGTTGTCCGGCGAACGAGTATGGGGAGACCACGGAATCAGCTCCCGCAGTCAACAGGTGTTTCTCCGCGCTATCCTCGCTGGCCCGCGCAATGATTTTCAGCCGAGGATTGAGCCCCCGCGCCGTGAGCACGATGTAGAGATTGGTCGCGTCGGTAGTCGTAGCTGCAATCAGCCCACTCGCCCGCTCAATCTGCGCCTGCTTCAGTGTCTGCTCGACCGTCGCATCTCCCGCGACCACCAACCAGTTCTCCTCAGCGTAGCGCTGGCGCTTGGCCTCGGAATTTTCGACGACCACGAATGGAACCGGCTTGCGAGCCAATTCGCGCGCGACACTGCGGCCCACGCGTCCCATGCCGCAGATGATGAAGTGGTTCTCGAGGCGTCCGATTTCCCGCTCCATGCGCCGCCTTCCAAAGAAGCTCTGCAGCTCGAATTCTAGCAAAGCCTGGCTGAGCGCCCCGACTCCCAACAACAGTAACGACACGCCCGCCAGAATCACGAACACGTTGAAAACGCGCCCGGCATGCGACAGCGGATGCACTTCCTGATAGCCGATCGTGGTCAGCGTGGTGACCACCATGTAGAAGCCATCGAACCAAGTCCAGCCCTCGATGTAGTGATATCCCGCGGTGCCGATGACCATCACCAGCAGCAACAGCGCACCGATCGTTCGCAGATTGCGCAGGGATTTCATGAGGAAGCTGTCAGCTGTCAAGACCCACGACTATAAAACAAAAAGGCCCTCCGCGCTGTACGGAGGGCCCGCTGCATTCTTGCTTGATCAGGATTTCGGAGTGTTTTGAGCGGCGAGAACTTGCACCCGGCTATGTTTCTGGCCGTACGTGAAATAGACGACCAGCCCAATGATCAGCCAGATAAACAGGCGCGCCCAGTTGACCCAGCCCAGCTTGAACATCATGTAGCCGTTTGAGATCACGCCGAGGATTGGAACTAATGGCACCCACGGCGTGCGAAAAGGCCGAGGCTGGCCGGGATTGGTGCGGCGCAGCACCAGGACCGAAACCGAGACAATGACAAAGGCAAGCAGGGTTCCGATGTTCACCATCCTTCCGATATCGTCGATCGGCGTCAGGCTGCCGACAATGGCCGCCAGCAGGCCGACCAGAATCGTGTTTTTCCACGGCGTGCGAAACCGGGGATGGACATCGGCAAAAAATTTCTTGGGCAAGAGACCATCATTGGCCATCGAGTAAAGCACGCGGGTCTGCCCTAGCAGCATCACCAGCATGACGCTGGTCAGGCCCGCCAGAGCCCCCAGGGTGATGATGTGCGATGCGGTTGCAAGTCCCCGGTCCAGAAATGCGCGGGCAACCGGCGCCTCAATGTTGATGTCCCGCCAGGGGACCATTCCCGTCAGAACGCCGGCCACCGCAATATAGAGCACGGTACAAATCGCCAGTGATGCAATCATCCCGATCGGGAGGTCGCGTTGTGGATTCTTGGCTTCCTGCGCCGTCGTTGAGACGGCATCGAAGCCAATGTAGGCGAAGAATATGTACGCTGCACCCGCTCCGATCCCGGCGAAGCCATTGGGTGCATACGAGTGCCAGTCCGTACCCCAGTTGCCGGAGTTGATGTAGCGGGCGCCCAGGGCGATCACAAATAAAACAACCGACACCTTAATAACCACAATCGTCGCATTGAAGCGTGCGCTCTCTTTGATTCCGACCACCAGAACCGCGGTGATCACAAGCGCAATAATGAAGGCCGGCAGGTTAAATCCCACTTCCATCCCAAACCAGTGCGGCGCGCCCAATAATTCGTGTGCGCGCTGCAACAATTCCGGAGATTGCGAGCTGACAATCGCGCTCACTTTGTCTAGAAATGCCTGC
Organism: Candidatus Sulfotelmatobacter sp.; assembly: GCA_035309485.1. Taxonomy (GTDB): domain Bacteria; phylum Acidobacteriota; class Terriglobia; order Terriglobales; family Acidobacteriaceae; genus Sulfotelmatobacter. The sequence continues at coordinate 108,047 of DATGFC010000101.1, forward strand.
GAGCCCGGCACCAGTGAGGAATCGGCGCTTTGTGCCATCTGCCGCGCCACCATGTTTTCCGCGGTCTTGAGTGCCGTCCAGTGATCGTAGGCCAGCCACAGTGGCATCCTGATATGGAAGATGTTCAGCAATTCGATGAAGTGATTCGACCAGCCCGACGATACCGTGCTGGCCCCCATGGCGTATTCGAGCGTCAGGTCCCAGCCAATGATCCATGCCAATAATTCACCCAGCGTGGCATAAGCATAGGTGTAAGCGCTGCCCGCTAGCGGAATCATCGCGGCGAACTCGGCGTAGCAGAGGCCGGCAAAGGCGCATCCCAGCCCCGACAAAACGAAGGACAAGGTAAGCCCAGGACCGGCATACTGGGCGCCCAGTCCAACCATCACAAAAATGCCCGCGCCAATAATCGCGCCCACACCCAGCGCGGTGAGCTGAAAAACTCCTAAGGTCCGTTTGAGGCTATGCTCGCCCGTTTCGCGGGCTTCTTCCATCAGCAGATTCAGCGGCTTCGTTGCCAGCAGATTTGCCATGCGTTTTTGTTTCTCCTGAGGTTCTACGCCAGTGCTCATGCGGATGTACTCCCGTGGCTCTTCGCGCTCCGCGACCACGCGTAATATACAGGAATCCCCAGCAGCACGACGATCAATCCCGGCCACGTGAATTGCGGCTTGTAGCGCAATAGTACGACATCAATGAATAAAGCCATCACAATATAAATGATGGGCAAGACCGGATACCCAACCGCGCGGTAAGGCCGCACCGCATCAGGATGCGTCCGCCGCAGCACAAACAATCCCACAATCGTCAGAACGTAGAACACCAGCACCGCGAAGATGATGTAGTCCAGAAGCTGGCTGTAGCTGCCCGAGATGCACAGCACGCAGGTCCAGACCATCTGCACCATCAGTGAAACCGCGGGTGTTTTGTAGGTAGGATGCAATTTGGCGACATTGCGAAAGAACAAGCCATCTTTCGCCATGGCGTAGTACACGCGCGCCCCGGAAAGAATCAGTCCGTTGGCGCAGCCGAAACCAGAGATCATAATGGCAGCGGCCATCAGCAGCCCTCCCGCCGACCCGAACATTTGCGTCATGGTCGCGGTGCCCACCCGGTCCTCCGCCGCATGACTGATCCCGCGGGCCAGAATGGTCGCTCCGTTTTCCACTCCGTTGAGCGGCAGCGCGCAGAGATAAACGAAATTGCAGGCGATATAGAGCGCGATCACCACGCCAGTCCCAAGCGCGAGTGATAACGGCAGGTTGCGGCTGGGGTTCTTCACCTCTCCGGCGGTGAACGTGACGTTGTTCCAGGCATCCGCGGAAAACAGCGAACCGGTCTGGGCCACAGCTAGAATCGTCAAGGTGCTGACCAACACGATCGGCCCACCAACACCAACTTGGACGGCGTGCTGCGCGCCCAATCCAGCGTTGTGCCAAAAATTGCCGTGGAAGTTTGCGGCCAGGGCTGCAGGATTGCGCCCAAATGCGAAACCGAATGCGGCCAGCCCTAACAATGCGGAAACTTTCGCCGCCGTGAATACGTTCTGAATCGCCGCGCCCGTTTTGACGCCGAAGATATTGACGACCGACAGGAAAATCACCAGCACGATCGCCATCAGGTTCTGGGTATTGATGCCGACATCCATGTTGCCCAACACCATCGAGCCCACATGAATCGGAGGAACTTTCCACAAATGCAGCACCCAGTGGGTAGAAGAAATCGACGGAAGGAAAACTCCCAGGAACTTGCCGAAAGCCACGCCTACCGCGGCAATCGTCCCGGTCTGGATCACAAGAAATAAAGTCCATCCGTAGAGGAATCCCCAGAGCGGCCCCAACGCCTCGCGGAGGTAGACATATTGCCCGCCGGCACGCGGCATCATCGCAGCCAGTTCGCCATAACTGAGCGCGGCCACGATGGTCATGAAACCAGTGATCACCCACGCCCCGATGAGCAACGCCGGGGAGCCCACCTCGCGCCCGATCTCAGCCGACACGATGAAGATCCCCGACCCGATCATCGAGCCCATGACCAGCATGGTGGAACTGGTGAGTCCAAGTGCCTTGACCAGTTCCTGGTCCTGTTGACTGTGAACGTCCCAGTCGCTGCGTGTAGCAGCCTGCGTCGTGGGTGTACTCAGAATTCCTCCGTAGCGCCGGCGTCCCCGCCGGCTGTCGCGAGGGCGTCTCGCCCTCGCACCCGTCCAGCAGCACCGACTTTACCGCAATATCCGCAAAAATTCTTCTGCAGACTTCCGCGGATCCCGTAACAGATCGGATATCACCGCCACCGACTCCGCCCCCGCCTCAATGACAGATGCCGCATTCCCCCGCGTGATGCCCCCGATCGCGACCAGCGGCTTGCGGGTCAAGGCCCGCGCCCTGCGGACCCCTTCGAGCCCAACTACAGGATCCGGATTTTCTTTGCTGGAAGTGGCGAACACGGGACCGATGGCCAGATAGTCTGCCGAAGTCAGGTCCGCGTCGCGCAGTTGCTCGGGATTGTGCGTGGAAACTCCCAGCCAGCAGTCGGGCCCTATGATCGCCCGCACCGATTCTGGAGACAGGTCTTCCTGCCCCACATGCACGCCGTCGCAATCCGCAGCCAGGCAAAGATCAGCCCGGTCGTTCATGATCAGCCGCAGCGAATCGCCGAGATGCGCCTTCAATTTTCGCGCCTGCTCAAGCATCATTCGGACAGTGCCGTTCTTATTACGGTACTGCAACAGCGTGCATCCAGCCGCTCCCAAAGCATCAGCGAAATCGAGCAGTTCGGTGGTATTCGAGAAACAGGTCGAATCAACAATGCAGTAAAGGCGAGGAAGCTGAATCATCGCCGGGCTCCCTCCACCTGCGCAGCGCGCGTGACAAATCCTTCTTGCCTATTGAATTCCAGCATGAGCGAGAAATGCCTCCACATCCGACCTGCACACGTCGGGAGCTTGATACCACATTTGATGCCCGGCATCAGGCAAGACGATGTTCTGACGGTTGGGAAGCAAACGCGCCAATTCTTCGGTAATCAAGGCGAGAAACGGGTATGACTTGGCACCCGACAGCAGCAGCGTCGGGGTAGTGATCTTTTGAATTCGTTGGGGCGGAATCTCCCGGAATAAAGTCCCATTCGTCATCATGACGTCCCATTCGTGGGCATCGCGAAGGGTCTCTTCCCGCGATTTTTCTGGCATCTTGTCCCACGCGTGCGGATCGTTGAAGACATAGTCAATAAATATGGCGACCCCTGCGTTGCGGTCGCCTCGACGAAATGCCTCTTGCATCGGCTTCACCATTCGGCGCTGGATGTCGTCGAAGGAGGCCTTTCCGATTTTGGCTTCGTCTCCCGGCAAATAAGTCAGCAGTGACACTGCGGGTGGCTCTGCCAACACCAGGGCGCGGACCAGGTCCTGGTGCCGGACAGCCAGAAACAACGCTGTGAGTGCACCGTAGGAATGACCGATAACAACCACTTTGCCGAGACGGAGTACGCGAATAAGGCCGGCAAGGTCTTCCGCATCCCCGATCGCGGAATAACCACGGCGTTCTGGATTCGAGTTGGGATAGTTGTAACGCCGGCTATATGCGATTACCCGATAATGCTGGGCAAAAGGACCGACCTCGTCCGCCCAATAGCCGCCATCGCTGAGAGACCCGTGGACGAAAACCACTGGTATGCCGGTGCCTTCTTCGACATAGTGCAGGACGATTCCGTTTCCGAGCTTCGCTTCTTTTACGTTAGGAGCATCATTGCGGCTACGGGCGGCCGCAGATATACAGAGAAGAAGCAGAGCGACCGCAATTACCCGCGCTCCCTCAGAGGTTCCCCGCACCATCAAATTTTCCCATGCGACGCTAGTTTCCGTTCTTCTTCAGGAACCGCTCAATGAATCCGGTATCGAAATTTCCCGCCCGGAAATCCGGGTCGGCCAGAATCTTCCGGTGCAGCGGGATGGTCGTGTAGATGCCTTCGACAATAAACATCTCCAGCGCCCGCGACATGCGCGAAATGGCTTCGTTACGGTCTTTCGCGCGCACGATTAGCTTGGCTATCAAAGAGTCGTAATAGGGCGGGATCACTCCTTCGGCGTAAGCAGCCGTATCCACCCGCACTCCCGTGCCGCCTGGAGGATGAAATGCCGTGATCTTCCCTGCCGATGGGGTGAATTTTTCCGGATGCTCGGCGTTGATGCGGCACTCGATCGAGTGACCGCGATGCACGATCGGACCCAGCAACACATCCCGCATATTCGCCCCTGCCGCGATCATGATCTGGCTCTTCACCAGGTCGACGTCGGTGACCATCTCGGTGACCGGATGCTCCACCTGAATGCGGGTGTTCATCTCGATGAAGTGCAGCCGCTTCTCCTGATCCATCAAGAACTCGATCGTACCCGCGTTCGTGTACCCGATTGCACCCAGCGACTTGCACAAAACTGCGCCAATCTGATCGCGCAATTCCGGGGTAACTTGGGTCGAAGGCGACTCTTCTAATAATTTCTGATGCCGCCGCTGGATCGAACACTCGCGCTCGCCCAGGCTCACTACGTTGCCGTGCTCGTCCGCCAGCACCTGAAACTCAATGTGCCGCGGATGCTCGACGTACTTCTCCATATACAAATCGCCATTGCCGAAAGCGCCCGCCGCCTCCGCCTGCGCCGCCTTGAACAGCCCCGGCAGTTCCTCTTCATTGCGGACGATGCGCATGCCGCGCCCGCCGCCTCCCGCTGAAGCCTTAACAATCACGGGAAAGCCCACCTGTCGCGCCCACTCGATCGCCTCGCCGTCGGACGCGACAATTCCGTCCGACCCGGGCAAAATCGGCACGCCTGCCTGCTTCATGGCAGCACGCGCCTTTTCCTTTTCGCCCATCAGCCGCGTGACTTCTGGCCGTGGCCCGATAAACTTGATCCCGCTCATCTCGCAGACTTCCGCGAAATTCGCATTCTCCGCCAGCAAGCCGTAGCCCGGATGCACCGCTTCGACGTTGGCAATCTCTGCCGCGCTGATGACCGCGGGAATATTCAGGTAACTATGCGCCAGCTGGGGCGGCCCGATGCAGATGGCCTCGTCCGCGAACCGCACGTGCAGCGAATTGCGGTCGGCCTCGCTGTAGATGGCGACCGTACGGATGCCGAGCTCCTTGCACGCGCAGATCACGCGCAGTGCAATTTCCGCGCGATTGGCCACCAGGATCTTCTTGAACATGAAATCAGCTTTCGGCCTTCAAAGAAAATGTTGATTGATGATGATTGATGCTGGAATGAGGACCAGGCTCCAAACGGACTTTCATTCCACCATCAACAATCAGCAACCAACAATGGGTGGGGCTGCAGAACTCCGACTTTCATTTCTTCGGCCGGATCACAAACAGTTCCTGGCCATATTCGATGGGCTGCCCGTTGGTCACCAGTTTTTTTACAATCTCGCCCGCCACGTCGGACTCGATCTCATTGAGCAGCTTCATGGCCTCGACAATGCACACGACCTGTCCGACCTCCACGCTGTCTCCCACTTTCACAAAGGGAGGAGCTCCGGGCGAGGGCGCCTCGTAGAACGTTCCCACGATCGGCGACTTCACCGTGTGCAGTCCTTCTTCCTTTGGCGGTTCTGCCGCGGCGCGTGGTGCGGCAGCTACCGGTGCGCCCGCCACCGGTACGGCTCCTACCTCGACGACAGGAGCGGCTGGCGGCACCGCGAAAAATCGCGGTTCACCGTGACTATGCACAATCGTGTGCTCGCCCGCTCGTTTGATCCGGACCTTGACATCGCCGCGCTCCAGTTCAAACTCGGCAATGTCCTTTTCGATGAGAAATTCGATGAGTTCTTTCAGCTCTTTTAGGTTCATTCGTATAAAGGTGGGACCGTTCGTCTTATCCCGCCGCGCACCCCAAGAGCGCGCGAAGAAGCCGGGCGGGAGATACTGCCCGGCCGTAATGACGCAGACTAGACCGCTAGAAATTCCTTGCCGGTCGGCGTCAGTACCTCACAACCGCCGGCCGTGACCGCTACCATGTCCTCGATCCTCACGCCCCATTTGCCGGGGAAGTATACTCCCGGCTCAATCGTGATGACCATACCGGGCTGCAGAATCTCCGGCTGGCCGCCTGCCACGCGCGGGCTTTCGTGAATCTCAAGTCCCACACCGTGCCCGGTCGAGTGGGTGAAATAACGTCCTAAGCCGGCTTTTCGCAACACTCTGCGGGCCGCTGCATCGACTTCGCCAACGGCGATACCGGGCCGCACCGCTTCGATTGCCGCTTGCTGCGCTTCCCGCACCGCCTGATATGCGCGGCGGGCCTCATCAGAAGCTTTCCCCACCCACACAGTGCGAGTCTGATCGGAACAGTAACCCGAAAGTATAACACCGAAGTCGCAGACCACGAATCCGCCCGCCGCGATGGCCTGATCGGAAGCGCGCCCGTGTGGCAGTGCTGACCTGGGCCCGGAAGCGATTATGGTCGGGAACGACATCTCCTCGGCCCCGCCTCGGCGCGCCGCCAGTTCCATCTCGGCCGCAACCTCAACTTCCTTCACCCCGGGACCTATTACTTCGACCGCGCGGTCGAATAACTTTGCACCCAACAGAACCGCCGCGCGGATCTGCTTCAACTCGTCTTCATCTTTGACCATGCGGGCGCGCTCCAGGATGGGAGGAGCATCCTTCAGCGCAATGCCCGGGCGAAGCAGGGTGGCTAGCCGTTTCTTTTCGGCGACCGTGAAATGTTCCGCCTCAATCCCTAGGGTCCATGCCCGTGCACGTTTGCGTCGCTTACCGAGAAATTCCGCAAGTGCCAGGAGCACATTCTGGCGCGCAATCACCACCTTCGCTGCCTTTACTTCGTGCCTCGCCTGTGTGTCGTAGCGGACATCACTAAAGAAAACGCTCCCGGACTCCTCCACGAGCAAAAAGCCGGCGCTGCCCGTGAATCCGCAAAGGTATCGAATGTTGGGAAGATGGCTGATGAGGAGTGCGTCGAACCGGGTGGTCGCAAGATGCTCCCGCAGCTTGTCCTGCCGAGCGTGAAAGTTCATTGCTGAAAGTTTAGCAGGAGCTTTGAGCGGCAACTAACGGCGTTTGACTTCACGGCTCAAAGCTCATAGCTCGCCGCAAAAACAAAACCGCCGGCCTGACAGGTTCTTCAGGCCGGCGGCTTTAATTTTTCAACACGCTGCTAGGTCTGAATGATGCGCGGCGTGATGAAGAAAATAAGCTCCTGGTTCGAGGTGGTCACCTGCGTGTGCTTGAACAGGTTGCCGAACACCGGGATATTGCCCAGCAGCGGCACCTGCGTGATGTTGATCGAGTTCTGCGTCTGGATGACGCCGCCGATCACCACCGTTCCGCCATCCGTCACCAGCACCTGCGTGGTGGCCTGCTGCGTGATCAGTTCCGGGTTGCCCTGTACTTCCTGGCCGAAGTTCGGCGTGGTATTTTCCACGTCCACGTTCAGGAAGATGGTGTTCTCTGACGTGATCTGCGGAGTCACCGTCAACCGCAGGAACGCGTCCACGTAGGTCACGGTCGGAGGACCACCCAACTGCGCCTGCGTCACGATCGGTACGCGCACGCCCTGTTTCACCAGAGCCTGAATATTGTTCTGCGTCACCACTCGCGGACGCGAGAGCACTTTCAGCAAGCCGCGCGATTCCGCCATGGTGAGAACCATGTCGATTCGTACGGTATTGCTGGCGTTCACGAATGAAAGTCCGCTCGACGGTCCAGTTACGGGCAAGTTTGAGAACAGAGGAATCGTCTGTCCGCCTGAACCACTGCCCGCCAGGGTGATGTATCCCGGAGACAGGCCGCCAACCGTGGTCGGCGAACTGCCAGCCGCGGAGGCTCCACCCACGGCGCTGTGCCCATCGCCCCAGCCAAAGCCGAACTGCGTGCCGATGTCTCGCGCGAACTGCCGTGTTGCCGCCACCACGCGAGCTTCGATCTCAACTTCCTGCGTCTTGCGATCCAGTTGCGTCAACAGGCGGTCGATCGTCGGAATCACCTTGGGAATGTCGTTGATGATGACAGCGTTGGTGCGATCGTCCGCCACCACATCGCCGCGCTGCGAGAGGAACTTCTTCACGGTAACAATGACGTCTTTCGCCTTGGCGTAGCTGAGGAAGCGCGTCACCGAAACCTTATCCACGGCCATGGCTTCCGATTCCACCTGCGCCCGGCGGGAATCGGCTTCGTGCTTCAGGGTTTCAACGGTGGCGATGCGGAGAACGTTGCCTTCCAGTTCCCGCGCCAGGTCGTTGTTCTTGAGCACGATATCGAGCGCCTGATCCCACGGCACATCGTCGAGCACGATCGTCAGCGTGCCGTGCACGTTGGGATCGAGCACCACGTTGAGTCCGCTGATTTCGTGGATGAGGCGGAAGAAATCTTTCAGGTCAACATCCTTCAGGTTGACCGAGATCGGTTCGCCTGTGTACTTCGGTCCAGTCGCTGCCGACTGCTGCCCGGCCTGGGCCTTCTGCTCGGCCGCCAGATTGACGGCTGGCTGAATGGCCGGCGCCGGAGTCGCCTGAGCCTGCGTCGCACTTGCGCTCACAGGAATCAGTTCCACAGCGGTCTTGTCGGAAAAACGGGCTGCCGCTTCCTCGGCACGAACCGTGGGCTGATCCGTCGCAGCGTCGTTCTTCGTGTCGTTCTTGGCCTGGTAAGAGGGCTGAACGAACACGTAATCGCTCGGCGAGGACGAGTCCTTCGCGGTAGCAGTTTCAGTGGTTGCAGGAGCGGGAGCGCTTGCAGCCGCGGTCGTGGCCTCGGGAGCCGCCTGGGCTTGCGTCTTGGCATGCAGCGTCAAGACCAGCTTGCCCGCCGGACCCGGAGTCAAGTCGTAGGCGCATTCCTTCTCGAGATCAACGACGACGCGGGTGATCGGATGCTGCTTCAGCCCATCCGTCCCAATCCGCACGCCTTTAACTCCCTCGGCGCCCACAGCGATGCGGTTCTGCCCAGTGGCCTTCACGGTCTCCGGCAGTTCCACCACCACGCGGGCGGGCGAGTCCAGAGTGCTGAGCTTCGGCGTCAATGTGCCTGTAGAGCTCATCTCGACCCGGATGTTGTCCGCGCTGCGGACTACGTTGACTCGATCGAGCTGGCTGGTTGTCTGAGCGGCCGCTGCCACTGCCACCCCCACCAACAACGATCCGAACATGCTCAGTTGTAGCTTTCGCATTTCGCTTCTCCCCACCCGCGGGCCTGGCCCGCGTGTCCTTCGTGCAACTTGAGTTCGGCGTCCCTTCTACGGAATCCGCCGTCTTGCTTAAACTGCCGGGGTAAAGATTCTCTTCACCACTTCACGGGTAAACGACTTGCCCAGCTTGTCCTGGATCGTCTCCTGGAACGTCACCGAGTCGCCCGTGATCTTCACCACGAAGCCGTTAAACACGGGATCGTTCTCCCGTAAGAAATAAGCCTTGTTCAAATTGTTGGTCACTACCGCGATGAAGCCTGAATCCGACTTCACCACCCCGCGGAGATTGATCGTGCCGATCTCCAGGCACTTCTTTCCCGTCGAGCACCCAGAACCGTGTTCCTGCACGACCGGGCTGAAGAATGGATCCCTCTTCCCTGACATCGCCCACTTCTTTTCTTCCTTGGGCTTCGGTGCCTCGGCGGGCTTCGCGGTCGGCGGGCCAGCTACGGTCACCGGCGACGCTTTTGCGGCTACTACCGTCTTGGCCTGTTGTTTGGTGTCGGCTTTCGGCGCCGGACCAACCGCCGGCTTAGCTACGGCTACGGCCGGAGCTGCCACTGGCTTTCCTGCTGCAGCCTTGGTTGCCGTTGCTGCCGGAGCGATCACCGGCTTCGCCCCCGCGGCAGGAGTTTTTGCCGCCACTTGCGGTTGCGCTGACGAAGCAGCCTTGGCTGCTGGAATCTTTGCGGCCGGAGCAGGCCCAGACTTGGCCACTGCCGTCCCTGCATCCTGCGTGTGCAGGATCAGAACGACCTTGCCCGCTGGCCCCGGAACCACGTCATAGGACAGCGCCTTCTCCAGATCCACCACCACGCTGGTGTTGGGAGGAGTGTTGCCGTCCATCCCGATGCGGACCCGCTTGACCCCGCCGCTGCCCACAGGAATCTTGTTCTGCGACGTCGCCAGGCTTGTTTCCGGCAGTTCGACGAGCACGCGCTCCGGGGTACTCAGCTTCGTTATATTCGGCGTCACGCTGCCGGTCGTGCTGATTTCGATCTGGATGTCATTGGTGCCCGGCACCACGTTCACGTGCTGCAGCTGGTTGTGCGCAGAAGCAGGCGCCGCCTTGGCCGGAGCTTTCGCTGCCGGCTTGGGTGCCGCAGCCACGGGGCTCGCCGCCGGCTTCTGGCCCGGTATGGCTACCGGCTTGACTGCCGGAGCGGGCGCGCCAGGAGCGGGTTTCGCCGTCTTGGTGTCGGTTGCCTGCTGTTGCTGCAGCGACTTCGCGACGCTGCGCGCGGTATCGATGGCGTCGGGGTTCTGTGCCCAGAGCCCGCCTGCCATCATTGCCATTGCCACAATGCCTGTCGTCAGCTTCATAGCCGTCCCTACTTCTTCGCCGCCGGCGTTCCGGGTTTTGCCCCGGCGCCCGTCGCGGGAGATGTCGAATCGTGACTGAAGTATGTGGTTGCCGTAAACGTCGCCACTATGCTCTCGTTCGGCGCGTACTGATAGGTGTGCTTCGCCTTCGCCCCGGCGGGATTCTTGGTCGTCGCCACCATCAAATTGCTGATGTTGATGATGCGCTCCAGCTTGCTTACCCGGTCAAAGAAATTGAGCACCGAATAGTACGGACCATCGATGTCGATATCGAACGGCACCTCGGTGTAGTACTGCTGCGGCCGGGTATCCTTGGCGGCATAGCGTCGCACTTCCACGCCCGCTTTCTGCCCCTCTCCGCTGATCATCGTCATGAAGGTGTCGATCTGCTTCTCGTCGGGGACAATGCGCTGCTCGATCTCCAGCTGCTGCTTGAGTTCGGCCAGCTGCTGGTCGATCTGCTTCAGCTTGGGCCGGTAAGACTCAAGCTCGTTGTTTTCCTTGATCTTGTCTTCCAGGGCGTGCTGATCCGCGGCGTTCTTCTGGTCCTGCGCCTTGAACACCACGAAGTACAGGGCGGCGGATACTACCGCTCCCCCCAGAACCACCACTCCCCACTGTTTGATCCCGGACAATTCGCCAAAGTTCGCCATAGGTCCGCCTCTACGACTTTCCCTTCTCGCAGGTCAAGGTGAACTGGAACGCCTGCATGTCCTTAATGGTTTCGTCCTGATACGTTTCCTTGATCTCGACGCTCTTGAAGAAGCCCGTCTTCTGCAGGTTCGCAATCAGGTTGGCTACGGCATCGGTACTGAGAGCCGTACCTTCCAGACTCACCTGCGGCCCGGTATCGTCCATCTTGCTCAGCCAGATGGCTTCGGTGTTGTTCACCGTCTCGCCCATCATTGCCATGAGGTTGACAGGGCCGCTGTTCTGGCCGGCACGCAGCTGGTCGATCACGTCCACGCGCCGCTTGTATGCATTGGCCTGGGTCTGGCGCTCCATATACCGCGCTTTCACATCGGCCAGTTCACGATTTTTTTGTTCGGCCACTTTCATCTTGGCGGCAATCTCTTTCGAGAGATGATCCAGCCGGTACCAGTACCCCAGGTTGGCCAGGCCGACCATCACCACTACCACCAGGATCTTCAGCTTGGGCGACCCCATATCGCCCATTTCCATCGTCGGCATCGAGGGCACCGCGCTGGTTGCGCGCTTGCCTTTGCCGGTTTCGAGCAGATTGATTTTGATCATAGGGATTCAAAGCTCCTCAAGGCCAAGCCCACCGCCACTGCCATCTGGCCCGGATTCTCCTCCACCAGTTCCGCCCCGTGCCCATCGGCCGGCGGCGTGACCCGCTGGAACGGATTCAGCAGTTCCACCGGCATCGAGAATTCCTGCCGTAACGCTTCCACCAGCCCAGGCACCTTCGACGAACCGCCCGCCAGGTAGATCTTCTCGATGTGCTCTCCCGCCGCGCTGGCACGGAAGAAATCGAACGTCTTCTGAATTTCCAGCACGATGATCTCGGTGACCTGCTGCAGAATCGGCTGCTTCGCGTCT
>DATGFC010000102.1:0-63827 GCA_035309485.1 Candidatus Sulfotelmatobacter sp.
CTGACCGGCAACGTGAACCTGCTGGCGGCGAATCTCACCACCCAGGTTCGTGCCATCGCCGAGGTGGCGACAGCGGTCACCAAGGGCGACCTGACACGGTCGATCCAGGTCGATGCCCGCGGCGAGGTCGCGGAGCTGAAAGACAACATCAACACGATGATCGACAATCTGCGCCTGACCACGGATCACAATACCGAGCAGGACTGGCTGAAGACCAACCTGGCGCGCTTTACCGGAATGTTGCAGGGCCAACGAGACCTCGCGACTGTAGGACGGATGCTGCTCTCAGAACTTGCACCGCTGGTCAATGCGCAGCAGGGTGTTATTTACCAGATGGAGACTGAAGAGTCCGGCGGTATGGTGCTGTTATCGGCATTCGCCGACGACGGCGACAATGGCCATCTCCGCAGGTTGCGAATTGGCGAGGGACTCGTCGGCCAGGTCGCGGCAGAAAAACGCCGCATGCTGATTGCCGATTTGCCGGAAAAGACCGTGCCCATCCGCTCGGGCCTTTTCCAGTCTGTGCCCCGAAACGTGATTGTGCTGCCGGTGCTCTTTGAGGACCGGGTCAAAGCGGTGATCGAACTGGCCTCTCTGAGCGCGTTCACCGCTTCCCACCTGGCATTTCTTGAGCAACTGACCGCCAGCATTGGAATCGTGCTGAACAGCATTGAAGCCACGATGCAGACGGAAGGCCTGCTGAAGCAGTCGCAACAACTGGCGGCCGAACTGCAAACGCAGCAGAAAGAACTGCAGCAGACCAACGAGCAGCTGGCGCAGAAGGCGCAGCAGTTGGCCGAGCAAAACGTCGAAGTGGAACGCAAGAACCAGGAAATCGAGCAAGCCCGCCGCGCACTCGAGGACAAGGCCAAAGAACTGGCGCTCACGTCCAAGTACAAGTCGGAATTCCTGGCGAACATGTCGCACGAGTTGCGCACCCCACTGAACTCGATTCTGGTGCTCGGTCAGCAGCTCAGCGAAAACCCCGACCACAACTTGACGCCCAAGCAAGTCGAATTCGCGCGCACGATCCATGGCGCGGGAACCGACCTGCTCAACCTGATCAGCGATATTCTCGACCTGTCGAAGATCGAATCCGGAACGGTTTCGGTCGAGGCAGAGGAAGTATTCTTCACGAATCTGCTGGAGATGGTGGCTCGGCCCTTCCGGCACGAAGCGGAAAACCGGAGGCTCTCCTTCGAAGTGTATGCGGATCCCCATCTGACGCGAAGTCTGGTGACGGACTCCAAACGCCTGCAGCAGGTGTTGAAGAATCTGTTGTCGAATGCGTTTAAGTTTACCGAGCATGGTTCGGTCAAGCTCTCGGTCTCGGTGGCCGAGAAGGGATGGGCCAAAGACCATCCGATTCTCAGTGGTGCCGCCTCGGTGGTTGCATTCGAAGTCGCCGACTCGGGCATCGGTATTGCACCCGATAAGCAACGCATCATCTTCGAGGCCTTCCAACAGGCAGACGCCAGCACCAGCCGCAAGTACGGCGGTACCGGATTGGGCTTGGCCATCAGCCGTGAGTTGGCCAGCCTGCTGGGCGGAGAGATTCAGCTGCGCAGCACTCCGGGACAAGGCAGCGTCTTTACGCTCTACTTGCCGCTGACCTACGTCGGCCCGTCGGCGTCGAAGCTGACGCCGTCTGATTTAAGGACGCCAGCGATGCCTCTGAAACTGTCCAGCATCGTGGTTTCCGAGCATCCCGTCGAACACATCGCCGACGATCGGGAAACTCTGCAACCCGAAGACGCGGTGTTGCTGATTGTCGAGGATGATCCGCATTACGCCCGCATGTTGTGCGACTTGTCGCGCGACAAAGGATTTAAAGTCTTGGTGGCATTGCGCGGCGCTGAGGCGTTGTCCCTGGCTCGCGAATTCCATCCAACCGCGATTTCGTTGGATGTTTTCCTGCCTGACATGCTGGGATGGACCGTGTTGAATCACCTGAAGCAGGATCCCGCGACGCGGCACATTCCGGTGCAGATGCTGACGCTCGACGAAGACCGGCATCACGGCCTGGCGCGGGGCGCTTTTGCCTTCGTCACCAAGCCTACCCGGCCGGACGAACTGGAAGCGGCGCTGGCCCGAATCAAGGAATATGCCAGCCCGCGGCGCAAGCGGCTGCTGATCGTCGAAGACAATCCCGCCGAACAGTTGAGCGTCCGCGAACTGCTCGGGCACGATGACATTGACGTTGTCGTCGCCGCGACCGGGGGAGAAGCGCTCGAACTTGTATCGAAGGAATCGTTCGATTGCGTCGTGCTCGATCTCCGCCTGCCCGATATGACCGGGTTCGACATTCTGGAAGGCATGCGGGATATTCCCAAGGCAACGGACTTACCCGTAGTGGTCTTTACAGGGAAGGAGCTGTCTCCGGAAGAAGATGCCCGGCTGCATACTTTGGCGCGCAGCGTGGTGGTGAAGGGGGTCGAGTCGCCGGAACGGCTGCTCGACGAAACCGCGTTGTTCCTCCACCGGGTTGTGGCCGATCTGCCGGCAGAAAAGCAGAAGATGCTTGACCGCTTGCATCGTTCGGACGAGGCGTTGGTGGGCAAGAAAGTTCTGGTCGTGGACGACGACATGCGGAACATCTTCGCCCTGAGCAGCGTTCTCGAACGCCGCGGTATGGCGGTTCTGACCGCGGGCACGGGCCGGGAAGCAATCTCCATGCTGGAGTCGACTCCCGACGTGGCCATCGTTCTGATGGATATCATGATGCCGGAAATGGACGGATATGCGACCATGCAGGTGATCCGCCAGAATCCTTCGTTCCGCAGGTTGCCCATCATCGCCTTGACCGCCAAGGCCATGAAGGGTGATCGTGAAAAATGTCTGGAGGCCGGCGCGTCAGAATACCTGGCGAAGCCTGTCAATACTGAGCAGTTGCTGTCAGCTTTGAGAATGTGGCTGCACCGATGAGCGTCGGACCGAGCAATGGCAGAGCGGTGAACCCATCGCAAGAGGGGTTGCTGAACTCTTTTAAACCGGTTGAACCCGTGATGAACGTTCAGGACAACGTTAACATTCTGATGGTAGATGACCAGCCGGGCAAGCTGCTCAGCTACGAAGCGATCTTGTCGGAACTGGGCGAGAATCTCATCAAAGCCAGTTCCGCCAAGGAGGCGCTTGAGAAGTTATTGAAAACCGATGTGGCCGTCGTGCTGATGGATGTCAGCATGCCTGACATTGACGGCTTCGAGCTAGCCGAGCTGATCCGGCAGCATCCACGCTTCCAAAAGACTGCCATCATCTTCATCTCGGCCGTGCATCTTTCCGATATTGACCGGCTGAAGGGATATCAGCACGGCGCTGTGGATTATCTTTCGGTGCCCGTGGTTCCTGAGGTCTTGCGCGCGAAGGTCAGAGTTTTTGCGGAACTGCACCGAAAGAAGCTGCAATTAGAGCGTCTGAATAGCGAATTGGAGCAGCGCGTAGCGGAGCGGACCCAGGAAATAGAACAAAAAGCATTGGCGTTGGAAAGAGCGAATACCGATCTTGCGCAAAAAAATCAGGAACTCGCCGCGATTGTGCAGACAGCCCCTGACATTATTTTCAGCCGGCAGCCGGACGGCGGCAGAGAGTACATCAGCAGCCGCTTTTACGAATACACCGGCGCCCCTCTGCATAGTGGTGTCGGCAATGGCTGGATGGAATATGTCCATCCGGACGACAAAGAAGCGAGTCTGAGGCATTGGATGCATTGCGTACAGACCGGGCAGGACTATGAGTCGGAGTACCGCTTGCGCGGTGCCGATTCGAAGTACCGCTGGTTTCGCGCGCGCGCGGTGCCCCTTCGCGATAGCCAAGGGAACATTCTGAAATGGTATGGAACCTGTTCCGACATTCACGATAGCAAACTGCTGGAGCAGTCGATCCGCGAGAATGCGATCGAGCTGGAAAACCTGGTAAATAGCCGGACGGCGGAATTGAGACGGCTCTCGAGCCGCCTGATGACCATGCAGGACGAGGAGCGCCGGCGTATCGCTCGCGAGGTCCACGATGGCTTAGGTCAAGAACTGGCCGCTGCGAAGATGATTATGGACGGGATCCTGGCCAAGGACACAACCCCCGGAATGCAGAAGGCAGCGGCCGATGCCAGCCAACTCGTCGATCGGGCGATCCAGCAGGTACGCACCATTTCTCACCTGCTCCACCCTCCTTTGCTCGACGAGGTCGGTCTGGTTTCCGCCCTGCGATGGTTCATTGAAGGGCTGCGGGATCGCAGCGGGATCGAAATTCAACTGCAGGTCTCTCCCGGGGATTTGGGCCGTCTCAAATCCGACGTCGAGACCGCAATCTTCCGCATCATTCAGGAAGCCGTCACGAATATGTTCCGGCATTCCGGAGCCCATAACGGCAAGGTCAGCATTGTCGAAAAGGAACAGAATATCGTGGTGACTGTGCAGGACGACGGCAAAGGCATCGACGAGGATCTGATTCAGTTGCGCCCGGACAGTGTTGGCATCGGCATTGGAGGAATGCGGCAGCGTGTCAGCGAGCTTGGCGGCACCCTGCGGCTCGCCAATGCGAACCCCGGCGCCATAGTAGAGGTCGTAATCCCTGCGCGCCGGCCCGAGGCGGTTCGAATACCTGCCGCGGTCTGATCATTCCCTTGCGCAGGGCTGCAAGTCACGCAGCTTTTCTTTGATCCACAGTCTTTTCCTCGGCTTTGATCTCCACTTGCTCATGCTTAATGTCGAGGCGCAGCCGGTTGTAAATGCTCATGTACTGGTTCGCGACCCAGACCAGCGAAAAGAAGGCGATCCCATACCCGCGCCAGCCGGAAAGGAGCAGCTGGTAGCGAGTGACGAGCAGCACTCCCGCTGCCACATAGTGGCTGAAGCAATATTCGCAGGTGAATAAATAAAAAAACTTGCGGCGGAGAAAGCTCCTCGCATGGGTGCATTCCTGTTGGCAATACTGCCTCGGTTCGCGAAAGACTTCTTCGTGCGTAACCGTCCATGCGATGCACGCGACGGGAACCGCCAGCAGAAACAGCCATGCGACCTGGAGAGTCAACGGGGACATTGAGTTGTTTGGATGCCTCAGGGTCAGGAACCGTTCATGCGGTTGCGTAGCTAAAGCGCGCGCACCTGGCCATAGTTCAGCAGGCTGACAATCACCACCCCGCCGCAAATATTTCCAAGAGTCGTAGGCAGCAGCCATTGAAAATACGACTGCACCGTCACCGCTCCTGACTCCACTGCAGACAGGATTTCGCAGCTGCTCGCAATGCAGTGGGAGAACTGGCCGATGCCAACCAGGAATGTAAGCAGGTAAATCATGGCGACCTGGCCGATGGTCCAATGACTGCCGCTCACAGTCCAGGCCACCAGAGCGATCAGCCAGCCTCCAACGACCCCGCTCCAAAAAAAGTGCCCGAAATTTCCCGATACTCCGGCGATGCCGAGCTGCACCATCGCCGACAAAATATCGGGATGCAAGGCGGCAGTCTTGGTCAAGAGAACGGCAAATAGCCACGCACCGACTACGTTCGCCACGAACACTACTCCCCACAGCCGCAGCATTTGAACCAGATGCCGTCGTTCATCGAGCACCAGGACGACTGGGTACAGGGTGTTCTCGGTGAATAGCTGCGCGCGTCCGATGATGACGGCAATGAAGCCGATAGGGTAACCAAGATACGAAACGAAATTGCGCCAGCCGCCTTCGCCCAACGAAGCGCGCGAAGCAGCGACTGCCAACCCCGTTAGTCCCATGGTCATTCCGCCGGCCAGGCCCGAGAAAGTCAGCTTTACGACCGAGCGTCCGAGTTCCGAGCGTGCGTTCTCGATCGTCGCCTGCAAGATCTCGCGCGCCGTCAGCCGGCGAGTTTCTAGGGTGCTGTCATGTTGAACGGGAGTCATAGGGGCTTTCTTTCGAGGCGCAACTATTGCACGGGTAATGTTGACGGAGAGGTTGCAATTTGAGGATTCACGGTCCGCCGGCTCTCAACGGAGTTGAGCGCGAATAGATGCGCGGGCTCGATTAGAGGATGGCGACGAATTCGCACCCCTCGCAGCACTCCTACTGGATCGTGAAGATGACGGCTCCCGGCCGAGTACAGTTTTCTTCTCATTTTCAGCTAATCAGCCAACTGCATCGTATTAGCAACGGATGCAGTCCAGATGTCCCGAAAGGGAGTGACTGCACACGGCGGCCCTTGCCGGGCCTTTGCAGTTTGACCGGCTTGGAAGCCGTCCTCTTGCGACTGCATCCCGTTTCTATTCCCACACGGTTACCGCGAATTAACCAAATCCCTAGGGACTCCAGTTGATTGCCCGCAAGCGCATTCCGAGCAAGAGTCGTGTATGTACGCAAGAAGCTTCAAAGTGATGTTCTCGAAAATTGAACGGAGGAGAACGATGCGATTATTCAAATTAGTTTCTAGCACGATGCTGGTGGCTGCAATGGCGGCTACTTTTGCCTGCTCCAGGCACGATCAAGCCCCTGACGTTTCCAGCGATGTCCGTCATGCACTGGACCAGGCTGGTCTCAAAGATGTCAAGGTTAGCGACGACCGCGACAAAGCCGTCGTCACGTTAACAGGGAATGTCGCCAGCGACGACGACAAGGCACGGGCGGAATCGATTGCCAAGTCCGCCGCAGGGAATCAGGTGGTGGCGGATGAGATCGGCGTCCGTCCCAACGGCGACCAAAGCACGGCCCGCAAAGTGGATTCGGATCTCGATTCCGGAATCGACAAGAATCTGGATGCCATGCTCGTGCAGCACCGGCTGAAACAGGATGTCAGGTACGACGTAACCAACGGAGTAGTGGTCCTAAAAGGAGATGTTAACTCGCAGGCGCAACGCTCCTCGGTAGAGAAACTCGCCCAGCAGGTGCCCAACGTAAAGCAAGTCGTAAACGAATTGGAAGTCAAAAATCAGAGGGCGACTTCGACAAAGTAGGCACGATGAGAGCTGAATCTGACAAGCCTGCGCCAGGAGCAGGCTTGTCCCATCGTTGAGGATCAGAACGCACACCAAAAGAAGCGCCACTCGGCAGGGATCAAAATTGAGGAGCTACAGCGGGGGAGCCTATGCAGGAAGGGAGTCCGAATTCTGACCCCCTCCCCAGACAGGCACGTCAAACTGTGCCGCGTCGGCCGATGTGCATAATGATCGAAATCAGGAACAAAATCAGAAACACCACAAACAGCAGCTTCGCAATACCGGCCGCTGCCACGGCTACACCGGTGAACCCTAGAACACCCGCGATGATCGCCACAACCAGGAAGACCAATGCCCAATAAAGCATGATTTTCCCCTCCTTTGAATTTGCAATCAATCCACATCATAGGCAGATGAGCTCGTTGCACCCATCCCTCTGACTATGTAGAACTGTAATCCCGGCGCTGTAGCGGAGCTGTTAGGTCCTAAAGGAAGGAGCAGGTGCCGGTCCGTCCCAGAGGACCGGCACCCGCTTGGGGGGCGTTGTGTCGAGTAGAGATTGCAGAGTAGAGTGTCGCGCCCTCCGCAACCATACTGTGAAAACTGTATCTTTAGGCCCGAAACCCCCTAAATGGCCATTTTCTGAGCCCCTGCCGGGGGTGATACGGTCCTCCCGCCATCGGTAAAGATCTACCCCTGTTTACTGCCTCTGCTGGATAGAAGCAACCGGGCGTGAACGATAGCTTAGTTTCGCATGCATCGCAGGTGCTCATCTGGAGCACAGAAGAGAGCAAAACACATGAGACAAGTTTCTCGCATCTGGCGGAGATGCCTTCTAGTGCTGAGCATCAGTTCGATGTTGGCAGGGGCAAGCTGGGCCGCCGCCGGGCAGTCGGACGACGCCGACAAGAAGAATCAATCCGATATTGCGAAGCGAATTGACGCTTCAGCGAAGGTATTAGACGAAGTTATGGCTACTCCGGATAAGGCAATTCCGGACAAGGTGATGAGAAAAGCAAAGTGCATCGCGGTAATCCCGTCGATGGTGAAAATCGCCATTGGATTCGGCGGCAGTCACGGCAAGGGCGTGGCGACGTGCCGAACCGAGAATGGCTGGAGCGCTCCCGCACCGATCACGATTACTGGTGGCAGCTGGGGTCTGCAACTCGGCGGCCAGGCGGTGGATCTGGTCATGGTAGTGATGAATCAGGCTGGTATGGATCACCTTCTGGCGAGCAAGTTTAAGCTCGGCGCTGACGCATCCGCGGCTGCGGGTCCCGTCGGTCGCGATGCCGGCGCGGATACGGATCTGAAGATGCGATCCGAAGTCCTTACCTATTCGCGTGCGCGCGGTCTTTTTGCAGGCGTGGACTTGAACGGCGCCGCCCTCACTCAGGACAAGGACGAAACCCGGCTGCTGTACGGGAAGTTCGTGCCGTTCACCGACATCCTGGAAGGAAAGGTCCGGCCGACGGCTTCGAGCGAAGCTTTCCTGGCCGCGGTGAGGAGATATTCGGAGCAAAGCAGAGAGTCAAGCAAGAATGACACGCAATCAGGAACGCAGTCCGCGGCCCGCTGAATGTAGTTGCAGCATGTGAGCTTTGCGAATGGATGAATCGGCCCGAGAAGTTAGCACAAAAGAGAGAGAGGATATATGTACACAATTCTTTTGGTGGTGCTGATCTTGCTGTTGCTTGGCGCGTTGCCCACTTGGCCCTACAGCCGCTCTTGGGGTTATTACCCGAGCGGAGGGTTGGGATTAGTCGTGGTCATCGTACTCGTCCTGCTTTTAGCCGGCCGCCTGTAGCCGGGCTGCCACTGATTCGAGCCTGTGGTGGGAATCTTTGTAGTTCCACCATCATTTTTGAGTGGAAGCAAGTCAGGGGTAAAGGCCACAAGTCAGAGCGGCAACGAGATTGTCACGCTGCCGCACATAAACCTGCTGTTGCCGTCACGCATCTATTGGAATGACGCAACAGTGCGATTTCTGCCGAGGAGCATGCATGTCGAGCCATCAAAATTCTGCCTACAATGGTGAATCTTTCTTTCACCTTCCGGCACGAAGCATTCCCCAGCAACGTTACGGCAAGGACCAGCGAGTCGTTCGTCCTGCGCCGAGGCGCCGTGTCTCCGCTGGTGCGCCTGATCAGATTTGGGGCCACTACAATAATTACCGCGCCAATGGGCTCACGATTTCCGCAGTGGTGCACCTGGTTTTCGTCGGACTGCTGCTGAGCGGCATATTCGTCAGCCATCAGATTGTGCAGCGGCAAGTGCGTCAGAACGTGACGTTGATTGCTCCTTCTCCGGAAGAGTATGCGCTTCCCATGGCGAAGAAAGTGATTAGCGGTGGAGGAGGCGGCGGAGATCATGACAAGCTTCCAGCTCCCAAAGGAAATCCTCCGAAGGCGGCCCTGCAACAGATCACACCGCCAGCGATCGTAATGCACAATGAACACCCGAAGCTGACGGCGCAGCCCACTGTGGTCGCTCCTCCGACAGTGCGCGTGGCGGAGAATCGCGTGCCACTCCTGGGCGACGTTTCAAAAGCCGTGTTGCCCGCAGCGCCTCCGTCCAATGGAACCGGTTCTGGCGGTGGCATCGGCTCCGGGTCCGGCGGCGGTGTAGGTATCGGGCATGGAGCCGGAGTCGGCGCAGGCAGCGGCGGCGGCATCGGAGGAGGCGTGTACCACGTTGGTGGCGGGATTTCAGCCCCTACTGCAATTTCCAGTCCCGATCCTGACTATACCGAAGAAGCACGCCGCGCCAAGAAGCAGGGTACCTGTATTCTTTGGCTGATCGTGGATTCGTCAGGTCACCCGCGTGATATCAAGGTTGCGCGAGGGTTAGGTTTTGGACTCGATGCGAAAGCCGTTGAAGCCGTGCAGAAATGGCGTTTTCAGCCGGCTCTGAAGGATGGCAGGCCCGTGGACGTACAGATCAGCGTCGAGGTGGAATTCCATCTTTATTAAGAAATGTCAATCGGTTTATTGCCCCAAAACCATAAACTTCCTTCCTGAGAAAGATCCGCGCATTGCGGATCTTTCGCTTTTTATACCGGCTTTTCAATTTGGCGCAAATGCGCAAACAATTTACTCAGAATCCGCATCACTAGCCTTACAGAGTCTCCTGCAAGTGTTTACAGATGTGACCCGATACTAGCTTTCGCCTGTATTTCTTACTCTGCTTGCATGTTCGCGAACGTCATCCGTATGCGAGCAACATTCAAGTACCTGTAAGGAGACCAGCCGTGGCTACTTGCGCAATTTCTGCTAGCGAAGCCGGTGTCATCCCAGAGAGCAGCGTCAAAGGCCGTGACAATTCGCAAATCAACCTGGTAAAACGCGCCCAGGCGGGCGACGAGGAAGCGTTCGCGACGCTCTTCCAACAACACAAGAACCGCGTTTACTCCGTGTGCCTGCTCATGACGAAAGACGTAGCAGAAGCGGAAGACCTGACGCAGGAAGCCTTTCTACAAGTGTTCCGGACAGTGAGTTCGTTCCGGGGAGATGCCGCTTTTTCCACGTGGCTTTATCGCGTTGCAGTCAACACCGTGTTGATGAAACTTCGCCGGCGCAAATCTCCGCCCACGGTTTCGCTTGACGAGCCCGTCAACTCGGAGTCCCCTTCTCTTCACCGCGATTTCGGCAAGAGCGATCCAGAACTGACCGGAGTGGTCGACCGCATTGCGCTGCGTCGCGCACTGCAGGAGCTCCCTGAAGGCTGCCGCACGATCTTTGCGCTGCACGAGGTGGAAGGTTACCAGCATCATGAGATTGCTCAGCTGCTCGATTGCTCAATTGGCAATTCCAAATCGCAGCTCCACAAAGCAAAGCTGAAAATGCGCGCGCTGCTGTTTCCCAAGACGAAAATCCGCCGGCGTTCGGCCAAGAATGCGGCGAACGGACGTGATGCCGGAATGTTGAGCCTGGCGAAACTGCCGGCAAAATGACGCGGTGGTCAAACAAATTTGGGACACAGGAGCGTATTCAGAGTGCCAGGGGCTATTGTCATCGCGGGGCGGGAGAGTCGGGAAGAGAGCAGCACGCGTTCAAACTTTCCTCTTTCCACAAAACCTCGGCGCCGTTTTCTTGCCGGCGTCGAGCTTCTTGGTCAATCCGTTTTCGGCCGTCTCGTGCAAAAACTCGAAGACGCGGCTTTCGACCATTTGTCGATCTTTGTCGAGAGTTCTTTGGCTCCTGACTTCGATGACGCTGTTTCAGACGTGGACGGCTATGCGACCACCGACGTATGGCGCGGAGCCGAGCGATCTTTGATCGAGGCGAGAGAAGCAGGCATCGATTGCGTTCTCCTCGTCCGGGCTGGAGCGTACGTCGAGTTCGATCCTTCAGACTTGATCCAGCTTCATCGTGAGTCCGGCAACTTCATCACGCGCGCATGCGATGAACACGGTCCGCTCGATCTCTGGGCGATCCATCCCGACATCGTGGATGAGAGCAGGATCTTGTCAGCCACTCTGTATGGCGCGGGTGAGCCTTACTACCGCGTCCCGGGATACGTGAATCGGCTGCAAAATTTACGGGACCTGCGCCTTCTCGTGGCGGATGGCCTCAGCTCACGGTGCGGCTTTCGTCCCCGCGGCTTCGAAGTTCGGCCCGGAGTCTGGATGGCGCATGGAGCCGACGTGGGCCGCGGAGCCCGTGTGGTCGCGCCTGCTTTCGTGGGCAGCGATGCCAAGGTTTCTGAGCAGTGCCTGATCACGCGCTGCAGCAATATTGAGAGGAATTGCAAGATTGATTACGGAACGGTGGTGGAAGATAGCTCGGTTTTAACCGGAACGTACATGGGCATTGGTCTCGACCTCTGTCATTCCATTGCCGACGGTAATTGCCTGTTGAACTTGAACCGGGAAGTGATGCTGCAGATCGAAGATCCAGTTGTAATGCGACAGATGCGAAATAACAAACCCCGCGCAGAAGGGTATCGCCAATTACCGTCCAATTTTCGGCGTGGCGAGGCAGTCCTTTCGGTTGCGGATAACAGTTAGTGTGTTTTGCGAAGTGCAAAGTACGGCAAGTCAAAATAAAAAGAGGTGAAAACATGTTGACCAGTGGGCCCGTAATCGTCATGCAAGTGCCGGAGCAGTTTACCGGAGGGGAGGCGCACAACTTCATGCAGGAAGTGGGTCCGCTGCTCGAGTCCAATCGTCCCAGAGTGGTGCTGGAATGCTCGCAAGTCCGTTCCATGGATAGCGCGGGTGTCGAAACCCTGCTGCATTGCCTGGAAGAGGCTTTGAAACGAGACGGAGACTTGAAGTTGGCGGCTCTTTCCCCTGAAGCGGAAGTGATTCTTGAGCTTCTGCGAGTAGCACGTGTGTTCGAGATTTATCCAACTTCCGAGGAAGCAGTTCGCAGCTTTAACGCCATACCAGTCGACGCTCTGCCTCAGGAATCGCCCTGGTACAGCGGTGTGTTCGGAGATTTGGGAGCTCTCAAGGAAGCCAGTTAATCAGCTGTCGAAATACGGAGGGGTAGGATGCGACCGTTGAATCGGGGTCTTCTCTGGACGGCGAGTTGTGTTTTCGCTCTGGGATGTTCGGCAAACATTATTGCGCAGGATTCGCCCGCTCCAGTCTCGTCAGGCAGTCCGAGTGCTGTCCAATCACAGGTGCCGAACTCTGGCCCCGCCCTGACGAATTCGCCCGAACTTCCCGATAGCGCCGGAACGATGTTGGCTCAGGCTTCGCCACAGCAAAGCGATGCACAGGCGTCGGCGCCCGCCTCGCAGCCATCAACTCAGAACAGCACTCAGGATCAGCCGCAACATAAACTGCAACGGCCGGTTGGCACAGCCACGGCCCCAGCGCCCGGGGCGGCCGGCGTAACCGCGGCTCAACCTGCGGGCGTGGCGATTGCTCCGGCAAAGCAGCATAGAGTTCGGACGATCATCTTGCGCACGGGGGCTATCTTGGGCGCGGCAGCGGCGGTAGGCACGGTCGTGGCTCTCACCGAAGCGACGCCCAGCAAACCGCCGGGCGCGCACTAGAGGTCAAACTTTCGACTTTGGAGTGAGGCGACATCACCCCATGCAGTTGGATGGCGTAAAAGTAGTCAGCTTTTCCGGAGTTGACGGGGCGGGCAAGAGCACGCAGATTGACGCCCTCTGCCGCTACGTAGGGGGCCTTGGGTTTCAAGTCACCGTTCTGACGTTTTGGGACAACATCGTCGCGCTCTCCCGATATCGCGAGAGTTTGAGTTCCAGGGCTTTCAAAGGCGATCAGGGGATTGGAAGTCCCGAGAGGCCTATTTCCCGCCGCGATAAGAACGTCGGTGGCTGGTACATGACTGCGATCCGCATGTGCCTTTACACGCTCGACGCGTTCAGCCTCAGCATAGCCATTTCTCGGTTTGTGGACTCGGGTGCCGACTTCCTGATCTTCGACCGGTATATTTACGACGAATTGGCCAATCTTCCACTGGATCGATGGATTACTCGCTGGTTCATCCGCCTGCTGCTCGTATTCGTTCCCCGCCCCGATGTGGCAATCGTGCTGGATGCCGAGCCGGAAACTGCGGCCGCTCGTAAACCGGAATATCCTCTGGAATTTGTACGTCGCAATCGCAGTGCGTACGTGAACTTATGTCGCTTGGTGGGCGGAATTACTGTCATTCCACCGCTGCCCATCGAGCAGGCGACAGCAAGGGTTGAAGAGGTCGTCGCAACTAAGTGCCTGCAAAGAGAACTGAACTCGCTCGACTTGGGGTTGCAGTACCCCTCAGCCGCGGCGAATGTAAAGACAACGAGTAATCCCTAACCCCGTCCCTCTTTCTGCTTGGGCTGCAACATCTTGTTGTGAAAGCACATCGAAACTACTGCTGCGTGAACACGGGAGCTGAATGAAGATCTGTCTGGTGACAACGTTTCCTCCCAGTACGGGGGGGCTAAGTGAATATGGATTTCACATCGCGCAGGAGTTACAGCGCAATCCATTCCTTAATCTCACTGTGTTAGGCGATGATCTTCCCTCGAATCATTCCGAGCCAGAAGGTTTTGACGTTGTGCGCTGCTGGTCGTTCGACGATCCCGCGAGTGCGTATCGGTTGCTTCGCACGCTGCGGCGCCTCAAGCCTGATGTCGTCTGGTTTAATTTGCTGTTCAGCACCTTTGGCCGCAATCCCCTGGTGGCGTTTGCCGGATTGATGACGCCGCTTCTGGCGCGCTTGAGCGGCCGCTACACGCACGTTACCCTGCACCACCTCATGGATACGGTAGAGCTCAAAGATGTGGGTGTGCAGCACGAACGCGTGTACCGTTTTGCGGGCGCAATCGCAACCCGCATGCTGCTCTTATCGAACTCCGTATCCGTGCTCATGCCGGGATATCGAAAAATATTGAACGATAAATACGGGCGCGACAATGTGCATCTGCGGGCGCACGGAATTCTCGCGCGCCGTCCCGAGTTCCCCGATTTTGCCCGTCGCGGAAATCCCGATCAGCGCATTCTCGCTTTCGGCAAGTGGGGAACCTATAAGCGGCTTGAGTTGATGATGGAGGCTTTCGATCTGCTGGCGGACCGGGTGCCTAATGCCAAGCTCATCGTCGCAGGCGGCGACCACCCTCAGGCTCACGGCTACACCAACACAATGCGGCAACTTTGTGCTGAAAATCCCCGGGTCGAATTCCGCGGCTACATTCCGGAAGATGAGCTTGCCGACTTATTCCAAAGCTCCACCGTTGCGGTCATGCCTTATTCGTCTTCCACCGGTTGCAGCGGGGTGGCGCACCTGGCTTGCGCGTACGGGGTTCCGATTGTCTGCTCGGATCTGCCCGATTTCCGCCAAATGGCATCCGGCGAAGAACTGGCCATCGACTTCTTTCCTCCGGGAGATGCCCAGGGATTGGCCGATTGCCTAGTCCAGTTGCTGGAGAACCCCGAAAAGCAGCAAGCCATGGCGGCACAGAATTTCTCTGCGGCCTTGCGCATGACGATGCCCAACGTCGTCCAGAAATATTTGAGGCACTTCGAGCTGCAGCAACGGGTGCAGACCCTGCGCTACGTTTCTCGCTTTCGCCGGCTGCCCCGGTGGATTCCGTCGAAATCGCTGTTGCTGCGATTCATGACCCGCAACTCGCTGAGCTGGGCTCGCAGGTCAGCCGTCTTGTACACCGGGTGGAACGGATTCCCCGATTCCCGCCTAACGAACGGTGACGGTGAGGGTCGTGGAAAGCTGAACGGTTCCCGAGGCGCCGTTGACGGTGACGGAATAGCTCTTCGCAGCCGTGCTGGAGGCGCTGACGGCGTTGGTAGTTTTCCCGCCACAGGCGCTGGTAACAATAATCATGAGGGCCAAAGCGCAGGTCCCCACAACGGCCATAACCCGCCGGCGCTGGATCCTGCCGATGCCGACCATTCCAACCAATCCGAAACTGAGCAGCCCGCTGGCGAAAAGGAAGTTTCTTTTCTCGCCGCTATCCGCGGTAATGGCAGTGGAAGCAATGGTCAGGACCGAAGTGGCGCCGCTCGCCCCGGGAGTGACGGAAGCCGGGGCAAACGTACAGCCTAAATTGCTCGGTAGGCCTGCACACGTCAATTTCACCGCATTATTAAACGAGCCGGATTGTGGCGTCACCGTCACGCTGACGGTGCCGCTTCCTCCCGTACTCAGCGCCACGGCATTTGGATTGGCTCCTAAACTCAAGGTCGCTGTGCTGACCGGGGTCGCATTGGTGCAACTCAGCGCGACCTTCACCGGACCGGAAACCTGATTTGTGAAGCTTGGCTTGCCGACTGCCTGCACATAGGCCGTGTAGTTTCCATTGCCCAGTGAGTAGCTGCACAAATTAAGCGAGCGTGTTCCGACCGAGGATTCTCCCAACGACATCAGGTTTTGGCCATCTGTGCTGATGTACGCCACGTAATGGTCCACAGTGCTTTCGTTTCCCTTAATACTCCAGTTCAGCGAATTGGCGGATACCGAAGCGGAAACGGTAAGGCAGTTGTTGATGCCGGATTCAATTTCCGTCCCTTCTTCGTAATCATTCCAGGTGACCAACTGCACCGCTGATAACTGATTAGCCGAGTTGTACAGCCCGTTAATTTTCGAAAACGTCTGCATCCAGGTCTGTCCGCATTGCTGACCCATTATGCGATTGGAGCCCCATCCTGCAAGGGTGTCATTGAAGCCCTTGTACGCCGCGCCAACCGTTTCGTCCGCCGCTAAGGGCATGCCGGCGTCGTAAAAGCTGGTCAGATAGCTCATTCCATAGTCCGTGGTCGTAGGCATCACCCACGAATAACTGCCGTCGCTCAACACGTGAGTAAAGCCGCTGTTGTTCTGAAAAAGAAACACCGGTTTGTTGGAGAGCGCCGCATTCACCGCGTTCCAATCGATCGAATAAGACAGGTCGATGTTGAAGTTCGTGACGACTGGTTTTCCTTGCAGCGTCATGTACGCCGGAGATGGGAAATAAGTCTGCTCCATGTATTGGAGATCGCTGATCAGCGCCTGCTGCGCCGTGCAGCCCGAGCACGAATACCACTCGATCGCCCCCTGATCGATCATGATCGCGAACGTGAAGCCAGGATGCTTTTCGGCTTCCGCCATGACCAACTGAGTGGCCTGGTCCTCTGCATTGCCCTGACCATACCAATCGATGATCACGCCATCGATGCCACGACTGATCATGTCGGTGATTTGGTTGTGCACCTGGGTGGCGCTGGTCGAGCTGTAGCCGACGTTCATGTGGTTCGAGCCGCCGAACCAGACCATGAGGTGGGCATAGACTTTTGTAGTTGCGCCCCCATAAAGCAACGAGTGCACGTCGACCTTGCTGATGTTTCCGGCCCCCGCATTCCCGTTCGTCTGGCTGTTGAAAGTGTTGGCTGCACTGGTGTTGTTGCGGGTCAGCGCCGTCAACGTGGTTGTAGGTTGAATCGAATTTCCTGCGACACACACACTGCTCGCACACACAAGCAGGGCTAGAGCCCATCCATTTTTAAGACGCATCTATCCTCAGGAGCGGAGTTACCGAGGGCCTTGCTTCTTGCTGAGCCGGGTCTGGAGGGAGGCTTGCCCGCCTGTAGATTCCTCTGAACCTGGCTGGGACTTTCTGGGACGCCGCGAGCTTATTTCGGAACGGGGTGTGCAGGGAAGGTCACGTTAGTTCACGACCTGTTGATATGTCCCGAAAAAGGAACGAGCCGTTTGGTTCTTTCGTTTTTACGCAGCGAGAGCTTCGCTCCACAACGCTGAGCATGGGAACGTACAAAGGCAGTGCTTTTTCAACCTTCTACGACAATTCATGTAGTTCTTCCGGTAGCCAACCTCAACCAACATTCACGCCGCAGATTTCATCCAAATCGGATGTCGCTCGTAAATTAGTGGGAAGGACACCGTTTAATGGCGCGAGAAAACTTGCGGTGTTATTTGCTCGCAGTGGCGTCCGCCTTGCTGCTCGTAATCTTGGGCTGCCAGGGCCTGCCGACCAATACGACCCCTACCACTACCACCACGGCGCCTCCGACGGCAGACATCAAGTCGATCAATCACATCATCTTCATGGCGCAGGAGAATCGCTCGTTCGACAGCTATTTCGGCCAACTGGCCGCCTACTGGGCGGCGAACGGGTATCCCAGCCAGCAGTTCGATGGTCTGCCTGCGAATGCTTCCAATCCCGGATTCGTGAACGGCACGAACGTCTCCTCCTTCCACCTCGCCACCGAATGCGTCGAAAATCTCAGTCCGTCTTGGAACGAAAGCCATCTGGATTGGAACCTGAAGAATCCAGTCTCGGGCACCGCCACGTTGGATGGATTTGTGTGGAATGCCGGTAACTTCGCCACCAACGAGAATGCCAAGGGCGTCACGCCGCAGTACACCGACACCGCGGGCGTGCGCGCCATGGGTTATTACGACGGCACCGACTTGAATTACTACTACTTCATGGCATCGAACTTTGCGACCTCGGACCGATGGTTCGCCCCAGCTATGGATCGTACGCAGGTCAACCGGCTCTATCTGTTCGCTGCCACGTCACAGGGATACGCGTATCCCCCCGGCACGGATGCGGCCGACAATGCGCCGCTCACCGCGTTCACGATCTTTGACGCCCTGAATGTGGCGGGCATCAGTTGGAAGATCTATTACACGGACGATATCTGCACGACGGCGCCCCCTCAGAGTCAAACTCCTGTAAGCGCCCAGCCGAAATCTACATCCTCGTCAAGCGGCGCTTGCACCTACCTGACCCAGTTTGCCGGATATGCCCCTCCCAACAGCTTGCCAAGCAATGTTGTACCGGTCTCGCAATACTTGGCAGATGTGAAGGCCGGTACTCTGCCTGCGGTGGCATTCATCGAACCGGGCTTCATGTCGAAGCAGGACGAGCACCCGGCCCCCGATACCGACGTCCAGACCGGCGCAGCTTACGTGGAGAGCCTGATCAACCCGCTGATGAACGGCCCATCATGGAAGGACTCCGTTTTCATTCTTACCTACGACGAACCGGGCGGCTTCTATGATCACGTCGCTCCGCAGGCCGAGCCTAATCCGGACGGCATCGCCCCCGTGGATCTTCAGACTGGCGACGTTTGCACAGTAGGCGGGGGGGCAAATTGCAACTTCAACACGACCGGATTTCGCGTGCCCCTGATCGTGATCTCGCCCTTCACCAAGAAGAACTATGTTTCCCACACTGTGGCCGACTACACCGCGATTCTGAAGTTCATTGAAACCCGCTTCGGCCTCTCGCCCCTCACGCAGCGGGACGCGGCCCAGATGGACATGACGGAGTTCTTCGACTTTCAGAACGTGCCCTGGGCCACGCCGCCCTCTCCTCCTGCGCAGAACACAGGCGGGGCCTGTAATGCTACGGTTCTGCAGTAGGCCGTCCGCTTTCAAGGTTCCTTTGATTGCCGGCTGAAGATGGCCAATGCCCGAAGCCGGAAGTGGAGTCCGCGAACTAGGTAGTCCTTCCAACAATCTCTCCTTGGCCCCACCCCTCCCGAGGTTGACCTGCGGGAAGGCCAATGCTTAGTATCGAACAATCGTCGCAGTTTATTCCCCTATGAACATCCGCCAAAAAAATGGGGGGCAGAGGAAGAGCACGTCCCCCCCGACCTTGCCCAAGGCCCCAACCGGGATTCAAGGGCTCGATGAGATCACATTCGGCGGTTTTCCGCGTGGGCGGCCTACGCTCATTTGCGGTAGCGCCGGAGCCGGCAAAACTTTGCTGGCCATGGAGTTCCTGGTTTGCGGCGCCATCCAGTACAACGAGCCCGGCGTCTTCATGGCATTCGAAGAGACCGCTGCCGAGCTTGCGCAGAACGTACGATCTCTCGGTTTTGACCTGGAGGAACTGGCGAACGAAAAGAAGCTCCTGGTCGACTATGTCCGCATTGAGCGCAGCGAGATCGATGAAACCGGTGATTACGATCTTGAGGGCCTTTTCATAAGGCTGGGTACCGCGATCGATGCGATTGGCGCAAAACGTGTGGTGCTCGACACCATCGAAAATCTTTTTGCGGGATTGCAGAATCAGGGCATTCTCCGGGCGGAGTTGCGCCGGCTGTTTCGCTGGCTCAAAGACAAAGGCGTCAGCGCGGTGATCACCGCGGAACGCGGAGAAGGCGCTCTTACCAGGCATGGGCTGGAAGAATACGTTTCCGATTGCGTAATCCTGCTGGACCATCGCGTAATCAACCAGATTTCCACGCGCCGTCTCCGCATTGTCAAATACCGGGGCACCGCCCACGGCACCAACGAGTATCCTTTCCTGATCGACCAAGGCGGCTTCAGCGTTCTCCCCGTGACCTCGATCGGCCTGCAGCATGCCGTGAGTGAAGAACGGATATCCAGCGGCATTCCGCGGCTCGATACCATGCTGGGTGGCGAGGGATTCTACCGCGGGAGTACGGTTCTGCTTTCGGGCACGGCGGGAACCGGCAAGACCAGTTTGGCTATGCACTGCGTCGACGCCGCTTGTCGAAGGGGCGAGCGGTGCCTTTATTTCTCTTTTGAGGAATCACCCGGCCAGATGGTTCGCAACATGCGTTCCATTGGTTTAAATCTGGATCACTGGATCAAAAAGGATTTGCTCCACTTTCATTCCAGCCGCGCCACTCTTTACGGGTTGGAGATGCACCTGGCAATGATTCACAAGCTGGTGCAAGAGGTCGACCCGAAAGTGGTGGTTATCGATCCTGTGGGCAGCCTCATACAAGCCGGCGACCAGCGCGATGCGCACACCATGCTGATTCGCTTGATTGACTTTCTCAAGCAACGGGGAATTACTGCCTTTCTGACCAATCTCACTTCCGCGGGAAGTGCGCTGGAAAAAACCGACGTGGAAATCTCCTCCATCGTCGATACCTGGCTTTTTGTCCGCGACATCGAACTGGGCGGCGAGCGCAATCGCGCCCTTTACGTTCTCAAGTCGCGCGGCATGGCGCACTCCAACCAACTTCGCGAGTTCCGGCTCACCGAGCGGGGCGTCGATCTGCTGGACGTGTACGTAGGGCCTGAGGGGGTGCTCACCGGGTCGTCGCGCGTGTCCCAGGAAGCACGGGAAAAGGAAGCCGCCATGAAGCGGCAGCAGGAGGCCGAACGCAAGGAGCGTGAGCGCAGGCGCAAGCGAGAAACGCTGGAAGCACAGATTACCTTGCTCCGCAAGCAGTTTGAAATGGAGGAAGAGGAGGCGCAAATATCCGCTGCACAGGAGTTCTCCAAAGAAGAGCTGAATGCCGAAAACCGGGAAGCGATGGCCCGCAGCCGAAAAGCTGATACCGGTAACGGTTTGACACGCGCGAAGAAGGTATCGAAGGTTTAGGAAGAGGTTTGGATGAAAAAGATCACCCCTGCTGAACCGCAACCTCTGAGTTTGCAAGAGCTTGCTGAAAATGCCGAAAAGAAAGATCCCACCAAAAGTGAAAATGATGTGTGGGAACTTCGCCTGTACGTGGCCGGGCAAACCCCGCGGTCCCTTGCAGCCTTTGCAAATCTTAAAAAGATCTGCGAGGAGCATTTGGAAGGGCGGTACAATATTGAAGTCGTGGATCTGATTAAGCACCCGCAGCTCGCAGCGGGAGATCAGATCTTAGCCATTCCTACTCTCGTGCGAAAGTTGCCCCAACCGCTACGCAAGATCGTGGGCGATCTCCGCGATACGGAGCGTGCCTTGGTCGGCCTGCAATTGCGTCAAGCGCCTCCCGGAAGATAATTCAGAGAAGCACACGGAAGTTAAATCCTTAGTGAGGTCGTATGAAGAGCGAGACGGCTGATTCTATCCGTAGCGCGGAACTGCTGGAAGAGGCAGAGCAGACGCTGCGTGCTATCCGTTATGGCGCGGTAGACGCATTTGTGGTCGAGGAACCTGAAGGCCATCGCGTCTATACCCTGGAGGGTTCCGACCTTCCTTACAGTACCTTGGTCGAGAGGATGCAGCAGGGCGCCGCTATGCTGGACGAGCGCGGTTGCGTCGTGTACTGCAATCACAGTCTGGCACTCCTGTTAGGTGTGGCACGGGAGAGCATGATTGGCCGGTACTTGAGAGATTTCGTCCGTCCGGAAGACCTGGCTTCCTACGAGAAGTTGCTGCACGACGCTCAATCTGGATCGAGCGAAGGAGAAATGCTCCTTCGGCTTCCCGATAGCCGTCTGGTGTTCGCCAATTTTTCATTCTGCTTGCTTTCCCGCGACAAATCCGCCACCGGAGTTCTGATCTCCGACTTGACTGCACAGAAACAGCAGGCCGAGTTCGCCTCCCGCCTGCAGAAGGTTCAAGACGACGAGCGCAAGCGCATCGCCAGAGAACTGCACGACAGTGTAGGACAATTGCTGACCGCAATCGGCATGAACATCAACGTCGTACAATCTCAATCCGCCAAACTAGACTCAGACGGTGCCAGAGCAGTTGCGGACAACACGATGCTGGTGCGACAAGTCTCCAATGAGATCCGTACGCTGTCGCACCTGCTTCATCCGCCGCTTCTCGACCTCGCCGGGGTGGTCTCCGCTTTGCGCTGGTATGTGGACGGTTTCGCGGAGCGCAGCAAAATCAAAGTCGATCTCGATCTCCCGGACGATCTGGGCCGGCTGTCACCCGATATTGAAATCACCGTGTTCCGCATCGTTCAGGAATGCTTGACCAATATCCATCGCCATTCCGGAAGCGCTACGGCTGCGATATCTCTCCACGAAAAGGACAATGTCCTGGTTCTTCAAGTGCGGGACAGCGGCAAAGGCATCTCCCCGGAGAAGCAACAGGAATTGACCTTGGGACGCGGCGGCGTCGGAGTTGAAGGGATGCGAGAGCGCCTGAAGCAACTCGGCGGGTCGTTTGAAATAAAATCCGCTGGCACTGGAACTGTCGTCACCGCGACCCTTCCACTGGCTCAAGCCCGCTAAGCCGCTGTTCGCACATATCAGGCATCGATTGCAGCGGTCAGGCTTGCGTTATTCTGCTTACCGTCTAGGTCCGTTAAATCGTGGCTCGTGGAAGCAGAGTTCCACGCCTGTGCCGCCCTACTTTGCCGTGGCATTGATGGTCAAATTCCGAACTACGTAACGTGAATCCTGATAATTGGTCACCGCCGTCACCATGGTGCCCGGGTGCAAATTGTCATCGGGAGTGCTGGACGGATTGAGATAAATTTCGTAGGTCTTGTGATCCGTGGAGGAGTTCAGAACCAGCAATCCCCGGCGCAGGTCTATATGAACGATCTCGCCCGAGAACGTATATTGCGTCCCCGGGAGCGCGAGGATCGAGATCTCGCGCGCTACTCCGTGTCCATTCCCCTGCGAATCGAACGTGACCGCAACTAGCGAGCCGGGCACGAGCACGTTGGCCGCGACAGGGTGCCCATTCTGCACGAATTTCGTCGAGGGAGCGAGACTCACTTGCACCGGCGTGGGGGAAAGCCCGTCACGAATGCTCAGGTCGTTTCGATTGGGCCGATACCGGACCACGACTCCCTGACTCTGGCCGCTCGCCGCCTCCGACTTCAGGCGAATCGAGCGCGCAAACACGTTGCTGCCGTCCAGAATAGTATCCAAATACACCCGTTCTCCCTGGCGCAGATCGGCGATCGTGACTTCTTTGGTACCGCGAAATACCTTAGTGCGCGGATCGAACAGCGCCTTCACTTGCCCGCCTCCGAAGACGCTCACCGTCACCTGATCCCGCACGCGATCCAGCCGTTCCAGAGTGCCGCCCACAAGCGTTGCATTGGCGTGCGGCAGGGCCGGTAGGTCGGGCAGCAGGCTCGCCGGGTCCACCTCGATGCTGGCGTCATCCGCCTTCGCATTGTCCGGCTTGGCTGGCTCGATCGGCTCGATTCCTGTGGTAGCCGGATCGGCCACGATGTTCGCATTGTTCCCCGGGTTCAGCGTTTCCGGCTGCGTAGCCTCGGGCTGAATGCCGCTTGTGGCCGGAGACATCATGGACGAGGGCGTTGGCTGAGACCCCGCCTGCGCGTAACCGAGGCTGGTGAGGAGCGCGCTACCGACAACAAGCTTCATTAAGCGGAGAGTCATGCAGATCCTCATTGGGACATGGTTTCGATGCCAATTCGGGGCCTGAGGTTAGTCTCAATTCGCTACGCAGCCTTGGAACCGGAGCCGATTCCCACGGCAAACAAATCCTCCGCATGAGCATCAAAACAAAGCTCAAGTTGGCTATATCCAGCTGTCATAAGGCGGAAGTCGATGCTCTGTAAACGGTTCGTTTTCAGTGCTCTTTTGATGGTTGCCGCAACCCTGGCCTCGCAATGTGCGCAGGCGGGCGATTTGAAAATCACGATTCCGCGGCGCGGAAAACTCACCCCGGTGCAGCGGCTGAACCGCGAGGGCGTGGAAGCCGTCCGCAAGCACCACTATTCCAAAGCGGAGCGCTTGTTCTACAAGGCCTATCTATTCGATCCCGACGACGCCTTCACCCTGAATAACCTCGGCTACATAGCAGAACTGCAGGGTCAGGTTGACCGGGCACAGCATTTCTATGAACTCGCTGCCGCCCAATCGAGCGACGCCGTCATCGACATTGCCAGTACTCCGCGGGTGAAAGGGCAGCCGATGAAAGATGCCATGGCCCTGACCAGCGAGCCCCTTCAGATCAACCACACGAATGTGGAAGCTGTCCGCCTGTTGGCGCAGGGACGGGCGCCTGAAGCCGATCTCATGCTGCAGGATGCGCTGAAAAAAGATCCCCAGAATGTTTTCACGCTCAACAATATGGGAGTCGCCAAGGAGATGGAAGGCGAGAATGAGGAAGCCTTGAAGTATTACGACCAGGCTGCCCGCGGAGACAACGGCCAGACTGCAGTCGTGACCACGAGCAACGTGTGGAGAGGGCGGCCGGTCGTTGCAATGGCCCAG
Organism: Candidatus Sulfotelmatobacter sp.; assembly: GCA_035309485.1. Lineage (GTDB taxonomy): Bacteria > Acidobacteriota > Terriglobia > Terriglobales > Acidobacteriaceae > Sulfotelmatobacter. The sequence goes on from DATGFC010000102.1 coordinate 24,233, forward strand.
GAAAATGCCAAGGGTTTACGGAACTACCTGGCGCGCGAACAACAACTTCCCGAACAGGTCGCTGAGTTGAATCTTCGCGGCGTATCCGCGGTCAATCGTAACGACCTGCGGGCCGCTGATGCCGACTTTCGCAAGGCTTACGCTCTCAATCCCAATGATGCTTTTACCTTGAACAATATTGCCTATGTCGCCGAACTGGAAGGCGACCAGGAAACCGCCGGGTTCTTCTATGAGCGCGCTCGCGAGGCGGGCGGAGCCTCGGCAGTCGTCGGCGTAGCGTCCCGGCCTGCCGACGAGGGCAAGAAACTCTTCGCGGTCGCCACCGATAACGATTCGCGGGTGGCCACCAAGGTCGCACAAGAACGCGAAGCATTGCGGCGCCAGAATGAACCTGTCGTACTGCGGCGCCGGGATAACAGTATTGTCGATGAATCGATCCAGCCTGCTCCGCCGGCGATCGAGCCGGCTCCTCAACGGTGAGCGGCTAGGAGCCGCTCTCCATGAACCGGCCAATGTCGGATTCAGGATCGTAGAAGATGTGCCGCAGCAGGTTGGTCAGATAGCGTGAGAGGGTATTCACGTTCGTCCGATACCAGCAGCAGCGCGTCATTGATGGCGACAAGCCGCAAATAAACTGAAAATTTTCCAGGTCCGCAGGGGGCTGCGCCAGCATGGCGGCGGCCATCCGATGGTTGCCGTCCAGTATGGTCAGCGGCCCGGTCGTATCCACACCGATGAGCAGCACGGTCGGACTGACCATGCTCTGTTGTACCGGTGTACTCATGCGGCGCAGTTTGCGGAAAAATTCGTCGTCAGGAGATTCCTGGCCCTTGCTCCGCAGGCACTCGACCATGTCCGTTAGAAAGAAGCTGCCCTCCGCCACGCGCCGCCACTGCGCTCGCGGAAAGAAGCGGATCCGCGCCAGATCCTGTGGGGTCAGTTCCATCTGGAACCACTCGGTATCTTCGGGAAGTTCCCGCCACATCGCTCCCCGTCGCAAAAACAGGAGCGCTCGGCGCAACGAGTTCTCCCGATGGCTTTCGAGGTCCGGCTTAGTTACCAGGTGGTCGAACTCGGCGCGGTAGTCTTCGAATTCCGGGTGATGGAACTCGCTGCGCAGGAATTCGGCAATCACCTCATGTTCCGTCAGCGTTCGCACGATGCGAAGCCGCGAGTAGGTGCGAACCTCCTCGGGCGCCGCGATCTCGCGGCGCAGAAGCGGAAAGGCCACGACCACCAGCAGAACGATCATCAGCACCAACTGCACGAAGATCACCTGGCGCAGGCTCTGGTGAAAAACACAGATCCCAAGCACCAGTGCGCCACTGAACGCCAGCTGTACCCAGCTGGTATTCGCGATTTTGCGCGACATTTCGTAGGTGATCATCACCGAGCTGAGCGAGTAGATGCCGGTCGTGATCGCGTACAGAATCAGCAGGGCGGCCAGCCCGCCATAATTGCCCAGTTCAAAATGAGAACCGAAAAGCGTTCTCCACAAGAAGCTCGGAATCGCCCAAAGTCCCAGAATCAGGACCGACAAGATCAAAAAAACCATGCCCAGCGACATGAACAGAACCGGACGCGCTTCCCGGTCGCTGGATCGTGCCGCCGCCGAGACCGGGAACATGGTATTCACTACCGACCAGGCGCACATATTGATCAGGCGTCCGACCAGCGATACGGCGGCGTAGATCCCGGCCTGGTCCGAGGCAAAGAAGTGCTTGACCAAAACGATGTCGAAATTATTGATGACCACCTGGCCGGAGAAGAACACGATCGCCTGCAATCCCTCTCCAAAAGAGATCAGGACCTTGCGTACATGAAATGATTCGAGTTTGGGAACTGGTTTGGCGAGAAAATACGAAGCAATCACCGCGATCACGCTGGCCAGAACCGCTCCCTTGACGCCCAGCCCGATTTCGATGAGCAGGAAGGCCCCTCCCAGCCGGACCAATCCTTCGAGCATGAAGTTAACGGCCAGCGGCCCGAAGGCGTGGACGCCCTGTATGTAGCCGCGCCGTACGCCCAGCGGAATGTAGAACGCCGTCCCCAAAGCGAGCAGCGAGATCAGCACCGGATCGGGAAGATTCAGGTAGCGTGTAATCGCATGATTGAAAATAAATAGCAGCACGCCGATGCCAACTCCGGCGACCCAGGCATGAAAGTGCAGCCGGAAGAATATGCCCGATTTCTCCGCTGAGGTTTCATGGCTTGCGACATACTTCGCGCACACCACCTGGAAAGACAGTGTGATGGCGGAGGCCAGCATGAGCAAGGTGTAAACGGATGTGGCATGGGCGAATCCCGACGGCCCCAGCAACCGCGCGGTCGCAACGTTGTAGATGAGATTTGTGACCCCAACCAGGCCCGACCCTGCCAGCAAAGTAAGGCTGCCGCCGAGAAGCTTCTGGCGCATGGCCCGGGCTCGGACCGCGGTCGCGCTCACGGCTACCTTCGGCGACGAGTCGGTCATCCGGATTTTTCCAAGAAGATTCATGCGGTGGAAACCAGCCGCCTAGAAAAGAGAGAAATGGACGATCGGAAGCACCGTGCTTCGGGTCGATCCAGGGAAGTCATAGAAGGTTTGTTGCTGAATTCCCACTGAGAAGCGCATCGGAAATGCAACCGGAACCTCGCCTTCGCCGTCTTTGATGCTGCCCCGCAGCCCACGTACATACGAAACCAGGAATTCGCTTTGCGCGTTGTCGTAGGGGTGGTATCCCATCCCTCGGGATAAGACGAAAGAGCCTTGCACGTTCCAGTGCCGGGACGCGCGGACATCAAAGCGTCCTCCAGGAAGTAGCGCCTCGGCAATGGCGTACTGTGTGTTCTGCACGCGCCAGGAGCGCAGATCTTCGGCCAGGATGGCAGCCGTTACCCGATTGCCAAACTTGTGCTGCAATCCGATGTAGCTGGTGGTATTGAAATATTCCTCGACAAACGGACGGAACAGCAGATCCCGCGCCGAATATCCGGTGATTAACGATGTGCTGCCCCACGGGCGGCCCACCGTCATTTCGATATTGGCGAACACATCCCGCGAATGCAGATTCTGATCGAGGAATGGTCCGGTCTCATGTTCTGCGCTGCCCGTCAGGGTTACCCAATTGAACAGCGGGCTGGTGTACAGATACAGGAATTGCCGGAATAGGTTCTGGCTCATGAAAACGGGAGAAATCGTGTCCCGGCGAGCGGTGAATTGAAGCCCGCCATTGAACGTGATCGAATTCGTCCCGAGATGCAGGATGGGCGCTATCCCGCCATTCACGATGGTGTCGTAGGTATTGCGATTCTGCACCACGCCGATGCTGGGATAGAGCAGCTTGCCTGCGGTGAAGCTTTGTCCGACGAAACCGGTGATCGCGGGTAGATTGCCAACCTTCACGCGATAGTGCGACATCGCCATACTTTGGTAGGAATGGCGGGGCGGAGGCAGCAACTTGGGATTCGTAATCTTCAGTATCCGTGCGTCCAGTTGATAGACATTGATGTCCTCCAGAGTCGGGGTGGCAAAGGCCTCCGGGACAAAACTCAGCCGATTGTTGATCTGTCGCCCTTCCTGGTCCGCTTCCGCGTACTCGGAAATCTCAGCCGCGCCGTGATCCTCATGTCCTGCTACGGTGCTAGCTTGCGCGAATGCTGCCAACGAATGCAGCGGATCCTGGCGCTGGCGGTATAGATTTGCCGAAGCCATCATGTAGTCGTAATCGTCGCGATAATCGCTCGCCGGGCCCAGGCTGGCCAGCGACTCTTCCGCCTTGCGAGTATTTCCCTCGGCGAGATAGGTGTTCGTCAGCCCGATCGCCACGATCCGGTTATTCGCACCCGCAAGCTGCGCCTTGGAGAAATAATTCTCCGCCAGATCGAAGTCGTGCATGGCGAGGAATATGTTTGCCGCCTGGGAAAAGTCGTCGCCGGTCACTGGAGAATCGGGGAACAAGCGCGCCTCGGCGAAGCCAAGTGCGATTTGGCGCCGAGCCTCGTCATAGTGTCCCTGCCGGAGAAAGATCTGCGCGATCGCCAGGCGAACCCCGATGCGATCTCCGCCGGGAACATCGAGCGCCCGCGAGAAGCGCTCCATCGCGCCATTGCGGTCTCCGAGCGTTAACAGGGCGTCCCCGGTAGCCGTCAGAATCTCAATGCGATCTCCTCCCAACCGTTCGGCGGACTCAATGTCACGCATCGTTTGCTGCCGGTCGCCCTGCTTGGCATGCACCTGCGCCATTAGCGCATAGATGTGCGGATCGGAAGAAGACAACTGCAGAGCGGCATTCAGCGCACTGATCGCTTCGCCGTAGTGGCGCATGCGATATTCCACGTCCGCATAGGCCAGCTCGGTGGTCAGGTCCTTGGGATCCTCAGCCAGTGCAGTCCGATACTCCATGGCCGCATGCGGGAAGTCCTGCTCTTGCCGGTAGGCCTCGGCTCGCGCCAGGTGCCAGGTGTGCGACTTGCCCAAGAACTTCTGCGCGGCTTCCAGGTGAGTGAGCGCCGGCCTCGGACGATGCAGCTGGAGATCGGAAAAAGCCAGCCCGAGGTGAGCCTCGCCAAAATTCGGCTCGAGTTTCAACGCGGTCTGAAAATCCCTGGCGGCTTTATCCGCTTGTTTGAGATCGTTCAATACGTAGCCGCGGTTCGCATATCCCTCGGCCATCTTTGGATCGAGTTCCAGGGCCCGGGTGTAGTCCTTCACCGCCTCTTGCGGATCGCCTTTATGCGCATGAACGTTGCCGGCAATCAGGGGCAGATCTTTATCCTTGGTCAGGATCGGCTCATATTTCGTGACCAGCGCCAGAGCCTCGTCATAATGGCCGAGGTAGTACAGATCGTAGGCAAGATAATCGACTCCCTCTCGGTCGTTGGGCAGCTTGGAGAGCACGCTGTAGCCCAGCTTCGCCGACTCTGCATAATCTTTCTTGAAGGTCAGATAGCGCTCGCGCTCGCGCTGAACCTGAGCGACGGTATTCATCTTGGCATTAGCCCGGTCCAGCCAGCGCTGCGCCAGATTCAGGTTGTGCGATTCGATCGCCGCGTTCGCCCCACCTGCCACAATCAGCGCATTCGTCGGCATCCGCTGATAGGCGGCTTCGTAATTGGTTTCGGCGCCTTTGAAGTTGCGTTCGGCGGCATAGAGGTCGCCTAATGCCAAATAAGGTCCGTAGTCTTTCGGATGAGCGGCAATGGCGCGAGCGAAATACTTCTCCGCTGTCTTCGTGTCTCCTTCATCGCGGGCCAGAAAACCGAGCGCGGAGAGCGCCTGCTTGTTGTTCTTGTCCAGGTCAAGAATCTTCGTAAACGTCGCCTTCGCGGCGTCTTTCTGCCCCAACTTCCATTGCAGGGTGCCGAAGTTCATCAGCGAGTTCACGTTGGTTGGAGCCAACGAGAGCGCCTCTTTGAGATCGCGGTTGGCGGCATCCAGATCGCCGGAAGCAGCTTCCACGGCAGCTCGCAGCCGCAACATCTCAGGCCGCGATTCATCAGGAACCTGCACCTGCCGGATGGCTGCACTGGCAGCCTGCAACTGCTGGTTCGCGTTCGCGGTGTCATCCTCGCGGGTATAGATCTCGTAGAGATTCAACCGAAGTTCAATGGGATAGAGCGGACCTTCAGGCACCCTTGCCGGCAGATTGCTGAGTGCGAGTTTGTATTCCTTTTCGGCTTCCGGCAGGCGGTCGTCCGCTTCCGCGATGCTGCCCTCGATGGCGTGCAGTCGGTAATTGTTCGCGTCGATCTTCTGGGCGGCGTCCAGGTATTGCCGCGCTTCGTCCGGGCGCCCGACGTTGACCCAAGCCTGGGCAGCGCTCAAATCGAGCCCGATGTTGCCCCTGGCGGACTTCGCCAGACGCGAGTACAACTCTGCCGCCTCCTGGGTTTTTCCAGCCAGTCCATAGGTGTAGGCCAACTCGGCCTGCACATCAGCATTCTTGGTCGGAATCGCCTGCAACGTTGCGATCGCTTCGTCGTATTTGCCTTGGTCGCGTTGTTGAGCGGCAACGGCGCGCAATACCTCCGGGTCCCGGGGGCCACGGCTCTTGGCGAGATTCAGATATTTCGTGGATTCGTCCGGCTGGCCCAAACGATCGTAAGCATGCGCCATCAGCAATTCCGTGTGGGCCGTAGGCTGCAGCGCGTCCGCGCGTTGCAAAAGAGGCACAGCCGACTTCGGATCGGTCGCCAACATCAACTCGCCAGCCAATTGCAGGCTGTTGGCGTCCTTGGGATTGGCCTCCACTACTTTGCGGAGTAGTTGCTGTGCTTCCTGATCGCGGCCCATTTTGGCGTACGTTTGCGCCAGTCCCGCCAGCCCACGCACGGCGTTCGGCTTCAGCTTAAGCCCGCGGTTGTAAGACTCCACCGAAAGCGGATAGTTCTCGTTCAGTCGCGCACAGTATCCCAGCAAGAACCAGAGTTCAGAGTCCTGCGGCGCTGACTTGGCCGCCTGCTGCGCGAACGAGACCGCGGCCGCATAGTCATGCCGGGCGAGGGCGTCGTCGGCAGCACGCGCCTGGCGCGCTACCTCAATGCCAGAACCCCAGCTGAAACCATTGCCGCTCTGGCCAGATTCTTGGGATTGCTTCGGTTGCTTGGGATTGGACGAGTTGGAGCCGCCGACGTCAAACGTCTGGCTCATACCCCGACCCCCCAGGGCGAGAACCGCGACCAGGCAAAAGCTCGTGAGCGGAAACCGGCTTTTCACGTGTTCACCACGCTGTTCTAAAAAATCTGAGAGGCCCGACACAAGCAAGCCTCCCGCACAGGAAGTCCTGCGGTCCCTTTCAGATGCCAGCGGGGCTACGTAGGTTTGCCGCGATGAGGCGGGGTAACCTCCGGTAACCCTGACGCAGATCGGCGAAAACCTTTAGACGCCTTTTCAGAATCCAACGATGGCTGCTGAAGGCACAGGAGTGTGCTTTTTGACAATGACCCGAAGCGATAGCTATTCGCGTCCGATTCCGCTCATGGCGATTCTGTTAGTCGCGCTCGCGGTCCACGGGCCGTTGCTGCTGATGCAACTTCCTTCTGGATCTTTCGACGCTAACTTTCACATTTTTCTGGCTTCTCACTACGCCCACCACTGGTTTAATCCCTGGAACCAGAAGTGGTTTGCAGGCTTTTCGCAGACCACCTACCCGCCGCTCACTCATCAATGGATCGCGCTCATTTCGAATATTGCCGGGCTGAAGATGGCATACATGCTGGTCCAGCTGATTGCCGTCTTGCTGCTGCCGGTGGGCGTATTCCGCTTTGCCAGAATCTGGGTGGACGAGCGCGCAGCCTCCTACGCGGCACTGGGCAGCATTTTTCTGGGCGCGCTCACGTTCCTCGTGTACCAGGCCGGACAGTTGGCCACTGTCACTTCCGCGGCGTTATACCTCAATGCTCTGCCTTATTTCTATGACTGGGCAGTGGGGAGTTCAGGCCGAGCTCTGCTCAAAGGCATCGCAGTCAGCCTAGCCGCCGCTGCCGCTCACCACGTCACGTTGATTTTCGGCACCGTCCTGTTTGCGGTGCCCGTTTTGTGGGTGGCCTGCATGGATGCCGCTGAGGGGCGAGGCAAGAGCTCTCTCGGCGGGACTATCGGCAGAGCCGTCGTCTTTGCCGTGCTGGTAGGCATTGGAGTCGGGATCGTCTTGTTGCCCTACTGGATGACGCTGATCCAGCACCCGATCCACCAGATGCCGATTCCCCACGACAGTCGCAACAATTTCCTGCTGAATTCGGTGACCGGGATCAACTATTTCCTGATTCCCTACGGCGCACTGCTTCTCGCCTTTCCATTCATCTTCTGGCGTGGCGCCACAGCGCGGCGCTTGCGGCCCTTGTTGATTGGCTTTTGGATCACCGCCATTTTTGGATTGGGCGGCACTACGCCTCTGCCGCGCTGGCTTCTGGGGCGCGCGTACGAGATTCTCACCTTCGAGCGCTTTACGTTCTGGGCGACGCTTATGGCGATGCCCATCATCGGATTGCTCGCGATTGAGCTGCTGGATCGCTTCGGCGGCAAAGCCGCTGTTGGCCTTGCTCTGGCCGCCGTTGCCACGGTGGGAGCAGCACTGTACTGGCTCAACGCGAATCCCTTCCGTCCCACCGCGACCATCGATGTCAAACCCGTGATTGGTTTCCTGAACCGCGACGGTCATGATCAATATCGCTATCTCACCTTGGGTTTCGGAAGTGAACTCGCGCAGGTTTCTACCTATACCGATGCCAGCAGTGTCGACGGAGACTACAATTCCGCCCGCCTGCTGCCCGAAATGACGCATTACGGCTCGGCGCAGCTCACCAACGCGAAATTCTATGGCACGGCTGGCATGGCCTCGTTGCGCGCCATGCTCGAACACGCCAACCGCTATGGGCTGAAGTACATCTTCGTCCACGATTCGTACTATGAGCCGCTGCTGACCTTTGTCGGCTGGCGCAAGATCGAGACCTTCGACAACGGCGAAATCACCGCCTGGTCGAAAGAGGATGTTCCCCCTGCCCACCGGATCGACTCCGACGCTATCCCGCCTGCCTGGATGGGACTGATGTGGGGCACGCTTCCGATTGGGGCGAGCATTCTTGCCATGTTCCTCGTGATCATATTGCCCGCGAAACCGCGCGTTCGAAAAATGATTGAGCCCGTTCCCATGCAAGAGCGGGAGCGGCATTACGTAGCTTAAGGGGACTTAGATGAAACGTGCTCTGCCGATCGTTCTCATCGTTGTCGTCGTCACTGTCGTCTTGATTATTCTTGGCTTAACGGTTGCCGGGCCTTCTTCCAGCGGCACCGTCGGGATTGTTTCGGGCTCGGCTCTGCCCGGGTTCAGCCCCAACGCATCCACGCCCGAGCAGGCCTTATCCAATTTCCTTCTCGACGTTCAGAAACGAAATTGGGATCGCGCTTTCGCCAGCCTCGAACGCACCAGCCAGGCTCTGACCGAGCCAGACTTCGTGCAGGAATGGACTGGCGCGAACGGCGGCTTGCGCTCGTTCTCCAGTCTCGAGCACTATGACGCGCGCCCGCTGCACGCCACCGATTCCGATGCCGAAATGCGCGTCCGGCTGCACTGGACGACTCCCGTTGGCCCGGTCGAAGACGTGCGCGACTTCCATATGGCCAAGCGCGGCGACCAGTGGAAAGTCGTATGGGACGAGGCGCCCCGCCCTAACGTTCCCGCCCAAGTCATTCCGGTGAATTATCTGCGCTGGGACTTGGTGACCGGAACCGCCGCAGGAGGGGACTGGGGATCGCACAATGTGGACTCCCCCCACGTGCGCATTATCTCGATGAACGCGGTTGATTCCGCCGAAGGCGCCGTGGTGATGGGCGAGGTGGTCAACGAAGATACCATTCCGGCATTCGTGAACGTCAATGCCACGCTGGTCGACGCAGCCGGGAATGTGATTGATGACGAGACCAGCTTCGACAAGATCCTCCACGTGCTTCTGCCCAGGCAGGTTTCGCCATACCGCATCGATTTCCCCAAAATCAGCCTGAGCAAGGTGAAGAACGTTCGCATCGACACCAAGGCGACGCTGGTCCCCGCATCGTCCGATCCGGTCATCGGCGTGATGAATCAGAAGCTGGATAAGGATGCGCAAGGTCACGCTGTTTTGCATGGCGATCTGTTGAATCAGAGTGGCCAGACCGTCAACATTCCGCACGTGATCGTCAGTTTTTACGATAACAACGGCAAAGTAGTCTGGGTTTCCGATGGCTATGTGGAACAGGCGTTGCTTCCTCAATCCACAGAGCCATTTGCTGTCGAGCTTCCGAAATCTTTAGCAGAAAAGGTCCAGAACTTCCATGTCGTCGTTAACCAATACAGTCTCGAAAAATCGTAGGCCGGCGGCTTGGCGGTTCGCTCTCGCCGTAACCGCGCTCAGCCTGGCAGCGCTCGCGTACGCACAAGACGTGACGCTGCGCGCTCCTTCGGACGCGGTGGCCGGCAATGCTGCCACAATCAGCGCCAGTGGAAGCGGATCGGCGACCTTCTATCTCATAGGCCCGTCTACCGCCGTCAAGCGCGACGTGCAACTCGGCCAGGAGATCTCTCTGTCCGCGAAAGAAATCCAGAGCTCAGGCCGCTATGTGGCGGTGGTTTGTGCTGGCAGTTGCGCGAGCACCGCATTCTTTGTCGCGCCCTCGAAGCCGGTCAGCCTGGCGTTCCTGGTGCATCCTTCGCGTGCGCCAGTCGCGAAAAATGACCTGATCAGCGGCGTAGTCCTGCCTCTTGATGAGTATCGCAACCTCGTTTTGACGCCCGCCAGCGTTGATTTTCAGCTGAGCGCAAAAGGTGGCGCTCCCGTCTCCCATAAAGTTGAAACTCGCAATGGAGCCGCCTGGTTCCGCATTAGTTCCGGAAAATCGGCCGGACCTTTGCAGATCACCGCTTCCATGAATGACGTAGTGGCGCGGAGAGTCGTGCAACAGGTCGCATCCGATCCCTGCAACCTGCGCATTAAAGGCCAGCGTACGCCCAAGGGCATCGAAGTTGAGACGGACCCGGTTCGGGATTGCTCCGGCAATCCGGTGCCCGACGGCACCATCATTACGTTCACTGCCAAAAACGGGGACGAAACCAGCACCGTGGATGCCCCCGTGAAGCAGGATGTCGCGCGGGCCCGGATTCTGGCCAAAGGGCCGGTCGTGATCTCGGCCGCCTCCGGAGTTGTAATGGGAAACGAGCTGCACTTGAGTGGGCAATGAGCCTATGAGAATTCCTACAGTGAATCGAATTTTCGCCAAGCTGGCATTCACCGGCATTCTTGTCTGCGCGGCGGCTTTGTATTCGGTGGCTGCCGATTCGGCTCCGCACGTGACCCTGAATACCAACAAAGCCACTCCCCGACAGGTTGAGCCGCTGACCGAGCGCGCGGTCCTGCGCGACTACAAATTCGCCTGGACGAACCTCACGCAGGCTTTGGAGTCGAACTCCACTGTCCCGCTGAACGGCTTGTTTGAAGCCACTGCGAACAAGTGGCTGACCGATGCCGTGAAAGAGCAGCATCGCGCCGGACTGAGTCGCCGCTACCTCAATCAAAACCACAAGGTGGATGCGGTTTTTTATTCTCCCGAAGGAGACGTAATCGAGCTGCACGATACCGCGGAATACGATCTGGAGATTCTCGACGGCGGCAAGACGATTCACAACGAACATGCCACCGTGCACTACGTCGTGCTGATGATCCCCGGCGCGGAGCGCTGGGTGGTACGCCAACTACAGGCTGTTCCCGAGTTTTGACCCGTCCTGCCGACGCCAACCGGTGCCCACAGTGGGGCATCTAATCTGGAAATACATGAGGGTTTCTTTGTCGAACAAGCTGCTGGCGCTGGCAATCGTGTGTTTCATGGTGGGCTCGGGTTGTACCACCCCAGGCATGCACCGGGCCGGCCTGCAGCAGAACCTGCAAGCTCCCAGCAATTCTCCTAAGCTGCTGGCAGTCTACATGCCGTGGTTTGGAAATCACGTTCACATGGACGTAGGCTACGCCAGTTACGATCCCAACGTGCTGCGGCGGCAAATTCAGCAAGCCCGTCACATGGGCATTTCGGCATTTATCGTGGATTGGTACGGGGCCAATAGTCCTTTCTCCGATCACAACTTCGCGCTGTTGCAGGAAGCCGCTGACGACTCTCATTTCCAGGTTGCTCTGCTCTACAACGAGCCTGAGGACGAAGACGAGCAGGCGACCGATCAAGCGATCTCCGCGTTAGACGAGGCGTACAAATCCTACATCGGTCCCGATGCGCCGCATCGGCGCGCTTATCTGACCTACAACGGCCATCCCATGATCTTCATTTTTCCCAAGCGCGGGCACGTCGACTGGAATCGCGTGATGGAGCACTGCAGCAACTGGGAAGCTACGCCTTATTTCTTCTATAAGGACGAGCCTCCTGGAAAATATCTCGCCGATTTCGCCGGGATGTACGCGTGGGTGCAGCCGGGCCAGAAGGGATGGACTCCGGACGGCAGCAATTGGGGTGAGCAGTATCTCGATTATTTTTACAAAAACATGCGCAACCAGCACCCTGACAAGATTGCCGTCGGGGCAGCGTGGCCCGGGTTCAACGATTCTGCCGCGAAGTGGGGACTAAACCGCCACATGCAGAGCCGTTGCGGCCAGACCTTCGAAGATACGCTGCACCTCTACACGCGCTACTTCGACCCGGCGCATCCGCTTCCTTTCATCATGATCGAAACCTGGAATGACTACGAGGAAGGCACGGCCATCGAGCGCCTCAATTTCGCCAAGTGCAGCGAGAAGACTACCTCCAGTGCGGGTGCGGAGTAACCCCCGCCGCGACAACCGGACCCGCATTTATCACATCCAAGACTGGTTTGCTGAATCCTCATACGAATGGATCTTGCAATGACTGTGCCCGACTCAACTACTAATCTCCGCTTGTTGTGCGAGCTCTTATTCAATCCTTCGGTATTCTCCGCCTTGCCGCGCCCTGGAGACGTCTCCAAGTCTCTTCCGGAAAGGCCCATGCAAACCAGTGAGGCCGATGGCGATCTGGAAGAACTAAGGACGCTGGCGATGACAAACCACGTCATTGTCCGCGCCTTTCAGCAACTCCACAAAATTCTCGAAGCGGAAGGAAAATTTGCCGAGGCCGAGTGGGTCTCGGACGCGCTGAACAAAGAGCGCGCTCGAATTCAACACGCGGTCGGCTTTCTGGACAGAATTTGCGCCGCCCTCGACCGCGCGGGATGTTCCGTCACGGTCATCAAATCCCTGGATCATTGGCCGGACCTCGGCAGCGATCTCGATCTCTATACCAACGCCGAAGCATCCAAAGTTGTCGGCGTCATGCAGTCGCAATTCCAAGCCACGGTTGCGGACCGCAGCTGGGGAGACCGCCTCGCGAATAAATGGAACTTCGTCGTCCCCGGCTTGCCTGAATTAATCGAAGTTCACATCGGCCGCCTGGGCCAAACCGGCGAGCACACCACGCTGACGCGTTCTCTTTCTAATCGCAATCGCACGCTCGCGGTGGGTGGTCACATTTTCCGCGTGCCCGCGCCGGAAGATCGCATCGTGATCAGCACTCTGCAGCGCATGTACCGGCACTTCTACATTCGCTTGTGCGATGTGGTCGACAATGCCGCGCTGCTCGATGCGCATACGGTTGACTTCGGATACCTGCATTCGTTGGCGTCCGCGGCCGGCATTTGGGATGGAATCGCGACCTATCTCACGATCATCTCCGAATACGTCGAAGCATATCGCGGATACGGCGTCCCCCTGCCTTCCCTTGTGACTGGTTCGGCGAAATTCAGTGCCGCCAAAATTCGTTTTCGCAAGGACTTTTTGCGGGTTCCCATCCTGCCGGATTCCATGAACCTCTACGCGCGCGAACTCACCACCCTTCTGCTAAGGGGAGAGCTTCGCAACACGCTGCGCTTGAGCCTGCTGCCGGGGCTGGCTACGGCTGCTGCGCTTGAGCAAAAGTTCACCGGCAGCGACAAAGGCATCTGGTGAATTCCGTGTAGTAATACGGCCCACGTAGTGTTACCCAACGTGGATCGTACGGCTTTCGCTGGATTGAGCGGCCCTGCACGCTCACCTAACGTCAAGGATTATCATGCCCTCTTTTTGAGCGGCTAGAAGTGAGGCATTGTGAAGTCGTTTTCCACCGTTAGCCTGGTTCTGACGCGAACAGCCGCTGCTCTCTCGCGGAATCGAACGGGAGGGTTGGCGTGACCCACATTCTGATCGTCGACGACAATCCCACGGTGCGACGCTATCTGCGCGCCATCCTTGAACAGCAGGAGTCCTGGCGGGTTTGCGCGGAGGCCCGTACCGGCGCCGAGGCCTTGCACGCCGTGCTTCAATCTCCTCCCGACCTGATAGTTCTGGACTATCAAATGCCTGATTTGAATGGCGTTGACATTGCCAGGCAGATCTCAGAGATGTTCCCCAAGATTCCGATCTTGATGGTGACCCTGCATCTCTCGAAGCAGTTGGCCGACGCTGCCCGCGAAGCCGGAGTGCGCGGCGCCTGCGCTAAACAAGACATCGGTTCGGTGGTTGAGGCGGTTGAAATCCTGCTCCATGACAAAACATATTTCCCGGTACTCTCCCCGGGGCATAGCGTTTGAGGCGCGGGAATCTGTAAGGCGAGGGGTTCGGGGAAATACAGGATTCTCTGTATTGGACGTTGGATTTCAAGAAGTTAGCCTCTGCTGTGGGCATCTGGGGGCGCTTCCCTCATCCCAAAAGAATTTTAGGCGTGCAATTCTCGGTTATTGGTCAGGCTGTCACATCCGTTCGGAGTAAAATGTGGCGAATCGTCTGGTCGGTCTCCCCTTAAGGAACTGAAACGGAATGACAATTCGCATACTCTTGGTTGATGACCACCCCATTGTAAGGCAGGGATTAAAGACGCTATTAGAAGGGCATTCGGACTGGGAAGTCATTGGTGAGGCCTCCGACGGAGCCGAGGCTGTAGAAAAAGCCAGGGACCTCAGCCCGGACGTGATGGTGCTGGATGTGACCATGCCACGCATGAACGGTCTGGATGCATGCCGGCTTCTTCGCCGCCAGTCTCCGGCGCTCGAGATCCTTTTCGTGACCCAGCACGACTCGCCGCAGATGATGCGCGAGGCGTTGGAAGCGGGCGCGAGAGGATACGTCGTGAAGTCCAACGCGGCGCGCGATCTCTTGGCCGCCGTGGAAGCCGTAAGTCAGCATCGCGTCTTTACCGCGTTACACACTCGGAACGTGACCCAGACGGGTTAGGTTCCGGTTCTAGCATCTATCTTGCTCGGAGAGGGCAACGCCATGAAGTTAAGAATCTTGTTAGCGGACGATCACGAAATCGTGCGGCGCGGCTTGCGCGCGTTGTTGGAAAAACATGAAGGATGGGAAGTCTGCGGCGAGGCCAGCGACGGCCGCGAGGCGGTCGAAAAGGCCCTGCAGCTGAATCCCGACGTGGTTATCGTCGACGTAGGGATGCCCAATCTGAATGGCTTGGACACGACCCGCCAGTTGCTGCAGCATGACCCTCATTTCAAGGTCATCGTGTTGACGATCACCGATTCGGATCAGGTCATTCGCGAAGCCCTGGACGCCGGCGCCCGTGGGTTCGTGCTCAAATCCGACGCGGCTCGCGACTTGGTCTCGGCCGTGGAAGCCCTGCAAAACAAGCGGATGTTCTTCACCCCCCGGGTCAACGACCTGGTGCTCGCCGGTTTTCTGGAAAAAGGCCAGACGGTCTCCCGCAACGAAGCTCCGAAACTGCCGACTCTCACCGCCCGCGAGCGCGAGATCACGCAGCTTCTGGCGGAAGGAAACAGCTCGAAGGAAGTGGCTTCGCTGTTGAACCTGAGCACGAAGACGGTGGAAACTCATCGCAGCAATATCATGCGCAAGCTGAGTTTTCACTCGATACGCGACCTGGTGGTTTATGCGATCAAGAACAATTTGATCCAGATCGAATTGCCGCCCCCGCCAAAAACTCCCACGGGTCCGACGGCGGCCTAACGTCTCGGTTTCCTGCTCGCCCAGGCAGGATCTAGAGGAAGACGTTATTGACTGCTTTGATTGAGTAGGACTGTGCGCTGAACGACTAGCTGCCGGCCTTCAGTTCCGTCAGCACCTGCTTGGCAATTTCCTTAAGCGTTTCGAAGACCCCGACGCCCTGAAACGCCACTGCTTCAACGATCGGCTCGCTCTTCTTGCGCAGCTCGGTGGCGAGCATGTCTACCGGAAGAATGTTGGGCAGGTCGCGCTTGTTCAACTGCAGCACATAAGGAATCTTGTTGAAGTCGTAGCCGTGCTCTTTCAGGTTCGACATCAGGTTCTCGAGCGCTTCTACATTGGCGTCCATGCGCTGTTCCTGCGAGTCGGCGACGAAGACAATTCCATCCACGCCGCGCAAAATCAGCTTGCGGCTGGCATCGTAAAAAACCTGTCCGGGGACGGTGTAGAGGTGGATGCGGGTCTTGAAGCCGCGCACTGAGCCCAAGTCGAGCGGCAGGAAATCGAAGAACAGCGTACGCTCGGTCTCTGTGGCCAGCGAAATCATCTTGCCCTTCTGCTGGTCCGCAGTTTTCTGATAGATCACTTGCAGATTCGTGGTCTTGCCGCCGAGTCCGGCGCCGTAATACACGATCTTGCAGTTAATTTCTCGGGCTGCGAAGTTGATGAAACTCAAGACTTTCCTCGAATGCGGGCAGCTTTTCCGCAAGGCTGCCGTGCACACCAATTTCTTTTTGAGGCTTCGCGGTCTTTATATCACACGGGGGGTACTACCCGCAGGTTACTCAGGTGACCCCCTGTGCAGATTAACCAGTCCAGAATTCCAGAATGGGTTCTAGTGGGCCGATGGAATCGGGTAATAGCCGGCCTTGGTATAGATATTCAAATCCTTGCCATGGCCCAGCACTCGCACTTCGATGTCGCGGTAGGCCGAGCTGCTGGCCACCGCCCTTGGGGTATAGCCCAACGTGTACTGGTTTCGTGCTTCGGAGGTGATCTGCGCGTAGGCATTTTCAATCGCATTCCGCGAGAGCTCCGTGAGAATGTTCCCTCCGCCCGTGGCATTCACATATTTCGGCAAGATGTCGGCGTATCCCTGGTTGAACACGTGATGGATCTTTTCCACCTGCTTGTAGACCGGTAAGGCGCCGCTGTCGAGCACCACCGCCTTGACCTGGATGCCGTAAGTCTCGAGTACCTTGAGGACTTCTTTGTAGTTTGCCGCGCTGCCGCGCTCCCGCCCATCGCTGATCACGAAAATCACTTTTCGACGCGTGCGGTCGCGCTTGCTCAAATCGAGCGCCGCGCGCAGGATCGCGTCATTCAAAACGTGCGCCTCCTTTGGTGGCGTGTAGACCGGCGGCGGGCCCGACGTGCCCACCGGCATTCCGTTGACCATGGGAGGTTGCGGGCCGAGGGGACCTCCGAGCACTGCCGGCCCGTTGTTGTTGCCTCGTACCAGCTTCATTGAATCCAGAGCAGCAGTGAGCCGCTCAGGCCTGCCAGTGAAATCGGTCACTTGGCTCACGGTGCTGCTGTAGGTATACAAGGCATATTCGTCGTAAGGACTGAATGCCCCGACCAGCGAGGAGTAGGTCTGATTCACCTTCTGCACGGCCACGTCGGGCATCCCGAGGTCGAGCAGGATGGCGACTGAAAGCTGGAACGGATCGCTCGTAAAGTAGGTCAGCTTCTGCGGCTTACCGTTTTCGAGCACCTCGAAATCGCTGGACAGCAGGCCTTCGACGCGACGGCCATCTTTGTACTTCGCCAACACCGGGATCTGAACAAAACTGGTTGTAACCACGAACTTGTAGAGATCTTCCCGCGGATTGATCTCATTCCTCGGCCCGCTGCCTTGAGAGGTGGCCGCGGGCATGCTCCCGGGCGGAATCGTCTGAACCGGCGGCATGGGGGGCGGCGCCGGTTTCTGCTCCTGCGAGGCCGGCGGAGGCGGGGCGGCTTGCTGCGTGCCCGGAGTGGCGACTGCATCCTGCGGCGCTTTCGCGGGGGGTGGCTGCACCGCCGACGGGGCATCAGGGATCTCCTCACCCGACTGCGGCTTAGCCGAAGGCTGCTGCTGGTTCTGGCTGCCCGGGGATTGCGCCTGGAGCACGGGAGCCGCCCAAGCGACGGCCAGGGCCACGGTTAGCAGCTTAATCCACATACGTTTCAGCCATCGTCCAGCCTGGTGATCCGATATTTGAGGCTGCTTCATCGAGGAAAAAACCCCTTCATCCAGCTTGTGGGATGCCAATCGATCGTCATTTGGTGCATCTAAAGCTACAGGATTAGACTAACAAAAGACCACCCGAGAGTCCCGGATGCTGAAAAACCTGTTTTCACCGTACCGAACGTTGTGCCTTACTGCCTTGCTGGCTTCGCTGGGAGGGCAGCCGGCTCTGGCCCAGCAACCCTCGTCCGCATCCCCAGCGCAACCGCAGGCGCCAGCCTCGCAGTCCCAGCAAGCGGAAGACGATCAGAAGCCCACAGAAACGTTGAAGGTCAATGTCAACGTGGTGCAGCTGTTTTTCAACGTGAAAGACAAGCACGGTGCCCTGATCCCCAATCTTACGAAGGACGATTTCGAAATTGCCGAGGACGGCAAGCCCCAGACCATCAAGTACTTCACGCCCGAATCGAACCTGCCCCTCACCTTGGGCATCATGATCGATTCCAGCGGCAGCCAGCGCAATGTCATTGACATGGAAAAAGAGGTGGGCGGCGCGTTCCTCAAACAGATTCTGACCGACAAAGACGAGGCCTTTGTCATCAGTTTCGATATCACGGTGGACCTGCTGCAGGACTTCACCCGCGACACGCACCGGCTGCAAGCCGCGCTGAACAAGGCCAAGGTAAATGTGGACTACAGCAGCGGCGGCATCCCCGGGATGGGCGGCGGGCCGGTTCCGCAAAGCGGAAATTCCCCAGGAACGCTGCTCTACGATGCCGTGTATCTTTCCGCGCACGACATGCTCTCGAAGGAAGTCGGGCGCAAGGCGATGATCCTGCTCACCGACGGGCAGGATGAAGGCAGCCGGCTGAAGATTCAGGACGCAATTGAAGCGGCCCAGAAGGCGGACGCGATCGTGTATGTTCTGCTGTGCGCCGATCGCGGCTTCTACGGCTTCGGCGGCTATTCCGGCGAAGGCGAGATGCGCCGCTTGACCGAGCAGACCGGGGGTCGGGTCATCAACGTGGGCAACAAGTTCGACAAGCTCCGCGAAGCATTCGACCAGATCGCGGCCGAACTGCGCAGCCAGTACAACATCGGCTACACCCCCACGAACACGAAAAAAGACGGTACCTACCGCAAGATCGAAATTAAGAATAAACAGGGATACAAGATCCAGGCGCGCTCCGGCTACTATGCCGGCAAGGAAGCAGACTAATCGCAGAGCGCCTGCCCGCCTTGGGCTCTCTGGACGAGGGCTATCGCGATTTTTTTTCACCAAAGTACGCTGATAGACCGTCTTGCAGACGAGAGGATCTTGCAGGGCCGCTGATCCCTATTCAAATGTGATGACGACCTTTCCCCGGGCGTGTCCCTCTTCTGCATAGGCCATCGCGTCGGCCGTTCCGCTCAGCGGGTAGCGTCGATCGATCACCGGGGTCACTTTCCCATCCGTGATCAGTTCTCCAAACGTCGTCAGGTCCTTTCGATTGATATTCGCAATGAGGAATTTGAAGTTCTGTCGTAACAACCATGAACGTGCGAATATTTTGAGTATCCAGATAAACACTGCCGACATTTTCTTTGGCGCTCCGGCGATCACACACTTACCATGCGGACACAGGACACACTTCATCGCCGACAATTTGCGGTTTCCCACGTTATCGAGAAGCAGGTCGTAGCGTTCGCCGTCTTCAGTGAAATCCGCGCATGTATAGTCGACGACACGATCCGCCCCGAGCGAGCGCACCAATTCGATGTTTTTCGTGCTGCAAACGCCGGTGACATGAGCGCCGAACGACTTCGCGATCTGCACGGCAAATGTGCCGATACCGCCGGCCGCGCCGTTGATCAGTACCTTCTGACCCGCCTGAATGTGTCCTGCGTCCCGAAGCGCTTGCAAGGCGGTCATCCCCGCGATCGGCACAGCCGCCGCTTGCTCGAAGCTCACGCCTTCGGGTTTTGGAGCCAAAGTGGATTCGCGAGCACAAGCGTACTCAGCAAACGCACCTTTGCCGCCGCCGAACACGGCATCTCCAGCCTTGAACTGCGTCACGTCCTTGCCCACTGCTATGATCTCGCCGGCGACGTCCACGCCGGGCCGTTCGGTCTTCATGCGCCAGTCCAGCGGATTCACCGAAGCCGCGCGAACCCGCAAGAGCGCTTCATTGGCCTTCGGGACCGGTTGATCGAGATCCCTTATTTCGAGGAGCTTTCCCGCTTCAGCTTTGCTATAAACGGCGGCTTTCATGTGGGCCCAAATGTTAGCCTCCATCGGGGCGACCCGATGTGACGAAGATCACAGAATGGAAGGTTGAGTATGCTCTCAGGGTCGATGAGAGCAAAGGCTTGATGACGACACTCTGAAGCCGTCTCGCACACTCGTCAAACTTCTGCCTCGGTTTGTTTCTGATAAACTCCTTTCCTCAGAGGGGTCCGCATGCCACGATTTTCACGCCGTTCCTTCCTGCATTTATCTGCGGCGGCATCCGCCGCTGCCACGTTCCGCATATGGACCGAACCGATGCTGGCGGCGGCTTCGCGACGGCGTCCGCACGCGGCGGATGCGGTCATGATCGATTCCAACGAGAACCCGCTGGGCCCTTCCCAGCCGGCCCGCGAAGCCATGGCGGCAATCATCCCGCGCGGCGGACGTTATTCCGACGAGCTTACCGATGAACTGGTCGACACTTTTTCGAAGATCGAAGGCTTGAATCCCGACTACGTCCGAGTGACCATCGGTTCCACTCCTGCTCTGAGCTTAGGCGTGCTGGCCTTCACGTCTCCGCAGAAAAGTTATGTCACTGGCGACCCGGGATTTGAACTGGGCATGATGACGGCGGAGCATAGCGGAGCGCGCGTGGTCAAGGTTCCGCTGACCAAAACCTACGCGCATGACGTCAAGGCCATGCTGGCGGAAGGAGCGGACGCGGGAATTTTCTACATCTGCAATCCAAATAATCCCAGCGGAACGCTCACTCCGCTGTCCGACATCGAATACCTCGTTGCGAATAAGCCCAGGGACTCGATGGTTCTGGTGGATGAGGCTTACATTCACTTCACGGAAACGCCCTCCGCAATCGATCTGGTAAAGGCCGGCAAAGATGTGATCGTGCTGCGCACGTTCTCCAAGGTTTACGGGCTGGCGGGGATTCGGTGCGGGCTGCTGATCGCGCGGCCCGACGTATCGCAAAAAGTGCTGGAGCGCGGAGGATTTAACTTCAATCCGATTACAGCCATGGTAGCGGCGACGGCCAGCCTCAAAGATCCCGCGCTGGTTCCGGAGCGCCGGCGCATTAACGCCGGCGTCCGGCAGCAAACTTTCCAATGGCTCGATCGCAACGGTTTTTCTTACATCCCGTCGGAGTCGAACTGTTTTATGGTGGATACGAAGCGTCCGGGCAAGGAAGTGCGCGATGCCATGGCAAAGCAGAACGTCATGATCGGACGCATCTGGCCCATCATGCCGACCTACGTCCGCGTCACGGTGGGGACACAGGAAGAGATGGAGCGGTTCCAGGCCGCATTCTTGAAGGTGATGCGAGCGTAGTCTTCGCGGGCATCCCGCCCAAGCGAATCCCGTCGTTTGCAGGCGCGCTCCGGATTACTTATTGCGGCGTCAGCAGGAAGCCGCGGGTCTGGCCGTTATGGGTGCCCATGCCCACGATCTGGCCTGCAGAGTTGATCCCGCTGGCCTGTATCAGAACCCAGCCTGAGCCGGCAGGAATCATGTTGTTCAAGTCTTTAATTTTCCCGCCGCTGTAGACGAACGCATGATAGGTGTTCTGGAACGTAGACTGGCCGACCACTACGCCAGAGTCGTTGATCGCGAATCCCCAAACCGTGCTCGTGCTTCCCGCGAAGGTTCCCAAGTCTTTTAGCGCGCAGGTGGCGCAATTGGCGATGAAGGCGTGCGCCGAGCCGTTGGTGGTATAGCCCAATCCCGTAACCTGGCCCTTGTTGTTGATGGCATAGCCCTGACTCCAGGGCCCGCCCAAGGTGCCCATCTTAACCATCTTTCCGTTGTGCCACAGGAACGCGAAGAAGTTGCCTTGCGCGTCATAGGATGTGCCGGTCACCATCAGCGAATTATTGATGCCTTGTGCGCTGTTCCACCAGTCGGTTCCTTTGGGCGAGCCGAGCGTTCCCAGGTCGAACATGCGGCCATTGGCGTACACGAACGGATGATTGCTGCCATCGGAGGTCACGGCCGAGCCCACCACCTGGCCGCCATCGTTGATTGCGTACGCAACCGCCGAACCGCCGCCGAGGTCACCAATATCGAGCAGAGTGTCGCCGCTGGTGATGAATGCCCGGTAGGTTCCGACGTAGTCCTGGGAATAACCAGCGATCTGGCCGGAAAGATTTATGCCATTGCCAACGCCGGATTCGCCGCCCAAAGTACCAAGGCTGCTCATCGTGCCGCCGCTGTACCGGAACACCTCGCTCAAGTTGCTGCCGTTCACGCCCCCGGCACCCGTCACCTCGCCATTGAGGTTGATGGCTTTGGCCACGCTATAGCCATTGGTGTTGATCACTCCCAAATCCGTAACGGAGTACGACGTTTGAGAGAAGCATAGAATCGACGTGGAGAGCCACAGGCCACAGAGAATCGTAAGCAGGCGGAAAGTCGATTTCATATCCGGTTCCTCGCTGGCAAGAATTGCTTGCGGAAGTTTGACACGCTGCGAAAATTTAATTGTCAAAGTCTTGTCAAATGCATCTAACGCCACCGAAGTCCATTACCAACGTAAGAGCATCCACACCTTTTTGACTGCCGTAAGGCATTCGCGTTCGCTAGCCTGACAACAGGCCTATTGAGCACGTAAACACCTGTGATTATCGTTACGATTATCGCCGGGGAGGCTCCTGTCGAGCCCCAGTTCTGGTGTGTAGTCGGCTTCTGCGCCGGAATCGGCCTGTTCATTTACGGCTTTCGCCTGCTGCAACGGCGGAGGCTGATCCTCGACACGCCATTTTCCAAAATTCGCAGCGCCGCGATGGGCGTGGTGGAGATCAGCGGTCTTGCCGTTGGCCCCTACACCATGATCGCTCCCATCACCGCCCGCCCCTGCTACTACTATCGGACGCTGGTTTGGGAATGGAAACAGCGCGGCAAGAACAAGGATTGGGTAAAGGTCGCGGGCGAGTGCATGCACCTCCCCTTCTTCGTGGATGACAATACCGGCCGCATGCTGGTGAATCCCAGCGGGGCCGATCTCGACCTGCACCGTGACTTCCAGCAGGAATTTTGCGATTCGTTCTTCACCACAAAAGAACCCGCGCCCGCGAACGTGCGCAGTTTCCTCGCGCGGCATGGAATTGTCACCAACAACAAAATCAAAGTAGAAGAATTCTGCATCAAGCCTAAGAACGCGCTGTTCATCCTGGGCACCCTCGCGGAAAACCCCGGGCTGGAGCTCACCCCACATCCCATCCGCGACCCTGAGCCGGGAAATTCATTGGGTTCTCAGGGATTCTCCTTTTCCCTTAGTTCCTTATCGATCTCGTTGAATCGCGGCGACGAAGATTTTCAGCCTACATCCATTCCGGAAGCAATCGCGCACCCGCCGGCCCTGAATCATGAGGTCATCCGGCTATCGCCCGAGGCGGGTCCAATCGCAACGTCGGAAATGACGCAACAGCAGAAGATTGCTGCCGCGCTGATGAAAGCGGGAATTTCGAACCCGGCGGCCTGGAGTGCTGCGGGTGTATCGGCGCCGGGAATGGCGGCGTCCGGAGTTGAAGTCATGACCGACCCCAGCGCAGCGCAACCGGGCTCCGGCACTGACACGAACTCCCACGCCATGGAATTTGATCCGCATCCTCCTGTAGTCCTGATGAAAGGCACAAACAACAAGACTTTTCTGATTTCCTGGCGCGGCCAGCAGGAAATCGCGAGGTCTCTGGGCTGGAAATGCGCGCTCATGATTTGGGGAGGACCGCTTATTGCCCTGCTCAGCCTGTATGTGTTCCTGACAATGCGGCAACTGCTCTAAGAGAAAGTGTTTCCGAGGCACCACGCTTCTAACCGGAAGTAACTTCAGTCCTGCTGGTTCGCCGCACTGCCTCTAGTACAATCGAACCCGTGAGCGACGCGGTACGCATCGGGATTCTCGGCGATTTCAATGCCGATTTCCGCTCGCACCAGGCCACCACCGACGCCCTGCAACACGCGGCCAAAAAACTGGAGATAGACGTCGAGAGCCAGTGGGTGCCTACCCCTTCGTTGGCCGGCAACGGCGCCGAAAAAATCCTGGAAGGTTTTGACGGGCTGTGGGCCTCGCCCGGAAGCCCTTACAAAAGCTTCGATGGCATGCTGAAAGGAATTGAGTTCGCCCGCCGGCGCGACTGGCCGTTCCTAGGAACGTGCGGGGGATTTCAGTACGCCTTTATCGAATTTGCCCGGCATGTCCTGAACATCGCGGACGCGGATACCGCCGAAAACAAGTCCGGATCCAAAAACATCATCATCTACCCGGTGGCTTGCGCCGTTCCCGATCGCAAGGGAAACTCACCCAAGCTTTCGGGCTCGGTACCCGAGATTCGCCTGCGTCCCGGCTCCTACTTGCAATCTTTCTACGGGAAAGATCAGGAGACCGTCACGGAAGAGTTCTTCTGCAATTTCGAGGTTAACCCCGACTTTGAGTGGACCACCATGGAGGCCGGATTTCCAGTTGTAGCCCGGGGGCCGCAAGGCGAAATCCGGGCCATCGAATCTCCCACCCACCGTTTCTATGTCGCAACGCTGTTCCAGCCCCAACTGTCTTCTACCGAGAAGAATCCGCATCCCGTCGTGCTGGCCTTCGTACAAGCCGCTGCCGACTGGGGCAAGAAAAAGCTGGACGACAGCGTTCTGGAGTGACACCTACCTCCCACTCTCGGCCTAGGACCACCCTTGCATCCGCGCTGAGAGTTACCAAAGTCCCATAAGTCCGCCCGTTTCGGTCCACCACTATGCGCATCTGGAGAACCTCCCCCCTGCCCGCTAGACTCATTTCGATCGTCGCCCGACAGCGCTTTGCAGGAGCCATTCGCGCCTATGCACATGCAGTTAATGAACTCATTCCGCGTCCCTTGGGGCACCCTGATCAGCTACATCCCGGTCATCGCCACGATCGTGACCACGTTTTTCAGTATCATCCTGGCGCGCGCCACGCTGCGCTACGTCGAGGCTACCGATAAAGGGCTGGCGCTGGCTCGCGAAGAATTCGAGCGGGAGTGGACTCCCGACCTGCACATCAAGATGGAGCGGGTCTCCTCGGAAGAAGCGCGGGTGATCGTTACCAACCTCGCGAAAACCTCGGTCCTGCTGCAGCTGTTGCAATTACGCAAGCTTTCCCATGCCATGCCGTTCGAGCGCTGCCGCTTGAACGATCCGCTGGTTGGCGGCATGACGTGGTCGGCGGAAATGGGTAAGAGAATCCTGGCTTGTACGGGATACGACTTTGAAGGCCCCATCGCGGCCGCTATGACGTTCTATGCTTCAGGGCGGATGTTCCGCACGGATTGGTTCCGGGCGCAAGTCCAGGTGCGCGAGGGGCGGATCGTCAGCCTCGAGCCCAGCACGATGCCTACTCGCCGCGTCCGCCAAATGGAACGGAAAGCGCCGGAACGCCGCCGCGAATTCGTGCAGGACGTGGCCGCTAATGGCGAGCCTGAGCCTGTCCAAGACAAGCCAGACAAGAAGGACGAAAGCTTCTTCGTAACGGGGGCTTGAAACGAACGCAGGCAGATTGAGCGCGTTTCGCTAAGAGAGAAGCTCAATCTTCACGATATGAATCGTGTTGCTCGCCTGGTCCAGGTTTCCCACAATCTTCACCGCCTGATTCTCGTACTGCTGCAGGTCGCCCTCTCCTTCTAGCTGGTAGGTCGTATTGCTGGCTACCTTCAGAACATACTTCCCTGAATCCTTCACGATCTTGCCGGTAAAGGACTGGGTGGCGGGTGACGAGTCGCTGTGGGAGTCCGCAGGAGGCTTGGCCTGCTGATCCGGCTGGTCGCCGGGCTGAGGAATCGGAGTGTCCGGGGGAGGAAGCGGCTGCGGTGCCGGCTGCGGCTTCTGCAGGCTCGACCACGCGATCAGCTGCCGGGACTGGAAAGCATCTTCCGGAGTCTGAGGAGTTTGCGGCTCTTGAGCGACCGCGAAGGATGCCAAGACCAGGATCAAACCGGCGATAATATTCGTCGTTCGATACATAAATACTACTCCGAATGACGAAGCAGCCGGAAAACCAATGCGCAATTCACCTGCCACAAAGAACTTGTTGAAGGCGCATCTCTTTCCCGATCCAGTGGCCCTTCCAGGGGAAGGTTCTACATAAGCTCTGTAGCACTTTTACCTTCGTACATGACCTTTCGTATATAGAGTGTTCGCTGTACCAGCCCCTCTAAGCCGTGAGGATTCTCCGCATCTTGCGCTGAAAACACCTCTTCCCCACAAGCGCTTAGCAGCCAAATAAGGGCCAGGCGGCATCGAAGAGCCGACCTCGATATGCCAAATCTCGCCGGAAGTGTGCGGCCAGTCAGCAGAGCCGGAACCTGGCAGTTCGGCAGAGGCAGTCGGTGCTTATAGGGGTGCGTCACGAAGTCTAATTGGCCCGTCGTTTCCGGCTCCGGTAACGTAATGCGACTGCTTAGCGTCCGCCTGATCGTATCGCTGGTGGTGGGCGTCACCCTTGTCTCGCTGGGGACGTCGGGGTATGAGGCGCTCGTCGCCAAACGGAATTTGAGGCGGGATTTGCAAAGAAGAGCCTCCGTTCTGGCAGAGAGCCTGGCCGGGAATGTGGATCGCGACCTGGAACGAGGGGCGCTCCAAACCCTCCGGAGAACCGTTCAGCGGTTCGCCAATCGAGAGAACCTGATAGGCCTAGCGGTATACGACTCGGAGGGGCGGGTAGTCTCCGAAACGCGGGAATTAGAGCCGCTGATCACCCAGCCTCCGCCGGTGGTCCTCCAGACTCTGAAAACGAGTCAGGAATCGGATGTTTTTGAGCGTATCTCAGACAAGCCCGTGCACATCTGCGTCGTCCCGCTCCATCGTCAGGACAGGTTTCTTGGTGCGCTGGCAATCGTTCACGATGCCAGCTACATCCGCGGGCAGATTCTGCAACTCTGGCGAGAGACCTTCCTGAACGCGCTGCTCTATGTCGTGCTGATTGCGATGATTACCCTGCTGATCGTGCGCTGGAGCATCGAGGGCCCCATCGCGCGTACGGCGAACTGGATGCGGAGCCTGCGCACCGGGCGGATGCCGAGCTCCCGGATTGGCGTACCCGACGTGGAGCTGTTTCGTCCTCTTGCCCGGGAGGTTGCGACCTTTGCCGAGAGCCTGAACACGGCGCGCACCGCCGCGGAACGGGAAGCTCGCCTGCGCGTAGAGGGGCAATCGCAATGGACGGCCGAACGACTGTCGGCTGAACTGCGCACCAGGCTGGGGACCGGAAGGCTTTTCGTAGTATCGAATCGCGAGCCCTACGTGCATACGCGGCATGGCCGTTCTGTAGAGGTGAGCGTACCTCCAAGCGGCTTGATTACCGCTTTGGAGCCGTTGCTTCGGGCTTGCCATGGGACCTGGATCGCTCACGGCGGCGGCACTGCGGATCGTGATTTTGTGGACCGCAACGACCGTCTGCAAGTGCCGCCGGACGATCCGCAGTACACGTTGCGCCGCGTTTGGCTCACCAAGGAAGAGGAGGAGGGCTACTACTACGGCTTTGCCAACGAGGGCCTGTGGCCGCTCTGCCATATCGCACACACCAGGCCGATCTTTCGCGAGGTGGACTGGAAAAGGTATCAGGCGGTCAACCGGAAGTTCGCCGACGCTCTGCTCGAGGAAATCAAAGATACCGAGCGCCCCGTAGTCTTGCTGCAGGATTATCACTTCGCGCTGTTGCCGCGCATGATCAAGCACAAGCGGCCCGACGCGCGCGTCTCCATCTTCTGGCACATTCCCTGGCCGAATCCGGAAGCATTTGGCATCTGCCCCTGGCAGCGCGAGCTGGTCGACGGCTTGTTGGGAGCCGACCTGATCGGGTTTCACATCCAGGCCCACTGCACCAATTTCCTCGAAACTACAGATCAGGTAGTCGAGTCGCGGATCGACTGGGAACACTGCACCGTACAGCGGCGTGAGCACGTGACCACCGTACGTCCATTTCCGATCAGCGTGGAACTGGATGACAGCGCTCCGCAATACTCCCCGTCAGAGGCGCGTTCGGCTCTGCTGAAAAGCCTCGATGTCGACGCCCTTTTCATCGGTGCGGGCGTGGACCGGATCGACTATACCAAGGGAATTCTGGAACGCTTTCTTGCGGTGGAACGTTTTTTGGATAAGTACCCGCGCTACGTCGGGCAATTCACATTTGTGCAAATGGCGGCGCCGAGCCGTAGCCATCTCAAGCGCTACCACGACCTCGAAGCCGAGATGGAAGCCGAAGCGGGCCGGATCAACTGGCGTTTCCAGCGCGACAAGTGGCGGCCGATCCTGCTGCTCAACCGGCAGCACAGTCACAAAGAGATCCAGCCGCTCTATAAAGCCGCAGACGTTTGCCTGGTAACCTCGCTGCACGACGGCATGAACCTGGTGGCGAAAGAGTTTGTGGCGGCGCGCAACGATGAGACCGGGGTTCTGGTTCTGAGCATTTTTACCGGAGCTGCGCACGAGTTGCGCGATGCGCTCCAGGTCAATCCTTACGACATCGACCAGATGGCGGACGCAATCCGCACTGCGCTGGAGATGGATCCGGAAGAAAAGCAGGGGCGAATGCAACGCATGCGGCGTACGATTCGAGAACACAACATCTACCGCTGGGCAGCCGAGTTCATCACCGAACTGACCGAATTACGGCTCGAACAACAGCAGCCGACCTCCATAGAACAGCCGCGCACCAAAACGCCCGCGGCTTAAAGGCCCGAGATTCAAAGGCCGTGGCTTAAAGACTAAAGAATGGAGTCGCGCAATCTGACCTCGCGAGGCCCTTTGACCAGGTAGGGCAGGGCGAAGTCCAGTGCCAACAAGATCGCCGCTGTTCCGCCAAAGAAGGCGGTTATCTCGGTCAAATGCACCAGCAGGCTGAGCATAGCGAACAACGCAAAAAAGGCGCTAAACATGCGCAACATAAGAGGCTCCTTTCAACGGACGAGGTGAGGAGAGACCTTCCAAAGCTGTGCCAACGCGCGGGCAGCATCGGTGAGAGCCTGTTTTTCCGACGCCTGTGCAGCCGGCCGGGCCGCAATCGGCTGCTGGCGGGCCACAATTGGCGCCTTCCGGCCGACCTCTGCGTGCCGCATTGACGCCAGCGCGCTCTCGAATGTGAACTTTGGGTTGTCAACACAGGCTTGCACTGGCTTGGTGGCCATGACCGTTTGTCTCCTATAGCGCTATTTAAGTCCCGCACATGCAGCGAGAACATACAGCGATGCACTCAGCGCGCATGCAAAGTGCACCCGTGTCGATGAAATATGGTTTGTAGGGAGAAGAGGCAAGCCTTACGGGGTGGATAGGCGCCCGAAATCGCATTCAGCGATCCGAGTGGAGCGAGGAATCTGCCTTGACAACTATGCAGCAGATTCCTCGCGCCAAATCAGGCGCTCGGAGTGACCGCAGATTTACGAAGCCTTGCGACGGGTGTTCGCCGATTCTTCCGTATCGGTCTCATCCTCGGAAGCTCTCGGAGCCGGCTTCGAGTTCGCATCCTTGGCTTTTCCCCAGGCATTCTGCACTTTGCCTTCCGCCTGTTTTGCCATGCCCTTTACCTGCTGCTCGGGGTCGTCGGACCACTCGCCTGCCTGCCGTTGCACACGTCCCGCTACATCTTTCACTTTGCCTTCCACGCGATCCTTATTCATTCCCAACCTCCTGGTCCTGCTATTTTGGCGTGCATTTGTCACAAAGAAAGCGGCTCGACGCGCTGCCGCATGCCTTGCGCCACCAGTGAGATGTCGAGAGCGGGGCTACGTTTGGCGGGCTTTTGACCGGGAGGCGAGCTTCCGTTATCTAGATGTTCCTATTTACTGTCTAAACGGGATTGCGGCCTTGAATGATCCTGATGAGCACTACGATGACTGCCAACACCAACAAAATGTGGATGAATCCACCCAGGGTGTAAGAACTGACCATCCCCAGCAGCCACAGAATCAGCAGCACCACAGCAATCGTCCAGAGCATTCAGCGCACCTCGCGAGTGATTAACGCCCTCCGAGGGTATGCAGTGAGGCCGATGGCGGTCTATCCAGTGAAGTACCTACTCGGTTTCCCGTGTTGCTTTATGTCGGGCCCGCTTCGAGATCAAAGGCGGTCCGCGCTGGTCAGAACACTTGCACGATGCCGTTGCGCACCGCGTACCGGGTCAAATCGGCCACGGAATGCAGGCCCAGTTTGCGCATCAGGTTGGTACGGTGGGTCTCCGCGGTCTTGACGCTGAGGTTCAGCGTGACGGCGACCTCCTTACTGGTCTTGCCTTCCGCCAGCAACTGGATGACGTCCCGTTCGCGCGAGGTCAGCACATCACCGGCTATATCTCTTCTCTCGACTTTTCTCGGACCGGCGTGATCGTCACGATCGAGAAATCCGTTCAGCACCATCTGGCTGACTCGGGTGGTGAAGAAGGTCCTCTGGCTCTCTAAAGCCTCAACGGCAGCCACCAAATCTCGCCCGGCATCGGATTTGAGCAGGAATCCACGCGCCCCGGCCCGCAGCACCTCCCTGACGACATTGTCGGAATCGTGCATGGTGAGGATCAAAATAGCGATGTTGGGATTCACCGCCAGG
This sequence comes from Candidatus Sulfotelmatobacter sp., assembly GCA_035309485.1. Lineage (GTDB taxonomy): Bacteria > Acidobacteriota > Terriglobia > Terriglobales > Acidobacteriaceae > Sulfotelmatobacter. The sequence goes on from DATGFC010000102.1 coordinate 54,652, forward strand.
ATCTGGCGGGCGGCCTCCAGGCCGTTGAGATTGGGCATGCCGATGTCGAGCAAAACCACATCGGGCCTCAGGCTGGCAGCAAGTTCGACGCTTTCCCGGCCGTCTTTCGCTTCGCCGCACACTTCCCAGCGGGGATGGCTCTCCAGCACGGCCCGGATTCCGCGCCGGGCCAATTCATGGTCGTCTGCAATCAGGACGCGAAGCACTTGTCACCTCCGCAATATGCGACAGTTCTCCAATGCGGGCCCATGTTTCGTTTGACTCAACCGCACGAGCACACACTTTGCCAAACCGGGATTTCTTTGTAGATAAATCACTTCATGGATTTAGCCGGTGCGCGGTCGTGTAACTTTTTCCAACGCACTCGGTTGCGGCGGATACAGTGTTTGCTGTAGGCCCGCCGTACGAATTGAACAAACGTCGAAATAAGCGATCCTCCCAGATGGCGGCAAACGGCATCAAAGGTCGACGGGAGGTGTATTCCATGCCGTCTGGCAAGATCGATTCTCTCCGCTTCCTCCGCTCTGCAGGAAAGGCCGGCGCGGCAGCCGCCCTAGCCGGCGTCTTAGCCGCGGCGGCGCTCGCCCAGAACAACCCGCAGTCTCAGCAGCAAAACCCGTCTACACCTCCTCCGGGATACGAGGACCCGATGGGTCTGCCCCCGCGAACGATTGCTCCTCCCGTGACCGCGCCGGAACCGGCCCCGTCGTCAGGACAGCCCTCCATTTCGCAAGCTCCCGCTTCCGAGGATCAGGGGCGTTTCGTCTTCAAGAAGCAAGTCCAGGAAGTCGTCTTGCACGCGACGGTCGTAGACGAATCGGGACACCTCCTCCCTGGCCTCGATCGCAGCGCGTTTACGGTTTACCAGAACGGGCAGCCCGAGACGATTACTTCTTTCCGGCATGAGGATGTGCCGGTTGCGATCGGGATCGTGATCGACAACTCAGGCTCGATGCGGGATAAGAGAGCGCGGGTTAGCCGCGCAGTCCTGAACCTCGTTGAGGCCAGCAATCCGGACGATCAGGTCTTTGTCGTGAACTTCGGACAGACCCCCTATCTCGACCAGGACTTCACTTCGAACGTAAATCTGCTGGAAGCCGCACTGCACCAAACCTCAACCCGCGGCAGCACGGCGCTGTATGACGCGGTGGTCGCGTCCGACGTGCACCTGAAAAATAACCCGCGCCTCGATAAGAAGGTTCTGCTCGTCATTACCGACGGCCAGGACAATATGAGCCGCGAAACCCTGCAGGATGCCATGCGGAAGGTGCAATCGAATAAAGGCACAATGCTCTACGCAATCGGAATAACCGATCAGGGCATGACGCGTGCTGGCCGCGAGGCGCTGCAAGCCTTGGCTTCGAGCACGGGCGGCGTGGCCTATTTTCCGCAGACCCTCGACGAGGTGGATGCCATCACCAGAAGCGTGGCTCACGACATTCGCAGCCAATACACGCTCACTTATAATCCCGGACCGGCCATCGGCACGGGATACCAGAGGATCCGCGTGGAAGCCCGAGTGCCTGGTCACGGGCGGCTGACGGTGCGCACCCAGAATGGATACTATCCCGGCGAAACGCTGCGCTGAGGGATCATTGTGATCCGTTGTATTCCTTCGTGTACCTTCGCGCCCTTCGTGGTTCACGATTTTCAGCGGCGTTCATAGCCCTGCCAGAACTGACGCCCTTTAAAATGCGCTCTTGACAAGAATGCAGTAATGTCTCAATATGGCGTTGTGCGACATGTTGATTGATGACATATGGAATCTTTGCCTCTGACCGAACCAGTATTGCTGGTGTTGTTGAGCCTGGCGGAGCAGCCGCGTCACGGCTACTCTATTCTCAAGGATGTGGAACGAATCAGCGGCGGCCGCGTAAAGCTGAGCACCGGCACCCTCTACGGGGCCCTGCACCGTTTACTTGACGATGCCTGGATCGAGCGCGTCGAGGAAGACGATAGTCCCCGTGACCGGCGGCCTTACCGGCTCACGTCGCGCGGACGCCGCAACCTGCAACTGGAAATCGAACGAATGAGGCACCTGACCAAGCTGGCTGCCCTCCGCATCGCGCGTAAGGAGGCCTGACTGGAATGCTCAGTTTCTACAGATCGTTGCTCTACCTGTATCCATCGCCTTACCGGCGTGAGTACGCCGATGAAATGATCTCTGTATTTCGCGATGCGCAAGCCGAGGTCAGCGCCGGGAGCTTTGTGAAGCGCATCTCGTTTCGTGTCCGGGAGAGCGCGGGGCTGCTGGCCGGCGCTCTGCAGGAGCATCTCCGCTTGCTTGGCGGTAACTATCCGTTGATTTCACTCAGGAGGTTCGCTATGCGTCCAGAATTTCGTTTCCCGCGGTCCACAATCTTCCTGATGTCCATCATCTTCGCTGGCGTCATTCTTGCCATGGAGAAAGCCAATACCATCATGGTGAAATATGCGGCCGGCGTTGGCTCGATTTGGCCCTCGTTGCCGTGGTTCCTGGGGTTCACTCTTCTCTTCACTGGCGCCGCCGCTATGGCCGTGTGGGGAGTTTTGTTTGCCCTGCGTCGCACTGGCGTTCACCGGCTCGCGAACATACAGCCCGGTACGAACCGCGCTGACTGATTCGGCCTAATGGTGTTTGGTTAAGTCAGCCCTCGACGCGCGCCTGCGATTGTTCCTCGGCGCCCTGCGTGTAACTCGCGTGGTGCCTCAATGATCTCCGTTCCTACGGCTCCTGCTAAAATCCGGCTGCGGAACAGCCATTCCCCAGTTCTCCAGGCAAGGAGCGATTTCGATGGCACGCATCTGGTTTCTCATTGTCCTTACGGTTTCCTGCTCCTGCTTCCTCTTCGCGCAACAATCCTCGTCTTCCGAGGGAGACGAAACCCGAATCGTGGCCCTGGAAAATATCTGGAACCAGGCGCAACTCAATCACGATGCAACCGCGATGGGCAGCATGCTTCATCCCGACTTCGTATTTACGGATTATGACGGCACGGTCATGTCGAAGACGCAGTTCCTGGCTTCCATCCGCGATAGCTCGAATACATTGACTCTGGAAGTTTCCGACGATATGAAGCTGCATCGCTTCGGCGATACGGTCGTGGTGACCGGCGCTACACACGAAAAAGGGAAGCAAAAAGGAAAAGCCTACGAACACTACGGGCGATTCAGCGACACCTGGATCCGGCATGGCAATGAATGGATTTGTGTCGCCAGCCATTTGGGACTACTGCAAAAATAGCCCCACTCAGCCGCACGATGCCCACGCCCCGGATCCCCTCTGCGAACTTCACGAACTCGACAGAACCTACCGCTTATTGAGTGCGGGGACGCCTCACACGCCTCCTACGCCGCCTCTTCGTTCCATCGAACCACTCTCTTCTCCCGGCTGCTCTTATGCGCCAGCACCAGCGCGCGCTGGGTGCGCAGGAACTGCTCCGGCGGAACATCGATGGGCGCTCCATTTTCGATCGCGTCTCTCACGTTGGCGTAGAAGCCGCGATAATCTCCGCGCTCCGTTCTGATCTTTTTAGTCTCACCATTGACGCGGCTCAGCATTCCCCAGCGCGCTTCCGGCTCCAATCCCCAATCCGCTCCCCAGTCGAGGCCGTCGGGACACTTCGGACTGCGCAAAATCTCTTCCTGCGGATCCATCCCGAACTTCACCCACGATCCCTCGGTGCCATGAATCAGCAGGTGATGGCTGGGCGCATAAGCGATGATCCGCGCGCGCAACGTCACGCGCAGCTTTGGATACTGCATGATCACGTCAAAAGCATCGTCTACGGTCGAACTCTCGCGCTGGCAAAGGGCCGCGCCGTAGATCGTCTCCGGTTCGCCGAATAAGACCAGCGCCCCATCGATCAGGTGCGGGCCAAGGTCCCACAGAACTCCCGCCGCCGGAAAATCCGCCTGCTCGCGCCATGCCCCGGGCTTCGCGTCCAGCCGGAACCGGTCGAAGCGCGCCTCGTACTCCGCCACCTTGCCCAGCGCGCCCGACTCGATCAGCTTCTTCGCAGTCAGAAACGCGCCATCCCAGCGGCGATCCTGATACACCGTGAGCAGCCTCCCCATTTTTTTTGCGAGAGCGACTAGTTCCTCCGCCTCGGCCATGGTTGGGACCATGGGTTTGTCCACGACTACGTCCTTACCCGCTTCGAGACATGTCTTGGTGTAGGAGAAATGCGAATCGTTTGGAGTGCCCACCACAATCAAGCGGATGCTCTTGTCCGAAAGCATCTCATCCAAGGTGCGCGCGATGCGCACCTCGGGATACCGGGCCTTCGCATTATTCGTATGCCGCTCGAGAATGCAGGCCAGCTCCATGCCCGAAACCCCACGAATCACGGGAGCATGAAACGCCTGCCCAGCCAGACCAAATCCGATCAGTCCCACTCGTACCATGCAAGCCTCACCAGGATGAACGCGCAGTTTACCGATCTTTCAGACGGCGCACAAATTTCAGCCCCGACCATATCTCGGTCACCGCGCAAACTTTCACATCAACCAGTCCAGCCGACAGGCCAGTCTCGCGCACGATGTTTTCGTCCAGATCGGTTGTCACTCCTGAACTCTTCTTCGGCCAACTTACCCATAGCATTCCCGCAGGATCGAGTTGCTGAGCTAAATCCTTGAATGCCTTCGTCAGCTCAGATCTGGATTTCGTGAAAACCATGGCGAAATCCGCCGGATGTCCAGTGCTGTCCACATGCACGCATTTGCTGAGCGCCGGTTTTAGTTCTTTGCCTACTTCAGAGGGCAGCCCAACGAAGTGGACGCACTTGCCGTCTTTGATCCCAAGTTTTTTCGGAAGGGGTGTGCCTGAGTATCCGGGCATAGGCTAAATAAGAAATCAACGAAGAAGGTTTTCCTTCGTGAACCTCAGTGTCCTTAGTGGTTACAGATTTTACTGCGTCGTCGGAGCGTAGTACCCGCGGCGCGCCCGCACTTTGAAGTTCTTGCGGTCATTAGCCACGATTTCAATGGTGCGGTAGTGGCCGTCCGCCTTGAAGTCCGCCGGCTTGTAGGAGATGGCGTACTGGCTGCGGAGCTCGCTCTGAATTTCGGCGAAGGCATTGGCCACATCGCGAATCTGGAAAGGAAAGAACGCGTGCCCGCCGGTTGCGTCCGCAATGCGCTCCAGAACTTTGTCCCCGGCGCCTTTCGTTCCGCTGACGTTGGTGGAGATGGTATATACGATGGCCTCGGCGCGCTGCGCCATTTCAATGGCTTCTTCGCGGGTCACGTGGCTCTGGTTGTCATCGCCGTCGCTCAGCAGGATGATGGCACGCCGCACGGTAGTGTTTTTTGGCGCTTTCAGCAGCTTGTCGCGGCAGGCAAAATAGAGCGCATCGTAGAGCGCCGTTCCGCCGCCGGCACGCAACTCATGCACTCCGTGCGCCAATGCCCCCGTGTCATCCGTGAAATCCTGCGTGACTTCGGGGGTCACGTCGAAGCCGACCACGAACGCCAGATCATAGCGTGGACGAATCGTCTGGTTTAGAAACTCAATCGCCGACTCCTGCTCGAACTTGAAGCGGTCGCGCACGGAATTGCTGGCATCGATCAGCAGGCCGACCTGCAACGGAAGGTTCGTCTCTGCATGGAAACTCCGTATCTGTTGTGGAGGTTTGTTGTCGTCGACAACGCGGAAATCGTTCTGCTTGAGATCGGTGACCCGGCGGCCGTGCTTGTCGGTGACAACGAAAACCACGTTGACTTCGTTCGTGCCGGTACGAAGAGTAGTGACGGCTTGCGAGTCAGAGCCCGTGTCCCCGTCAGAAGTCTTCTTCCCCGCTTCCGCAGGCGCGCTGTTGCCTGGCGCGGCCGCCAATGGCGCGGTCTGCGCGGCCTGTGCCTCCCCCGTATTGCCCTGAGCCGTCTGGGCCGTCACGCTCAAGCCGCTCACCGCCAGAAAAAGCGCCATCCCCGAAATCAGTTTCATACCCAACGATAACCTCGCGTACCCCCTATTATATCCGCCCATCGGCATCTGCAACTCTGGGGATGCCCCTGTCCACGCCCTCTTCGAGCGTCTTTAAGAACCGCTTGAGTTCCGCCGGCAGCGGGCTCTTGAGCGCGATTTTCACACCAGTCCTGGGATGTGCCGCTTCCAATTCGGCGGCATGCAGAAAATTGCGGGACAGCGAAATGCTTGCCGGACTCTCCTCCTTCCGCCGCGCGCCAGATTTCCGCAGTTCCCGAGGCGCTCCATAAAGTGTGTCGCCGACCACGGGATGTCCGAGCGACGCCATGTGAACGCGAATCTGGTGCGTCCTGCCGGTATCGATTTTCACTTCGACCAGGGAGAATTTGCCGAAGGCGGCGTCGAGCCGCCGCTCGACTGTATAGTGCGTAACGGCTTCGCGCCCGCCGGAATTTCGCGTCGTCATGCGGATACGCCGCACCCGGTCGCGGCTGATGGCGGCCGAAATGGTTCCGGAATCTTTCTTCAGCCACCCGTGCACCAACGCAATATATTTCTTCTTCACTTCGCGCCGAGCAAACTGCTCCGCCAATTTCCGGTGCGCCTCGTCGCTTTTCGCCACCACGATCAGCCCGCTGGTTTCTTTGTCGAGGCGATGGACGATCCCCGGCCGCATCTCTCCGCCTACTCCCGACAAGCTGCCGAAGTGATGCAGCAGCGCGTTGACCAGAGTCCCACGATTGCGCCTGTCCTCGGTAGCTCCAGCGCCCGCATGCACCATCATGCCGGCCGGCTTGTTGATGATGGCCAGATCCTCATCCTCGTAGACGATATCGAGGGGAATCTCCTCGGCCATTGCCCTCAAGGGAGGCCGCGCTGCCGGCCCCAGGATGGTGATGCGCTCGCCTCCGCGCAGTTTGAGAGATGCTTTCGGAACCTCTTCATCCACCAGCACCTTTTTGTCGGAAATCAGCTGCTGGACCCGCGCTCGGCTCACCTTGAGGACGCCGGCCAAAAGCTGATCGAGGCGCTTGCCCGTATTCTCGGGCGTCACAGAGATCGCTATTGGCGGTATTTCCCCCATTCAGACGGAACCATAATACAGTCGCCAACTTACGGAGAGCCGGTATTTCCCCCCCGTCCCGAAAAAAGCCTCAACACATTTCCCTATTTCCGGCATCCAAGAGACCCCATGGACCATGCACGGAAACCGCCTCTCCTTGTCTTCTTTTTTCTACTCTGCGTTTGCATCCCGCTCAATTGGGCATCGGCGCAGGACAGCGCGCCCGGTTTGCCGGACGCCCCCTCGCAGGCGAAGCTTGAAAAGCACCGGGATGATCCCGGCGCGGACCGTCGCGTCACCTGGCGATCGCTGCCTAAAGACTTTCTCCACGACCAGAAAGGTATTTGGCTGTTTCCCGTGAGCCTGGCCCAGGGACGCCACTGGACGCCCACGATCGCGATCACCGGCATAACCGCTGGACTTATTTTTGCCGATCCGCACGTCATGCCCTATTTTCAGTCGCACGCCAAGAATCTCGATGACGTTAACGACGTCTTTGACCCTTTGATTACTACGGGAGAAGTCATTGCCGTACCCATGTCTCTGATGGCTGCCGGTTACGTCCGGCACGACCCGTATCAGGTGGAGACCGCGATATTGGCAGCGGAAGCCTACGCGGATTCGGCCGTAGTCGATCTGGCCATGAAGGCCGTGACTCGCAGGAAGCGGCCGAGCGATGTTCCACCCGGAGGCTCCTTCAACGATACCTTTTTCAATGGAGGGAAATCCCCGTTCAAGGGAAGTTCTTTTCCTTCCGGGCACGCGGCGGCGGTCTTCTCAGTGGCGACCACCGTCGCCAGCCGGTATCAGCACCACCGGTGGGTGCCGTTGCTCGCATACGGTTTCGCCGCGGCGATTTGTTCCTCTCGTATCACCACCAGCGCGCACTTTCCCTCTGACGTCTTCCTGGGAGCGGCTCTGGGTTACACGATTACCCGGTATGAGGTCCTGCGGCCGCGTGGAGGCGATAATTTTTGATTAGCGTGCGGCGCCGACGGTTCGGGTGGAAACCGTCTTCGCCCCGGGGCGCAGCCACCAGATAAAACCACCCGCCAGGACGAGTCCGATCGAAATCAGTTGCGTTCCGCTCATGGCTCCGCCAAACACCGAGCCTCTGCCCGGATCGTCGCGCAAGAATTCGAGGAAGAAGCGCGCAATTCCGTAGATGAACAGGAATGCTCCGATCACCTGACCGTCAAACTTCCGCCGCTTCAGCAGCCACATGAGGAAGAAGAAATTCGCGAACTCCACCGCCGACTCGAACAACTGCGTGGGCTCCAGTGGCACGTTGAGGGGAGTGCCGGTAATCGTATTCGCCAGTGGATTGTGAAAGGTCACGCCCCACCAGTGATGAGTCTCCTTGCCGTAGCAGCATCCTGCGGCAAAGCAACCGATCCTGCCGATGGCGTGTCCCAGAGCCAATCCCGGAGCAAAGGCATCGCAAGTTCCCAGCGCCGGCATGTGGTGCTTGCGCACGTACCACGCTGCAGCGATAAACGCGGCGATCAAGCCCCCGGAGAAGACACCACCGGCCTGCAACGTCGAAATACTGAAAATGTCGCCGGGATGGTCCTTATAGATGCCCCAGTCGTTGATGATGTAGAGAACCTTGGCGCCGATGATGCCGCAAAGCACGACCAGAATGCCGAGATTCCATGCGTTATCGCCGTCGTAGCCCAGCCGCTCCGAATTGCGCACACTGATCCAAAGCCCGATCAGGACGCCCAAAGCAACCAGAAGTCCATACGTTGGCAGGAAGAACTTGCCGATATTAAAAAGTTGTGGGAACACTGGCTAATTGGATGCGCGAAGGTAAGAATTCGCTACTGGTACTAGTTTAGCAGGAAAGGAAAGGTGTGCAGAATGCAGAGGTAAGAAGTCAGAATGCAGAAGTAAAAAATCAATGCAAAGCTAAGAAGTCACAATGTAGAAGTGAAAAACCAAGGCAGAAGTAAGAAATCAGAATGCAGAAGTAAATCGTTCGCCGTTACTTCTTCATTCTGCCTTCTTACTTCTGGGTTCTGATTTATTTGTGCGTTGGAGCAAAATCAAGCCGACCCACTGAGCCGTGTGACGGGGCCGAGAATGAACCCGTCGGTAGACGTTGGGCGCCCGCCGAGACCCTTTAGGCATCTGCGCATGGCGCAGCGTCGCTCACCGGATCCTAGTTCGAGTCGAGCTCCCGTTCATTCTGCATTGGTTCAA
>DATGFC010000103.1:0-46572 GCA_035309485.1 Candidatus Sulfotelmatobacter sp.
GGCCAGGTTGATGGCAGTCGTAGTCTTGCCGACGCCACCCTTCTGGTTGGCAACAGCGATAACGCGTCCCATATTTAATTGTGAGGAGAAGCAGAGCCACTGGCAGCATACTGCGCTTCAGAATTGAAATGCAATGACGAACTGCTGTGCAAACAAGTGAATTGTGTGCAAAACAGGTCCAGTGTTCCTGCAGGAACACATCGGGCGCTCTTAGCTATTGCTCTTAGCTTTCAGCTTCAACCAGAACCATAAAATCCTGCAAAGCAAATTGCGAAGGAAGTGTTCCTGCAGGAACACTATGCGCGAGCGGCGCATGAGTCCCACGCGCCTGCGTAGATCCCTTGTGTTCCTGCGGGAACACTTCGATCGATTGGGAATGCTAGAAACGCTTTGTGGCTCCGGGAGGCCTGGGCGGGTCAATTTTGTAATTGTAAAATTGCAGAAGTGTTCCTGCAGGAACACTGTGGAAAACGTGCCTGATTCTCGACCTGCATTGTGTCGACTATGCAGCTTCTATCCCACTTAGCAGCACATTTAGCGCTTACAATTAACACTGACAACTGCAGTTACTTATTATTTAAGTGGAGTTATTCCACTTTGCGTGATTCGTAGGTGGACTGATCGTGTTAGCTGGGGATTGGCTTGTTCTGGGCCGGAGTTGGAGGCTGGAGACTTCACTTACTGCTCCATAATCGACATTTAATCCCACTTCGTTGTACGCAACCAGCAATCGGCGCACGTTGGTGCATTAATATACGCCTGCTAATGCAGTGTTTATCCCACTTGTTGATGGTTCAGGTTCCTGAGGGTATGGGCGATTCTGCCAGCAGGAGGATGCGGGATCGAGAGTTGGGAATCGGGATGGGATGCGACCAGAGCAGGCTGGGGAGTATTAGGCGAGCTTGCGGCTCCTGCGCGCAGCCGATCAGGAGGGCCAAGCTGCCGGCGGCCCGGACGAGGTTGGCGGCTACGGGCAGGATGGATTCGAAGCGCTCGACAGCGCGCAGGGTGACCACGTCGAAGGCGTGGGGCGGCAGAGTTTCGGCGCGGGTGGTTTGTATATTGATGTCCGTCAATGTAAGGGCGCGGGCGACTTCGCGGAGGAAGGTGGCCTTCTTCTGATTGGATTCAATCAGAGTCAGGCTGATAGTAGGGGACCAGAGCTTCATGGGAACGCCTGGGAAGCCGGCGCCCGAGCCTACGTCGGCAACTTCAAAATCTTTCACCACAGAGGGCACAGAGGACACGGAGGATTTTGGAAAGAGGTGGCGGGCGGCGAAGAGGCTCTCGCCGAAGTGGCGGGTGATGATTTGTTCTTCGTCCCGGATGGCGGTTAGGTTGATGCGGAAATTCCAGCGCTGAAGTATATCGATATACGTCGATATATTTTGCAGGTCGTTGGAGGTCAGTTGTTGGCCGTTCGCCGGGTCGAGGAATGGTTGCAAGAGTTCGGCGATGCGGGCGAGGGTCATGGATTGTTGATTGTAGATTGACGATTGAAGATTGGAAAAGGAGATGCGGAGGCTCGGGAGTTCAACGCCCTTTACCACAGAGGGCACAGAGGACACAGAGGGTCTTGAAACAGGTGACGGGCGGCGGAGCTCCGCGGCTGGAGAGTCATGACGCGCGGCTGGACAGCCGGGGCGGCGGGCCCCACCTAGATAACTATGGACTTCAGTTTTTGAGGGCGGCGGGCCAGTTGGTTAGCAGCGTGATGGAAGTGGATTTGGTGTGGTCGGTGGTTTGAACTACGAATTGTTTGGCGTCGGGACTGACGTCGTAGCTGATGCCGGTGAAATTTGGGAGATCGAGCTGGAATAGAGGTTCGATGGAGACGACGTGAAAGCTGGGTTGCGTGATGGTGTGCGCGACCATCAGGCGGTTTCCCATGGTGACGAAGAAGAGTTCGTTATTGCGGCTGAAGATGGTGTTCCATCCGCCGGTGGTGGAGACCTGGGTTTTGGCTCCTGCGGCAAAGGGCACAACGTAGACTTCGGGCCGGCCGGATTCGTAAGAGAAGTAGGAGAGCCAGCGGCCATCGGAAGAGAAGCGGCCGTCATACTCGCTCGCCGTCATGTGAGAGGTGGCGGGCGGCTGGAAGGGTTTGCGGTCGCCGGTCAAGGGTAGGATCCAGTTGGAAAAGACCCCATCTTTGGTTTCCAAATCGAGGGAAAGATATTTCCCGTCGGGCGACCAATCAACGGGCGAGCCGTTGATATACGCATCGTCCTGATACAGAATCTCTTCCGGTTGGCTGCCGTCGAGAAAACGGCGCCGGGTCGAGTTCTTGCCGTTTTCAAGGACGGCGTAGGCAATCTGCTTTCCATCGGGAGACCAGACGGGCCAGTAATCATCCGGACCAAAAGTGACGCGGGTAGGCTGGCCGCCGGCGACGGGAAATATCCAGATATCGTCGTTGCCGGATCGAGGATCTTTGACGGTGACGGCGATGGATTTGCCGTCGGGAGAAAAACGCGGATCGGAATAGATAGCGAGCGGACCAGGGGTGGCGATCAGGTTTCCGCCACGGTCAAAGATCTTCAGCTCAGACTCAGCTGAACTTTCATGATACGCAAGCACTCCGTTCTGCGAGACGGAAAAAGTGCGGGCTTCGCCAAAGGTTTGAGGATCGCCGGACAGCTTGAAGGTGCGCAGGTTGAAGCGCTGAGCCTGGATGTGTCCGGCGAGGTCAAACAGCAGATGACCGGAAGCGAAGGCCGCGCGATAACCGGGACCAATCACAATTCCATCCCGTTCGGGTTGGCCAAGAGTGCCCACCTTGATTTGTGACGGAGCGCCGGGTTGAAACGCCACATAAAGGAAGTGCTTGCCGTCCGGAAGGAAAGAAGGATTTACATTGGCAAGTTCGCCTTGGTTGAGTTTGGTGGCAGGCTGGATCGGACCGCCGGAAGCTGGGATCTGCGAGATTGGACCGAAGTTCTGTTGGCAGAAAAGGATGATGCCGTCCGGGCTCCAGTCGCCACCACCACCAGAGATGGCATCGGCCAGGATCTGGGCGTCTCCGCCGGAAACGCTTATCTTTTTTAGTTTGCGATCGGCGATGAAGGCGAGGTAGCGACCATCGGGAGACCAGAAAGGCGAGGCGGCGTCTTCGGTGCCGGGGAGCATGGTGGCTTGCTGGGCGTCGAGCGGTCGGAGCCAGAGATTTGTGCGGCCCTTGTCGTCGACGGCGGAGAAGGCGAGCGTCTTGCCGTCGGGCGAGACGACCACTGGGCCGGCGTCAAAGCCGGAGGCGCGGAAAGTGGTTTGCGGCGGAGGCGGAATGTAGGCGCGCACCGAGAGCGCGGGGACGTTGGCACGCTGCGAGAGGAAGAAAGTGAGGAGCGCAGACAGCAACAAAACCGCGGCGATCAGCGGCAGCAAATATTGGCGAAGGTTCCGCGACCCAGGAGCCGGCGCGAGCGCGGAAGAGGAAGCCGGCGATTGCGAAATCGCTTTCAATTGCAGCCGGACATCGTGGGCGGACTGGAAACGTTCTTCGCGATCCTTTGCCAGACAAGAGGCGACGAGAAAGTCGAAGGCCGGCGGCATCAGGGGCTTGGTTGCCGTGATGGGCTCGGGATCCTTTTCGAGAATGGCGGAGGCGACGCTGATCTGGCTCTTGCCCTCGAAGGCGCGCTTGCCCATGGCCATCTCGTAGAGGACGGCGCCGAAGGCAAAAATGTCGGAGCGGGCGTCGGCCTCTTTGCCTTCGATCTGTTCGGGAGACATGTACTGGATGGTGCCGACCACGGTGCCGGCGGTGGTGAGTGGGCTGACGGGATTGGGGCCGCTCATGGTGCGGGCGGCGGAGAGAAGCGGAGCCGATCCGGAGCCGGGTGCGCCGAGTACGGCGGGCTTGGCGAGGCCGAAGTCCATCAACTTGGTTCCAGCCTTGGTCAGCATGATGTTGCCGGGCTTCAGATCGCGATGCACGATGCCGGCGCGATGCGCGATCTCCAATGCCTCGGCGATTTCGATTCCAATCTTGAGCAACTCCGGGAGAGGCAGCGCGCCCCGGCGCAGACGATCGGCGAGAGTTTCGCCGTCGAGGAATTCCATGACCAGGAACTCGGTACTGTCCTGGGAGCCGACATCGTAGAGATGGCAGATGTGGGGATGATTCAGAGAGGAGACGGTGCGAGCCTCGCGCTCAAAACGCTGCTTGAATTCGGGATTGGAGGAGAGATGAGTGGGGAGAATCTTGATGGCGACGGTGCGATCAAGGCGCGTGTCTCTGGCGCGGTAGACCTCACCCATACCGCCGGCGCCTAGCGGGGATTGAATTTCATAAGGGCCTAGTTTGGTGCCGGAGGTCAGGGGCATGGGTGGGGAGTCATTATAGCGTGAGTCGCTGGTGATTTTAGATTGCAGATTTGCTACCGGAGCGGCGAGGCGCAGTGCGCGGAAACCTTTCAACCACAGAGGGCACTGAGGGACACAGAGTCAGGGCTTAGTCTCAATGGCTTATCCGAGAGTTCTAGCGAGCAGAGCTTTCACCGCTGAGTACGCTGAGCTGGTACGCGGAGGACGCGGAGAAAAACTTTTGACCACAGAGGGCACTGAGGGACACAGAGTTCGGCTTAGTCGCACTGGCATTTTTGATTTTCGCGAGCAGATCTTTTACCGCTGAGTGCGCTGAGTTGGTGCGCGGAGAAAAACTTTTAACCACAGAGGGCACTGAGGGGCACAGAGGTGGGCTGAGCCACCTCGCAGTGCCGGTGGTGCTTTCGGGCTTACGTTGGTGGGGTGGGAGTCGGACGAAGGTAACTGGGAAACACGGAGGGCGGGGGCCATGATTGAGCGTTCGGCCGGAGGATGTTTATGTCGAAGTCTGCTGTGCGGTTGCTCTCCGCGTTCCCTCTCCTTTTCGTTTCGCTTTCCCTGAATGTGCTGGCACAGACCGCACCGGCTGCTCCGAAGCCATTGCGGGCCAGCGAAGTCATGGCGCTCGAGGCGGGCGGAGCGCTCGGCGCGAATATTGCGCATGATATTGCGGCGCGCGGGTTGAACTTTCATCCCGACGACTCGTTTTTCAGGCTGATGACGAAGGCGGGAGCCGAGGCGAGCGTGATCGCAGCCCTCAAGGCGGCGAAGGTGAACGCCGAAACAGCGCCGCAGCCCGACAAACAGCTACTCGAGCAATTGAGTGATGCCGCGACTTTAATGAAGAACCAGCAGTTCGCCGAAGCGGGCTCCAAACTAAGCGATGCGCTAGACGCGAGTTTCGCGCGCATGGAAGTGGGCTTTGTGATGGCGGAGTTGATGCGGGAGGCAAGGCAGTATGTAAAAGCCGCAGCGGTATATCAAGAGATCCTGGAGGAGCGGCCCGATTTTGCGGAGGCGCACGACAAGCTGAGCTTCATCATGTACAAGCTGGGCGAGCCGGAGGACGGGCTGAGAGAAGCCAGGGCGGCGCTGACGTGGAATCCAAACGATGCGGAAGCACACAAAAATGCCGGGCTGTGCCTCGAGGATGAGCGAAAATTTGACGCGTCGGCGGCAGAGCTCAACGAGGCGCTGCGCATCAAGCCGGACTATGCGGCGGTCCGTTTGGATCTCGGCATCCTTTATTACGACATGCAATCCATGGATCAGGCCATTGCGGAGTACAAGAAAGCAATCGCGCTCGATCCCGGACTGGCCCTGGCGCACTACAACTTGGGAAACGCCTACAACGCGAAGGGCGATGCGACGTCGGCAATCCAGGAGTTTCGCGAAGCAAAGCGGCTCGATCCGAACGATCCGGCGGCGCGGCAGAACCTGGGATCGGTGCTGATGGGACGCAATCCGAGGGAAGCGATTGTGGAGCTGCGGGAACTGGAACAGAAATTCCCAGATTTCGAAATGTGTCACGTGTGCCTGGGCAAGGGGCTGGCGTGGACGGGGGACATTGCGGGAGCGGAGGCGGAGTATCGCAAGGCGGCGGAGTTGGATCCGTCGGATCCGGAAACGCACAGCGGCCTGGCCGCGATGCGGGAGAAGGAAAAGAATTACGACGGCGCCCTGGAGGAATACCGCGCGGCCGAGAAGTTAGGTCCGCAAGAGGGACGGGCTCACGCGAATGTAGGCAGAATGCTGCTGGCCAAGAAAGATATAGAAGGAGCGCTGGCGGAGTTCAAGCAGGCGGAAGAATTGTCGCCGAGTTCATGGCAGTTTCACGAACTCTACGGGCAAGCGCTGGAGGCTGCGGGACAGAAGGATCTGGCGATTGCGGAATTGAAGGAAGCGGTTTCGCTCGACCCGAGCCAAGGGCAAGTTCAATCGGAGCTGGGCGAGGCTTACGAGAACAAAGGGGAGTGGGCCAGCGCGATGGAGCAGTACCGCAAAGGGGCGCTGACCGAGGGCAACCGGATGAGGCAGATACAGCCGGGGCAGCCGATCGCGGTGTTCGCGAAAGATCCCCAGAAACAATACAAGGAGGCGCAGGGGCGATTCGCCGATTACCTGGTTTCGCTGAAAGCGGCCGGAAAGAAGGAGGAAGCGGCGGAGCTGGAAAAGCGTGTGCAGGCGCTCGACGCTTCCGGGAGCAATGTAGAGAAGGTACAAGCGGCGCTGCAGGCCGGCGACCTCGCCATGAGAAGCCAGCAGTTCGAAGAGGCCGAGAAGTCCTATAAGGATGCGGTGGCGCTGGCGGAGAAGCTGCCTCCGGGCGATGAGAATCTGATTGTGGCGCTGGGAAAACTGGGAAATGCCTACGGGATGCGCCGTGATATGACGGGCGCCCAGGAGGCGTTTCACCGGGAGATGACGATCATCGAGAAGACGCAAGGTCCGGCTTCGCCGCGCATGACGGACCCGCTGTTCTATCTGGGGAGCATCGCCGCCGGAACGGGGAACTTTACCGAGGCGGAAAGCTATTTCTCGCGGGCGCTCGATATTAATGTGAAGGCGTTTGGAGAAAGTAGTTCTCGAACTTCGGAGAGCCTGCGCGCACTGGCCGGGATGTACATGGCGCAGCGGCAATGGGAAAAAGCGGAGCCGTACCTGGTGCGGGCGGTGAAGGCGGGCGAAGCGGCCGCCGGTCCTGACGATAATTTGACGCTGATTCCGCTGTGGGGATTGTGCGATCTGTACGACCGCTGGGGAAAGCCGGAGAAGTCGCAACCGTGCTGGCATCGGGCAACCGAAATCATGGAGAAGCAGGCAGGCGAGAACAGTCCGCAGCTGGCGCAGTCGCTGGCGAACGAGGCGGGAGCCTTGCGCAAGATGGGGCGGGTGGACGAAGCGGAAAAGTTGGAACAGAGGCTGGGGAAGATTCAGAAGACGGCTGCTAATCAGTAGATTGGACATCTCTTCCGCCCACTTCTTGCAACGTCGGCGAGAAGTGGGGCACCCTATCCATCGTTGTCTCCCCTTTAAATTCTCAGGGTTCATATTGGCTCCGGAGCGGCGGGCGAGACGCCCGCCGGACAGCCGCCGGGACGGCGGCGCTACGTTTCGAAATGCGGGCGCCGGTATTTGTCCGGTTATGAACAGGGGTTGGCGGGAGTGGACATTTCTGAGTGCGTCGCTCTCTTCGGTTTCAATCAGCGGGGCTTTGGGATGTGTGGTTTGCGCTTGCCCGCAGATCGGCGGGAGAATTGCGGCTGATTTCCGGGGCTGTCGTGCTTTTAAGCGGTCCCATACGTTGAACCTTATATAGGTTCCCATACATTGAATTAGCGAGCGGATTATGAATGGAGTCGCGCAGGATCTTCGGCACGCGCTGCGGCAGTTCCGCAAGAGTCCGGGATTTTTCTCAATGGCGGTGCTGACACTGGCGCTGGGCATTGGGGCGAACACCGCCATCTTCAGCATGGTGGATTGGCTGGTGCTGCGTCCGCTGCCGATCAGGGATCCGGGGCAGATGACGTACCTGGTTGTCTCCGGAGGAGTGGGCGAATCGGAGCCGCAATTTTCTTATCCGGAGTTTGCGGAGATTCGCAAACAGGGTGGCGAAGTATTTTCCGGCATGTCGTCCTTTATTTTTGGGGGGCTGGAGGGCGCGCAGAGTGCTCCCAATGGTTTGACCTGGAACGGCGTGACCAAGCCGGTGCAGACGGTTTATGTAGGCGGCGATTTCTTTTCATTGCTCGGCATTCAGCCTTATCTCGGGCGGTTCATTTTGCCGGCCGAGGGAGTGGTTGCGGGAGCCGATCCGGTGGTGGTTCTCAGCTACAACTGCTGGCGGTCGCGCTTCGATGGCGACCAGTCGGTGATCGGCAAGACCGCGTTTATCAACGGTACGGCGGTGAGCGTGGTGGGCGTCGCGCCGAAGGGATTTCTTGGACTGACTCCCCTCGTGGAGACGGAAGCGTACCTGCCGTTGGGCATGTATTCGATTGAGAGGGGCACGGCCAGAGACTTTCTGAATAATCCGAAAACGCGGGACATGATTGTGTTCGGGCGGCTGAAAGCGGGAACAACGCTGGAGCAGGCACAGTCCGCGGTGGCCGTGGTTGGGACTCGGATGTTGCGGCAGTATCCTAGGGAGAGCGGGAATCGCGAGCTGCAGGCGAAGGCGATGCGGCCGCCGGGGCTGATCACGGGGGAGAATCCGCTGCCGAAACTGGCGGCTCTGTTCCTGATTCTCGCGGGGACGGTGCTGGCGCTCGCCTGTGTGAACGTGGCCAATCTATTTCTTGTGCGCGCGGGCATTCGCCAAAGGGAGATGGCGATGCGGGCGGCCCTGGGCGCGTTGCGCGGCCGGCTGATTCGACAACTGCTGACGGAGAGTCTGCTGCTGGCCGGCATCGGGTGCATCGCGGGAGTGTTGCTGGGCGTCGGCGGAAGCCGCCTCTTGAGCGCGTTGCCGGTGCAGACCGAGTTGCCGCTGGTTTTGGATTTCAGTTTTGACTGGAGAGTGTTTGCGTATGCGCTCGCGGTGGCGCTGGCCACAGGAATGGTGGTGGGGATCGTGCCGGCGCTTCGGCTTTCGCGCGGCAATCTGAGCGAAGTGTTGCATGAAGGTGGACGCACCTCGAGCGGCGGACGCCAGCGAATGCGAAGCATTCTGGTGGGAGTGGAAGTGGGCGGATCGCTGGCGCTGCTGATTGCCGCCGGGCTGCTGGTACGAAGCATGCAAGGAGTGGAACGAGCCGACCTCGGATTCGATCCAAAAGGGGTGCTCAATCTGACGGTCGATCCCAATGGGATTGGGTATAGCGAGGCGCAAGCGAAGCCGCTGTTTCGCGAGATTCTGGAGCGCACGCGGGCGCTGCCGGGGGTACAGTCGGCCAGCCTGGCATCGGCGGTCCCGCTGAGCGAGTCGGTTTCGGGCGCCGATCTTGTGGTTCCTGGATACGCAGTTGTGAAGGGCCAAGGCGCGCCTCACGCCGAAAACAACTCGGTGTCGTCAGGATATTTCGAGACGATGGGCATGCGGTTGCTGCGCGGGCGCGAACTCAACGATGGGGATAACGAGAATTCAGCACGCGTGGCCGTGATCAACCAGGCGATGGCGGAACGCTATTGGCCGGGGCAGGATCCGCTGGGCCGGTCGTTCGCGATCGCAGAGGATACCGGGCACCCCATCAGCATCGTAGGCGTAGTAAAGAACAGCCGCATGTCGGAGGCTTACGGCGCGTACGAGCCGATTTTTTATTTGCCGATCGCGCAACATTATTTACCGGTGCAGACATTGCAGGTGAGGACGGCGCAAGCTCCGCAGGCGATGGTGCCTGAAATCCAGCAGGTGGTGCAGTCGCTGGTGCCCGCGATGCCCGTCTATGGTGTGCGCACGATGACGGCTGCCCTGCAAGGGATCAACGGCTTGCTGCTGTTCGAAGTCGGGGCAGGCCTGGCCGCGGCGCTCGGGTTGCTGGGATTGGCGCTGGCGATTGTCGGTGTCTATGGAGTCATGTCGTACTCGGTGAGCCAACGCACGCGGGAAATCGGGCTGCGGATGGCAGTCGGCGCGCAACGGGGCGATATTCTCAGAATGGTTGGACGCGGAGGGTTGCTGATGGTCGGCGGCGGATTGCTGGTGGGACTAGTGGCGGCGTTTGCCGTGGGCCGGCTGGTCAGCGATTTCCTGGTCGAGGTTACGCCGGGAGATCCGGTGACCTTTGTTAGCGTGTCGCTGTTGCTGGTTTTCGTGGCGCTGATCGCGGGATACGTTCCGGCGCGGCGGGCGATGAAGGTGGATCCTATGGTGGCGTTGCGGTACGAATAACTTCTTAGGGCTGCATCTCGGGCGCGGGCCGGCGGGCGGACTTCGATCAGGCAAGGAAAGCCGGAGAGCCTCCGGGACAGCGGCGCTACTGTGGGGTTTACAACCGGGCAGCCGATGTCAAGTACCTAGGAGAGAATTTTCAGAAAATTAACTTAGAACCGTGGGCGTGCGATTTGCATCCCATTGCCTATGAAAGCGACGAAGGAAATCTTTGACGAAAACTACCGTGTGGTGTCGGTGGAAGGTCAGAGCCTTACGATCCAGGGAGTACGGAGCGGGAAGGTGCTGACCATCGTCAATCAGACTCCTGAGGTGCCGCTGACGCCGGTGGATTATCCCCCGGGCAAGTTGATAGCGCTGAGCGATCCTACGAGCTCAACGGTCAACTGACGAGCAGGCGCCGATCCGCTCGCAAGGTCCGTCTGGTTTCGGCCACGGCCACATACTCCTGGTTTAAATCACAAAATCCCCACTTCTCCCAAAGATCGGGAGAAGTGGGGCGCAATCTTTTTCCCGCGCATTCTTTCTCTGGACAAAGGCTTTGATTCAGTGTATTCTGTTTGTACTGAAATAAACGACATGCCAGAACTAACCGGAGTGCAGAAACAGTACATTCTCCACTGGGGAGAGATGGGGACGCGGTGGGGGATCAACCGCACGGTGGCGCAGATCCACGCACTGCTGTACCTGTCGCCGCGGGCGTTGCCGGCCGAGGAGATTGCCGAGACCTTGAGCGTGGCGCGATCGAATGTGAGCACGTCGATCCGGGAGCTGGAGACGTGGGGGATCGTGCGGGCGGTACACGTGCTGGGCGACCGGCGGGAGCATTACGAGTCGATGAAAGATGTGTGGGAGATGTTCCGGCTGGTGATTGAGCAGAGGAAGCGGAGGGAGATCGATCCGACGCGGGAAATCTTGCGAACCTGCCTGGCGGATCTGGATCCGAAGGAGACTGGGGCGGATTATACGCGGGAGCGGCTGGTCGCGATGGCGGGGTTCTTTGAGGCGGTGACGGAGTTGTATGACCAGATGAAGCGGCTGCCTACGGGGACGGTGAGGAAGCTGCTGCGGATGGGGACGAAGGTTCGGAAGAAGGCGGGATAATTTTTTTGCGGCAAAAAGATTTTAACCGCTGAGATCGCCGAGGGCGCGCGGAGGCCGCGGAAGAAAAGCTTTCACCACAGAGAGCACAGAGGCACACAGAGGGGGATAAGCGCAGTGAGAGCCACCCTGTAGCCGCGGTTTCCTCTGTGTTCCTCTGTGTCCTCTGTGGTAGAAGCTTTTCTTCTCTTCTCACACTTGCCAGTTTTTCCATGCGCCACTCTCGTGGCGAGGCGATTCCTTTTCGATGACGATGCTTGCTCGCGAAAACAGATTTGTCGCTCGCGCGAATGCACAGTCTGCGCGGCAGTTACCATTGCGGCACTTGACAGCACGATGCAATCGGGTACTGAATAGGGACTCGCGAAGAAATCCAGCCGAAGTTTTTTTCGAGACAAAAAATATTTGTGCTAGTATGCCGGACTGGTCCTGCTTTTGGCCTACGAGAAAATTTTCAGCGCAACGTCAGAACGGACCCATTCCGCAGTAAAATTAACGTTCCATCGAACTCAGGACGGCAGTCTTAGAAGGCGCTCGCACACCAGCCGCCGGGGCGCCGCAGTGGTGATAATCATATATGTCAGCTCCAAGCACAACGACCCTGTCTCCGAACCCGTGGGCGCGCATTCTGGATGCGCTGGAAAAGAAAATCAACCGGCACTCCTACGATACCTGGCTCAAGCCGACACGCTATAGCCACTCGAGCGGTGGCGTTTTGTTCGTGCGCGTGCCTACGGTGGAGTTCCGCCACGCCGGCGACAAGTATGCGGACCTGATTCAGGAAGCGATTGACGTCTTGGGACTGGGCTTCGACGATGTGAAGTTTGTGACGCCGGAGGACGATCCCGCGGCGACGACGATGCGGCACGACGGCGGGCTGAGCCCGGCGGTGGCGGGAAGTCCGTCACAGTCGCGGTTCGATTGGGACGGCGCCGCGCAGTTGAATCCGCGGTACACGTTTGACGCGTTCGTCATCGGCAGCGGGAACCAGTTTGCTCATGCGGCGTGCCAGGCCGTGGCAGAGCGCCCCTCGAAGGCTTACAACCCGCTGTTCCTGTATGGCGGCGTCGGCATGGGCAAGACGCACCTGATGCAGGCGATCGGGCACGAGATCAAGCGGCGCATGCCGCAGGCGGCGATCTGCTACGTATCGAGCGAGAAGTTCACCAACGACATGATCAACTCGCTGCGCTACGACAAGATGACCACGTTCCGCGACCGCTTTCGGAATGTGGACGTGCTGCTGATCGATGACATTCAATTCCTGACAGGGAAAGAACGCACGCAGGAAGAATTCTTCCACACCTTCAACGCGCTGCACGAGTCGATGAAGCAGATCGTGATCGCGAGCGACCGATCGCCGAAAGAGCTGGCGGAGATTGAGGACCGGTTGCGGAGCCGCTTCGAGTGGGGGCTGATCGCCGACATCCAGCCGCCCGATCTGGAGACCAAGGTGGCGATCCTGCAGAAGAAGGCGGAGCAGGAGAAGGTCACGCTGCCGACGGATGTGGCGCTGTATGTGGCATCGAACATCCGGTCGAACGTGCGGGAGTTGGAAGGCGCGCTGATCCGGCTGGTGGCGCACTCTTCGTTGATCGGCGCTGAGATCACCCTTCCTTACGCGCAACAGGTTCTGAAGAATTTTATTGATTCACAGGCGCGCAAGGTCACGATCGAATCGATCCAGAAGATGGTGGCCGAGCAATTCGGGCTGCGGCTGGTAGAGATCAAGGCGAAGAACAACTCGCGTGCGATCGTGTATCCGCGGCAGATTGCGATGTACCTGGCCAAACGTCTCACCGAGGCTTCTTTGCCGGAAATTGGACGGCAGTTTGGCGGCAAGCATCACACCACCGTGCTGCACTCGGTGGACAAGATCGAAGAAGCCCGCAAGAACGATAAAGATTTGAACAGGCTGATCAATAAATTGACTGAGCAATTAGGCGGATGAATCGCAGGGCTCGCGGCGATTTCCACTTTGCAATACAGTCTTCCTTGTAGATGCCTGTGAACCGGTTGTGGAACTTGTGCAAGAGCAGCGGGAAACCGGAATGAGGGGCGGAATAGAGTAGGGGCTCCGAAGCGGGCGGGACCGATTTCTCACACGAGGGGTCGGGCGGGAAGGCAGTGACAACAGGCAAGTTGAGAGAGATTTCCACTTCTCCGCAGGGCCTACTGTTACTGCTGGTTTAATAGGTTTTGCATTTGATATAAGGTAGTACCAGAAGTAGCAGGCGAGTCGCAGGTTTCGGGGAGAAGGATTTATGCCGGTGGAAGCCGCCGTTGCCGCGGGGACGATGGAGATCACGGTCAGCAAATTTGAGCTGCTCCGAGAGTTGACCGCAACCCAGGGCGTGGTCGAGCGCAAGACCACGATTCCAATCCTTTCCAATTATTTATTTGAGGCGGCGGGAGACCGGCTGTCGCTGACGGCGACGGACCTGGATCTGAGCCTGCGGACGTCGTGCGCGGCGAAGGTGAAGAAAGAAGGTTCGTGCACGATTCCGGCACGGAAGCTGTATGACTATGTGAAGCTGCTGCCGGATGCGGATATCACGATCAAGCTGCTGGAGAATCACTGGGTCAGCATTCGATGCGGGCGTTCGAATACGAAGATGGTGGGGATGGCGAAATCGAATTTCCCCAGCCTCCCGGCGTTTCCGACGGCGGGAGCGGTAACGATCCGGGCGCAGGTGCTGCGCGGGCTGATTGCGCGAACAGGGTTTGCGATTTCGAATGAAGAGTCGCGCTACACGCTGAATGGCGGTCTGATGCTGCTGAAGCCGGAGTCGATCACGATGGTGGCGACGGATGGCCACCGCCTGGCGCACTGTGAGCGCGCGGGAGAAAAGTTTGAAGGCGTCTCGGGCGAGATGAAGACGCTGGTGCCGAAGAAGGCGATGGACGAGTTGAAGTCGCTGTTGGACTCGACGGATTCGGAGACGGTGGAGTTTGCCAAGGATGAGTCGACGCTGTTTTTCCGGATCGGGTCGCGGCTGCTGACGTCGCGTCAGTTGACGGGGCAATTCCCGAATTTTGAGGCAGTGCTGCCGAAGGACAACAGCAAGGTGGTTCCGCTGAACGCGGATGAATTGAATTCGGCGATCTTGCGCGTGGCGCAGTTTGCCGATGAGCGGTCGCGAGCGGTGCGGCTGCGGCTGGAGAAGGGCGAGGTCAAGATTTCGGCGTCGTCGACCGAGGCCGGCGAGTCAGAGGATTCGCTAGAAGCGATGTACAACGGGGAGCCGCTGACGATTGGATTCAATGCGGCGTACCTGGTGGATTTTCTGAAGGCCGCGGGCACGGCGGAAGTGAGATTGGAATTGAAGGATCCGCAGTCGGCGGGGCAGTTGCGGCCGGCTGAGGGGGATGATTATAAGTACCGGTACATCGTGATGCCGATGAGGATTTGAGGGCCCTTTCCATTGGCCACTGACGAAAAGACGTTGCAGGAAGAACTGGGAATTTTCGAACAACATAGGTCTGAGTGGCTGCGGTCACATGCAGGCCAGTTTGTGGCGATTGCAGGGCGAAGAGTCGTCGGTTTCCATCCTGATTTTGAATCCGCATTCAAAGCTGGTCTTGAAGTGGCAGGTCTCGGCAGGAACTTCCTCGTGAAGCAAATTTGGGCTGAGGAGCCGGTGTACCTGATCTACTGAAGGCATGAATTGAAGTGGCGTCCGAACCCGAACATATTGCAACTGCAAGGCCCGGTCATTGAGATCGTGATTGGCACGAGCCGGCCGGAACTGGAAGAAGGACGAAGAATCGGGCTTGAGTATCCAGAACTTGCCATTAAAGCGCTGATTGATACTGGCGCTGCGCTGACCGTAATCAATCCACAAATCGCTTCTACCTGTAGACTTCTCCACACGGATTGGAGTCGGATCACAGCCGTGGGTGGTAGCGAGGGAACATTCCCGGCCTACGCGGCCGCGATCTCCTTCCCGAAGACCGAATTGCCGAGCTTTGACGTTATCCGGGTAGTGGCTTGTCCGATAATTCGGCAGCCGTTCTACTCGTGTTTGATTGGAAGAGACATATTGCGCAAGTGGTTGCTGACGTATGACGGCCCGAACGGCGAACTCGAGATACGGTCGTGATATCGGTTCGAACATCCCCTCACGCTTGACCTCCCTGCTTTCCTGACTTACATTGGCCGCATCCATTTCGGAGGGGCACCGTTATGCTCGACGGATTCAAGAAATTCATTCTGCGTGGAAATGTTGTGGATATGGCGGTGGGCGTGGTGATCGGCGCTGCGTTTGGCGGCGTGGTCACGGCGCTGACAAAGGATTTGCTGACGCCGCTGATCGCGGCAATCGTGGGCAAGCCGGATTTTTCCTATCTCGGATTCAGTATTCGCGGCACACCGTTTCCGGTGGGCGATTTTATCAATGCGTGCGTATCTTTTCTGCTGATTGCAGCGGCGATTTATTTCTTCGTGGTGACACCCGTGAATGCGCTGGTGGCGCGCATGAATCGCGGGGAGAAGCCGCCGGATCCGACGACGAAGAAGTGTCCGGAATGCTTAAGCGAGATTCCGATCGAGGCGAAGCGGTGCTCGCATTGCACGCAGCCGGTGATGGGGCGGGCGGCGTAGGCAATTGTTGATTTTTGATTGTGGATTGTTGAATAAAAACCAGGTTCACCTGATCCGTTAAGATTGGCAGATGGGATTTTCTCGTCGGCTGAAGCTGTATCTGGTTCCGCTGCTTGTGGTCGGCTTTTGTGCGGCGGGTGCTGCGCAATCCTCGCCAAAGTCTTCTTCCGCCAAGCCTTCCTCGTTGGGTTCCCATGCTCAAAAATCTGCTGGAGACGATTCCGGGATGGACGCCGGGTCCGTTGTCAATGGCGTTTATAGCAATAAAGAGTTGGGGCTGACTTACAAAATTCCGGCGGGGTGGGTGCTGCGGACCGACGAGATGAATGCGCGGGACGAGGCAGAGAGAAAAAATTCAGAATCTTCACCACAGGGGACACAGAGGGGCACGGGGGAGAGCCGGGTGCTTTTGGCGGCGTTTTCGCGGCCTCCAGAGGCGACGGGGGAGGATGTGAATGCGTCGGTAGTGATTGCGGCGGAGAGTGTGGAGGCTTATCCGGGGCTGAAGGAGGCGGCGCAATATTTTGGTCCGCTGACGGAGGTGGCAACCGCACAGGGGTTCACCGTGGATGAGGAGCCGTATGAGGCTGAGGTCGGGGGAAAGAAGCTGGTGCAGGGGGATTTTCATAAAGATGTGGGGACGCGGGTGATGCGGCAGTCGACGCTGGCGTGGCTGGCGCGCGGGTATGCGGTGTCGATCACGGTGATTGGCGGGTCGGAGGATGAGGTGGAGGGGTTGATTGAGGGAGTGATGTTCACGAAGTGAGCTTCGCTGTTGTGAGTTGCGAGGAGAATGGTTTGGGTTGCAGGCAGGGTGGAGGAACCGGGAATCCTTCGCTTCGCTCAGGATGACAGGAACAAATTATTGTGGAGAAGCGACTGCTTGTTTTATATCGATCGCGATTTTGGGTGGGTGGAGGAGGGTGTTGTGGATTAGGCAGTGGTGGACGGAGCGCTCGACTCCGGCGCGGTGCTGGTCGGTTAGTTCCACCTGGGTTTCGATTTCGATGCGGAAGTTGTCAATGCGGGCAGCGGGGTCTTTGACTTTGTCGGCGGTAATGCGGACGCGGGTGCCTTCGGTGGCGAGATGGAATTTGCGCAAGTATTGGGCGGCGTAGAAGGCGGCGCAGGATCCGAGCGACGCAAGCAACAGTTCGGGCGGGGTCATGCCTTCGTCGAAGCCTCCGTTTTCGATGGGTTGATCGCAAGCGATGGTGTGGTGGCGGGCTTTGATTTCGAATTGCACGGCGCCGAGATGGTCGATGGTGACTTCCATGGAAAGCCTCTGGAGAAATTGTGGCATTTTCATGGATACGTGGATGTATCCAGGATCACGCATTAGCGTCGTCCAGTTGAGGGTCTGACAACCGCTTACCGCAGAGTTCGCGGAGAAATTCCGCGCGGAGAGCGCAGAGAAGGACGTTCGGCGAATCTCAGGGCGTAATTATTCGAGGGGTTCGGGGTGGAGGCTTAGATCTTTTTCGCCGGCGGCTTTTTTGGCGGCGTATTTCTTCATCCAGGCTTCCCAGGATTTTCCGGCGGCGGTGTCGCGTCCAGTGAAGGCGAGGGCCGCGATGTCGGAGTACGAGATCGAAATCTTTTCGTTCGAGTCTTTCGGGTAGAGGCGGACTTGGGAATCTTTGAGCGTGGCGGCGGAACGGCGGTCGAAGAGGTAGCCTTCGATTTTGGAGCCGTCTTTGCGGGTGATGGTGATGTCGCCGCGGTAGTCGAAAGCTTTCTCCAGGGCCTGGCGGAGTTCTTCTTCCGTTGCCAGCTTGGGATTCCAGCCTTCCAGTTGCTCGTGCTCGGTGCCAGGGGCTACTTCGAGCGCGTCGGGATTGGAGTGCTGCGGATGTTCTTCGATGTGGCCAGCTTCTTTGCCTGTCATAAAATCAAAAGCTTTACCACAGAGGACACAGAGGAAAACAGAATCTACGCTCGCGTTTCCTGCAGTTCGTGCGATGACGACGAGGGGGCGATCTGGATCAACGGATTTACCGGGGCTTGCGGCTCGTCGAGCATGTGCAGGGCCTCTTCGTCTTTATATCGGGTGAAGAGCGTGCCTTTCACGGTCGCCAGGAAGCCCGACAGCGAGCTGAAGGTCGCGTTCACCGCGCTGGCTTCGTAGCCGCTGTGGACCATGCAATTCGCGCAGGCCGGGTTGCCGGACTCGGTGCCGTAGTTGCTCCACTCGGTGGTCGCTAACAATTCTGAGAAGGTTTCGGCGTAGCCGTCTTGCAGCAGGTAGCAGGGCTTTTGCCATCCGAAGACGTTGTAGGTGGGCATGCCCCACGGGGTGCAGGGGTAAGTGCGCTTGCCCATGAGAAATTCCAGGAAGAGCGGCGAGAGATTGAACTGCCAATTCTTTTTACGATTCGACAGGATCGCGCGGAACATGCGGCGCGTGCGGGCGCGTCCCAGGAAATGTTTCTGGTCGGGGGCCTTGTCGTAGGAGTAGCCGGGCGAAAGCATCATGCCTTCGACGCCGAGGTCCATCATTTCGTCGAAGAAGGCGCGGACGGATTTCGGGTTGGCGCCGTCGAACAGCGTGGTATTGGTGGTGACGCGGAAGCCGCGGTGGAGGGCCTCTTTGACGGCGTCGACGGCAATATCGTATCCGCCTTCGCGGCAGACGGCGAGGTCGTGCTCTTCGCGCTGGCCGTCGAGGTGAACCGAGAATGTCAGATACTTGCTGGGCTGGAAGAGATGGATTTTTTCTTTCAGCAGCAGGGCATTTGTGCAGAGGTAAATATATTTCTTGCGGGCGACCAGGCCTTCGACGATCTTGTCGATCTGCGGGTGCATGAGCGGTTCGCCGCCGGGAATGGAGACCATGGGGGCGCCGCATTCGTCCACGGCGCGGAAGCACTCTTCCGGGCTTAGATCTTTCTTAAGGATGTGCGCGGGGTATTGGATCTTGCCGCATCCGGCGCAGGCCAGATTACAGCGGAACAGCGGCTCGAGCATCAGGACGAGCGGGTATTGCTTGCGTCCGGCGAGCTTCTGGCGGAGGACGTAGGTCGAAACCGTCCACATTTGCGACACTGGTACTGGCATTGAACCCCTTGTAGATCATATTTTATCAGGGATTGTGGCAGCGGCGGGGGGCGGGGGAATCGGGGAGGGTACGGAAGTACAGTTTCGAGTTTCTAGTTTCGAGACCGGCACAGGGGAGGCGGAGATGACGATCGTGAATGAGGGTTGGAGCCGGAGGCAGTTTTTGCAGACTTCGGCGGCGGGGTTGATGGTTCCGGGCGTGGCAAAATTGGCGGGAGCGCGACCGGCGGAGGCTTCGCTCTTGAATGACGCGGATTCCTTTGCCGCAGAACAGGAGCGGCGTAGGAAGGAGCTGTGGGGATTGCTGGGGGATTTGCCTTGGCAGCATCAGCCGAAGGCGCCGCGGCTGGTCAAGAAAGAAGATCACGATACCTACACCTTGGAGCGGCTGGTGCTGGATTTGAATGGGGTGGAGGATGTGCCGGCCTTATTGCTGATTCCGAAGAAGCGGCCGACGCGGGCGCCGGGACTGTTGTTTATCCATTGGCATGCGGGGATGTACGACTTGGGTAAGGAGGAGTTGCTCAAGGGAGTGGAGGTGCAGCCGGCGTATGCGCCGGTGTGCGCGGAGAAGGGGATCGTCACGCTGGCAATCGACAGCTGGTGTTTTGGCGAGCGGAAGCACGAGGCCGATGGTCATGAGGGCGAACAGGACGCGTTCAAGCTGATGTTGTGGCGCGGGCAGGTGCTGTACGGGATGATGATGTTTGACGAGTTCCGGGCGATGGATTATCTGGCGGGGCGTCCGGAGGTGGATGCGAAACGGCTGGGCGCTTTTGGCATGTCGATGGGGGCGACGAAGGCGTGGTGGCTGGCGGCGCTCGATCCGCGGGTGAAGGTGTGCATGGATGTGTGCTGCCTGACGGACTACGAGGAATTGATCAAGGCGCACGGCTTGAAGGAGCACGGGATTTATTACTACGTGCCGTCGCTGCTGAAGCATTTTCAGACGGCGGACATTAATGAGCTGATCGTGCCGCGGGCGCATTTGAGCGTGAATGGAAGGCGGGATCCGTTGACGCCGCCGGCGGGCGTGGAGAAGATTCGGGACCGGCTGCTGCCGCTATATCGGAAATACGGGAAGGAGTCGGATTGCCATATTGAGCTGTTTGATTGTGAGCATCAGGAGCTGCCGGAGATGCGGAAGCTGATTTTGGAGTGGATGGATCGGGATCTGGTGGCGGGGGCTCGTGAGTAGGAGGATTGATCGAAAACGGATAGTCGAACCTTGGTTCGGGGGCGGGACGCCCCCGCGACAGCCGGCGGGACGTCGGCGCTACGCTGGGACGTCGGCGGTACGGTAGGAGGGCATAAATCCTGCAACCTGGGCTCTGGTTTGTTCGTCTAAAGGTCCGTGCCCTTCCGCCAGGGGGTACGACCGAAAGGACTCTTGTTCCGCGGTAAGAAACCCGATACCCTAATTGCCAATCAACGGTATGTTCAACCCACACCCCAACCTGGCGGACGAGATCAACAGCGGCATTATCCAGTCGGAAATTGAGGGCGGGGTGTTTCTGAACGAGTTGCCGCCGTCGACTGTGCTGCAGATCCAGACCATGCATCATTGCTATACGGCAGTGCTGCTGGGTGGGAGCGAGGCGCTGCTGTCGGGCCATCCGGAGTTTTGCCCGGAGCCGGTGCAGGTGGCGATTGCCGGGTCCACGTGGGGCGGTTCGATGCTCAAGATGCAGTATGTGGGCCGGGGCATGCATTTGGAGTTTCGGCACCCGGGGTATGCGACGCCGATCGTGACGTCACCCATTCAGGAGATTCGGGACAGCGTAGACCTTCCCGCGCTGGAATTGGATTCACGGCCGCACGGGGCGCATTCGTAGCGCACCACAGGGGCTAAAGCCCGGTTTTCATCTCACTCCTATCGCGGCGCTAAAGCGCCGCTCTTCCACCAAGGGTTCTTCTACACCTGCCGGACTGCAAAGCTATTTAGGGTTGTCGTGGGTGTCTCCGCAGGGGATGTCTTTAGGCTGCGGCGACTTGTCCTCTGCGGGATCGATGATCAGTTTCAGATCAACCACGGCATGGGGACAGTCGGAGACCACCTGCACATTCTCACGGCTGAAACCCGCCGGCAGTAGGTCGCGATTGGCCTCGATGTATTTGTCGATATACCTGCGGTCGTAGGCGGTGCCCTCAGGGAGTTTCCATTCCGAACGGAGTCTTGCGGCCGTCTCCTTGCTCGCTAGAATCTCAAGCTTGCCCATATGGTACTGAGTGCCTTCAATGGCGGAGATCTTGAGCATCATGGTTGCATTCGAGGAAGGCTCGACATCGGGGACGAAGGCCACGTCAAGGTAGCCACTCCTGCTATAGAGCTTGCGAATACTTTCCAGGCCTGCCGCGACTTTGCTTCTCGCGAACACGTCTCCTTTTCTAAAAGGAAACGCCTGACGGAGACGTTCCGTGCTGAAGGCATGATTGTCGACGAAGGTGATGTCAGCGAGCTTGTACACCGGGCCCTCGGCAACGTCGGCTTCCATGGTCACAGGTTTGGGAATGCCGAGCGGATCGCCGGGCTTGAAACCGATATGTTTTACCTCCACGGCAAAATATCCGCGATCCTGAAAGAGAGCGCGAATGCGCTCGCCTATTTCTTCGGAGTCGTCGTCAAAGCAGGAGCCGGTCAGGTCAGAGGTGATGCGGGCCATTTCCGTGGCGCTCACGGCTTGCGTGCCGGTAATGGTGAAGTCGGTGACCAGGATTCCGGCATTTTTGTTGGACCGATGATCCTGCGCGCAATCGGCGAGCGAGAATGAAGCGCATGCCAGGAAAGCAAAAAAGATTGCGGCGGGCCGGAGTGGCATGGGAGCCTCCTCTGCGTCCTACGGTTGGAATTGTACGCGCGCGCATGGGTTGCCTGTGCCGCCATTGACTTGGGGTATTAGAGGCACTAGTATTCGGGCCATCGGGCGGGGTATGCCTGTACCATGCCGCTGACCATCGAAAGCCGCGAGGTCGCACACGTCACCATTCTCGACGTGAAGGGGCGCATCGTCCTGGGAGAAGAGATCCACGTACTGCGCGACGCGGTCCTGGGGATTCTGGAGAAAGGCAAGAAAAAGATCATCCTGAACCTGGCGGAAGTGGATTACATGGACAGCTCGGGTGTGGGCGAGATGGTGAGCGCGTTTACGACCGTGCGCAACGCGGGCGGCGAGCTGAAGCTGCTGAACCTGAGCCCCAAGGTGAAAGATATCCTCTACGTCACCAAGCTCTACACGGTCTTCGATATTCGGGACGACGAATTTACGGCGGTACGGTCGTTCGATTATTTCTTCGCAAAGTGAACGGAACCACGAAGGACACGAAGTTACACGAAGGCACGCTTAGGCCTCCGCTTTCCCAGCGCGGGTAAATCGAAACCACAGAGGGCACTGAGGGTCACAGAGCCGGTTTGGGCCGAAGTTACAGGACTAATTTCCCATTCTGCCTGTTTGATTTTCTGAACCGTTCTTGATACGCCTCACATTATCTCGGCAGGGGTAAGATCGAAACCACAGAGGGCACTGGGGTCACAGAGCGAGTGATCCTACGGGTTGGTGTGCGCGATCATGGGCCACGCGGTTTGCTTGCATCTGGGAGTGGCGCAGGTCATGGCTTTGAGTGGTGGAGATCATCGTACCCTGCAGGACAAGACTGCCAGGGAGTTAATCTGGACGTCGCACCATACATTCAAAGGATGGACGTGTTCGCAGTGCGAGTGGAATTATCCGCTGCCCACCATGCTGAACGATCCGGATGCGAAAACGGCCTACGACCGGCTGGCGGCAGGGAAGTTTCGCGAGCATAAGTGCGCGGACCATCTGGCACGATTGAGAGTGCCGGATCAGGAGAGCTTCACGCCACGGATCCGAAAGCTGGTGGCGCAAGGGTTCAAGCCGAAGGACGCGGTCGAATTGTTTTTGCAAGAGGTCGCGCTGGAATATCGAAATCAGCCGAAGACGCTGGAGCAGGCCAGGGCCGATGGCGAAGATTTTTTGCGGAGAGTGAAGGCGGGATTGATTTGATGTTCGAATTTCGTAACAGAAATTGCCGCCGCCTGTCCCGATTTCGTAAACATGGCAAGGGTAAACATTCCGAATGACTTGGGCGTGAGTCATGCCGCTGCTCGGCCTTTCTCGCTGTAGCAATGCGGTACATACAGACATTTACTCATTGACAATGTCACGAAGTCTGAAGGACAATCACGCGGTTTTTGCCCCTTCGTAACCCGACTCAAAAAAAGGAGAGAGACCCGATGAGATGGCTTTCGTTCGCCGCTTTGCTGTTTTTTGCCCTTTCGGTAACAGCCCAGGATTCGAATAAAAATCCCAACAAAAGTGAGCCTCCAATTTTAGGTCCGCACTGGACGCAGGATGCAGCGAGGCTGCATGCGCCTCCGGCCAGTCCGGACATGACGTACCATGGAGGGCCGATTTTGCCCACCACGACGGTCGAAGCGATCTGGTGGGGATCCAGTTGGCCCGGCTATACGGGAGATGAAATCTCGGGGATGGATAAATGGTACAGCGGGGTAGGCGGAACCAGCTATGCCGCCACGGTGGATGAGTACACCGACGGCAGCGGACATCAGGTCAGCAGCACGATCACTTACTCGGGCCACGTTGTGGATGGAAGCTCGGTGCCGAAGCATGTCAGTACTTCTGCGGTGCTGAACGAGGTCTGCAAGGTTGTCCCAAAGCCGGTGGCGAACGGTTATTATCCGGTTTACGTGGACAAGGCTCGCGGCGGCGCCAACTACTGCGCGTATCACAGTTGGGGTTCGTGCAACGGAACGGCGATCGAATTCGGCTTCTTCTTTAAGCCCGACGGGGACGCGGGGTGCAATCCGGGCAGCACAGTGGCCGGCCAGTCGGAAGGCCTGCAGGCCGACGCCAACGTTTCGGGCCACGAGTTGTCGGAGACGCGGTCCGATCCAAAGGGCAACGCCTGGTATGACAGTTCTGGCGCGGAGAACGGCGACAAGTGTGCCTGGACGTTCGGCGGGCCGTACGTGCTGTTTGGAAGCCAGGAGTGGAAGATCCAGGGAAACTGGTCGAACTACGATTACGACCACAACACCGGATACGCGAACTCCAGCGGACAGAAGGGGTGCGCGGACGGGACGAATTACCCGGGGCCGTACACGAAATAGCGTTTGCAGTTTTGAGAGCCCGCTTCGACGAGAAGCGGGCTTTTTTTGCGTGAAATTTCTCAGGTTGCCCACAGGGGCTGAAGCCCGGAATCGATTGGAGAGCTTTACGCGGCCCTAAAGGGCCGCTCTTCCACCGATGTGCATGCGTGTGCGGGCGAGGACGCCCCCACGACAGCCGCCGGGACGGCGGCGCTACAAATCGCGGCGGCGCGACATTCGGTTACTTCGAGATTCCCATTTGAGTTAGAAGATAGGCGTAGTCGAAGGCGGATTCGTGCAGGCGGTCGTATCTTCCCGACGCGCCGCCATGTCCGGCCGGGCTTAGATTTGTTTTCAGAAGCAGAATATTTTTGTCGGTGCGGGTGGCGCGCATTTTGGCTACGTATTTTGCGGGCTCCCAGTACATCACTTGGCTGTCGTTGAATGAAGTCTTCACCAACATGTTGGGATAGGCTTTGGCTTCGATGTTGTCGTAGGGCGAATAAGTGATCATGTAATCGAAGGCGGCTTTTTCTTTGGGATTGCCCCACTCTTCGAATTCGCCGACGGTGAGCGGGAGCGATTCGTCGAGCATGGTATTGATGACGTCGACGAAGGGGACGCCGACCAGGGCAGCTTTGAACAGGTCGGGACGCATGTTGAGCACTGCGCCCATGAGCAGGCCCCCGGCGCTGCGGCCCTCGATGGTGAGGCGGTCTTTCGATCCGTAGCCGCGCTTCAGCAGGTCTTCGGCGCAGGCGATGAAATCGGTGAAGGTGGTTTTCTTGTTCATCATGCGGCCGGCATCGTGCCAGGCCTTGCCCATTTCGCCGCCGCCGCGGATGTGCGCGACCGCGTAAACCACTCCGCGATCGACCATGCTGAAAATATTCGAATTGAAAAACATGTCAATCGAGATGCCGTAGGAACCGTACCCGTAAAGGTAAAGCGGGCCCGTGCCGTCGAGCTTGGCATTCTTCAGGCGGAGGACGGAGATGGGAATCTTCACGCCATCAGAGGCGACAGCATAGATCTGCTCGACCTGGTACTTCGCGGGATCGTATCCGCCGGGGACTTCTTTCTGCTTCAGCAGCGTCGAAGTCCCCTTCTCCATGTCGTAAGAAAAAACCGACGGCGGAGTGATGGGCGATTGGTATCCGTAGCGGAAGTCGGTGGTGTCGTAGACGCGGTTGATGTAGTTGTAGGCGGCGTAGGCCGGCTCGGGGAAGGCGATGCGCTTGGATTGCCCGTTGCGCAGATCGATCACGCGAATCTGGGGCAGTCCGCTTTCGCGCTCGTAGAGCACTGCGAAATTCTTGAAGAAGTCGGTTTCGTCAATCATGATGGCGGGATTGTGCGCCATCACTTCGTGCCAGTTTTTGCTGCCGGGATCGGTGATGGGCGCGCTGACCAGGCGGAAGTTGCGTCCGGTATCGTTGACACGGATGTAGAACGAGTCGCCGTTGTGGTCGGGATAGTATTCGACTCCCTGCTTGCGTGGCTCGATAATTTTCCAGTCGGCATCGGGCTGCGTGGCGGGAATGTAACGGGCTTCACTCGTCGTGTGGCTGTGCAGGATCATGAAGATGAACGCCTCGCTGCGCGTTTTGAAAGCGCGCACGCTGAAGCGCTCGTCGGGCTCTTCGTAGACCACAGTGTCGGGATTCGACGATCCGGCGGTGTGGCGGTAGAGGCGGTACTGGCGCTTGGAGACGGCGTCTTCCTGCGTGTAGAAGATGGTCGAATTGTCGCTGGCCCAGACGACGGACCCGACGCGCTCGGCGTGATCGGCTAACGTCTTCCCGGTGCGGAGATCTTTCACGGCCAGCGTGAACTGGCGGAATCCCGTGTTGTCGTAGGTGTAGGCGAGCTGGTTGCCGTCGGGGCTGACGGCGAAGGCCTGCACGGTCATGAAGACCTGGCCCTTGGCGAGCTCGTTGATGTCGAGAAGAATTTCTTCCGTGGCGTCGCCGGTGGCTTTCTTGCGGCAGCGGATGGGGTACTGCTTGCCGGCCTCGGTGCGCACGTAATAGAAGTAGTCGCCTTCGCGGTAGGGGACTTCGACGTCGGTCTCCTTGATGCGGCTGAGCATCTCGTCATAAAGCTTTTTCTGGAAGGGCTCGGTGGGCTTCATGATCGAGTCGGTGTAGGCGTTTTCTTTTTCCAGATAAGCGCGGACTTCGGGGTTGGATTTTTCGCGGAGCCAGGCGTAGTTGTCGACCATCTTGCGTCCATTGACCTCGGTTTCGTGAGGGAGTTTCTTGGCGATGGGAGGAGCAGGGGCGGTGTCGGCAGCGGTGAAGAGGATGATGGCGAGGAGGGGGAGAAGGATTCGATTGATCATGGATCACCCTACGAGCGGAATGAATGTGCGAGCAAACATACCCCGGCTTTCATGGGAAATGCAAACCGAGGGAGGCGAAGTGCGCCAGGGCGGACGAATGCGTCCGCCCTACACGAGCTATTGGATCAGGGTGCCGCCGTTGCCGTTTGGTTCTTCTTCTGGGGCGATTACTA
The DNA here is from genome assembly GCA_035309485.1 of Candidatus Sulfotelmatobacter sp. GTDB lineage: Bacteria > Acidobacteriota > Terriglobia > Terriglobales > Acidobacteriaceae > Sulfotelmatobacter. Next base: position 26,563 of record DATGFC010000103.1, read on the forward strand.
CGGCTGCCGCTACTTTGTCGCCTGGCTCCAGATTAAGGAGGCGGACGCCTTGGGCGTTGCGGCCCGATTCGCGGATCGTGGTTGAGTCCATGCGGATGATTTTGCCGTAGTGGCTGATCAGCATGACTTCGGACTTGTCGTCGACCTGCGCGATGCCGATCACTTTGCCGACGCGGTCCGTCGTCTTGAGGTTGATCACGCCCTTGCCGCCGCGGTTGGTGAGGCGGTAGGAGTCGGCGGGGGTGCGCTTGCCGAATCCGTTTTCGGTGACCGAGAGAATGAGATCGCCTTTTACGGTTACGTCGATCACTTCAGGCTCGCCTTCCGCAGCAGTCTTTTCTGTCGCAGGGGCGGGGGCGTCGGGCTTGGTGGTGGTCGCCATGCCGATGACGTAGTCTCCCTTTTCCAGATCGATTCCCCAGACGCCGTACGCGCCGCGGCCCATTGGGCGGACGTGGCTCTCGTCAAAGCGGACGGCCATGCCCTCGTGACTGGCTAGGAAGATGATCTGGTTGCCGTCGGTGACGCGGCAGGCGACCAGTTCGTCGCCTTGCTCGATGCCGATGGCGTTGATGCCGTTGGAGCGGACGTGCATGAATTCGCGCAGTTCGGATTTCTTGACTAATCCGTTGCGCGTGGCGAAGAAGATGTATTTGTTTTCTTCTTCCAGGTTGCGGACGGCGAGCATGGTCTTGACGTTCTCGCCGGGCTGCAATCCGATGAGGTTGCCGACGTGCTTGCCTTTGCCGGCGGCGCTGACGTCAGGGATCTCGTACACCTTGAGCCAGTAGACGCGGCCCGTGTTGGTGAAGAACAGGATGTAAGCGTGCGTGCTCGCGATGAAGAGGTGCTCGACGAAATCTTCGTCGCGCGTCTTCATGCCGGTGCGGCCCGTACCTCCGCGGCGCTGCATGCGGTAGGTGGAGATGGGCGTGCGCTTCATGTAGCCGGAGTGGCTGACCGTGACGGCCACCTGCTCGTCGGCGATGAGATCCTCGAGGACGATTTCCGCGGCCTCGTCTTCGATGCGGGTGCGGCGATCGTCTCCGTAGAGCTTCTTCACTTCTTCGAGCTCTTTGACGATGACGGAGCGCAGCTTTTTCTCGGAGCCGAGAATGGATTCGTACTCGGCGATATTTTCGCGGACGCCTTTCAACTCGTTCGAAATTTCGTCGATCGAGAGCTTGGTCAGGCGATGCAGTTGCAGTTCGAGGATGGCATCGGCCTGCTTGGCGGTGAAGGGCTTTTCGGGATCGACCTTGGGCGCGCGGCCGCTGGTGTTGATGTCGATCTTCTTGCCGCCGAAGTAGAGAATCAAATTCTCGCGGGCATCGGCGCGGTTGGCGCTGCCGCGAATGATGGTGATGACGTTGTCGAGATGATCGAGGGCCTTCAGGTAGCCTTCGAGGATGTGCTCGCGGTCTTTGGCCTTGGCGAGCAGGTAGGCGGTGCGGCGGCGGACCACGTCGACGCGGTGCTCGATGAAGTACTTGATGGTGGGGATCAGGCCCAGTTCGCGGGGCTGTCCGTTGACCACCGCCAGCAGGATCATGGAGAAGCCCTGCTGCATCTCCGTGTGCTTGAAGAGCTGGTTGAGAACGATCTGGGGCTCGGCGCCGCGCTTGAGCTCGACCACGATGCGCATGCCGTCGCGATCGGATTCGTCGCGCACGTCGGAGATGTCTTCGATCTCCTTATCGTTGACCAGCGCCGCGATGCGCTTGATCAGATTCGATTTGTTCACCTGATAAGGAATTTCGGTGACGACGATAGCTTCGCGATCTTTACTGAAGACCTCGATGGCGGCCTTGGCCCGCATCATGAAGCGGCCGCGTCCGGTGCGGTAGGCTTCGAAAATTCCCGAGCGGCCGTGGATGATGCCGGCGGTGGGGAAGTCGGGGCCCTGCACGAATTTCAGAATCTCGGCGAGCTGCGAATTCGGATTGTTGACCAGCGTGATGGTGGCGTCGATGATTTCCGTGAGATTGTGCGGCGGAATTTTTGTGGCCATGCCGACGGCGATCCCGTCGGAGCCGTTGATCAGAAGATTCGGAATGCGCGCGGGGAGAACATCAGGCTCCACTTCGCTGCCGTCGTAGTTAGGATGGAAGTCGACCGTTTCTTTGTCGAGGTCTTCGAGCAGCGCCGTGGAAACCTGCGCGAGCTTGGCCTCGGTGTATCGATCGGCGGCTGGAGGGTCTCCGTCGACAGAGCCAAAATTTCCCTGACCGAAAATCAGCGGGTAGCGCATCGACCAGTCTTGCGCCAGGCGCACAAGCGCATCGTAGACGGCGAGATTCCCGTGCGGATGGTACTTGCCCATGACCTCGCCGACGATGCGGGCGCATTTGCGCGTGGCGCGGTTGGGCTGCAGCCCCATCTGCTGCATAGTGAATAAAATGCGGCGGTGGACGGGCTTCAATCCGTCGCGCACGTCGGGCAAAGCGCGGCCGATGATCACCGACATCGAATAGTCGAGATACGAGCGGCGCATCTCCTCTTCAATGTTGACGGGTTGGATGTTCAACGCGCCGGGGCCATCGCCGCCTGGCGGAGGAGTAAGGGGAAGTTCGGGATTCTGGTCGTCAGGCATGGTTCGCTCTCAGCTGTCAGCCTTCCGCTATCAGCTTAAAAATCTGGCGCATCTGCAATGTTCCAAATTGCCCTAACTGCTTGTATTTACAGGATGTTATGTGCCCTGGGAACTAATGAAATTATAGCATGAAAGCGGGCTTGTTGGCGGCCCGCCTGATGATCAGGATGGTGCCGACACGGGCGATTCCTTTACTGAAGCGGAATGCGGTAGAGATTCGAGTGCGAGGTGCTGCGGGTGAATGAGTACGCAGAACTGTCCGAGCCCGGAAAGGCGGCATCATCCAGCACTTGAACAGCAGCCTTTGCGATCTCAGATTCGGACTGAAACCCAGCCTTGGGCAGCTTGGGAAAATCGGTGCCGGGGATCAGGGGCACAATATAGGTGCGGTAGGTCGAACTTCCTTTTGTCGAGGCCCAGAGAAAATACATGGCTTTGCCGTCACGGGTCCACGCGGCATTACACCAGCCTGAGCATAGAGGAACCGCCGGACCGCCGGCGAGTGGGAGCCCCTGGGCGGCCATGAAGTCTTCGCCAAGCGAGCGCCGCACTACGAAAAATCGCTCGTCTGGGGCAATCGAAGACGCGATCTCGACATCTTCAGAGGAGACCCTTTCTTCGTGAGTACCGTCCTCCCTAATGCGCTGCACGAAGCTCTTTCCGCCGGCTTCCGTGCCCTGGAACAAAATCCACCCCGACGGTGTGTACAAAGGCAAGCGGCCTGAACCCGAGCCGATCCGGTGGGGAGAAGAACGGTGTTCGGTGGAGGCCACCCAGAGATGATGTTCTCCATCCGATTGAAGCTCGTCGAAGGCGACAGACTTAGCGTCGGACGACAAACTGAAGGTAAACACAGGAATGCCAGGCAGCACCTTCGAAGCTTGGCCGGTTGCCAGATCTGACACCCACAGCTCTCCGCCGTTCTCTGCCTGTGAAGCATTGGCCGCCTGCAGAAAAAAAAGCTTGCTGCCGTCGCCGGAGAGCCTCGCGTGATAGCAGTAGCCTTCGGAAGAAATCTGCCGCTCACCATCACGGTTTTTCACCCAGACCGTGCTGGCATTGGAGCCTACGGATGTGATCAACGAGCTCCCATCGGGTGTAACCGCCAGCCCGGTTTCCTCGGTTAGACCGGCAGTAAGTTGCTGTGGCCCGCCGTTAGGAAAAGCCTGGCGCCAGATATGGTAGCCGTGGGAGCCGGCATCGGAATTGAAGTACATCCATTTGCCGTCGGGCGACCAGGATGCCTCAATGCAACTGCCCGTCTGCGGACCGACGAACCGCGCCTTGCCGCCGGAGAACGGCACCACCTGGCACGGAAGCATCCTGGGGCGTCCTCACCCATTTCCGCTACCAGAACCCATTTGTGGTCGGGTGAAATAAAAGAGTTATGAGCCATGTGGGTTTCGCTCGGGGGGACGTACACATCTCTCTGCTCCGACCGGCTCTCCGTAGCGGTCACGACTTCAAGGTGATATCCAGTCTTTATTTCGCTGAACATCACGTGCTGTTTGGCGATCCAGTGGAAGCCAGTCGCATTCGAAAGCAGGATCTGGGGCTGCCCTCCGAGCACGGGAACGATCCAAGTCTGCCAGAGGCGGCCGCTGGTTCCATAAGAGATCCGCGAGCCGTCGGGCGAAAACGTAGGATGCTCCTTCAGCGTGTCGTCATGGGTAAGCTGGACCGCGTCTCCGTCGGGGAGAAGCTTGACGTAGAGCTGTCCTGAAGCTGCCGGTCCGCGCAAGAAAGCCAGCATTCGTCCATCGGGGGAGATGGATGGGTCGAAGGTCTGGTCGGTAAAGTTCGTGAGCTGCACCCAATGCGCGGGATCAGGGATGGCAGGAACGACGGACCGTTCCCGGACCACGAAGACGGAAATAGCGGCGAGGACGGCAATGATTGTTACGATCGCCAGCCTTCCCATTCTCCGGGACCGGACGGATGGAGCAGCAATCGGGACACTTGGTTTGGTTCCCGACTCCGTGTCGCGCCTCAGCCGCTGCAATTCCGCGCGCATCTCGGAAGCGTGTTGGTAGCGCAGGCCCTTATCTTTTTCCAGGGCGCGGCTGATGATCCGCTCCAATTCGATGGGGACATCCGGATTCAATCGAACTGCTGAGGTTGGCGTCCCGTCGAGGATCGCCTTAAAGATCACTCCTGAACTTTCACCCCGGAACGGCAACATGCCCGTCGTCATCTCGTAAAGCACGGCTCCGAAAGAGAACAGATCGGTACGGGCGTCCAATTCCTTGCCCCGGACCTGCTCCGGGGACATGTAGGCGACGGTCCCGACGACGGTCCCGGGGCTGGTCAGCGGATCCTGCAAACTCGCCGTGGGTTGTCCCTCTGCGCTGTCGAGCACTCTTGCATCGAGTGTTACCTTGGCCAATCCGAAATCCAGAACCTTGGCGTGGCCGCGTTTGGTTACCAAAATGTTGGCGGGCTTGATGTCGCGATGCACAATGCCTGCCGCGTGAGCGGCATCGAGCGCGTCCGCAATCTCAATCGCCAGGGATAGGACGTTCTCGAGTTCCACCGGCTTGCCTGCAATGCGGTGCTTCAGCGTCACCCCGTCGAGGAACTCCATGACGATGAAGTACTGACTATCGTACTTGCCGATTTCGTAGATCGTGCAAATGTTGGGATGGTTGAGCGAAGAAGCCGCGCGTGCCTCGCGGCGAAAACGTTCCAATGCCTGCGGGTCCGCGGCGAGAGCGCTAGGCAGGAATTTCAGGGCTACGAAGCGGCCGAGGTCGGTGTCTTCAGCCTTGTACACGACACCCATCCCGCCACCGCCCAGTTTCTCCACGATGCGGTAATGCGAGATGGTTTGACCGATCATTGGGCAAAATCTTAGGAGCAAGCCCTGGGCAAGTCAATGAATGCACCGGCTATTTGACGACTATGGAAGGGACTGAGAGCGGAGAGTTTCACGGCCCCACGACAACTTCATTCGCCGCCTTTGGCAGGCGGAAGGCTGCTCCCTGCGCCTGGTTCACGGCCATCGTTTCTGGAATATTCAACTCCGAAATAGCAATTTTCCGCACCCATGCTCCGGCTGTGTAGAAGTCAGAACCTGCATAGACAAAGCCGTCCGCGACGGTGTAGTTCGAAACTGCTTCGTGATGCCCATCGCGGAAAATCAGCACGATATTCTGCGCCGTTGGTTTCGCTGACTCTTGGCTCGCACTGAGCCCCACCTCATCGATCACTTGTTCGTTGGATTCCTTATCTCCGCTGATTTGCACGAAGCGATCTCCTCGCAGTTCGATGGTCAGGGGCTGCACTGGTGGAGAAGTCACCGTAGCGGCGGGAGCAGACTGGGGCTGCACGACGATCACCGGTGGCTGCGCTGCAGGGTATTCCGGGGGCGCGGCGTAATTCGCAAAAGAGGGATCGAAAAACGGAAGAATGTAGGCTCCCGGACGCTCGCTGTAATGCGGAGAACGAAAAGGCGCGCCGCGTCCGGAAAAGTGTGGCCCCGAAGACATGCGCTGCGCGTACACGGCGCCGGGAATTAACGCCAGCAGCGCGACCAGCAACCAGCGGCGCATATCAATTGGCCTGCAAGGAAGGAGGCAGCTGGAACACCACGCCGCGGTCGTCGTTCTGCTTTTGCGTGGCGACCAGATCCAGGTCGGCGAGCGGTACCCTGCGCGAATGCCCGGGCGTCAGATCGAACAGCGTGCTGCCGACGATCGCGTAGTTCCCCACCTCCAGCGAGTGCCCGTCTTTGAAGACCAGCACAGTGGGATCCTGAGCGGGCCCAGGATCGGAAAGCGAGGCGTCGGCCGGTTGGTTCGCATGCGGCGTGGGAACATCTCTCACGGGAGGGATGTAGGAACGTTCGCCCTGTCCGCGGCGGTCGAAGATCGTGGGTCCACCCTGATACTCTTCGTCGTCGTAGTTCGCGCTGTCGTCGGCTGGTCCCTGGTCGACCGCATACGGAACGGGATATCCGTAGTACAGCGGTCCATAGTATTCGCCATAGCCCGAACGGCGATGATGATGTTGTCCGTCACCATTGTGGTGAACGTTGGGAACTGTGGTCGAGAAGCTGACGCGCGAGTTGGAAGAGTAGCCGCGCGGGCCGAGCGAGGTGACACTGGCCGGAGGACCGTTGACGGCGCGTCCACCGAATCCGGGAGAAGTGACCGAACTGGGAGTGCCGTTGATTTGAGCCTGGGCGCGGGGCGTGAGAAACAGAGATGCGGCGAACAGGCTGAGGAGTGCAATCGAAGCCGAGAACGAAGGCCGCACAGAAATATGATACTCCACGGGACAAGGCATGGCGCCACCTCGAAAGTAGAACGCCTACGGTGCATTAGATTGCGGGGAAGATTGGCGGGATGGCCCGTGGGTATGGCGTTCCGGGTGATTGTTGTATGTCGTTGAGGAATTGGTAAGATCCGAGTGAGTTACTTTGGTGTCCGGGTGTGGCGGCGAGGACGCCGCCACCACAGCCGCCGGGACGGCGGCGCTACTCGAATCTATAATTGCGGCGTTACAGGTGTGTAATTTGCGGTTGATTTGGAGTTGGCTCCCACGAGATGAAACCGGCGATTCGATTTGCGATGCTGGCTCTGGTCTTGCTGATCGTGGCCATGGTGTCGGGATTGCTCGCCATGCAGATGGCCATTCACGGGCAAGAAGTCGCAGTTCCGGCGCTGGTGGGGATGAGTCCGGCCGAGGCGGAGCGCACCGTGGCCGCGCTTGGATTGCAGATGTCGGTCGAGCGGCAGTACTACAGCCCGCAAATTGCCGAGGGAAAAATCATGTCGCAGCTGCCGCTGCCGGGGACGAAAGTGCGGCACGGATGGCAGGTGCGCGTGGCGCAGAGCCTGGGACCGACTCGCGTGGCGATTCCGGATGTGACCGGGCAGAGCGTGCATGCCGCCGAGTTGAACATTCGACGTCGCGGGCTGGATGTTTCTTCGATGGGCGAGGTGGAGGAGCCGGGGATTCCTGCGGACCAGGTGATCGCGCAGAATCCGCGCGCGGATGCCACGCAGGTCGTTGCGCCCAAAATCAGCTTGCTGGTGACCGCGCCGCCCGAGCCGCAGTCGTTTGTGATGCCCAGCTTTGTCGGACAGCCGCTGGGCACGGTCAGCCGAACCCTGACCGATGCTGGATTCCGCCTCGGCAACGTGAGCATGGCGCCCGTGCAGAATCCGCCGGCTGACGCCACGAATCCGTCTGCAGCAGCGGTTCCTGCGCCCGAAACTCCGGCACAGCCTTCGCCCGCCAGCATCATCGTCTCGCAGTCACCAGGTGCGGGACAGAAAGTCGTGGCCGGAACGTCAGTGAGCCTCGAAGTTCGCTAATTTCTTTGCCCGAAGATTCCTCTGTGTGCCTCTGTGTCCTCTGTGGTTATTGCTTCTCGAGCAAAGCGGCAAAAAACCCATCGCACGGGTGAATGCCCGGGAGAGTGCGCAGGTAAGGGCCGCGAGTGAGGGAAGCGGGATCGGACCAGGTCAGCGCACCGCCGGACTTAAGTCGGTCGAGTTCTTCGCGGCAATCTCGTACGCGGACGGATTGGTTCTCTTCCAGGACCGCATCGATCACATCTTCATTCTCTTCTTTTTCCAGCGAACAGGTGGAGTAGACGAGGCGTCCGCCGGGCTCGAGGTGGGTCAGCGCGGAACGCAGGATCGCGACTTGGCGCTCGTGCAGCTCGGTAAGGTCGTCTGGCTTGAGACGCCATTTGATCTCGGGATTGCGAGCCAGCGTGCCGGTGCCCGAGCAAGGCACGTCGGCGAGGATGCGGTTGTAAGGCTGCGCGATTGGAAGAAGGCGGGCGTCGGCGGCTAGCACTTGCGTATGCGCCGTCGTGCTCAGCACTTTTTGCAGCAGGCGCGCCCGGTGCGGGTGCAGTTCGACGGCGGTAATCTCGGACTCGGGATTCTGGTCGGCGATGGCGAGAGTCTTGCCTCCGGGAGCGGCACAGCAGTCCAGGATGCGCGAACCATGGCCGATCAAGGCGGCAACCAGTTGCGAGGCTTCGTCCTGAATGACGATGCGGCGTTCGCGGAAGGCTCGAGTTTTGGTGACATCTCCGGATTGCACGCGGCGAGCGGAGGAGAGAAGGGCGCCGGGGTGGAGTTGGATTCCTTCGGCTAGCAGCTCAGTTTCGGCAGCCGGCTGGCGCAGGCGGATCGTCGTGATGGGCGTGGATTGGTTGTGCTCGCAAATTTTCTCCGCGGCGGCGAGTCCGTACTCTTCGACCCACCGTTCGACCAGCCAAAGCGGGTGCGCCCACGTTTTCGCAATTTCCGAAGCTACCACAGAGGGCACAGAGGGACACAGAGATGGATTGGAAAGTTTTCGGAGTACCGCATTGACGAAGGGCGCGGCCGAGCGCTTGCGGGCGCGCTTCACCAGTTCCACGCTTTCGTGCAAAGCGGCGCGGGCCGGAATGCGGTCGAGAAAACGAATCTGGTAGACCGCGAGCCGCAGCGCGATCAGGATTTCCAGATCGAGCTTGGCTAATTTCTGGGACGATACCTGGGAGATTTCGTCATCTAGGCGGGATTGCCAGCGCAGGACGCCCATTACTAGCTCGGTGGCGAGCGCGTGATCTTGCGGCGACAAGCGTTCGTAATGGGCCGAGTGCAGCAGTTCCGAGGCATAGGATGATTCACGCTCCACCCGCAGCAGAATGTCGAAGGCGGCGGCGCGGGCGGGCGAGACGGGCATCTCTGGCCATTGTAGGCGAGCATTGAGCTGTGAGCGATGAGCAATGAGCGATGAGCACAAAAAGGCTATGGCACTTCAGGTTTTGCTCATCGCTCACAGCTCATTGCTCACCGCTCATGGCTCACAGCTTCTGCCAGAGCATACATTCTTTCCCATGGCGGGCGTCATCCTGAGCGGAGCCGCTTTTCAGGCGGAGCGAAGGATCTCGCGCATCAAACCGTACGCTGGAAGATCCCTCGGCCCGCTGGTAACAACGCGGGCCTTCGGGATGACCGGCGCTTTGCACCACTAGGTATAAATTCTTTACGAACCCAATTTTTCGCCGGATGCAGGGCGATAGCCTTGGACAAACGCCTGCGCCGCCGTACGTTTCTTGCCCTCGACTTGCAGTTCGAGCAATTCCAGCGAGCTGTCACGGCCGCAGCCGACAATCAGCCGATCCTTTTCTTCTATGTGCAGCTCCGCGGGCTGCACGGCCACGCCGCTCGACTCGCGGGCGGCGAGCACCTGTAGATTCTTCCCGCGAAATTTTGTGTAGGCGCCGGGCCAGGGTTGGAATCCGCGCAGGCGATTTAGAATTTCCCCGGTCGAGCGATGGAAATCGATGAGCCCGTCTTCTTTCTTCAGGATGGGGGCAAGAGAAGCCTGCGAGTCGTCCTGCTTGCGAGGATGGATGGTTCCTTGTTGCAGGCCGCGCAAAGTCTCGAGCATCAGGTCGGCTCCGACGGCGGCGAGGCGTGGGGACAGGGTTTCGGCCGTATCGTCGGGTGCGATGGGAAGTTCTTTCTGCTGGAGAATGTCGCCGGTGTCGAGGCCGGCGTCAATGCGCATGGTGGTGACGCCGGTGACAGTTTCGCCATGGGCGATGGCCCACTGAATCGGGGCCGCGCCACGGTATTTCGGAAGCAGCGAGGCGTGCAGGTTAATGTTGCCGAGCCGCGGCAGATCGAGCATCCATTGCGGGATGATGCGGCCGTAGCCGACCACGATGATGGCGTCGGGCTTGACGTCGGTGAGTTGCGCCCGGAATTCGTCGTTATTCTTGATGCGGTCGGGTTGCGTGACGGGAAGATTCAGCTTCACGGCGAATTGCTTGACGGGAGAGGAGACCAGTTCGAGGCCGCGTCCTTTGGGGCGGTCAGGCTGGGTGACCACGAGAGGCATGCGGTGGCCGGCGGCAACCAGCTTTTCCAGCGTCGGGACAGCGAAGAAAGGCGTGCCGCAGAAGATGAGATTGAGAGACATTGACGAATTGAGTAATTGGGGAATTTAGTAATTGAGTAATTGAAAATCTACGACCACGGGGGCTAAAGCCTGCAATCCATTGTGATCCGTTCTACGCGGCCCTTAAAGGGCCGCTCTTCCACGGCACGGTCAGCCCTTGCACGGGGCCAACGGTCAACGCTGGCTCGGTCGGCATTCGTGGACTCGTTTTAAATTACACAATTACTCAATTTCCCAATTACTCAATCCTTACCATTCTCCGGCTTTTTGCAGCTTTCGAATCTTCCGCTTGATCAGGTCGCGTTTCAGCGCGCTGACATGGCTGATGTAGAGCTTGCCGTTGAGGTGGTCGGTCTCGTGGAGCAGGGCGCGGGCGAGAAGTTCCTCTCCGGTTTTTTCGAAAACTTTGCCGTGAGCGTCCTGGGCGCGGACCGTGACCTTGTTCGGGCGAGTCACGTTCTCGCGGAATTCCGGGATGCTCAAGCATCCCTCGCTCTGGGTGTGCTTGCCTTCGGTGTGAATAATTTCAGGATTGATCAGGACCAGCTTGGCGCTGGGATCTTCTTTGAAGGTGACGTCGATGACGGCGATGCGGCGTCCGATGCCGATTTGCGGCGCAGCGAGTCCAACCCCGTGGGCCGCGTACATGGACTCGAACATGTCGTCGATCAGCTTCTGCAGTTCGTCGTCGAAGACGGTGACCGTCTCGGATGGTTTTTCGAGCACCGGGTTGCCGTACTTTACGATGGGATAGATCATCAGAATGTCTTGAGCTGCTGGCCGTAGCCCTGAAAATTGCGCAGGGTTTCGGTCATGGAGTCTCCGCCGAACTTTTCGAGAGCGCAGCGGGCGAGCGTGAGCGCGACCATGGCCTCGCCGGCAACTCCAGCGGCAGGGACGACACACACGTCGGAGCGCTCATAGGCGGCCTTCACCGGCTCGCGCGTCGAAAAATCCACCGACTGCAGCGGGCGGCGCAACGTCGAGATCGGTTTCAGATAACCGCGCACGCGGATTTCTTCTCCATTCGAGATGCCGCCTTCGATTCCACCGGCATTATTGTGCGTGCGCGAAAAGCCGGTGAATCCCGAACTGCCGCTATAGCCGATTTCGTCGTGTACCAGGGAGCCGGGGCTATAGGCCGCAGCCACGCCCGATCCGATTTCCACCGCCTTGACTGCCTGCAGCGACATGACAGCAGCGGCAAGCTGGGCGTCGAGGCGCTCGTCCCACTGGGCATAGGTGCCAAGTCCCGGCGGGACCTGGTGGGCGACAACTTCGAAGATGCCGCCGAGCGAGTCGCCGGTCCGGAGAACTTTGTCGACTTCATCTTTCATGCGCTGCTCGGTTTCGGCATCGGCGCAGTTGAGCAGGACCTCGTCGCGATCGTAGAGGGCGCGAATCTTTTCCCATGCAACAGGCTCGTGCAGGGTCACGCTGCCGGTGGTGACCACGTGGCTGAGCACCTCGATGCCGAGTTCGCGCAGAAAGAGCTTGGCAATCCCGCCGATGGCGACGCGGGCCGCCGACTCGCGGGCAGAGGCGCGCTCCAGAATGTAACGGGCTTCGGGAAAATTGTATTTGAGCGCGCCCGCAAGGTCGGCATGGCCGGGCCGGGGAGATGCGACCCGCTTGTGCTTGGCGGGATCGCCATCGCCCACGGGAAGCGACTCCTGCCAGTTCTTCCAATCGCGATTTTCCAGCTGCACGGCAATCGGAGAGCCGATCGTGATCCCATGCCGCACGCCGGAAAGAATGTGGGCGCTGTCGCGCTCGATCTTCATGCGCCCGCCACGGCCGTAGCCCTGCTGGCGGCGCCAGAGCTCGCGGTCGAGGAATGCCTGCTCCACCTTCAACCCGGCAGGCATGCCGGAGAGAAAGGCGACCAGAGCCTCCCCGTGGGATTCTCCCGCGGTGAAGTAGCGCAACATAAACCTGTGATTGTACAGGATGGGAGACGCGATCAGACATTCAACGCAGCCCGGTGGTTTATCCTGAAAGCTGATAGCTGACAGCTGAAAGCTCACGGCTCAAAGTCCGCACTCTGCCATGCTCTCCGACGCCGCCATCCTCAAGCACATTGCCCGCCAGTCCAAGCGTCAGGCCGGATACAAGCAACTGGTCCGCGAACTGGGTCTGCATGGCGAAGAGCGCCGGGAACTGAACGACCATCTGCAAAAGCTGGTAAGAAACGGGGCGCTCATCCCCATCGATTCCGACCGTTACGCCCTGCCGCAAGCCGCTGCCGACAAGAATTTGATCGCGGGACGCCTCACCATGCACCGCGACGGCTTCGGGTTCGTGATCCCCGACGCCAAGGCGCTGAATGCCTCTTTGAAATCGAAACTCGCCGGCGACATCTTCATCCCCCCGCACCAGATCGGCAACGCCATGCACGGCGACCTGGTGCTGGTGGATCTGGTGAACGTCCGTCCGGACGGCCGCGGCGAAGGACGCATCGTGCGCCCCGTGCACCGCGCGCATCCTACCGTAGTCGGAATCTTCCACTACGGCAGCCGCCACAATTACGTAACTCCCATCGACACAAAAATCACGCAGGAAATCATCATCCCGCCGGGCGCGGAATTCCCTGTGCCCTCCGTGTCCCCTGTGGTGAAAGATTCTGAAACCCGTGCACCACAGAGAACACAGAGGAAGACGAAGTCCGTCGACCGCGTCCTGGGCGAAGAGGCTGCCCGCCACGCCGACTGGGACGACCTCGAAGGCGTAGTGGTCGACGTCGAGATCACCGACTGGCCAGGCGCGACGCAGAGTTCCCGCGGCAAAGTCGTGGAAATCCTCGGGCGCGAAGACGACTTCGGCGTCGACGTCGAGATCATCATCCGCAAATTTCATCTGCCCCATCATTTTCCAGCCGCGACTCTCGAAGAAGCGCAGCAGGTTCCGGCCACGATTCCCGCCCGCGAACTTCACCGGCGCCGCGATTTCCGCGCCCTGCCCATCGTCACCATTGACGGAGAAACCGCCCGCGACTTCGACGACGCCGTGCTGGTGCGCATGCTTCCCAACAACAATTTCGAACTGCACGTTCACATCGCCGACGTCGCCCAGTACGTCACGCCCGACTCCGCGCTCGATCAGGAAGCGCGCCTGCGCGGCACCAGCGTCTACTTCCCCGACCGCGCCGTGCCCATGCTGCCGCTGGAACTCTCCACCGACATCTGCAGCCTGCGCCCGCAGGTGGACCGGCTCGTGCTCTCCTGCATCATGGAAATTGACCACCGCGGCGAGATCGCCCACTACGATTTGTGCGAAGGCGTGATCCGCTCCGCCGAGCGCATGACCTACACCGCGGTCAACGCGGTGCTCGAAGGTGACGAGATCCTGCGCAAGCGTTACGCCCCGCTGGTCGCGACCTTCGAGCTCATGCGCGACTTGGCGCAAATCCTCAACCGCAAGCGCGAACGCCGCGGATCGATTGACTTCGATCTTCCGGAGCCCGTCATCGAATTCGACGAATTTGGGCTGATGAAGTCCATCGCCCGCTCCGAGCGCAATATCGCCCACCGCCTGATCGAAGAATTCATGCTGAGCGCCAACGAGACCGTCGCGTACCACCTCGAGTCGCGCCGCATCGCGAGCCTCTACCGCATTCACGAAAAGCCCGACGCCAAGCGCGTCTACGAATTCGAAAACATCGCCGCGACGTTCGGATATTCACTCGGCGTGGGCGCGCTGCCCATCCACCGCGTGCAGATGAAGGCCGACCGCCGCGCCGCGTATGGCACCGGCAAGCGCGTCCGCGAAATCGAAATCCCGAAAGAAGTCCACATCACCCCGCGCATGTACCAGAAGCTCACCGAAAAAATTGCCGGCAAGCCCGAAGAAAGAATTCTGAGCTACCTGATGCTGCGCAGCCTGAAGCAAGCGCGTTACTCCGAAGAAAACGTGGGCCACTTCGCGCTGGCCGCGCCTACTTATACGCATTTCACCAGCCCGATCCGCCGCTACCCTGACCTGATCGTCCACCGAATCCTGAAAAATGTGCTGCGCGAATCAGGGGCAGGCGCTGTTGACCGTAGCGCCGGCGTCCCGCCGGCTGTCGAGGAGGCGTCCCGCCTCCGAGCCACCGCGGAAGCCGAAAGCCGGAAGCCGGAAGCCGTCTCCAGCCCCTGGTCCAAACGCCGCGACCACGCCGCCCATCGCGAATCCTATGCGCCGCTCACCGGCCCGATCCCGCTCGAAGAACTCCACGCCATCGCCGAAGAATCCAGCCAATCCGAGCGCCGCGCCGACGACGCCGAACGCGAGCTCATGGAATGGAAGAAGGTGAAGTTCATGCAAGACCGCGTCGGAGAAGTCTTCGACGGCCTCGTCACCAGCGTCACCAAGTTCGGATTCTTCGTCGAGCTGGCCGACCTCTTCGTCGAGGGACTGGTCCCGCTGAACACTTTGACGGACGACCGCTACACCTACCACGAAAACACGCGCGAGATCATCGGCCAGCATTCGCGCAAGATCTACCGCATCGGGGACCGCCTGAAAGTCCTGGTCGACCGCATCGATCCGGTCGAGAAGAAGATCAACTTCGCCGTATTCGAGGAAGCGCCGCCGCGGCCTGCGAAACGCCGCAAGCGCAAATAAGCAGAGTTCTGGGAAAAATTCTGAGGACCCACGCAGGCGTCATCCCGAAGCCCGGCGTTTTCACCAGCGGGGCGAGGGATCTCCCGTATATCCTCGGCGGCGGTGGACGGGTTGCGGGAGATCCCTCCCTCCGTCTGAAGTACGGCTCCGTCGGGATGACGCCAAATTCCTCTCAAGCCCCCTTACGATCACATTTCTCCTTAACCTGCTGTGGCTGCGGCAAATATTTCGCCAGAGACCGTGTTACATTCGCCCCTCCCAACTTGAGATAATAAATATAGGGAGCAAAAAAGACCGCGGCCCGTGCAGGCCGCGTTTTTTGTTGCCTTTAAACACATCTCCCGGACGGCATTCGTCCGGGGAGCGATCGAACGTATCCATGACAATTGCCGGCATGTCCATCCGCCACGCCAAGGCGCGCGGCGAGTGGGCCGAACTGCGCTTCATGACTCGGGCCGCCGAACTCGGCTTCCGCGTCACCAAGCCTTGGGGCGACAACGCCCCCTACGACTTCGCGGTCGAGAGCCGTGGACACTTTCTCCGCGTCCAGGTCAAATGCACCCGCCAGAAGCGCTGGAATTCCTACCGCTGCCACCTCGATTCCAACGGCCATCCCTACCGCCGCGATCAGATCGACTTCATCGCCGCCTACGTCATTCCCACCGCCACCTGGTACATCCTCCCGATCGGCGCCACCCACGGCAAGCCCGACATCCTCCTCGCCCCGCAACGCCCCGACTCGCGATACGAGAAGTACCGCGAAGCCTGGCACCTGCTGAAACCGATTGTGTAGGGGCGGACGCATTCGTCCGCCCCGCAAGCGCAGCGAGCGTGTTGGACACTCGTAATGTGACATCGAAGAGCGCAAAGACAAAAGGGAAGGCGCCGAGACAACGATGGTCGGCGAGACAACCGCAGGAAGTCCCCCGAGACTGCAACGCGTCGGGACGACGGAGGGAAGACCGCGGAGGCAACTGTGCAGAGCGTCGCGACGACCGAGGGAAGGCGCGCACACAACGGAGGGAAGGCCGCCGACGGACCGTGCAAGGACGCCGAGACAACCGTGGAAGAGCGGCGCTTCAGCGCCGCGTTCAAGATCCTTCAAAGAAACGGGCTTTAGCCCCGGTGAAGCGCTCTCGGCTGCCGCATGAGGAGGGAAATGATTACACGTAATACAAATTATCTTGCATAAGATATGACGAAATGTAATCATAGAACAGGGTTGACGAATATGACGCAATCCGCCGCCAGCAGAAAAAAGCAGCCCAAGACCTTCTCACTCTCCGAGGATGTAATCGAAATCCTCGAAACCTACCGCAAGAAAAAGAAGGTGGGAACCCTGACCTCGGCCGTCGAACAGATCATCCGCGAATGGCGCAAGTCCGACCTTGCCGCGCAAGTCACCGCCTACTACGACTCGCTCTCCGACGATGAAATGAAGAAGGATGAAGACTGGGGAAAGTTTTCCGAATCGCAAATGTGATTCCAGGCCATGACTACGCCCAACCGGATGACGCGATCCCCGCAGCGCGGCGAAATCTGGTTCGTCAAACTGCCCACTGATCCTCCCGAGAAGAACGAGCGCCCGGTCGTGATCGTCTCCATCGAAGCGCGCAACGCCCATGAGCGCGCCACGACGGTGCTGGTGGTTCCGTTATCGACCACGCCGCCGCGCTTACCGACCCACATCGCGCTCGCTCTAGGCGAAACGGGACTCTCGGACGCGTCCACGATTCAGGCCGAAAACATCACGACGGTGCGCAAAACCAGCCTTCACCAGCCCAAGCAAAGGCTCCACCGATTGTCGGAAAGTGTGATCGAAAGAATCGCGCGGGCAGTGCAGATGGCGATGGGATTTCCCGATCGAGCGTAACCGTCATGGGTCTTGTCATCCAAACCGAAGGAAGGAGTCGGCTATCGTGTGCGGCGCGCGTAATACGCGGAGGGGGATGAACGAGACCGAACAATCCCTGCGAGCCGAACAACCCGTGGAAGAGCGGTGCTTTAGCGCCGCGAGAAAGACTCTACGATGAAACGGGCTTTAGCCCCCGCCAGCACGCAAACAGGGTTCTGGAACCGAGCTTCGATCAAATCACATCGAAAAGGTTCTACTTGGTGATACTATCGCGAAGTTCGATTCGGCTTGAACTGGCACCGGCAAAAGGATGGATGTGGAAGCGAAGTTCGGTCCTGAGATCGTGTTTGGATTGGTCGGATCCGTTGGCACGGAGCTTGATTTCGTCGCGCAGTGTTTGTCGATAACGGTAGCGGACCTCAATTACGAACCCCTCACCGTTCGATTGAGCGAACTCATGCACGAGGTCGATCTTGATTTGTGCAAGAAGTTGCCGGAGGAACCAGCCTATAGCAGGTACATGACTCACATGACCGCAGGTAATGAACTCCGAGAGTTCCTAACCCGCGGAGACGCACTGGCGATGCTTGCTGTGGGCGCAATTCGCGAAGCCCGCCAGGATAAAAACGGGAAACCAGATCAACCGCTCGCTAGACACGCGTACATCCTGAAGTCACTCAAGCATCCCGACGAGGTGAAGACACTCCGAGCGATTTACGGCCCCTCCTTCCACCTCGTTGCAGCTTATTCGCCGCGCGAGAGCCGCAAACGAAACCTAGCGCAAAAACTTGCCGCCTCCGAACACAGTCTTCAGTCAGGACAATACTTTGAAAAAGTTGAAGAACTGATGAGACGGGATGAGTCGGAGCGCGAAACAAACAAATTCGGACAGAATGTGAGAGACACATTCCCTCTCGCCGACATTTTTGTGGACACGAGCAATCCAGACGGCGCCACCGCCTCGGTGAGGCGGTACATTGAACTGCTCTTTGGCACGGCCATTCACACACCGTCTAAGGACGAATACGGAATGTTTCACGCACAGGCAGCCTCTCTACGTTCCGCTGCCCTTGGTCGCCAAGTTGGCGCAACTATAGCAACGATCGATGGTGACATTATCACGATCGGGACAAATGAAGTGCCCAAAGCCGGTGGCGGCCTCTATTGGTGCGACGATGACTCGGACATGCGCGATTTCAGACTAGGTTACGAAGTGAGCGATAAGATCAAGCGACGCGTGTTAGGTGATGTTATCGCGAGGTTTCGCGACAAAGGTTGGCTTTCAGAAGATAAACTGCAGACCCCGGTTGGCGAGTTAGTGGAACAGGCCTTCGCTGAAGAAAGATCAGCACTCATGAAGGGGTCGCATCTCTCAAACTCAATCGAATACTTCAGGGCCGTGCACGCGGAGATGGCGGCAATTGTAGATGCAGCTAGACGCGGGGTGTCGGTCAAGGACGCGGTTCTCTTTTGCACGACATTTCCGTGCCACGACTGTGCCAAACATATCGTGGCAGCAGGCATCCAAAGGGTCGTGTACATTGAACCATACCCAAAGAGCTTGGCACCAGAACTTTACCTCGACTCGATAGCGGTCGATCAACGCAAACCGAAAAATCTAAACGGTGCTGGAGCAGTAGGGTATGTCAGCTTCGAATCATTCGTCGGAGTCGCGCCCCGACAGTACATGGATTGCTTCGTTATGGGGGAGCGTAAAACGAAGGAGGGCGACGTGACAGCCCCGAACAAGACCACCTCACTCCCGAGGTTCGCAAAGGAACTTCCTCCCGAATTGGTAATTTTAGTGAGGGAGAACCAAGAGTTTAATCAGTTCAAGAAAGACTTAGGTGAGAAAATAAAAAAGAATGCGACCTCAACTTCCACAAAGAATCCACAGAGTGAGGTAGTACAAATGAAATCGGAGGTGCAAGGTGGTGCTTAAACCAGGCTGGTTGAATCGCCAGCTCGACCAAGTATCCAAGAACGTGGATGAATGGCCTGATTGGATGAAGCGGGCAGCGGGCGTTGGAGAGCAGGTACGCGACCCTCGGACTGAGCAAGCTGAACCGTCGCAGGCGGCGCCCCGGCGCGAGGTGCAGTCGTCACGACAACAGCGGTTGCTGTAGTTCGAGGTATTCCTGCCCCGCTTGGCTGCTGCTGTTTCGTGTGGCGCAACGAGCGGGAGGGATCAATTCAGTAAACTTTCCTGGGCTGTTGCAAATTCCCCCTTGCGCTCTTCCGCCCTCATCTGATATAAACAATTCACCGAGAGCATTTGTGTGGCTGGCTGGGCGCTTTTCTGCAACTCTCGTGCGCGTCCGGCATCTAAGGTTTTAGAGGGATTGAATCCCTCAATCGTCCCGGCCACGGGACTTGATTCGGAAACACCAGTAGGTTTCTGAAGGGTGCCTTCAAAGCAAGGACCTCCAAAGGTAAGATCTTTTCTCAATTTTCTGTCTTCCGCCTTCGCATGGCCGAAAAGAGCCTTTGAATCAATGATTTGCGAAAGCGGAAGGCCATACCGTTGCGCGCTCGGAACGAGCCCGAACCTGCGGAAGCCGAAAAGCGAAAGCCGGCAGCCGAAAAAGGTTCCGCTCTCCTGTCCGCCGCCCCGAATTTCTCTTGTGGAAAACAGGTGGAAATGTTGTGGGACACTCCCGTTGACAGGGTTTTGCGCACACGCGTATGTTTGTAAGGTTTCGAGGACGGTCGGATCCGCACTTGTGCGGGCTCGCCTGGACTGAATTCGCGCCGCTCAGGCGGAGTGCGATTCGGTCTTTGACAACACGGTTGAACGTGCCAGTCGTGAGAGAACGGATTCGGGCATTAGTCTGAAACGATCTCACAAGATAGGCCACTCCGCCTTTTCGAGCGCGAGAGTGGTCGCCAATAGGTTTCGAGTTTCATGTTTCGGGTTTCGAGGGTTTCCCTTGAAACTTTGAAACTTGAAACTTTGAAACTGAGCTTGGCAGCCTACCTTCTACCCGTCGGTAGGCGAACAGGTTTCAAACGAGAGTTTGATCCTGGCTCAGAATCAACG
>DATGFC010000104.1:0-2681 GCA_035309485.1 Candidatus Sulfotelmatobacter sp.
AACCGTGGAGGCGGAACGGTCAAACGATTGAACGCCCAGAATGCGAGGACCATCCACAAGCGCCTGGGACCACGAGGGATCGCCGCGCATCTCTGCCGCGGCGGATTCCAAAGCATGCATCGTCTTTTCCAGGGATATTTCGGGGGCGATGGAAATGTCCACGAAGGCCTGGGACCAGTCACGGCTAAGGTTGCTCACGGTCCGAATTTCACCATTCGCGATGGTCACCAGAGCGCCTCGCGCATCGCGCAACACGGTGCGCCGCAAGGTCAGATTTTCGACACGTCCGCTGATGTCTCCGACCTGGATGGTATCCCCCATGGCGTATTGATCCTCGAACACGATGTAGAAGCCGGTGATCACGTCGCGGACAAGATTTTGAGCGCCAAAGCCTACAGCGACGCTGGCAAGGCCTGCCAGCGTCAAGGCCGGCACGGGGTTGATGCCAATTTTGTCTACCGCCGTCAGTAACGCTACAAACCAAACAACCTTGCTGCCTGAACTGTAAAGGACGCCGGCAAGAGTGCGTGTTTGCTGCTCACGAACCTGCGCCGCGCGGCTCTGCGTGGCGGCCCGTTTGATCATGAGGTTCGACATGGCCCGAAGGAAGCGGTTTACGAGCAGCGCGATAATAAATATGGCCACGAGGTCAAGGATGCTGGTGAATGTGAGTTCGGGCCAGTGAATGGGGAGACTGGTCATCGTTTTTTCGGGAAGGAGAGTATAACATTGGATGAGCGAAGTGCGCGATTGAGCAAAGTTCAATCCTGACGCGACGCGCGAAACAGTGAGGTACGTATGTCTGAGACAAGGCGCAGGTTCTTGACGATCCTGGGAGGCGCCGGGACGCTGGTATTCATGCGCGCCAAAGACTTTGTCGGGCAAGCGAGGCCGAAAAGCCGGCCACCGGCGCCCGATCCTACCCAGGAACCAGAGAATCCTGATGCCTTACCAGCGAAACCACCCACGAAAGCGATACTGGAATCGAACGAGAAGGACATCAAGAAGAACATCGAGAAGCTCTATCAGTTGGCGACCGACCTAAAAACGGAAGTGGAGAAGACGGATTCCTCCCAAGTGCTGTCGCTGACTTTGTTAAAAAAAGCGGAAGAAATCGAAAAGCTTGCCCACGACATCAAATCGAGAGCAAAGGGTTGAGCCTGAAACCGCCAGTGCGATTGAGGGCCCTCCGGACAAAATGCTGGGACGCCCAGGCGCTCTCGATGATAGCGGTGTAGCGTGAAAAGGTCGCAGGCGCTAGAATAAGTGAGCACCTCGCAGCCTATTGTTGGAAGGCGTTTCCAATTGCGTTTCGTGCAGAGTCAGCAGCGCGCCTGTAGCTCAGATGGATAGAGCACGTGCCTCCGAAGCACGGGGTCGGGGGTTCGAACCCCTCCAGGCGCGCCATACTTTCAAGGGTCCAACCCGGACACATGGTCCAACTCGGACAGTCGGGTCGGTCACAAGTTGGCATAGGGCAATACACTAAGCGTGCGCAGCCTCAGACTCTCGCTTTAACCACTTAAGATCGAGGTTTTCTCAGCTCACTCGATGTCATCGGAATCGTCTGGTTGGGACGACTTCGATTCCAATTTAATCTCGGGAAGATTGCCCCCGCGAAGCAGCCCGTTTAACGCCGGAAGATCGACACTCATTAACTGTTTCCACTGACTTGACAAGGCTGCGAAATCCTTTTCCGTTGCTGCCGCTGCGCTCATTTGCGCGGCGGTGGGCGTTGCATCCGCACGGCCTGCCGCCGCATAGAGTGTGGCCGCTTCGCCATTCGCGCGGCTGAGCGTTGGTTTAGGCGAAGGGGGCGCAAAGAACCCCCCGCCTCCGCCCAGGAGTGCAGAAACTTTCTTGTCCAGCGTGGAGATCGCATCCGCCACGGACCCGCTCGCGTCCGGCGTGAGCTTCTGCAACTGTTCGTGGGCAGAGCGCGCTTGCGTCACGGCCTCGGTGCTTTTCGTCATGACGGAAGCGAGCCGGTTTTGCAGCTCAAACATTTGGACCAGGCCCTCGCGCGGCGTTTTGACGCGCGGATCCATCTTTAGCCTAAGCGGCGCGCTGAATGCATGGCCGTCCACGGTAAGACGAACCGTGTATTGTCCGGGGAGGGCGGTGGGTCCTTGCGGCTCTCGAGGCGTATCGCCGGGCACGGCCGCAATTGGGTAACCGCTCCGCGTGGAAAGCGGCGTGGCGTAATGAAGGTCCCACACCCATCTGTGCATCCCAGCCCGGGCGGATAGAATTCCTGGCATGCGAACCCAATAAGGCGGGATCAGCTGCCTGGCGAGTTCTTCGTCGGTCAAGTCCGGCTTATCCGTGCTTGCATAGCGCCGCACCACTTTTGACTGCGCATCAAGAATCTCCAGCGAGACAAGACCCTCCGTCGATTGCGCAAGAAAATAATCCACGATCGCTCCATCGGGAGGATTCTTGGCCGTCGGTTCATCGGGTGGAATTGGCGTGTCGGTGTTGGTATCGCGCATGACCCGGTAGGCCGCCGCCGGTTTGAAGAGAAATGCTCCCGCCTTTTCCATCGATTCCGAGATTTGGCGCAGCGGGGTGATGTCGTCCAGCACCCAGAACGAACGGCCGTGCGTCGCAACGATCACGTCATCCTCATGAATCCAAAGATCGCGCATCGACGAGTGCGGCAAATTGAGTTCGAGGCTTTG
>DATGFC010000105.1:0-3064 GCA_035309485.1 Candidatus Sulfotelmatobacter sp.
GATCTCCAGCCCTCGGAGGGAGGCACGAACGGACTCGGGTTCGTACAATCGTAGTCGATCGTGTCGCGGATGCGCATTTCGTGCCTGGCCTCGGAACTAAGCTGATCTGGCAACAGACATGCGATTCCATCCTCGATGCGATAATCGGCGCCACAAATTTTACAACGTAAGACAGCGTTCAAGATCCCATCGGCGTCGGCTCGGAGCTCTTCGGCAAGCGACAGTTCACCGGCATCGGTGTTGCAGCGAAGCAGAGGGACCATATCCCGGGGGAAGTGAAGAGCCCTCGAGCGGGCTCCGATTGAAAGCGTAAACTGCTTCCCGTCTGCCTGGACTTGGATCATTTTCATCGGCATGATTTGCGACTCGGCGATCCCTTTGAGATGTTTTGAAATCCGCATTGGTTTTAGCCCATTTCCGACTAAATAAGAATGATAGTAAGAGCTATTGGTTGGAGATGGTGGCTGCAGTTCCGTCGAGCTTAGTAAAGTGAACGGTAAACTTCTCGTTCATAGTCCTCGCCTGGTCCTGAAGTAAGCTAATCGCGGTCGCCTCCCCCAGAACTATCGACACGTCGCTGTCGCTGCGCCAGTGGATCCCTGGATGGATGCCATGCCCAAAGCTGACATTGTGAGCGAGCTTGTTCAACTCACCATTTACGGTGATCTGATTCCCGTCCGAACCTGTGTAGGGCATCAGTGATAGCCCATCTTCTGTCGGCACCATGGGATTCGGGATTACGAAGTCACCGTCAAGGAAGAACTTCAGAATAGTAACGCAGGCACCGGCGACAACACCGTGGCCGGTGGGATAAGACGGGTGCGTCGGCGAGCCCTCGGGAAAGGCTTGCGAAAGCAGATAAGTCCCATATTTTTTGAAGCTAGTAAGCACGGCTTCGGAGTCCAGCACATTCTTGTTCAGGCTGCCAGCGATGCTGCTTCCCTGACCACTCTTGATCAGCTGTACGATTCCGCCTCCCGACTCCGGGCGATGCCGGCGATGGACAAACCACTTCTGATACCAACTGCGTTCTAACGCCCGGTAAGCCACCTCGCCAAGCATCCCGGCAGCGTGCGGGTCGCCAAAAGTCGCGAAGCCCTCCTGGGTCTTCGAGTGTTTGTATGGGCTGCCCGGGTTCGCTGGAGCGCCGATGGAGATAAGGACAAGGAAGGCCACGAAATACTCCTGATAGAGCATGTCCATGTGGGTCAAGGCGGCTAGGGATCGCCCAGTATGCGCGAACCGTAGCTGCGGGTCCTCTTGATTTTGCAGACCGGTGCTGCCGCCATTTTGGATGAGAGCCCAGGAGGCGGAGTCGGTCAGATAATCGATGTCTGGCAGGTATGCCACCATTTGTTGGCTGATGGGCTGCTGGCCGAGAAAAGTAGGTGTGATCGAAAACTGTGAGACGTACGGCCCTACAGTTTCGCCAGGGAAGGCACCCCGGAACAGCAGGTTCGGTGTGACTTGGCCAGCACTCCTGGGACCCGCGTATTCCGCTAATCTCGTAAGTTCCTGCGCCGCTTGAGCAGCCACCGGATTCGAGGAGTACAGGGTGAAAGGGACGTCCCTGAGCAGAGAGGCCCAATAGAGTTCGATCAGTTCCGCTCCGTACGCAGCGCTGGCCAAGGCGGGAGCCGGAGGGACAACCACGACAGTCTCCTGGCACAGCGGCTCAGGGGCACTGCCGAACTTCTGGGAATCGCAACCTTCCAAGTCGAAGGCCAACCCGCCTTGCGGACCAATCAGCTTGCGGCCACCGCCCATAATGATTTCTTCGAAGTCCTCAGGGTTGCCGGTGCGCAACGCGGTCTTGAAACTATCGAAGGCAATCAGATTCACGCGGCCGGGGCCGTCTTGCAAAAGGCCTTTGGTGTACGTGCCGCATTTATCGGCATAGCGCTGCTCGTCGCCGTTTGTCGCGTGTGGCGGAGCAGGAATCTTCCGCTCGGCGTTCGTGGCCGCAATGCGGATTTCCGCCGATTCTTCAGCTCGTTGGGAATCCTTCAAGTTACCATCAGGGTCGGCCACGCGCTCAATCGGGCGCTCTGCCCCCAAAAGCGGCTTTAAGCCGATTGCACCAACGGTTGCGACGGCCATGGCAGCACGTGGCACGTTTCCAAGGAACTTACGGCGACTTTCCGAGCGAGGAGAGTTCTTAGGTGGGCGCGAATCCCGATGGACCAAAGGCGGATCTCCAGGCTGCAGTTGAATACGCTTATCTTCATGCGGTGTTTGATTGTCCATGTTGGAATCCTCTTAGTGTTCGCCTTGATGTTTTCTACGGAGATTGAGAAAAACCGGGTCGATGAATTCGGAAATGGCTGCTCGTAAAAGTCTGCAGGGTGTCAGCGGGAATGCCGCATCAGAAAACTTGCAACGTTAAATTGTCCGCCGTACCAGAGGAAAGCCACGCCGAGCGCCGGCGGCGAAGCGGAAAGTTAAAAACTAGCATTTGTTGAATCAGTTCATTACTAACTCTGGAACTTTCGGGCGATTCGGTTTATGCGCTGGGAGGCTGTCTCCGCGAACGAGCGCATCGACGGCCTGACGCATCTCCCAGGCGGTTGAGAAGTGCAGGTCGAGACCCGCTCGCCGACACTCCCGCGTGATGAGAGAGAGAGTGAACTCCAAGCCTCCCTCTAGTAAATATTTCGAATGGCGTTCTTGCGTGCCATGCGTAAAGAGTTTGAGGAAAATGTCGTCCCCGATACGCGGCGAGAGCTCGAACCAGCGGCGCACGCGGTACTCGGTAGCAGGATCATAGGAACAAAGTTCGCTGAATTCAATTCGCGGCATCAGGCGCTGTGCCCAGCGAAGGCCGAAGGGACCAGGAATCATCAATAAATCACCGATGGCTTTACCGCCGGGAGTGACCGGAACTCCCGTGTCGTAAGACTTTGGTTTGTTGGGGTCGTCTACGGCCCAGTAGATTTTGTTGATCAGGCGTGCTTGCGTCGGCGAAGCACCCGAAGGCATGGTGAAATCGGCATAGCAACCGAGGTCGCGCAAAAGAGTAATCTCATTGTTCAAACCGCAGAAACGGCCGTCGGGGCGGGAGTTG
>DATGFC010000106.1:0-65175 GCA_035309485.1 Candidatus Sulfotelmatobacter sp.
CTGCCCTTCTGCGATATTCGAGGCGACCGACACTGCGGCCCGACGAAGCTGAGAGGTCAAACCATAAATCTCAGTCTTAGGAAATGATTCCGTAGCGCAATAAATTGCAGTCGCGAAGGCTTTAGCCTTCTGCCATGCGATCAAATCTTGGTACCGGCAACTCACCTGAAACTCCGCAGCGACCACTCGAAACTTGAAACACGAAACTTGAAACTATCCCTTCGCTTTCTTCACCTCTTCAATCAACGGCGGCACGATGTCGAACAAATTCCCTACCACGGCGTAATCCGCGATTTCAAAAATCGGCGCCTCGGAGTCCTTATTCACCGCGATGATGGCCCGCGAGCCTTTCATCCCGACAATATGCTGAATCGCACCGCTGATGCCCAACGCCAAATAAAGCTTGGGGGCAACCGTCTGCCCCGATGACCCGATCTGCCGGTCCATCGGCAGCCATCCGGAATCGCAGATCGGGCGTGAAGCCGCCAGATCTCCGCCCAGGGCCTCCGCCAACTGCTTGGCGATCTCGATATTCTTCTGCTCTTTGATGCCGCGGCCCACAGCCACGATGATCTCCGCCTGCGTGAGATCGACCGCCTGCTTCGCTTCCTTGAACACTTCCTGCGGCTTATTGCGGATCACCCCGTCGGCAATCTCGACCTTCACCGCTTCCACCGGAGCGGCACTCGCGCCCGCTTCCGCCTTATCCCCGCGGAACGCCCCGTTCTGAAACGTCGCAAACCACGGAGCATCGCCCGCGAAACTCACGTCCGCCGCCAGCTTGCCCTGAAACATCTGCCGCGTGAACACCAGCTTGCCGCCCTCGTGCTTGAATCCAATGCAGTCGCTGATGACGGTGCGGCCCATCGCCGTCGCCAGCTTGGGCACAAAGTCGCGCACCTGGTAGGTATGCGGCATCAGCACCAGCTTCGGCTGCTTGGTTGAAAGGAACTGTTTCAGCGCAGCCGCGAATGCATCCGGCGTGTAGGGTTCAAGCTTTGGCGATTCGACCGAATAAACCTTGGCGACTTTTTTCGCGGCGACTTCGCTCGCGAGGGAGGCCGCGCCGACCACAGCCGCTTCCAACGACCAGCCAGTCGCGGCCGCAATGGCCTGACCGGCTGTGATGGTTTCCCAGGAAACGCGATTCAGCTTTCCTTCGCGCTGTTCGACTACCACAAGAATCGTATCTGGCATAAGAAGTCACCAACCCGTATTGATTGCAGATTGCAGATTTAAGAAGTCAGAATTAAGAACCCCTACAATTTGAAGATCGTGCAAATCTGAAATCTGAAATCTGCAATCTGCAATTTCCTTCCCTACAGCACCCGCAACTCGTTCCGCAACTTGTCCACCAACTTCTTCGCGATTTCTGCCGACGAGCCTTCAATGTGCTCCGTCTTCTTTGTCTTCTGCGGCACGTAGAGCCGCTCGATCTTCTGCAGATTCGGCCCAATCGCAGCCTGCACTTCCGCCATGGGCACCTTCCGCAGCGGCTTGTTCTTCGCCTGCTTGATGCCAATCAGCGTGGCGTAGCGCAGCTTGTTGATACCAGACTGGATCGTCAGCACCGCCGGAGTCGGCATATCGACAAACTGAAAATATCCCGCCTCCAGCTCGCGCTTTACCCGAATCCCGCTGTCAGTCTTTTCGATCTGCATGATGATGGTCGCGTGGGGCCATCCCAGCAACTCCGCCAGAATCACGCCCGTCTGCGCGTATCCATAGTCGTCCGACTGCAGTCCGGTAAAGATGAGGTCGAATTGCTCGTCTTTGATCGCCGCGGCAAAGGCCTTCGCCGTGTTGAACGCGTCGAGCCCCACGAACTTGTCGTCTTCCAGATGAATCGCGCGATCCGCGCCCTTGGCCAGCGCCTCGCGCAATACCTGCTGCGCCCGTGCCGGGCCGCTGGTAATCACGACGACTTCACCTTTGTGCTTCTCGCGCTGGCGTAGCGCCTCTTCCAGCGCATAGGCGTCCGGCTCGTTGACCTCGTACGAAACGTCTTCGCGGATCCATGTCACGCTCTCATTGAGCTTCAGCGGTGCATCTTTCTGCGGCACCTGCTTCATGCATACCAGGATTTTCAATCTAGACTCCTTCGCCCGGTGACTTCGGACAGCCACCCGAAAACCTGTCAGTATAAATGACCCCGAGCTGTGGTTGGAAACCGGTGCCGTGTGATCCCAATCACAGACTCCCTGCACAACCCACGTCAGCATGGCCGAGAGGCTTTTATGCCCAACGACACTTTTTCGGCCATGCGGCAAAGCATCATTGACGGCGCGCCCGACACGGCGTGCACGCTCGCGCACGAAGCTGTGGCCGCCGGCACTGCGCCGCTCGACGCTATCAATCAGGGATACGTCCCCGGTATGCAGGACGTCGGCGAGCAATTCGCCCGCGGCCAGATGTTTCTACCCGACATGATGGCCTCCGCCGAAGCCATGCGCGCAGCCATGTCCGTGCTTGATCCCGAATTGCGCAAGCTGGGGACCGAGCGTCCGATGGCCGGAGTCGTGCTGCTGGGCACCACCAAGGGCGACATCCACGAAATTGGAAAGATTCTTGTGGGAACGCTGCTGACCGCGCACGGATTTCGGGTTCACGATCTTGGAGTCGACGTCGCGGGGGAGAAATTCGCCGCCAAAGCGCGAGAACTCAACGCCGACATCATCGGTGTCTCAGCCCTGCTGACCACGACTATGCGCAATCAAAAAACCGTGATCGAAGCGCTAGAAAAATCCGGCCTGCGCTCGCAAGTGAAGGTGATGGTCGGAGGCGCACCGGTCACCCGCAGGTGGGCCGAGGAAATTGGCGCCGACGGATACGCCAAAGATGCTATGAGCGCCGTCGCCCTCGCCCGCGAACTGATGGAGCAGAAGACGCACGCGGCCGTCGGGGAGATCTAATTGCCGCGCGCAAATTTAATTGCCGCGAAAGTACTGAAGAGCGGCCCTTTAGAGCCGCGTCCAGCGGACAAATTTTTGCGGGCTTTAGCCCCCGTGGGCCGCACAAGGCACCTATGAAACCGAAATTCGAACTCCTGGATCGCTCCCTGATCGAACGCATCCTGGCCGAAGCTTTCCAACTTATCGAAGATCCCGGCGTCCGCGTCGCCCCTTATGTCGAAGACCTACTACGCGCCGCGGGCATTACCGTGAAAGAAAGCGTCGCCCGCATCCCCGAGTCGCTCGCCCGCCGCCAGTTGGAACTCGTTCCCCGCGAATTCTGCCTCTACGATCGTGAAGGTAACCCCGCCGTTCACTACGGCGGAGACGCCGTGCACTTCGATCCCGGCTCTTCCTGCCTGAACATTCTCGACCCTGAAACGCAACTGCCACGCCCTGCCGTGTCAAACGACCTCGTGCGGCTGGTGCAGGTCGCCGAGATGCTGCCGCAGTTCGCCGCCCAGTCCACTGCGATGGTGTGCAACGATGTCCCGCAGGAAATTGGAGACTGGTACCGCCTCCTGCTGGTGTTGTGGTATTCCGAAAAGCCCGTGGTGACCGGAGCATTTTCCGCCGGCAGCCTGCATACACTAATTGATCTTCTTGCGGTCGAGAGCGGAGGCCTCGAGGCTCTGCGCCGGCATCCGCGCGCCATCTTCGACGTCTGCCCGTCTCCGCCGCTCAACTGGTCGGAGTTTGCCTCGCAGAATCTCGTAGACCTCGCCCGAGCGGGAGTTCCCGCCGAAATCGTCAGCATGCCCCTGGCTGGCGCCACGGCTCCGGTAACGCTCGCCGGGTCGGTGGTGCAGCACGCCGCCGAATGCATCAGCGGCATCGTAATTCACCAACTCGCCCAGCCGGGAGCGCCCATCGTCTGGGGAGGAGCCCCTGCGATTTTCGACATGCGGACCGGCAGGACTCCGATGGGAGCTATCGAAACTGCCATGCTCGATGTAGCTTGCGCGCAAGTTGGAAAATATCTTGGCCTTCCGACGCACGCCTACATGGTCGCGGGAGATGGCCGCCTGATCGACGCGCAAGTGGAGATGGAAAGCGGCATGTCGGCGGTGCTGGGCGCGTTGACCGGCATCAACATGATCTCTGGCGCGGGCATGCTGGATTTCCTCGCTTGCCACAGCATCGAGAAGCTGGTCATCGACGCCGAAGCCATCGCATCGGCCCAGCGCCTGATCGAAGGCATCGAATCCCGCGGCGATTCGCTCGCTCTCGCCATGTTCGCGCAGACCGGGCTGCAGGGAGACTTTCTGAAGCTGAAAGAAACCCGCTCCATGTTTCGCAAAGAACAACACTTCCCTTCACCGGTGATCGACCGGGGCATGGCCGCGATGGATGGCTCGAATCGCGGCATTCTCGAGCGCGCCCGCCAGCGCGTAGAGGAACTGGTGGCCAGCTACGAGCGTCGCTCGCTCGCTCCACAAATTGAAAAGGAAATGATCGCCTTCGCCGAACGAGAAGGATTGAAGGCAGGATTGGAAGGACTACCAGGAATCCTGCGCCCGGAAATGCAAGAAGCAACCCTGATGAAGTAAGTACCCGTGGAAGAGCGGCCTTGTTGCAACCGTGGAAGAGCGGCCCTTCAGGGCCGCGATAACGGGCCTCCAACTCGCCGGGCTTGAGCCCCGGTCGCCTATTCGGTAAGCACGGTCGATTGGCCCGAAATGTCAAACCGCTTCCGGCATCGCATGTTCTTGCACGCCATCACGTCGTCTTTTCGCACCATGTACGAGCGGAATTTCGCGAAGCGCGCCCGGTCGCGCTCGTCGGCGCGTCCCGACAGCTGGCGCTTCTTGGTACGGACGATCCAGGTAACCTCATACTCCGCCGACTGATGACAGTGCGGACAATTCAGCGAAGCCGGCTTCTTTTCCTGCTTCTCATCAAAAAAATCGCGCTCTTCCATAAGGTTCGCCAAGCCCAGCCTGTAATGCCGGACAGGTGTAAATTATTGCACACTCCCCACAATCCAAGCCCGTCCTCTTCCCTCTTTGCCCTCTGTGGTGAAGCAGTTGTTTCCATTAGAATCACTGGAGTCGCGGGCCAACTCCATGCCCAGGAAGAGAAAACCGAAGCCGTTTCGCGCCGTGATCGCGGTAAAAGAACTGGCGCGCGAGCGCGTCGGCGCGCCTCCCGCGGAGAAAGTTGTGATCGAGAAAAAGAAGAAACCGGAAAAGCACAAGCCCACGCTGGGAAGGTTGATGGGGGAGATAGACTAGATCACTCTGCAAGCCGCTTTTTTCCTTCCTATATTGCGAGTAACTGCTATAATCGCGCCCTTACCTTTTCCCACTTCCCCCAGAGGGTGGGCAACAAATGAACAAAAATGGCTGGTCGCTGGCCACACCGCTCGTCTACTTAGCAGTTGGCATTTCACTGTTCATATCTAGCTGCAGTAACAAACACTTGGTCTCGATAGCGGTGACCCCCCAAGACCCGAGCGTTGCCCAAATCGCACAAACTCTACAGTTCACCGCGATGGGTACGACGAACCACGCCAATGCTCCACAGGAAGATCTAACGTCGACTGCGACTTGGGGTTCGAGCACGGCCAGCGTCGCCACAATCGATGCATCCGGCCTCGCCACTGCGACTGGGTGTGGCACCACCACCATCACAGCGAAGGACGGTAGCATTATTGGACAGACGGAACTTACCGTTAGCTGCAGCACAACGGGCGGAGGAGGAACACCGGTTCTGCAGTCAATAAACCTCTACCCAAGCAGCCCGACCATACCTCAGACGGGGCAGACCACACAGTTCATCGCGCTAGGCGCGTACACGCCTGCGACTACCAATAACGTCCTGACTAGCCTTGCCACTTGGTCATCGAGCAACACTGCCATCGCTACTGTAAATAGCGCAGGGCTGGCAAACGCGGTTTCCTGCGGAACAACGACCATCACCGCGACGTATCAAGGAATTATCGGCCAGACACAGCTGACGGTATCGTGCACAATTGCGCAGACTCCGGTCCTGCAATCGATTACTCTCTTCCCCAGCAGCCCAACGATTCCACAATTAGGCCAGACAACACAATTTATTGCCTTGGCTGTGTATTCCCCACCCTCGAACAATAATGTATTGACCAACGTCGCCACGTGGGCGTCGAGCAACACCGCAATTGCGACGGTTAGTAGTGCCGGTCTTGCGACTGCAGTAGCATGCGGAACTACCACGATTACGGCGGAATATCAGGGAATCGTCGGTCAGATGCTGCTGACCGTCCAATGCACGGGTAGCCAAACATTGCAGTCCATTGCGGTCCTACCTAACAACCCAACCGTTCCTCAGATGGGACAGACCACTCAGTTCTTAGCATTGGGCACGCTGGTTGGTGGCGGGCAGGAAGATCTAACAAATACTTCGATTTGGTCGTCCAGCAATACCCAGGTCGCAACAGTCAACAGCTCTGGCCTGGTCTCGACTATCGTGTGCGGGACAAGCACTATCTCGGCTAACTACCAACCCGCCGGGGGAACCGCTCTTGTTGCAACGAGCCTGCTGACGGTGTCGTGCAACTCCATAATCTCAATAGAGCTATTAATTATGAAGAGTGGTTCCAACCCCGGTACTGTAACGAGCACGCCTACAGGAATTGACTGTGGCACAGTATGCGGGGGACTGTTCAATGAGGGCACTGGGTTCGTCCTCGTTGCAACTCCGACCGCGACTTGGACCGGCTGCGATCAAGTCATAGGAGGCGAGTGTTATTTCACGCTAGTGCCGGACGTACCGGGTGGAACTCAGAAGTCCGTAACTGCCGCTTTCTAGCGTTTTGACTAACCAGGGATACGGGTGCCGTTTCCTGTGGGTTGGGCCATGACCGCGTGTGCCACGAATGCCGCGAACTCGCGCACATCTTCCTCGGTCGTGTCGAACGAGCACATCCAGCGCACGATGCATTCCTCTTCAATCCAGGGATAATAAAAATATTGCTCCTTGATGGTTTCGATCGCATGCGGCGGAATCTGGGCGAATACGCCGTTCGACTCCACTTTCCACGCGATCCGCACCTGCGGGATCTTGCGCAACTCGGCTTCCAGCACCCGCGCCATCCGGTTGGCATGCTCGGCGCTGCGCCGCCATAGGTCATTGCTGAGCAGCGCCTCGAATTGCGCCGCGATGAATCTCATCTTCGACGCCAGTTGCATTCCCTGCTTGCGCAGGAAAAGAAAATCGTTGCCCAGTTCGCGATGGAAAAACACCACCGCCTCTCCGCCCAGAATGCCATTTTTCGTCCCGCCGAAGGTCAGCACATCCACGCCCAGGTCTCGCGTTGCCTCGCGCAAGGTCTGCCCCAGGCTGACCGCGGCATTGGCAATGCGTGCCCCATCCATGTGCAGAAACATCTCGCGCTCGTGAGCAAACTCAGCCAGCGCGCGAATTTCGTCCGGCCGGTAAACCGTCCCCATCTCGGTCGACTGCGTAATCGAGATCACCCGCGCCTGCACATGATGCTGATCGCCAATTCCGTGATAGGCGTGGCGGACCAGATCTACCGTGATCTTCCCGTCCCGATGCGGCAGCGGGATCAGCTTTGAGCCTAAGAATTTTTCCGGAGCCGCGCACTCGTCGGTATAGATATGCGCGTAGTCGCTGCAGAGCACCGCGTGATAAGGGCGGCACAATGCCTGCAGACCCAGCACGTTCGCGCCGGTCCCGTTAAAGGTGAAGAAGACTTCGATGCCTGCCCCGAAATGTTCCTCAAATTTGGCGATGGCCGAGCGCGTGAACCGGTCTTCGCCGTAGGCAATGACATGCCCTTCGTTGGCGCGCGCAATCGCGTCGAGAATCTCCGGATGCACTCCGGCATTATTATCGCTGGCAAACCCGCGAGCAGCTTTGGGAGAAACCTGCAGCATACCGAAACAATGTAGCAGAACTGATCGTGAACGATTCGTGACCTTGTCAGCTCGCTGGAAGAGCGGCGCTTCAGGGCGGCGCAGCCGCGAAAATCACCGGGGACTTAGCCCCATAAAGCGCTAACTTAGGGCAGAACTCGCTTCGGGGAACTGCGTGCGGAAATCGGACAGCTGCAAATGGAAGCTCCAAATTTCCCGGAAGCCGACTTCTGGATTACCTCGACCCTGACACATCTACTTACGTTTTTTGAGCGCGACGAGCTTATCGGAATGTACGATGAGTAACTCATGGACCGAACAGGTGGCGCTGGGATCCGATGGCGGGCTATGGACATGGTGACGCAAGGTCGGGGAACGAGGGCTTCATGATCATCCTCGCACGATTAGAGCAGTGGAAGCAGCAGGGCAAAATATCGCCGGAGCAGAACGCCCATTTGGCAGGTCTCGTCCGTGGAGAACCCTTCTCGCTCTTTCTCGAGCTGAACGTGCTCCTCTACGCTGGTGTACTGGCGTTCGTTGCCGGACTTGGCTGGACTGTCAGCAAGTGGTCGGAGCAACTCGGTGACGTCCTCGTCCTGACTGTTCTTTCCGCCATCCTGGCCGCCTGTTTTTGGTACTGCTTTTCCCGCGCGTCGGCCTGGACCGCCGCTGAAGCGCCTGCGCCGAGTCCGATTTTCGACTACGTGCTTTATCTCGGAAGCCTCGTCTGGTCAGTGGAACTTGCATACATCGAGAAGCGTTTCAACGTGATGTCCGGACGATTGGATTTCGATCTACTGGCGACCGCCGCCCTCTTCTTCTTCCTCGCTTATCGTTTTGACAATCGCTTCGTGCTTTCGCTCGGTTTGTCGTCACTCGCCGGATGGTTCGGACTTACGATTTCGCGCTGGTCGCACCCTCAGGACGCGGCGTATCGCCAATATGCTCTCCTCTACTGTCTGCTGGTCGGCGTGGGCGGGGCGATTCTTCAGCGCTGCGGTGTGAAGGGGCACTTCTTTGGAACCTATCTGAACATCGTGGCCAACGTCCTCTTTTGGGCACTGCTTTCCGGCGTTTTCAATCGGGAGGGCTACGGACTATGGTTTCTCGCTCTGTTTATCGCCTGTGGCGCGTCTCTTGCCTGGGGACTGGCACGACGGCAGTTTGCCTTTGTTGCGTATGCCGCTGTCTACGGCTACGTAGGTGCCAGCTCGATGTTTCTCCGTGGCGTGAATGACACAAGCGCTGTTCTGGGCTATTTCGTCGTTACCGGAGTCGCGATGCTAGTGCTGCTAGTGCAGATCGGGCGACGGTTCGGGAGGCCCGCGTGAGAATCTACAGCGCATCCAGCGAAGAGACTTTGCGCGCCCACAAACTTCTGACCGACTGGGCTGGCGAGGGCTACCTCACCAAAGAGCAGTACCGGCTTCTGGAACAGGAAACGGCTTCTGGTCTCCGAACCACCAACATTTTCCTGCGGCTGGTTTTGTTTCTGTTCACCCTGATCATCGTGGGTGCCGCCGCCGGGCTGTTCTTCGTGGTTTTTCTTTCGCGGGCGACGGAGCAAACCGCCGGCGTCTTTTTCCTGATCTTCGCCGCCGTCTGCTACGTGGCTGCTGAAGGCGCTGTTTCCCAAGGCAGGCTCTATCGCTACGGTATCGAGGAAGCGCTCGTCGTTTTCTCGGTTGGTTTTCTCTGCGTGGGAATGATGGCCGCTTTTTTCAGCGGCAGTCCTTTTTCGTCAAGGCCGGACGCAGGCCAGTTCCTGGTTCCCGCAGCAGGCGCTGCCTTTTCCCTTTGGATATGGCGCCGCTTCGGGTTCTCATACGCGTTTCTGGCCGCGATGATCTTCGTCCTCTTTCTGCCAGGCTACTGGACCTCGTCCCACTCGGCGCAGCATGCGATGGTCGCCATGTTCTACGCAATCGAACTAGCGGGTGTAGCCGCGCTGCGCTCGCGCCACCGCTTCGACTGCATCGAAGATGATTATTCGCTTGTCGAAGCAATGCTCTGGCTTGGCATGTACCTGGCCATCAATCTTCAGCTTTCGTCGTTGGACCTTTTGTCGTTGAACCTTCCGGTTCGGTGGCGGGGCGGCATTCACGTCACCCCTGAATTCGCGAGCCCGTTCTACTGGGGAACGTGGGTGCTGATCTGGTGTCTGCCGCCAATCGTACTCGCGCGCGGCTTTCGGCAGAAGGACCGGTTCGTTATCGCTGTGGGCGCGATCGTCACCACGCTGACGCTGGTCTCCAATAAGCCTTATCTCGGCTGGCAGCGGCACACCTGGGACCCGATGCTTCTCGGCATGTTGTTAACTGCTGTCGCCGTTTTCACCCGACGCTGGCTTGCCCATGGCCCGGGCGGAATTCGCCATGGCTTTACCGCTGCACGCCTTTCGGGAAAGGACAAACACTGGATGAACGTCGGGTCCAATGTATTGGGCCTGATATCGCCGCAGTCGATAACGCCAGAACCACAAACAAGCGCTGCGGGCGTCCACTTCGGGGGTGGGCAATCGGGAGGCGGAGGCGCCTCCAGCGAGTTTTGAAGGGCCGCCGGGTGAAGTGGCACGGGCTGACGTAATGCATAACCCCGGCAGAGACGCACCCAACGAACTTTCGCTACCTCAGAGATCGCTGTGTCACTCCCAATGAACGTCGCCGTTCTCACCAAAGCATATGCACCCAATGCCTGTCTGGACAGGCGGCGACGCCAAATTCCGCAGAAACGGCCTTCTGCGAAGTCGGGATGGTCACAAGCCCAAGCAGCTTAAGTTAGCGCTAATGGGACTTAGCCCCGGTGGGACATGCGATTGGCGCGCCCCGAAGCGGCGCATTAGAATCAGTGAACTCAATGCCCCGCAAACGCACTCTGATCCCGGCGCCGCTGCAGTGGACCACGCTCACCTCGCCCGTCCCGCACCCCCCGCTGCCCGTCGTCCCCGAGCGCGGAGGCACGCAACTCCGCACGCCACTGCCCATTGCGATCGTCGACACCCGCGAGCAGAATCCGCTCTCGTTCCGACGCTTCAGAGGGTGGTTCGAAAAAATCGAGCATCGCGCCCTGCGCCTCGGCGATTACTCCGTCGAAGGCATGGAAGACACGTGCGCGGTCGAGCGTAAGGATCTCGCCGACCTGATCTGCTCGTTCACGACGAATCGCGCTGTTTTCGTCAAGCGGCTGCGGCGGATGGCCGATCTTCCTCACAGCCTCCTCGTGGTCACTTCGTCGCTGACCGAGATCAAATCCGAATATCCTTACCGCGCCGCCAACCCCAACCGCATCACGCAGTCGCTGATCGCTGTGCTGACCGGCCTGCGCCTGCCGTTCATCTGCACCGACACCCACGAACTCGGCGAGGAGATCGTCGCCTCCTATCTCTACCAGACATTTCTGTATGATTGGCTGGACCGCAACGGGCACGGGCGCCATTTATCCGACGGCGATTTGTGAGGCAAAACCTTAACCACAGAGGACACAGAGGTTCACAGAGGTTTTTCAACTTGTTCCCCTGTGTTCTCTGTGGTTCGTTCGTCAAAAA
This sequence comes from Candidatus Sulfotelmatobacter sp., assembly GCA_035309485.1. Classification (GTDB taxonomy): domain Bacteria; phylum Acidobacteriota; class Terriglobia; order Terriglobales; family Acidobacteriaceae; genus Sulfotelmatobacter. Next base: position 11,355 of record DATGFC010000106.1, read on the forward strand.
TTGAATGACTGACCATTTCACGCAAGCTGATTCGGCCGCCCAACTGATCCTGCAACGCACGCCTCTTCGCCCCAAAATCGGGCTGGTCCTCGGCTCCGGACTCGGCGCCTTCGCCGACTCGCTCACCGACGCGACCCGCGTCCCCTACTCCGACATCCCAGCTTTCCCGCAATCCACCGCCATCGGACACGCCGGCCGACTTGTGATCGGACACGCCGGCGCGGTCCCGGTCGCCGCCATGCAAGGGCGCGTCCACCAATACGAGGGATATTCCGCGCACCAGGTCGCCTTTCCGATCCGGGTTTTCGGACGGATGGGCATCCGCGCTGTCGTACTCACCAATGCCGCGGGCGGAATCAACCTGGGCTACTCGCAGGGAGCGCTGGTGGTGCTCCGCGACCACATCAATCTGCAAGGGACGAATCCGCTGGTCGGGCCGAATGATGACCGCTTCGGCGTGCGCTTTCCCGACATGTCGCAGGCCTACTCGCGCGCGTATCGCCAGATCGCCCGCGAAGAAGCGGCCAAGCTCAAAATCCCCTTGCATGAGGGAGTCTACGCAGCGCTACTCGGACCCAGCTATGAGACGCCAGCGGAAATTGAATACCTCCGCCGCATCGGCGCCGATCTCGTGGGGATGTCAACGGTGGCGGAAGTGATTGCCGCACGCCACATGGGACTGGATGTGCTGGCAATTTCGTGCGTGACGAACATGGCCGCAGGAATCCTCGACCAGCCCCTTTCCCACGCCGAAGTAATGGAAACTGGCGAGCGCGTGAAGACGGTTTTCGAAGCATTACTAAGGGCAGTTCTCCCGCGACTTGTTTAGGAACTACCCCTCAGAATTAGCCCAGCTTTTTCGCTAAGAGCTCGTTCACAATCTGGGGACTGGCTTGGCCTTTCGAGGCTTTCATTACTTGCCCCACGAAGAACCCGAGCATGGTCTTCTTGCCAGCGCGGTATTGTTCGAGTTGCTTGGGATTGGCGGCAAGGATTTCGTGGATGATCTTTTCCAGGGCGGACGTGTCGGTGGATTGCTGTGGACGGCCTTCTTCATCGTAGACAAGGGGGAAATCCTTGCGGCGCTCGAAGCTCAGATCGTAGAGATCCTTGAGCATCTTTCCCGAAATCGTTCCCGACTCGACCAGGTCCGCCGAAGCGGCCACGCCGTGCATCGAAATCGGCGACTGCTCGATGGAAAGGCCTTTGGCTTTGAGACGGCCCATCAGTTCGCCTTGCACAAGATTCGCCACGCGCTTGGGATTCTTTGCGGCCTTCGCCGCCTGCTCAAACTGGTCGGCCAACCCTTTGGAAAATGTCAGCACCTGGGCGTCGTAGTCGGTGATGCCGTAGTCCTTCACCATGCGGGCGCGGCGCGCCTCGGGCAATTCCGGGAGCGAGCGCGCGATTTCGGCTTTCCACTTTTCGTTCACGACCAGCGGCAGCAAATCGGGTTCGGGGAAGTAACGGTAGTCGTGCGCCTGCTCTTTCGAACGCATCCCGTAGGTCTTGCCTTCGTCGGCATTGTAAAGACGCGTTTCCTGCGTGATCTTGCCGCCGGACTCGATGACCTCAATCTGGCGGGCAATCTCATACTCCAGCGCCTCGCGAATGAAGCGGAAGGAGTTCACATTTTTGATTTCAGTCTTGGTGCCGAATTCCTTCTGCCCGCGCGGGCGCACGCTCACGTTAGCGTCGCAGCGCAGCGAGCCTTCCTCCATGTTGCAATCGCTCACGCCGGTATAGAGGATGATTTCCTTCAGGCGCGTCAGGTATTCATAAGCCTCGTCGGGGGTAGCGATGTCAGGTTCGCTGACAATTTCAATCAGCGGCACGCCGGTGCGGTTCAGATCGATCGCGGTCTTCTCGGCAGAGTCGGGGAAACCCTCGTGCAGGCTCTTGCCCGCATCCTCTTCCAGGTGCACGCGCGTGATGCCGATTTTCTTCTTGCCGCCATTGGAGGGAACTTCGATAAACCCGAACTCCGCCAGCGGCTTGTCATACTGAGAAATCTGGTAGCCCTTCGGCAGGTCGGGATAAAAGTAATTCTTGCGCGCGAAGATCGAAGTCTCGTTGATTCGGCAATTCAGCGCCATGGCCGCCAAGGTCGCAAACTCCACCGCTTTCTTGTTGAGAACCGGGAGAGCGCCGGGCATTCCCAGGCAGACTGGGCAGACATTGGTGTTTGGGGATGCGCCGAAGCGCGTCGAGCACGAGCAGAAAATCTTAGTAGCCGTCAAAAGCTGGACGTGCACCTCCAGGCCGATGACCGGTTCAAACTTGGGATGCGCGGCGATGGAGGGTTGCGTTGTGGTGGCCATGTATGAAATTAGGACAAGCTGCAGATTGCGAGATCACCCGATTACCAAATTAGCAAATCATCGTCACGGTTTCACTGGAGCGTTCAAGTAGTTGTCCATCGGGATCTCAAAAAACATGAGTTCGTTGCCCTTGGCATCGGAGACACCGGTGACATCGATACTCGCGCCGCGTAACGGGGATTCAATCCCGCCGATGTCGAAAAACAAAAATCCGGACTGCGTCGTGTGCGGCTCCACGGCTCGGGCCGCAAACTGCGAGGCATCGAGCTCATCCATATCTTTTTTGCTAAGCGCGCCCTTCGCCTTGCGCGGGAGCGGAATCGGATTGGGCCGGGTCTGCGCCTGCGGGTTAGACAGGTGGCGGTACAGATCGTCCATTCCCAGAGGCGTGAGCTTTGAACGATTCGCCGTGATCATTGTGACTTCCATGCGAGTGATGGAAATTGGCTGATCGCCGTCATTGGTCACGATAAAAAAAACCGGCAGCAGCCCGTGCTGGGAAAAATCGATAGAAAAAATCTTGGATTTTGCAGCTGTGTCGTAGGGATCGGCGGCAATCGACACCTTCTCGTCGCGATGAAGATCGTGCGCGGGGTAGTTGAAAGCAGGTTTCGCTTCGGGCCTGACAAAACTCTTCGACGCCAAAACTGCTGGAACAAAGAGAGTCATGCACGCTGTCCACACGAGCCAGCGGCGAGTCCATCGCATGCACAAGCATCGCATACCGCAATTATAGAGGGCGGACTGTGATGCTGCCCGGTTTAGAATGGCTCCAGCTTGTCCTACCTCCTCTATACTCTGGCCCTGGCGCTCGCCATGCTGGTGAGCCTGCCGTACTGGCTTTATCAGATGGTGCGCCACGGCAAGTACCGGCGGGGCTTTGCCGAGCGCATGGGAAAGGTGCCGGCGCGCCTGGCTTTGGTTGGCGCGCCGCCACGCGTGATCTGGATTCACGCTGTCTCGCTGGGCGAGGTGCTCGCCATCAGCGGTTTAGTCGAGCAGATGCGGCGCACGTTTCCGCAGCATCGCATTGTCGTCTCAACTACGACCGACACCGGGCAGGATTTGGCCCGCAAGCGCTTTGGCGAGGAGAACGTTTTTTATTTTTCCCTGGACTTCGCCTTCGCCATCCGGCCCTACCTGCGTGCCTTGCAGCCGGAACTGGTAGTGCTCGCCGAGACTGAATTCTGGCCGAATTTCTTACGGCTGGTGCACGCCAGCGGCGCCCGCATCGCGGTGGTCAATGCCCGCATTTCGGACCGCTCCTGGCCGCGTTACCAGCGCTTCCGCCGGGCTCTACGAAAAATGCTGGGGCAGATCGATCTCTTCCTCGCTCAAACCTCACAGGATCGCGAACGCCTGATCTCGATTGGGGCTGAACCGGGACGCGTGCAGGCCGCGGGCAATCTGAAGTTCAATGTCACGTTGCCTTCCCCGCCGCCGATTGTCGAGAACCTCCGTCAGGCGTTAAGAGCGGAAGGCGCAAGACCGGTACTGGTTTGCGGCAGCACGGTCGAAGATGAGGAGCCTCTGCTGCTGAAGGCGTTTGAGAATTTGCGAGTGGGCCATCCGCGCGCGGTCATGATTTTGGCGCCGCGTCATCCCGAACGCTTCGACAACGTCGCCATTCTGGTGCAGCAACTCGGTATTGCCCTGCACCGCCGTTCGCGCTGGCAGGGCGAGCCGCTGGCTGGCGGGGTCCTGCTGGTCGACACGATCGGAGAACTCGCGGCGCTGTACGAGCTGGCCGACGTCGCGTTTGTCGGCGGGAGCCTGGTGCCGCGCGGCGGTCACAACATCATTGAGCCGGCGCAGCACGGCGTCGCCATAGTGACCGGAAACCACACGGAAAATTTCCGCGACATCGTGGGCCTGTTCCAGAGTCGGGATGCGGTGCGCATCGTTGGAGTCTCCGAGCTGCCCCTGACGTTGATGCAATTGCTGGAGAATGACGCCGAGCGGCTGGCGCTGGGACAGCGCGCGAAAGAAACCATGGAGTCCCAGCGGGGAGCGACCGACAGAACGATGGAAGCTTTGAAGGCGCTCCTCGCGGATCACAGCGATCCACCGGCCGCTTCCGCGCAAGCCGCACACAACGATTGAATCCCCTTTCGAACATTTACGGTGGCATTGTGGCGGCGCGCAATGCGCTCTACGACAGAGGCCTGCTGCGCGCGCGAGCCCTGGAGGGGCCAGTCGTCAGCGTGGGCAATCTTTCCGCCGGTGGATCGGGCAAGACGCCGTTTGTGATGCTTCTGGGGGAATTGCTCAAAACGAGGAATGTGAAATTTGATGTCCTCTCGCGCGGTTATGGACGCAACAGCCGCGGCGTGCTGCTGGTCGATCCCGCCGGCTTGCCGCAGGAATTTGGCGACGAGCCGCTCCTGATCGCCCGCAAGCTACAGGTACCGGTTGTGGTTGGCGAAGATCGCTATGCCGCTGGAGCTTTTGCGGAATCGCGTTTCGGACCGCAGCTGCACTTGCTCGATGACGGCTTCCAACATCGCGCACTGCGGCGGGACTTCGATATTGTCCTGCTCACGCCGCAGGATGCGGGCGATCGCTTGCTGCCTGCGGGAAGGTTGCGCGAGCCGTTGCGCTCGATTGATCGCGCAGATGCGGTTGTATTAACCAGCGGCGCTGCTGCGGAATCGTTTCCAGTTGCAGGCAAGCTCGTTTGGCGTGTGAGGCGCGGCATTGTGCCCAGGAATGTTCCTCCGCGGCCGGTGGCGTTTTGCGGGATCGCCCGGCCCCAGAACTTTGTCCTGCAATTGCGGGCGGCGAACATTGAGCCTGTAGCCGAAGCCTTCTACCACGATCATCACGCCTACGTTGAAAGAGATATTCGGGAATTGCTTGCGTTAAAGCAGCGCAGCGAGGCTGGTGGTTTCGTTACGACCGAGAAGGACGCGGTGAACCTGGGGGCGTATCTCTCGGCTCTCGATCCGTTGTCCGTCGTGCCAGTGCGGATGGAGTTGGCGGACGCCGCTAACGCCGTTGATACCATTCTGCGCAAGGTCGAGGAACGAAGGCGCGGCGCATGAGAGAATCGTCGCACAGGCGGCGCGCCCTTGCGGCAGCCATAAAGATGCCTGCGCTACGAGCGATGACCAAGCACCCCAAGGAAGGCGAGCGGCTCAAGAAGATCGTCGAGGATTTTCCCAACCTGACCGTCACGGTGTTGGGCGATCTGGTGGCGGATGAGTTCGTCTTTGGTGAAATTTCGCGGGTCTCGCGCGAGGCACCCGTCCTTATTTTGAAACACCGCGAGCGCACGGTGGTGCCTGGGGGCGGAGCAAACGCGGCCAACAATCTGGCCGATCTCGGCGTGAACGTTCTTCCGGTGGGCATCGTGGGAGACGACGAGCCGGGCCGGTTGCTGCTGAAATATTTCCGCCACAAGCGCATCGCGGTCAGCGGCGTACTCAAGGACAAGAGTTATACGACCGTCACCAAGACGCGCATTCTCGCGGGCATGACACACACGGCGCGGCAGCAGGTGGTGCGGGTGGATCGCGAACCGCAGGAGCCGCCCAACAGCCATTTGACCCGCGAACTGTATCTGGCGGCGCGGAATTATGCGCATGCTTCGGATGCTCTGCTGGTGTCAGATTACGGCTATGGCGCGGCGACTCCGGCGATTGTTACCGCGCTGCGCGAAAAGGGCAAGTTGGGATCGGTGCCGCTCATTCTCGACTCGCGTTACCGGATGTTGCAGTATGCCGGGGCTACAGCGGCGACCCCGAATGAACCCGAGGTGGAAGAGGCCCTCGGAATCTCGATTGGGCAGGACTGGAACAAGCTAGTGGCAGCCGGCGAACAGCTGATGTCGAGAATGAAACTACAGTCGCTGGTGATCACGCGCGGACGCGATGGGATGGCGGCCTTCGATCGCAACCATAAACCCGTGGACATACCCATCTTCGGTTCGGACCAGGTGGCGGACGTTACCGGCGCGGGCGATACGGTGATCGCCGCGTTCACGGCGGCCCTGGCTGCGGGAGCTTCGACCGAGGAGGCTGCGCAACTGGCAAACTACGCGGGCGGACTTGTTGTGATGAAGCGCGGAACCGCGACGGTCACGCGGGAAGAGTTGCTGCATGCGATTGAGCAGTCACCGCCGGCCACACGAACGCATTGAACGAACAAAAGAAAATTCTGAGCCGTGACCAACTCCGCCGCAGGGTGGAAGAGTGGCGGCGCGCGGGCGAACGGATCACGCTGGCGAACGGTAACTTCGATCTGCTGCATGTCGGCCATGTGCGGTACCTGCGCGGGGCGAAGGCGCTCGGCGGAAAACTTGTCGTGGCCATCAACTCGGACGAATCGGTACGCGCGCTGAAAGGCGAGGGACGTCCGATCATGCCCGAGAAAGAACGCGCCGAGATTGTGGCGGCTTTGGCCGACGTGGATGGCGTCGTCGTTTTTCCCGAACTCGACGTGCGCCCGCTCATTCGCGAGATCCGTCCTGACATTCAGGCCAAAGGGACCGATTACACGGCAGACTCAGTACCCGAGCGCGATGCCGTCGCCGAGTACGGTGGGCGCGTGGAAATCGTGGGCGATCCCAAAGACCATTCGACCAGCGAGATTATCCGCTCCCGGCTCGTTCCGAGGAAAACTTGATCGCAACCGAGACCGGGAACGACAGAATCGAACGGCTGCTCATTGTGCGATTGAGCGCGATGGGCGACGTGATCCATACGCTTCCTGCTGCCGAGGCGCTGCGTGCGGCTTTTCCCAAGGCCATGATCGGATGGCTGATTGAGGAACGCTGGGTGGAGTTGTTGTGCGCGCCGGGTGCGCCGCGGCGGGGACCCCGGTCGGCACAACGCCCACTGGTCGATTGGGTGCACACGGTCAACTTGAAGGGATGGCGGACATCGCTGTTCGAGGTGCAAACCATCGAGCGGATCGCGCGCGTGTGGAACGACGTGCGAGCCGCGAGGTACCAGGTTGCCGTCGATCTGCAGGGAGCGATTCGCTCGGGAGTGCTGGCACGCTGGTCAGGCGCGCCGATGGTGTATGGCGCGGCCGAATCGCGTGAATCTCCCGCCAGCCTGTGGTACACGCGGCAGGTTGCCGCCCGGGGGATCCACGTCATCGAGCAAAATCTGTCGGTGGTCGAGACGGTGACTCAAAGGAAGGTCGCGGTGCCGCCCGTGGATTTTCCCACCGATCCCCGAGCCGAAACCGTGTGCCGCGAATTGCTGGCGCAGCACCGGATTCGCGATTACGCGATTTTGAATCCGGGGGCGGGATGGGGTGCAAAGCGGTGGCCATCCCAGCGTTACGGCGAAGTGGCTCCGCGACTCCGCGATTACGGGCTGCACTGCTTTGTGAACTGCGGTCCGGGCGAGGAGCAGTTGGGAGAAGAGGTAAGCGCAGCGAGCGGCGGCGCGGCCCAGGCGCTGAGGCTGACGATCACCGAATTGGTCGCACTGACGCGCGGCGCGAAGCTGTTTGTGGGAGGAGATACGGGGCCGCTGCACCTCGCGGCAGCATTGCGCGTTCCCGTGGTTGCAATTTTTGGCCCCACGGATCCCGCGCGCAATGGGCCGTATCGGACGCGCAGCGTCGTGCTGAGAAGTCCGACCAGCCCCACCACACATGCGCGGAATCCCCGGCCCGATGAAGGGATGCTGGAGATCGGTGTGGACGCGGTGGTGAATGCGGCGCATGCGCTGCTAGAGAGAGGGACGGCGGCGCATGGCTGAATGGTCGCGAGTGGCGCGGCGAATCCGAGTGCCGCTCGGATTCGCCTTTGCTGTGCTGTATTTTTGGCTCGCGCGGCCAACCTGGCGCTTTCTGGCGCTGGGCGCGGTGCTGATTGTGCCGGGGTTGCTGATTCGCGCGCTCGCCTCGGGACACGTGCGGAAGAATGAAGCGTTGGCGATGTCCGGGCCGTACGCCTATACACGGAATCCGCTGTACCTCGGGTCGCTGCTGATTGGGGCCGGGTTCGCGGTGGCGTCGCGGAGTTGGTGGGTGGGGATTGCGCTGGTCGTGATGTTCTTCGCGATTTATGTTCCGGTGATTCGTGCGGAGGAAAACTTTCTGCGGGAAAGGTTCCCGGAATTTGAGGAGTATGCGCGGCGCGTGCCGCGAATGTTTCCGCGGGTCGGGCGCGCGCCCGGAGGAGGCGGCAGATTTTCATTGGATCTCTATTGGCAGCATCGCGAGTACAACGCGCTCCTCGGCGCTCTAGGAATGATGGTGGCGCTAGTTGTGAAGATGAAGCTGTTTCCCGGATAACCGTCCTCAGTTGCATTTCGTTTCGATAACGGATCTTGCGGACGGAACTCACAACCCATGTGAGGTGTCTGATGTTGCAGACACGCGTGCCGAGAGGAGCAATTCCCTATGGCTTTCTCAATGGCAGGCGGAGGTCGGTCTGGACCGCAGATCAACGTCACCCCTCTAATCGATGTCTTGCTGACGCTGATCATCATGTTCATGCTGGTCGTGTCGATGGATCCGGAGTACGTGGAAAAGACTCAAATTCCACAACCGAATCAGAAGGAAACCCGTCGGAGAGGCAGTCGCGCACCATTGTGATCCAGGTGCTGTGGAGGACGAACGATCAGCAGACCTCCGTCAAGCTCAATCAGGAAGATGTGCGCTGGGAAGATTTAGAGACGCGTTTGGCTCAAATCTATGTCACGCGCGCGGAAAAGGTAGCCTTCGTCCGGGGAGATGCCGATGTCGATTTTCAATACGTGGCCAGCGTGATCGATGTGGCACACCATGCCGGCGTGGAGCGGATTGGATTGTTGACGAACGATCAGCATCTGCAGGGCGAGTAGTCGGAGCGCAAGGCGCACATGGTGGCCGATTTCCGTGCACGCTGGGGTACGGTAAATTGGTTTTGCAAGGGGTCCGCGACGGTGGAATCCTGAGGGCGCCTTCCTGGCGGATCAGCGACCTCCCCCAGCTCAATCCCAACCGTGAACCGGCGTCACTTCTACAACCCGTCCATCCGGCCCGAAAATCACGCTGAAAGAAACGTGCATGGGAGTCACGTTGACGTACGTGTAGCTGAAGTACCACTTGTAGCCATCGTGAAGCCTGGCATGCAGACGTTCGACGGCCTCCGACTCTGTCATCGAAATGTCCTGGTGCGCCGCGAGATCATAGGTCCGATACGTGCCGTCTCTCCTCCAATTGAGCCCCATAGCCGGAACGTTGTCACCCTCAGCATTCTTGTCCCAGGGAAAGTCGGAACCGGCATGGAACACATCGCAATCCCTGGCTGCGTCGAGGACTTCTTGCACCGTCATGCCCACGTGTACTGAGTTGGCTACCTTCTGGGCCCTGTGCATGCAAAGAGCGATAGGCACAACGACAATCGAGGCTGAGCCTGCTATCGCCAACACGGCTGTACCGACAAAGGCGCCCGCGCCCCGAAGCATGCGCAGCCAAAGCGGCCGTTTCGGAGTCGGTGCGGGTGCTTTATCAAAATCAAGTAAGGGCACCCGCCGGCTCAGGATCGGCCATCCGTAATAGAGCGCAATCCAGAACGGGATAAACGCGATCCAGACAACATCAGCGTTGATGGTGAATGCCAGAACGACGGCAAGCACGATCGCTAGAAGCGCCGTAACGAGAAGTCGCTTCCCGCTCGTTGATCGCGGCTTGGGCTTGCTCAACAATTCATTCGGCGCTTTTGGGGAGATGACTTTTTCGCGCCCCATCATTGTCCACAATCCATAAGACAATATGGGCCAGAGCACAAAGAACGCTACCGCTGCAAAATCGTCGTCTACGTTGACGACCCTGACCAGAAACACATTAGCCAGAGTGGCCAGGAAGAAGCCAAGGGCAACGCTCTTGAGAAGGGACTTGAATTTCTTCACGGTTTCGCTCCTCGGTTCATTCAGGAAAGCGGCTGCCCCACCGGCCTTATCTCGGTGACCCGCCCGTCTGGGCCGAAAGCAACCGAGAAATGGACCCTTTGAATAAAGTTGGTGTAGTGGTAGAAGAACGACCAATGGTCGCTCCCCTGCACCTTCTGTTGGATCATGGCCAGCGCCTCGGATTCCGAAATGTGCGGGCCGTCACCCGTCCCGTAATCGTTAATCGTGTAGACTCTCTTGCCGCCGCTGCCAAAGGTGATGGCGAGAACCTCTGCTGCCTCCGGGTCCGCTCCGGAAGGATGTGAGACCACATCCATTGCGTCCCAACCTGTGACCGACCGAAGAACCTCAGCCTCGGTCATGCCCACATGCAAGGTCCGTCGTGCACTCTCTGCGTGGTAAAAGGAAAACCCCAGAGGAATCTGTGGCACCAACAGCAGGATGATGAACGTCAGCGTGAGTTTGCCCACACCCCTCAGCAAACGTACTCCGAGCGGAAGTTTCGGCCCGGGCGTGCGCAGCACGGGAGCCTGAGGAAAGTCGAAGCCTAGCCGTCGGCTCAAGTTCGGCCAGGCGATCACCAGCGCGATCCACAGTGGCACGAGAATCACAAACGCAGCATTGAGACTGATAAACGCAATGCCCCACACCAACACGAAAGCGACCGGGAACGCGACGGCAAGGCGTCGCAGGGTGAGGGACAATCTGGCATGGAAGGTCATCGACCGCTCATCTTCTTCCCAAGGATGAGGGATGGTGCGGGAGATTCAAGTTACCGTGGTGCGGGGTCGACCTTCAGCGCTGAACATCAGCGTGGAAGAGAGGTTCTAGGAATTCCTCGCCCTATTCTTGATCCAGATTGGTGTCCCGAGAAATCCGAAGGCGGCCCGAATCTGATTCTCCAAAAAGCGCTGGTATGAGAAGTGCAGCTTCACGGCGCGGTTGGTGAAGAGCACGAACGTGGGCGGGGCAACGGAAGCTTGCGTCATGTAGAGAATCTTCACGCGCTGGCGCATGGGGACGGAAGCGCGGTCGAAATCCACATGCTCGAGGAAGCGATTCATCTCGGAAGTGGTAACGCGCTTGCGGCGCTCTGCAGCGACTTGCTCGATGAGCGGAAAGATTTTTTCGGTTCCTTTGCCGCTTTGGGCTGACACGAAAACCACCGGCGCATAGTTGAGAAACTTGAGTTCGTAGCGCAGGCGCTGCTCGAACGAGTCGCGGTCGCCGGGGCGCTTCGATTCCCGCATGCGTTCCGACTTGGTCGCCCTACCGGTTTTTTTCTGGCCGCTGATCATGAGATCCCATTTGTTGACCACAATAATGATCGACCGCCCGCTCTCGTGCGCGTATCCGGCAATCGCAGCATCGAGTTGGCTCACGCCTTCCGTAGCGTCAATGACCAGCAGCGCAATGTCGGCAGCCTCGAGATGCTTCCGCGCCATGACCACGGAAAGCTTTTCCGCCATCAGATGAGTCTTGCCCTTGCGGCGAATTCCGGCGGTATCAATGAAACGAAAGCGGCGGCCATCGCGCTCGATCACTTCGTCCACTGCGTCGCGAGTGGTTCCGGGGATGGGCGAAACAATAGCGCGATCGGAAGCGGTGAGCGCATTCAATAGCGTGGACTTGCCGACGTTGGGATGGCCGATGATAGCGACTCGGACTTCAATCGGCGATGCTTGGTCTTCAGTCGTCGGCGCAGCATCCTCCTGCCCCTGTGGTTCCCCTGTGATCCCTGTGCCCTCTATAAGTAAAGGCTTTGGCAGAGTCGCAATCACCGCGTCGAGTAAATCGTCCACTCCGCGTCCGTGTTCGGCGGAGATGGGAAACATCTGGGGGACCCCGAGGCGATGAAACTCGTCGATCAGCGAAGATTGCTTCTCGGAATCGACCTTATTCACGGCCAAAAACAAAGGCCGGTTTCCCTTTCGCAGCAGGCGCACGAGTTCCAGGTCCGGTCCCGCCAATTCGGACCGTCCATCCACCACCATGATGATGGCGGCTGATTCCTCGAGCGCAACCCGCGCCTGACGATAGATCTCGGCGGGGATCAGGTCTTTCTCCTCCGGCAAAATGCCGCCGGTGTCGACGATGCGCAGACGGCGCCCGTTCCATTCCGCATCACCGTAGAGACGATCGCGCGTAATTCCCGGCTCGTCGCCGACAATCGCGCGCCGCGAGCCGACCATGCGGTTGAAGAGCGTAGACTTGCCAACGTTCGGACGTCCGACGATCGCTATCGTTGGAGCCGGACCGGCAGTTGCGGAGTTCGAGTTGTAAACAGGCTGGCTCAATGTAAATCTTTATGCAGGGACAGCCGCCCCCATAAGACGAAGACGTCAGTTGGACTCGGAGTCGTTATTATAGAGACTTCCGTGCCTTCCAGTTCCCAGCCCGCGCCTTCGGCCCAATCGAGCCACCCCGCCATCGCCAGGAAGGACGCCTCTCTTTATCAGTTCTTCGCGCCGGGCGGAGTCTTGTCCCGCACGCATCCGTTGTACGAATTTCGGCGCGGCCAGTTGCAGATGGCGGAAGCGGTCGAGGAGGCGCTGGAACAGAAGCGCCACCTCATCGTCGAGGCCGGCACAGGCACCGGCAAGACGCTGGCTTATCTGGTGCCTGTAATCCGTTCGGGCAAGCGCGTCATCATCTCGACCGGCACAAAAAATCTGCAGGAACAGCTTTTCTACAAAGATGTGCCCTTTCTCGAGCAGGCTTTGTATAGGGACTCAGGCTCCCGCCTCTCGGTTTGTTACATGAAGGGACGCAACAATTATCTGTGCCGGAAGAAACTTTATGACTTGACCGATCAGCCGGTACTTAGCGGGCTGGACGAAATTGAGCAGTATCGTGCCATTGCAGCCTGGGAAAAGAACACGAGCACTGGCGACCGGGCTGAATTAGCGGAACTGCCCGAAGCGAGCCTTCTCTGGCACAAGCTCGATGCCCGTGCCGACACCTGTACTGGCCAGAAATGCAGCCAGTGGGAACGTTGCTTCATTACCGAAATGCGGCGGCGCGCGCTGGAGAGCGACATCGTCATTGTGAATCATCACCTGTTCTTCGCAGATCTCGCCATCAAGTTGCAGGCCGACGGTGCGCCGGATGCGGGGATTCTTCCCGAAGCAGCCGCAGTGATTTTTGATGAGGCGCATGAACTGGAGGACGTAGCCGGGAATTACTTCGGCATTTCGGTGAGCAATCTTCGCATGGAAGAACTGGCGCGCGACGTTGAGCACTCCATGCAGCACAATCGAATGCTGTCGTCCTCGCTCTCCGGCGCGTTGGGGAGTCTGCGCGACCGCTCGCAGCTATTCTTTTCCGTGTTGCCGGCGGGCGACGGGCGGTTTGCGTTCGAGACCCGCCGGGAATTTCTGGAGGAAAACGGAGACGAGTATGTGGCCCTCGATCAGTCGCTGACTCGGCTGGCCGGTGAACTGGACGCCTTGCCCCAAAAGCCGGAAGAAGTTTTCAATTTCGTGCGGCGGGCGCAGGAAATTCAGGCGCAACTGGGCTTCGCGCTTGAATCGGAAGATCGCAACACCGTGTTCTGGATCGAACGGCGCGGAGGCTTTTCCCAACGGAGACCGCGAGGCACAGAGCCGACAAAAGAAGGCCCGCATGGGCGGCAGCATGTTTTCCTGCAAGCTACGCCGATCGACGTTGGACCCATTCTGCGCGAGTGCTTGTGGGCGAAACTGGATACGGCGGTCCTGACTTCAGCGACGCTGGCAGTGGGTGGTGGATTCGAGTACATCCGCAAACGGCTTGGCATGGAACACGCGCGGGAGTCGGTACTGCCCTCTCATTTCGATTACCAGAGCCAAGCTGTTTTGTACGTGCCGCCCGATCTGCCTGATCCGCGGACTCCGCAGTTCACCGCAAAAGCCGCCGAGCGCATCCGAAAAATCCTGGAGATCTCGCGCGGCCGCGCCTTCGTTCTCTTTACCAGCTACGCGCAGATGCACGACATTTACCAACGGCTTTTAGGCGAAGTGGAGTTCCCCATGCTGCGCCAGGGGGATGCGCCCAAGAGCGCGCTGCTTGAGGAATTCCGGTTAACCCCCAACGCTGTGCTCTTCGCGACGTCTTCTTTCTGGCAAGGGGTGGACGTGCAAGGCGAGCAACTGAGTTGCGTAATCATCGACCGCCTGCCCTTTGCCGTGCCCAGCGACCCGGTTGTGGCTGCTCGAGTGAAAGCGATCGATGCTGGAGGTGGCAACGCTTTTTTTCAATATCAGGTGCCCGCTGCAGTGATTACGCTGAAACAAGGCTTTGGCCGCCTGATCCGGTCATTGCACGACCGCGGACTGCTCGTGCTGCTCGACAACCGCATCCTGAAGAAGCAATACGGCCGCGTTTTCATCGAGAGCCTGCCCAATTACAAAAGGACGACCGACCTTAGCGTGGTGGAAGGATTTTTCGGCGTGGGAAGTTAAGCAGGTTATTTCAGCAGTCGCATCCCGGCAAATCTTGCAGCTTCTTGATCGAATGTAAATGTGTGCGCGCATCCGGCTGCGCGCCCACTCCGCTCGATCAAGTAATCAGCGAGGCCAGCATTCCCGGCTGCGAAAAGACGTAATGCATGAGAAACGAGTTCCGTTTGCTCGATGATGATCTCTTTGCTTTGTAGCAGCGCTTCAAAAGCCCGTACGATGGCAGCCTTGTTGAAGCTATAGGAAACTTCCAGCACCCAGGCGAGCTCCGCGACGACAACCAGCGATATAAATCCAGGTTCATCCGCCGATAAGGAATCCATCATCGCTACTGCGGCGGGAACCTGAACCGGGTCGTCAAGCGTGATATAGCGCACCACGACATTTGTATCGAGCCCAGTCATCGAGATTCGGATGCTCGCCGCGCGATTGCAGCATTCATTTCCTCAATTGAGACTGGCTTCCTGCGCTTGTCGTGGAACATTCCCTTCAGTTCGCGTATGGACCGCGTTGCCGCCATGATGGCGAACTTGCCCTTGTCGATCTCGACGAACTCGATCCGGTCTCCTGCGTTCAGTCCCAATGCTTCGCGGACCCGTACCGGAATGGTGATTTGGCCCTTCGAAGTAACGGTTGCCGACGCCATACGAGCCTCTCCTGTCCTCCTTACATCCTACCATATTCCTTACTTACCGGTAAGGAGCCCTGGTCTGTATTTCGCCCTTCCTCATTTCGCCAGTCCTCGCCTAGTCTCCGCAAAGCGTTATACGTATTCTCGTTCCGCCTCGCGCATTGCCCGGTAGCGCGCAAATACTTTCGTCTCGTCTTCCAGCCCAAGGGCTGAGCGGATGGAACTTCCCCGGAACGTGTGGGCCAGCATCCTGGGAGTGTGGGTCAGCACAAACCACGGATCGTGGCGAAAGATGGTGGGCACGTGGCGAACCTTCATCCAGCGCTCCGCCCGCCAACGCAGGAACTCGACCTCTTCGGCGGGCAGGTGCCGGGTTCTCACCACTGCGGTAGTTCCGTCGTATTCTTCCAGGCGCTCGTTCTGGATCAGGCCTTGATCGCGGAATTCTTTGGTCATGGGCGTTCGAGGATAAGGCGTCGGATGCTGAATATAGGGCCAGTCGACGTAGCGGCGAGCAAATTGCAGATTGGCCTCGATCGACTCGCGCGTGTCACCCGGGTTGCCCACTATCAATCCGCCTACAACGTACATCTGGTTTTGGTGCAGGTAGTCGATCGCCTGCAACGTAGCGTTTCCGGTGCTGCGCCCATTCTCGTTGTTGCGGGCCGTGTTCTTCGCTGAGGCGCGCAGGAATTCCAGATCGCCTTCGAGAATATTTTCGATCCCGAGAAAGACATACCGGAAGCCGGCTCGCTTCATCAGTGGCGCCAAGGTCGCGCCATGATTGGCGATCGATGAGGTCATGGCCTGCACAAAGTAGTCGAGCTTGTTGAGGCCGGCGGCGATGATTGCCTCACACAACCCCTCAAAGCGCCGCACGTTGAGCATGATGTTATCGTCCACCAGAAAGATCGTGCGGGCGCCGTGTTCTCGCGCGTCACGAATGTCGGCCAGCACGCGATCGAACGAGTACGTGAAGAAATTGCGGCCACGCATCTCGATGATCGAGCAGAAGCTGCAGTCATAAGTGCAGCCGCGCGACGTTTCGACCACATCAACCTGACGCCCGAGAAACGTATAGCCCTTGAGCACACGCGCACTCCGCTGCGGCTGCTTGATTTGACCATCTTCCAATCGGTGCGGGGGACCCTGCTGATTGTGGATCCAGCCATTGGCCGTGCGATGGCTTAACCCGCAGACGTTCTCAACCCCGCCATTTCCCTCGATCGCGCGCAGCAAATCACGAAATGCAACCTCTCCCTCTCCGCGGATCAGATAATCGACGTCGATCGTTTCGTACGCCTCGGGCGCGAGGCTGGGGTCGTACCCGCCCACCACGATCTCCGCGTCCGGCTTGAGGCTGCGTACGAGTTCGACGATCCGGCCGGCAGTGCGGCGTTGAAAAGTCATGATGGAAAGGCCGACGACCTCGGGATTCAACTCGCGCACCAACCGAGTCACGTTTTCACGGACGCGCCGCTGCACGAGCACCAAATCGGCCACAGCCACATGGTGGTGAGCATCCACATTGGCGGCAATGGAGGTGAGGCCGCCATTCGGCATCCGGATCGCGAGCGAGGGCATGTGCTCGAATGAATCCGGCATCGAAAGCAGAAGGACATTCATAACAACCGTCCTTGCGAAGTGGCATGAAGTCGTGACGGACGTTGGGGCGCGAGAATTCGAGAATTGTAGTGCGCTTACCCGCCGAATTGCGAGGGGGAAAATGCAACTGCTCCACGGTGAGCTTATTTCTTCGCTTCGGCTTCGCCTGCTTTCGGCAGCACCTGCACGACAATTCCTGAAGCCTCCGCTCCGCTGTGATACAGGCGCTCGGTGGCCTTCACGAAATCCCCCGGCTTGGCATCCGGAATATTGACGAAGGTTTGCGGGTTGCGGTCGGTCAGAGGAAACCACGAACTCTGCACCTGCACCATGATGCGGTGGCCCCGCCGGAACGTGTGATTGATGTCCTGCAAGGTGAAATTGATCTCTTCCACTTTGCCGGGCGTGAAGGGTTCCGGTTTTTCGAAGCTGTGCCGAAACTTTCCCCGGAACGGCTCTCCCCGCACCAATTGCTGGTATCCGCCCATTGTGAAGGCAGGCTTATCTACATCTTTGCGCGGCTTTTCCCTGTCTTCCTGCCGGATCGCATCCTGCTTGCTGTCCGGAAAATCTGCCGGATACACATCCACCAACTTCACATCAAAGTCCGAATCGGTGCCGCTGGTCGAAACGAAAAGCCTCGGCGAAATCGGGCCTGCGATAGTGACGTCCTCCTGCAACACCGATGTCTCATAGGTCAGAACATCCGTGCGGCTGTCGTCAAAGCGCTGATCGGAGAGCATGTACTCTTGCGGCACATTTAGCGCCGCATAATCGACGAACGGCACCGGCTTGGCAGGATCGCTCACGTACTCGTCGAAATCTGCGCTCTCCTTACCCGGCGCCTCGAATGACAACATGCCATTCGCGCGGAAGTACAAAGTCTTGCGCTCCGCATCTTTGGGCGGCCAGGAGGAGTATTGCCGCCAGACGTTCGTTCCGGTCTCGAAGACATAGGCCTTGGGCAGTTTGGGATCGGCAGTTCCTTTCAGATAGTGCTCGAAAAACGGGAACAGAATGTTCTTGCGGTAATATTCGCCGGTCTTGGAATCGAACTCGACCCGCCCCAGATGCTCGCCGTCGTACCGCGCCCAGCCTCCGTGTACCCACGGGCCGATGACGAGCGCATTGAAAATGCCAGGATTCTTTCCCTCAATGGAGTGGAATGTGCTGAATGGACCTTGCAGGTCTTCGGCGTCGAACCATCCGCCGACGGTAAGGACTGCACAGTGAATGTTCTTCATGTGCGGAGCCAGATCTCGCGCCTTCCAATATGCGTCGTAGGTGTCGTGCTGGACCTGGTCGTCCCACAGCGCGCTTTTGCCGTCCAGATATTTCTTTAGGTTGCTCAATGGCCCCGCATTCAAATAGAACTCGTATGCATCTTTTGTGCCCCAGTCGAACGGCACGAAGTTCTTGGGCGGCAACTGTGGATTTTCCTGCGGCTTGAAGAAGACATAGAAACCGAAATTCGCCGCCAGCATGAACGCTCCGCCGTGATACGCATCGTCTCCCATGAAGAGGTCGGTCATGGGAGCCTGCGGCGAGGCCGCCTTCAACGCGGGATGCGAATCGATAATGCTCGCGGAAGTGAAGAAGCCCGGATAAGAAATGCCCCAGATTCCGGCATTGCCATTGTTGTTGGGCACATTCTTGAGCAGCCAGTCGATGGTGTCGTACAGGTCGCTGCTGTCATCCACGTCCTGCCTGGATTTCTTGTCGTCAATGTGCGGCCGCATCTCGATGAACTGGCCCTCCGACATGAAGCGCCCGCGCACATCCTGAAAGACGAATATGTACCCGGCTTTGTCGAAGTCTGGAGATGGCCCCAGCTGAGTGCGGTAGAGGTCTACGCCATAGGGTCCGACGCTGTATGGTGTGCGGTCGATCAGAAAAGGATAGGAACGCGACGCGTCCTTTGGAACGTAGACGGATGTGAACAAATGCACGCCGTCACGCATGGGGATGCGATATTCGTACTTCGTGTAGTGCTCTTTGACGTCGAATTCCGGCGCGTCGGTCCGCGCCTGTGCCCAGACGCAGGCCGTGAAGCTTACGACGCACATCCACATCGACAATCTGCGGACAATCATTCCCATCTCCTCTGACGGATGCGTTTAGGCAAGCTACATGCGGCTGGGGAAGCCAGTCAAGCCCATGAGGGTGGCCGGCATTCACGGTACAATAGATGTTTCGGCGCTGGGCTGCGGGCCTGTAAGGACGCTCTGAGGAATCATGTTCGAAGTTACCGTTGAAGACACGTTTGCTGCAGGCCATTATCTGCGCAACTACAAGGGCAAGTGCGAAAATCCGCACGGCCACAATTACAAGATCAGGGTCACGCTGGCCGGTGCCGAGCTCGACAAAGCCGGCTTGCTGCTTGATTTCAAGGATCTTCGCGAGGTTATGAAGCACGTCATCGAGCGGCTCGATCATCAGATGATCAATGACATCGAACCCTTTACCGTCATCAATCCTTCCGCGGAGAATCTGGCGAAGTATTTTTATGATGAGTCGAATGTGCGCCTGCAGACCGTGACCAGGGGCCGCGTGCGGGTTAAGGATGTCACGGTTTTCGAGACCGACACCACGACGGCGAAATATTCGGAGTGATTTTCTGTTTGGGTGCACGGGCGGGACGCCCGCACGACGGCCGCCTACGGCGGCGCTACTCATGCAAATAACCGAAATCTATAAGTCGCTTCAAGGGGAGTCTACCTATGCCGGTCTGGCTTGCGTATTCGTACGCCTGACCGGGTGCAACCTGCGTTGCACCTGGTGCGATAGTGAATACACATTCCAGGGCGGCCGGAAAATGGGCACGGATCAAGTGCTGGACGAAGTTTCGCGCCTGAGCCCCGGCGGCGGGCTGGTCGAAATCACTGGCGGCGAACCCATGCTGCAGGATCGGGAAGTGGTGCCCTTCATGGAGCAACTGCTGAGCGGTGGGTACACGGTCTTGCTGGAAACGAGCGGTGAGCGTCCTCTTGGCCGTGTTCCCCAAGAGGTTGTAAAGATCGTCGATGTGAAGTGCCCCGACTCTGGCGAAGCAGGCACCTTCCGCATGGAGAATTTGGAAAACCTGACGGCACGCGATGAGATGAAATTCGTGCTCAGCAGCCGGGCCGATTATGAGTTTGCCCGCGATTTTATTCGCCAGCACAGTCTGGAGCGGCGGGTGAATGCGATCCTGTTCTCTCCCGCCTTTCGCAAGGATGCCACGGGGTCGCGTGACAGTTCGCATTGCCTGCTCGATCCGCAACAACTCGCTGACTGGATGATTCATGACAACGTGCATGCCCGGCTGGGATTGCAGCTGCATAAGTTCATCTGGGATCCGGCGCTGAAAGGAGTCTGAGAGAATTCAGATTGTAGATTTCAGATTGCAGATTGAACTTCATCACGGCCTGCCGATGGATCCACGAGCAATCTGAAACCTTTAATCGATAACCTGAAAGTGATGCCTTCTTCCTCGAAACCTCGTGCTGTGGTTCTGATGAGTGGCGGTATGGATTCCTGCGTCTGCGCCGCTTTAGCTGTTCGCGATTATGAAGCTGCTGCGGCTCACATCAGCTATGGTCAGCGCACCGAAGAGCGGGAGCGGCAATCTTTTCTCGCCATCTGCCAGCGTCTGAAGATCCATGACCGGCTCATGGTTCGCAATGATGCGCTGCGCGCCATTGGAGGATCGGCTCTCACCGACGAATCCATCCCGGTGCCGGACGCGGAAACTCTGGGCCAGAACATTCCGGTGACCTATGTCCCTTTTCGCAACGCGCATTTTCTTGCTGTAGCGGTCAGTTGGGCGGAAGTGCTCGCTGCCCAAAAGGTATACATTGGCGCGGTGGAACCCGACAGTTCGGGGTATCCCGACTGCCGCCCCGCTTACTATAAGGCTTTCAACGAGGTCGTAAAGGCTGGCACCAAGGATGGAAAAATCGAGATTGTCACTCCGCTGATCGCGATGCGGAAGGCCGAGATCGTGCGCCTTGGCCTTGAATTGGATGCACCGTTCGATTTAACTTGGTCATGTTACAGCCGCGAGGATCGGGCCTGCGGAGTGTGCGATAGTTGTGTGTTGCGTCTCTGCGCCTTTGCATCCGCAGGAGTCCAGGATCCTATTTCTTACGCGGCACGTTAGAGTTTTGGATTGGTCAATTCGTGATTGTTGGGCTTGAGGCGCTTTCGCGAACTAGCGCAAGTGGCCTCGAACATCAATCATTTGCCGGGAGGCAAGATGAAAAAGCACTTGGCAATTCTTCTATTCGTACTACTCGCGCTCGGACTGTGTGTCCCTCCAATCTTCGCGCAGGCTTCAGGCACGGTAAAAGGCGCCTGCAAAGATGCGGATGGCAAACCCATTGCTGGCGCTGTGATTGAGTTCTCGAATCTCGACAACGGCCAGAAGTACAATTTGAAAACCAATAATAAGGGCGAGTACTTCTCGCTGGGTCTGACCCCGGGCAAGTACAAGGTGACCCTCTACAAGACCCCCGAAGACCAAAAAGCCGGCAAGGAACTCTACCATCTCAGTGGCTTTCCGGTTCAGCTCGACGAAAACAATCTGGACATCGATCTGAAGAAAGAGCAGGAAAACCAGGCCAAAGGCCAAGGTCTGACCCCCGAGGAAATGAAGCAGCGGCAGGAAGCCGCCGCTAAGGCACAGAAAGAAACCACGACCATTAAGTCTCTCAACGAGAAACTGAATGCCGCCAAAACTGCGGCCGATGCAGGGGACTTCGACACGGCGATTGCCGACCTCAACGAAGCTAACCAGACGGATCCTTCTCGCGCCCTGATCTGGTTCAAGTTGGGCGACTACTATCGCATGTCGGCCACCAAGCAAACCGATCCTGCCGAAAAACAGAAGCGCTTCGGGTCGGCCATTGAGTCTTACCAGAAAGCAGTTCAACTGCAGCAGGCGACGCCGGATAAGGATCCGGCAAAGCAGGCCAGCACGTTGGGTGCGTACTACAACAACCTGGCGGAGGCTTACGCCAAGAGCAACAAGATCGACGACGCGGTAAAAACGTACGAACTTGCAGCGCAAGCCGAACCTACTGCTGCCGCCCAGTACTACTTCAACACCGGCGCGGTGCTGACGAATGCCGGCAAGGTCGATGAGGCGATCGCTGCTTTCGACAAGGTGATCGCGGCCGACCCCAATCGTGCTGACGCTTATTACTGGAAAGGCGTCAACATGATCGGCAAGGCGACCCTGCAGGGGAACAAGATGACAGCGCCTCCGGGGACCGCCGAGGCTTTCCAGAAATATCTTGAGCTGCAACCCACCGGCACCTATGCCGATCCTGCGAAGCAAATGCTGACACAAATCGGCGGATCGGTGGAAACCAGCTTTGGCAATAAGAAGAAAGCCAAAAAGTAGTTCGTCTTTCGATACAGCAGCTTGCAGCTTCCGGAAAGGGCGGCCCACAGACCAGGCCGCCCTTATTCATTTTGCGTTGGAGGTTACCAAGGGCTATGGACTTACTGACCCTTCGTACTAACCACCTCTCACGGTACAGTTAAGTATCAGTTTTCTTCCTTCTGTGGTGCGGCGATTCCTGCAAGCGAGGACGAATGGCGGCACCAACAATAGCTCCGGTTTCGGTGGTTCTGGAAGGCTTCTCGGGAGACGGCCGTATCGCGACTCCGGCTCTGCTCGGCGCCATGCTGCGCGCGGCCGAAAAAATCAGCGACCTCATTTTCTCTCCCGGCCGTCCACCTCAGGTTCAGGTCTACGGGCAGATGATCCCGGTGCAGGTGCCTGGTCTTTCTCTTCTCAGCGCCGACGACACGCGCCATATCGCGGCAGACTTGATCGGGGACAACAAGCAGGCGATCACCACCCTTCGGGAGCACGGGGCCTGCGACATATCGTTTGGATTGCCGGGCCTGGCGCGGTTCCGCGTCAACATCTTCATTCAGCGCGGCAGTTGCGCCGTAGTCATGCGCGTCATCCCAACGGTGATCCCGGATTTCACCGCGCTGCGCTTGCCCCAGCAGCTTTCGGAGATCACCAAGCTGAAAGACGGAATCGTCCTGGTGACCGGACCCGCCGGTTCGGGAAAGTCTTCAACTCTCGCCGTGTTGCTCGATGCCATCAATCGCGAGAAGTACTACCACATCATCACGGTGGAAGACCCCATCGAATTCCTGCACAATCACAAGTGCTCGACCATTCACCAGCGCGAACTGCACAGCGATACCCCCAGCTTCGCCCATGCCTTGAGGTCGGCCATGCGGCAGGCTCCCAAGGTGATTCTGGTCGGCGAAATGCGCGACCGGGAGACTATTGAAATCGTTCTCGAAGCCGCCGAAACGGGTCACCTCGTTTTGTCGAGCCTCAACACGATGGATGCTTCCAAAACGGTGGAGCGCATCGTCGGTTCTTTTTCTCCGGCGGAACAGCAATCGATTCGCGAGCGCTTTTCAAAGTCTTTCCGCTACATCATCTGTCAGCGCCTGATGTCGAAAACCGACCGCAGCGGGCGAGTGGCTGCCTTTGAGATCTTGAAGGCGAATGCAAGAACCCGCGAGTGCATCGAAAAAGGCGAAAGCGAAAACCGGACGTTACTGGACACGATCCAAACCGGCAGCGCCGAGGGCATGCAGCACTTCGATGGCGAGATTGCTCGACTGGTGCAGGATCGCCTGATCGACCTCGAAACCGGCCTCGCGTATGCCAGCAATCCCGCCAATCTCGGCCAGGAATTGGCAAGGTAGGTTTCCCGCCTGCTTCGGCGCCGCCGTCCACGGATTGAGCCTTCAATTTCCTTCGATTGACTTGCACCCAGTACGGACCTAACATTTCTGCCCAATGCTGGGGCAGACGATCTCGCACTACTCCATTTTGGAGAAACTCGGCGCCGGCGGCATGGGCGTCGTGTACAAAGCGCGCGATCTGCGTCTGGACCGCTTTGTCGCGATCAAGGTCCTGCCCTCCGAGCATATCGCCGACCCGGAGCGAAAGCGGCGCTTCGTGTTCGAGGCTCGTGCCGCCTCCGCGCTGAACCACCCCAACATCATCACGGTCCACGACGTCGCCAGCGAGGATGGCATGGACTACATCGTGATGGAGTTCGTGGTCGGCAAATCGCTGGACCAGCGCATCGGCCGCAAGGGCTTGAAGTTGAGCGAGGTGCTCAAGTATGGATCTCAAATCGCCGATGCGCTGTCTGCGGCGCACGCCGCCGGCATCGTTCATCGCGATTTGAAACCCGGAAACATCATGGTGACGGAAAGCGGTCTGGTGAAAGTGCTCGACTTTGGGTTGGCGAAAGTAGCGGCGAGCGGGCCCATGGCGGCTACTCTGACCACCAAGCAGACAGAGGAAGGCGCCATTGTGGGCACGATCGCCTACATGTCCCCCGAGCAGGCGGAAGGAAAGCCGGTGGACGTACGCTCGGATATTTTTTCCTTCGGCTCCGTCCTGTACGAGATGATTACCGGCCGCCAGGCCTTTCACGGTGAAACGAAGCTCTCCACACTATCGTCGATTCTCGGGAAAGACCCGCTGCCGCCCAGCACGGTCGCTCCCCAGACGCCCCCGGAGCTGGAAAAAATCGTATTGCGCTGCTTGCGCAAGGATCCCGAACGGCGGCTGCAGCATATGGGCGACATTAAGCTCGCGCTCACAGAACTCAAGGAGGACTCCGAATCCGGCAAGCTCGTGCCCGGGTCGTCGCCAGTGGCACTCCAGAGGCGTACACCTCGGAAACGATGGACCGCGATCGCATTGTCGGCAGGCGCACTCATTGCTGCGATCACGGCAATTCTATGGCTGTGGCATCCGAACAAGCCCGTGGATCGCTCCGAATGGGTGCAGATCACGAATGTTCCAGATGCGGTCAGCCAGCCCGCGCTTTCCCCCGACGGGCGGATGGTCACATTCATTCGCGGTCCCTCGACGTTTGCCGGCCCCGGACAGGTCTACGTCAAGATGCTGCCCGAGGGCGACGCGGTTCAGCTCACGAATGACGACTTGCAGAAAATGAGCCCAGTTTTTTCACCGGATGGCTCCCGCATCGCCTATACCGCCATTGACGCCAGCCATCATTGGGACACTTGGATCGTGCCGGTGCTGGGGGGGCAACCGACCCTCTGGCTTCCCAATACTTCGGGATTGCAGTGGCTCGACAAACGACATCTTCTTTTCTCCGAGATCGTCAACAACGATATGCACATGGCCCTCATTGCGGCCGACGAAAGCAGGGCCAGCGAACGCAATGTTTACCTGCCTCCTGGCGATCGCGGCATGGCGCATCGTTCCAGTGTCTCCCCTGACGGCAAGTGGGCGCTGGTCGTGGAAATGGATCGCGCGCTCTGGCTTCCTTGCAGGCTGGTAGCTCTTGAGGGTGGCATTCCCGTCCGTGCAGTGGGCCCCTCCTCTGGCGGCTGCACTTCGGTGGCGTGGTCTACCGACGGTGAGTATATGTTCTTCAACTCTGGTGCCAGCGGCGCGTTCCATATCTGGCGGCAACGTTTCCCCAACGGCACGCCAGAACAAGTCACCTCCGGGCCCACCGAAGAAGAAGGCATCGCCATGGCCGCGGACGGTAGTTCCTTCATCACCTCGGTCGGATCCCGGCAAAGTTCGGTTTGGTTGCACACTGGAAATGCCGAGCGGCAGTTGTCATTCGAAGGATTCAGCTTCGACCCGCAAATTACGCCCGACGGCAAACGGCTCTGCTATCGCATTCTCAAGGGCGCTTTGCCCACCTCCGATCCGACTGAACTGCACCTGTTGGACCTCGACTCCGGTCTCCAACGCCCTCTACTGCCGGGCCTCGCCGTCGTCGGAATTCCTCGGCGGACCTACGACATTTCCCCCGATGGCCGGGAAATCGTGGTCAGCGTACTCAGTCCCAAAGGCGAACACCGCCTGTGGATCCTGCCTGTTGACCCGCAATCGCGGCCGCACGAGATTCCCAACGTTAACGGGGATCATCCTCTCTTCGGCTTCAATGGGGAGGTATTTTTTCGAAGCATCGAAGGGGACTCGGCCTTCGCGTACCGGGCGCATGAGGATGGTTCCGGTCTGCAGAAAGTGAGCGATCAGCCCATCGCCGGTCTCGTCAGCCGTTCTCCCGATGGCAAGTGGCTGCTGGCGAAGCTGCCTGGATCTGCGGGGTCTAACACCGTCGCTCTTCCGCTTCAGCGAGGGCCTTCTCTCCGGGTCATCCTTGCTACAGGTCTCAGCTTTTCAGATGCGGATGTGCGCTGGTCCGGAGACGCGAAGACAATCTACATTCGCGTGCCCTTAGGAGCACAGCCGGGGGACCCTGCAAGAACCTATGCCTTGCCAGTCGTGCCGGGAAGCATCTGGCCGAAAATGCCCGCAGACGGATTTCCTTCCGAAGAAGCAGTTGCGAATATTCCAGGGGCGATCCTGCTCAAAGAATTCGAGTGCCCCGGCCCCACGGCGGGGATCTTCGCCTTCGGACGGATGACCGTGCAACGCAATCTGTTCCGAATCCCGCTCCGCTAAAACCGTTATTTCCAGCAAGCACGGCTCTTCCTCTATGATTTCTTCGATGCCAACTTCCGGAATTTCCGCCAGCGTGCTCAGTTTTGAAGACGCTCGCCACGTCGTTGAGAGGGAAGCCGCCCACGTGCGGGCGCACCAAACCGAGTCTGTCCATCTGCTCGCCGCCTCCGGCCGGGTGCTGTCTGAGCCAGTCCTCGCCGATCGCGATGTTCCTCCATTCCCGCGCTCCACTCGTGACGGTTACGCGGTGCAGGCGGCCGACTTGTCCAACATTCCGACTACGCTGCAGGTGATCGGCGAAATCAGGGCCGGCGAGAAACTGGAAAATATTCCCGCGAGTATCGGGCACGGGCAAACCGCGTCCATCATGACCGGGGCGCCGGTCCCCCCTGGTGCCGACGCAGTGGTGATGGTGGAGTTCACCACGCAGCGCGGCAAACAGGTAGAAATCAGCAGGCAGGTCGGTGGCGGAGAGAATATTGTCCCACGCGGCGCAGAAGCCAAACAGGGCAGTCCGCTAATCGTGGCTGGAACGCGCCTAACGGATGCTGCTATCGCCTTGGCCGCGTCAGTGGGAGCGTCAAAATTGCAGGTGCACAAGCGCCCGCGAGTCGCCGTTCTGACAACGGGTGACGAAATCGTCGCTATCGATGGCACTCCCGGTCCGACACAAATTCGAAACTCAAACAGCTATTCTCTGGCGGTTCAGGTCCAGCAGGCCGGAGCCGAACCCGTGCTGCTTCCCATCGCCTCCGATGAGCCCAAGCGGTTGCGCCAACTGATCGAAGAAGGCATGCAATGCGACCTGTTGCTGATGACCGGCGGCGTGTCGATGGGTCGCTACGACTTGGTCGAGCAGGTGCTCTCGGAGATGCAAGCCGAATTCTTCTTCACCGGCGCAAAAATCCAGCCCGGCCGCCCTGTCGTATTCGGCAAATGCGGCGAGGGCGCCGCCGGAAAGCAGATGTATTTCTTCGGTCTGCCAGGGAATCCAGTGTCCACCATGGTGACGTTCGAACTGTTTGCCCGCCCTATGGTCGAAGCCCTGGCTGGAATGACCGCGCGCAAACTGACCTTCGTGCATGCAAAGTCGAAATCTGAAATCAAGGTCAAGTCCGGCCTGAAGCGGTTTCTTCCTGCAATGCTATCGGGGGAGTTCGAGAACTCGCTGGTCGAACTCGTGTCTTGGCAGGGCTCCGGGGACATCGCCGCTACCGCTCGCGCCAATTGCTATATCGTGATCCCGCCAGACCGCGAGCGCATCCCCGCTGGAGAATTTGTTCCAATCCTGCTGCGTTGAATCGTTCTCTGTGCAACTCTGGTTACTCCGTGGTGGAGGGTTGTCCTCCCGAACTCACCCCAGAGAACACTGAGACCCGCAAACTACGCTACTCCGATAGGAATCCTGTCCCTCCTGTAAGATATCTACACGTCGCAATGCCAAGGAAACTCTCCCACTACGACGCCTCCGGCCGCGCCCGCATGGTCGACGTCTCCGGGAAATCGGCGACCAAGCGCGAGGCCGAAGCCAGCGGCTTTGTGGCGATTCGGCCAGAGGTGATGGCGGCGCTCCCATCGAATCCCAAAGGCGATCCTCTCGAAGTCGCCCGCATCGCCGGAATCATGGCCGCCAAGCGCACTTCCGATCTAATCCCGATGTGTCATCCGCTGCCGCTTTCGCTCGTTGATGTCAAAGTGCGCCTATGCGAGAATGGCGTCGCTCTTACCTCCAAAGTGAGCACTACCGCCGAAACCGGCGTTGAGATGGAGGCGCTGGTCGCGGTCAGCGTGGCTGCCCTGACGCTTTACGACATGCTCAAAGCGGGCGATAAGAGCATCGAGATTCGAGAGATCGCCCTCGAGCGCAAGAGCGGCGGCAAGAGCGGAGAGTACCGTCGCCGCAAGTTATAACGAATGCATGGCTGATAACGTCAAGCTCCTGTTAGTGGACGACAACCCGATGGTGTTGGGGATGCTGCAGCGAGCGTTGACTCCGCTCGCCGCGATCACAACCGCCACCGATGCGGCCGACGCGTTGTTGAAGGCGGTGGATGACGCTCCCGACTTGCTCGTCTGCGACTACCGGATGCCCGGAATGGATGGGCGGCAGTTGGTCGAGAAATTGAAGAGCCGTCCGGCAACGGCCAACTTCTCCAGCGTGTTAATGGCCAATAAGGCTGACATTGCCGAGCGGCTATCGCCGCAGGATGCCGCCGACGATTACCTGGAGAAACCATTCTTTCTGAAAGATGCGACTCGCCGCGTAAAGCGCATGATCGACCGCATCTCGATCGAGAAGATGGCAAAGACCGCGCCTTCCGACGGCGTGGTCCGCGGAAATCTCTCGCAGATGAACGTGATCGACCTGATGCAGTCGCTGGAGATGGGACGCAAGAGTTGCCAGCTTTCCTTGAGCAATGAAGGGGACAAGTGTGAAGTCTTTTTCGCCGAAGGCCAGGTCAAGCACGCCACCTATGGATCTCTTGTCGGCGATCAAGCCGTGTTTAAAGTTCTGCGCTGGACCGGCGGTAACTTCCAGATCAACTTCGAAGGCAAAACGGATAAGGAAACGACGCAACTGAATACCCAGGGCCTTTTGATGGAAGGCTTGCGCCTGCTGGACGAGTCGCAGCGCGACACCGGCGGCGAGCCCGAAGCGGCTCCCGTCGCCACGCCGAGTGCTTCGGGTGGCGCCAGTCGCAGACGCGAAGAAGAGGAAGACGTTCTGCTCGATGGCTGATCGCGAGCCGATCTCTGCTGCGGTGGTGACGGTGAGCGATTCCTGCGCTCGCGGCGAACGCGAAGACCGCTCCGGCCCGGCAGTGGCTCAGTTGCTCGAAAACCTGCAAGTTTCGGTCACGGCGCGCGAAGTTGTCTCTGATGATTCCATCAAAATTCAAAATGTGCTGATCCGCCTGGCGCGCGAGGTGCGTCTCATCGTGACTACAGGAGGAACCGGCATTGCAGCGCGCGATGTTACGCCCGATGCGACAGCGGCAATATCGGACCGGCTGGTGCGTGGCGTGGCAGAGAAGATGCGCGCGGAGGGCACGAAGAAGACGCCGTTCGCGGCACTCAGCCGTGGCGTCTGCGGTGTGCGCGGCAACGCGCTGATCATCAATGTGCCCGGAAGTCCCGCGGGCGCCGTGGAATCGCTGCAAGCTGTCGCAGATTTGATTCCTCACGCGATTGATCTGCTAAGCGGCAAGACGGAGCACAAGTAAGCCGTGCGGTCTCTGCCTGGAAGCGATAACCACGAAGGTTTACAAAGAATTCCTTAGTGTTCCTTCGTGTCCTTTGTGGTTGACGATCGTAGGCACAAGGCCACGGTGGGCACACAGCAAGATCATTTCTTTCCGGGGCCTACGATAGCTCTTCCGGGAAATACATTGTCGACCATCTTGCCATCGTCGATAAGGACCGTTCCACCCACTAGTAGGTAATGCACTCCAACACTGGGCTCCATCGGGTTCTGAAAAGTCGAACGGTCACTGATCGTATCCGGATCAAACACGACAATATCGGCGTCGGCTCCCTCGTGTAGGCGTCCTTTCAGCCGCCCGGCGGGGGTCGAGCGCTCCAGCATCTGCGCCGGCATCAACGTCATCTTCCGCAGCGCCTCCATCAAGGTCAGGGTTTTCTTCTCCCGCACATACTGCCTGATTACTCTCGAATAGGTGCCTGCATTTCGGGGATGCGCCGCGATTCCGTCGCTCGCGATCATGATCAGAGGGTTGGGAATGACGGAATCGATAATCTGCTGTGTGTTCGCGAAAATCAGTACCCACTGCAGGCGGTTGGAATTGTGCAGCTCCTCAAATCTCGCCTTGGTGAGGTGCTCGCCAGTATCCGGAACGACGAGGTCGCCGTAGTCGATGCCCTGCTTCTCGCGCCAGCCCGGGTTGAATACCGCCGAGTTGATCGCCGTCATTCCCGCAATATATGGATAGGCCTCCGTGGTCACATCCAGCCCGCGCGCCCGCGCGCCCTCAATCATGGAAAGGCATTGCAGAGAGTCCTTCAGGCACGTGCTGTTGATGTGAACCACATGCAGCGGCGCCCCTGTAATCGCCGCGGCTGCAATCACTTCTTCGAGCGATTGAATGGCCGACCCCGGTTCGACCAGTCCGGCGCTTCGCATGTGGGTGTAAACGGGTAGCTTGCGCCCGGCAGCGACCCGGAACATGTCAATGACTTCGAGCCGGGTGGAGCCGGGGACATACTCGATTCCCATCCCGATCCCCAGTGCACCGGCATCGAGTTCCTCCCGCAAACGCTGTTCTATATGTTGAATCTGCTCGGGAGTGGCGTGCTCATCCGTAGCCGGACCGCTCTTGGGCAAGATGCTTCCATCGGGCAGAGGCGCTCCGAATACCAATGAACGAGCCGCGACGTAACTGGCCGTCGTGCCGTAGTGGATCAGCGAATGCCCTTCTTTGGTTTTCAGGAACTGCGCCACATCGGGCGCGCCGATCTCCAGCTCCAGCGCGCTGGTCACGCCATCGAAAGCTTTCAGGCGCTCGCTGGGTAGATCCTGGGCATGCTGATGGAGATCGATAAATCCCGGCGCGACGACCAGTCCCGTCGCATGCACGGTTCGGCGCGCGGTCAGCGGCGTTTCCGAAATGCGCGCGATCTTACCATCGCGGATGCCGACATTGCGGATCGCATCCAGCCCCGTTTCGGGATCCATGACTCGCCCGCCCTCGAGCACAAGGTCGTACTGCTGGGCCGCTGCAATACTGCAAAACAAGACCAAACAAAAGAAAAGGTTCCGCATGCGCGCCATCATATCAGCCGCTGACGCACCCTCCGCAACGCGCAACGGTGAGCTTTCAATGTTCCCAGGCGTTGAGTAGGTCCTCCCTCCGCGCACAACTCCGCCTTCCATCACGTACACTAACTCTTCGTTTGAAGACACTCGGACACATTCTGGCGCGCTACACTGCCTGGGTTCTCGGCCTGATGAAGGCTCTCGGCCTATGGGGCGTGTTCGTGATCGCGTTTGCCGACAGCGCGCTGCTCGGCATGCCCGTGGATTTCATTGTTGCGACCTACGTCCACCAGGATCGCAAGCGCATGCTGCTTTACGTTGCCATGGCGTCGCTCGGTTCCGCGCTGGGCAGCATCCCGCTGTACATCATCGGCTACCTGGGAGGCGAAAAAGTCCTGCGCAAGCGCATCTCCGAAGAGCGTTTCCTCAAAATTCACGCCTCGTTTGAGGCGCATGAGTTCTGGGCCCTCATGTTCCCCGGCATGCTGCCGCCACCGATGCCGTTCAAAATCTTTGTCCTCGGTGCAGCCGTATTTGAAATGAAGTTCCGCGATTTCCTGATCGCGATCTTTGCCGGCAGATTTGTGCGCTTTCTTGTGCTCTCGGTCCTGGTCTTATGGTTCGGGCCGGAGATCGTGGGGCTCTTCGGAGGAGTATTTAAACGGCATTGGATCTGGGTCGTGACCTTGGCAGCCGGCGGGGTTTGCGTATGGCTTGTGCTACGGCGGCGAAGAAGGGCAACTTAAAAGTCGGGGTGGTCCTTGGTCGTGGATCCTTGGTAAACAAAAATTCGGCCGCGGATGAATCGCGGCCGAAAAATATTGCAGAAAGAAAATCTGTTACGCGGCTGCCCTCGGCTCACCATGCAGTCTCCCAGCCACCGCATGGATCAATAGCGGAGCGCTGAACATAACCGCCGTGAATAAGAGATCGCCTGCCACGGCTCGGCGGAAGAAAGGCAAGCCAGCATCATACGAGGTCATCAGCCCGGCGAACGTGTGCGGATACATGTCCCAAGCCGCCCATACCGCAAAATTGCTCATCACGAAGAACGCAATCGAGCCCGCCAAAGCCGTACTCATGATGCGGACTGGACCTCCCTGTTTCAGGCTGGTCCCGAGCCACAGCATTCCCGCGTACCAGGCCCAGGTCACGAAGTGATCCCAGCTGAATGGATAGCGATAGACGAGCGTCGTCAGAATTACATCAGATGCCGCCAGCAGCGCCAGCGGTATCCACATACGGCGCCGTGGCCCGCGCGCTCCGAAGAACAGCAGAGATGCCCCTACCGGAGTAAAGGCCAGCGGATGGGGCATGAAGCGAACCGCTACCGCGAAGAGAACAAAAATGTATGCCAGCATGATCACCTCGTAGACGAAATCTATTTTGGGCGCTGGAACGCCTGCCGTCAAGAGACAGCGAGCCATCCTGGAGACATTGTCACCGCTGCGCCGGTTCGGGCGTAACGACCTGCTTCTCACCTTCTCCGAAAACGTCGCCGATCACGCGTAGATTTTTGTCGAGCTCCACAGCTGCGCCTAAGACGCGGCGCCTGCGCCCGCCCGTCATAGCATCGGGAATGCCAACAAACCGCAGATCCTGAAAATTTACGACGTAGCCTTGCTGCGGAGCCTGCAGAGTCTCCGTTTCTGTGATGGGATATTGAGCCCAATCCAAAAACACACGGCCCATGTAGGATTTCTTTGCGGCCAGGGTTACCGGCGTCTCCTCGGGCTTGTAGCGAATGACCATCTGCCCTTCGGGATCGACCTCCGGCGTGAGCGAGTTTACGGGTGCGAGCGCAAAGAAAGCGGGCGTTTCCGCCACGCCATACCAGTGAAAAGGATTGATCCACGTAGGATAAGCTGAGACCCGCACCGGATCGACATTGTTGTACATGCGGTCATTCAAGGCATTGACGGCACGGCGGTGCTCGTAATCGCGCACGCCCCACATCAGAACCACTCCGATCAGCGCCAGACTGGCAGCCAGCCGTCCTCGGGGGCCCCGCGCACGCGCTCCTATTTCTTTATCGATCAACGAAAACAAAGAGGGGACTACCAGCCCGAGAAAAAGCAGCACCAGCATGACCGGCTCGACAATGAAGACGATGTCCCACGAATACCACTTCTCCGAGAATGGCCAGAACGGCCGCACTCCATAGTTATTCGTGAAATCGAGCAAAAGGTGACTGAGCCCTGCAAGGCAGGCGTAGAAGAACAGCAGGCCCCATCGCGGAGGCAGATTGGGGTCGGCAGTCTTGCGCCCCCGCAGGCGCCAGATCAGATAAACGAACCCGACCACGAAGATCGCATCGATCGGTGTCCCGAGAAAAGAGTGCGTGAATCCGCGATGGTGAGCGAAGCCGAATGCCGGGCCGCCGATCCGACTCAGGATGTCGAGATCCGGAGCCTCAGCCGCAAGCGTTAACGTTAGGGTTGCCAGCGCCGTCTTGCGATTGAGTCCGGCGCGCCCCATGCACGCCCCGGTCAGAAAATGGGTAATGGGTTCCAAGCATGAAGTTATATCATCCCGCTGCGGCTAGCATTTCAGCGCTGCGGGAGGGCCCTCCGTCAGGTGCAGCGTGGTTATCTTGCGTGCGCCGGAGCCAACAACGTCAACGCGTCGGGAACGACGGTAAGCTCCGCTGGCAGACTTCCCAGTAACTCTCCATCAGCCTCTACGTAAACTTTGCGCTTCGATTCAGACTCTACTGGCGAACTCCCCGCGTAATCGCAGGACGCCCGCGTGCCATGCGCCAGCTCGATTCCTGGGATCCCCCAGGGCCGCCGTAAAAGGCCGCGAGTCACGTATGCCAGATACGCCAGGCGGCTCCCCGTATGGCAGAAGATCAAGCGCATGTCGTTGCGGTCCAGCGACGCTCCGGGCGCGAGTTCTTGCACGACTCCGCCGAAATGTCGAATGCGGACGGCGAGGAGTTCGGTGACCTCCGCGTTTTTGGCCTCGCGCGCCTCCGACTCCAGGTATTCCACCCGGAATCGAGTCATGGGATAGGTGAACCACAGATGCCAGGCCTTCGCATAATAGGCAGCCATACCGAGCCTCTGCTTGACTCCCGCGTGCAGCTTATAGAAGAGATGAGCATCAACCCCTACTCCCGCCGCAACCACAAAATAGCAGGTGGTGGCGAGACCTTTGAAACCGAGACAGGTTACGCGGCCTAAGGCGACGCGGCGCAGCGTACCATTCAAAGCCGCTCTCGCTGCTGCGGGAATGCGCATCGGAATTCTTAGATCATGCGCCAGCGCATTGGCCGTCCCCATGGGCAGCACTCCCAACGCGACGGGCGTGGTCGCCAGCACCTGGGCGATGTTGTGGATCGTCCCATCGCCACCGCAGGCGAAGATGGTGTCACAACCGGCCGCGATCGCCCGTTTTGCTTCCTCGTCCGCATGATTCCGGGATTCGGTGGCAAACAGTGCGGCCTCGACTCCACCGTCTCGCAAAATCGCAAGCGCCGCCTGCAATTCGCGCTGGCGTTGCTTGCTTCCGCCGGACTCCGGATTGTAGAGCAGGGCCGCCTTTCTCATAGCAAGTTCGAAACTCAAAGCAAGATCGAAGCTGGATTGTACCTGACCAATGCCGACCGTAGCGCCGCCTCACCCGATGTTGCGAAGGCGTACCGCCCTCGCACGCTGTTCCAAGTTTGCGCTCGATAGTTCCTGGAAAACTCTTGGCAAGCATTCCGATTTCGCATAAGCTGGCCTCAATTCCCTGGGGCGATTCCGAGAGTTTACGGTTCCGTAACTACATTCAGGAGGGTCGACCGGATGAAAGTTCTGATCAGCGGCGATGCCGAAGGCGCCGAGAAAGTGTTCCGTGATGACCTTGACCGCAATCCCCGCAATCCGTGATCGCCGTTTGGACTGCAGCAATCCTTGCTACAACAAAAACGCGACTACGACGCCGAATTCGTCAAGAAACAATTTGATGCGCAATGGAAAGGCGCTCCGCAATCTCTCAAACTCGATGACCTCGTCTAGCGAGGTTCAAGCTGTGTGGCAGGGTCATTCGCCTCTGTTGTGCGACTCTGCGCTGGGATAACCTGTGCACGTTCTTATTCCGGGGGCCGCAGTATGAAGGTTTCTGCAGTATTTTGTTTCGCTCTATTTCTATTTGCCTACAGGCCTACTCAGGCCTCCGGGCAATGCGCCTTGCCAGGGCCTCCTTCGGGCGGCACCATCGATTCCACCTTTGACGGCTACGTGACGCAGAACGGTCCGGGTTGGACCGGCGCGGATGGTACCTACTCTCTGCCCTTGCCCGACGGCACGAATCTGTGGATATGGTCCGACTCGTACATTGGCACCGTCGATCCTACAACGCGACTCCGTAGCAGCGATCTCTTCAACGCGCACAACTCGCTCACAATCTTGAATCAGGCTACCGTATCGTGGTCGACCGTCGGTTACCCCCCAAAAACAACTTCCTACTTCGCGCCTGCCAACAAGAGCGACTGGTTCTGGGTAGGAAGCGGTGTGGTTATAGAGCCCACCGCCGGCGCCTATCAAATCAAGCTCATGCTGCTGGAGTGGACCGGACTTTTCAAGCTTGTAGGCCATTCCGTTGCCACGCTGTCGTGGCCCAGTCTCTCGATTCTCTCCATTACGCCTGTGACTGGACTTGATACGAGCCTGGAGTGGGGCACGAAGATTCTTCACTCCGGCAGTTACTACTACATCTACGGCCTGAAAGATCCCGGCACCAACACAAAAACTCCCTACGTGGCCCGTACGAGTTCGCTGCAAAATTTGACCAATGCAGGCAAATGGCAGTTCTGGAATGCCACGCAACACAAGTGGCTTGCGGGAGAATCCAATGCCACCGCTATGAGGGGCGTCGCGGCCGTCACGCCGGAATATTCTGTGGACCCGATGAGTTATAACGGCGGCACCTTCTATCTGATGGCCGGTATTGATCCCCAGCATCCCGCCTATCCGCTGTGGGACGCGGTTACCACCTGGTACTCCTGTTCTCCGCAAGGGCCATGGACCAGCAAGACCAGGGTCTACACCGCTCCCGAAGCCGGAGCTAATGGGTGCAAAACAGGAACGCTCGTGACCTACAACGCGAAGGCTCACACCGAATTCACCGATGCCGATGGAATCCTGATGTCCTATAACGTGAATGCGAATGATTCTTCCGACCTGGTCTGCGCCAATGACTACATGCCGCGGTTCATCCGGGTACAAATTCCTGGCGTAATACACGCGTTGCACTGAGGCCGGGATTCTGTTCGCATCCTGAGGCGTTTCTCGCACTGCAACACGTCTCCGCGTCCTCCGCGACACTTCTCCGCGACCTCTGCGGTAAAACTTCCGACCCCAACGCGACCACCGATATAATCTTTTCCGATGCACGCCGCAAAAGACCTCCCAAAAAAGCTGGAGTGCCTCCGCGATAAAATCCGCCATCACGAATATCTCTACTTCGTTCTCGATCAGCCTGAAATCAGCGACCAGGAATTCGACAAGCTCACCAAGCAACTTAAAGACCTCGAGGCCGAGCACCCGGAACTCATCACCCCTGATTCCCCCACCCAGCGCGTGGGCGGCAAGCCGCGCGAGGGCTTCGTCAAAGTGCGCCACTCCTCGCCCATGTTGTCTCTCGACAACACCTACAACGAAGAAGAGCTGCGCGCCTGGGAGCGCAGAGTCCATGAACTGAGTGGCCGCAAGGACGTCGACTACGTCTGCGAACTGAAGCTCGACGGCATGTCCCTGGCACTGACTTATGAGAATGGCAGGCTGGAGCATGGCGTGACCCGCGGAGATGGCACCGTCGGTGAAGATGTCACGCTAAACGTGCGCACCGTCCACTCGATCCCACTCTCGATTGATAGAGACAAGCTTAAGAAGGCCGGCATCCCACCGGATTTTGAAGTCCGCGGCGAGCTCTTGATGCCGACCGCCGCTTTCAAAAAGCTGAATGAAGAACGCGAGCGCGCGGGGCTAGCTACCTTCGCCAACCCCCGGAACTTTACGGCAGGAACCGTCCGCCAGCTCGATGCCAACATCACCGCCCAGCGCCGTCTGGACTTCTTCCCCTACATCCTTCTGGTCAACGGGCGAACCTATTTCGACCGGCATTCCGAGACCTTGACCGCGCTCGACCAAGCCGGATTCAAAGTCAACCAGAACCGAAGACTAGTCCATTCGATGGAAGAAGTCTGGGAATTCATCCGGCAATGGGAAGGTAAGCGCGAGTCTCTGCCTTATGAGATCGACGGCATCGTCGTTAAGGTCGACCGCACCGCGCTGCAGGACGAACTCGGCTTCACCGGCAAAGCCCCGCGCTGGGCCATCGCCTACAAGTACGCCGCGCGCGCAGGGATCACGAAACTGGAAGACATTCGCGTACAGGTCGGCCGCACCGGGAAACTCACACCTGTCGCTATGCTGGCACCTGTATCTATCGGCGGCACGACCGTCCGCAATGCAACCCTGCACAACATGGACGAGATCGAGCGCCTTGGCGTGAAGATCGGTGATTGGGTGCAGGTTGAGCGCGGCGGCGACGTCATCCCCAAAGTGGCCAAGGTCATTGACGACAAAGATCACCCTCGCGGCACGCAGGAATTCGTCATGCCCGAGAAGTGCCCCGTCTGCGGCACAAAGGTTGTCCGCACCGAGGGCGAAGTCGACTACCGCTGCGTCAATGCCAACTGCCCCGCCAAGCTGCTGGGAACCATCCTGCATTTCGCATCGCGCGGCGTGATGAACATTGATGGCATGGGCGAGGCGCTGGTCACGCAGCTGATCGAAAAGGGCCTGGTGAAGAATGTCGCCGACATCTACGACCTCACCAAAAAAGACCTGCTCAGCCTGGAGCGCTTCGCCGACAAGTCCGCGCAAAACATTCTTGACGAAATCGAGAGCTCAAAGAAACTGCCGCTGGAGCGTGTGATTTACGGCCTTGGCATCCGCATGGTGGGCGAGCGCACCGCGCAATTTCTCGCCGAGCACTTTGGATCGATGGAAGCCCTCGCGGCTGCCAGTGTCGAAGAATTGCAGAGCGTAAACGAAGTCGGCCCGAAGATCGCCGAAAGCATCGCCGAATTCTTCAGCAATCCCGCCAACCGGAAGTTAGTCGAACGCCTGGGTGCCGCTGGGCTGGCATTCAAAGGCAAAAGAAAAGAGCGTGGCACAAAACTGGCCGGCAAAACATTCGTCCTGACCGGTACCCTAGCGCGATTCACGCGAGACCAAGCGAAAAAGATGATCGAAGACGCGGGGGGCAAAGTCACCGGCTCGGTCAGCAAGAAAACAGATTACGTAGTAGCCGGGGCCGACGCAGGTGCGAAGCTGGACAAAGCCAACGAATTGAAAGTCCCGGTGATTGACGAGAAAGAGATGGAGAAACTAGCAGGTATGTAGCGCTGTCGATAGTAGCGCAGCCGTCCCCGGGACTGTCCGGCGGCTCGGACTGACCAACGTTAGTAGTTATCTTTTCATCGCCGCGCTGATCTTCCCCCAAGTCACTTCCAGCGTCTCTGGCAGCACCCGAGTCTCTCCCACCACCGACACAAAGTTCGCATCCGCCACCCACCTGGGCAGCACGTGCATGTGGATGTGTCCTGCGATTCCCGCTCCCGCCGCCTTCCCGATATTCATCCCCAGATTCACTCCGTCAGGCCGATAAAGCTCGCGCAGCACCGACTCCATTCGCTGCGAAAGCACCATCATTTCGTTAGCGGCATCGATCGGCAGCTTGCGCAATTCATCCAGATGCGTGTACGGGACGATCATCACATGCCCCGGGGTATACGGATACGTGTTCAAAATGACGTAACAATGCTGCCCGCGGTGCACAATGCGCGCTTTCGCGTCATCTTTTTCCTTCGGCGCCTCGCAAAATACGCAGCCCACGCTCTTCTCTGTGCCGGAAACGTAGGCGTAGCGCCATGGCGTCCACAGATAATCCATAGCAGGGCAGGTTAGCAGATGCCGCGGATGGGGGAAAACTCAACTGCCCCAGGCGCCTCGTTTCTCCCGGGTCTTGAGGAAAACGGGATTTCTCCCCCGCAAAAATCTCTCCCGAGCGCGCAATTGAAACCTCCGCGTTACGTCCGCCAGATTTAGGTTTGACACTGTTCGCGCACGGTTGTTATAGTCGAAGAGTTCCCATTGGACGCGGGTTCTCTGTTACCGTCCGACAGCTGGGATTGTCCAAGCTCATTCGCCAGGGTGGGCCCACCACAACCAAACGACTCATCCAGCAGTCCGCAAGCAGCGCCCGCAGCCGATTATCAGAGAGGCATAACCTTGTTCGACGATACCACCGTCCATCATTCCGATTCTAATTCCACTGTTGTGACAGAAGCCGAACCGACGACTGCTGAACATCAACCCGAACTCAACCAGTCTGCCGCCACTGACGACCAGGCCCAGACGCCCGCTTCGGCTGCTTCCACGCCCGAGGATAAACCCGCTCCCGCCGAAGACTTTGCCTCAGCGCTTGAAACTTTCACTTCTGAAGCCGAAGAGGCCGTTAGCGAAGACCGCGTCATCAAGGGCACCGTGTTGAAGCTCACCGGCACCCACGTGGTCGTTGACATCGGCGCGAAATCCGAAGGCATGCTGCCCCTGGCGGAAGTCCTTGACCATGAGGGCAAGCCCCGGTTCAAGCCCGGCGACGAAATTGACGTCATGCGCTCCAAGGGCGAGGCGGAAGAGGGATACATCAACCTTTCGCACCAGAAGGCGCAGCGCATCCATGCCTGGGAAGAAATCGAGAAGTCGTATAACGAGAAGCAGCCGATCAAGGCCGTGGTCATCGACCGTATCAAGGGCGGCCTCACGGTAGATATTCACGGCGCGCACGCCTTCCTGCCCGGCTCGCAAGTGGACCTGCGGCCCGTCCGCAATCTCGATGGCATGAAGGGCCAGACCATCGAAGTCGCCGTGATCAAGCTGAATAAGAAGCGCGGCAACATCGTAGTCTCGCGCAAAGAATTGCTCGAAGGCGAACAGAACGAGAAGCGCTCCAAGACGCTCGAGCATCTGGAAGAAGGTTCCGTCCTCACTGGAGTGGTCAAAAATCTGACTGAGTACGGCGCATTCGTCGATCTCGGCGGACTCGATGGCCTGCTCCACATCACCGACATGTCCTGGGGACGCCTTACTCACCCCAAGGATCTGGTCAACGTGGGCGATCAGATTCAGGTGAAAGTCCTCAAATACGACAAGGAGAAGCAGCGCGTTTCGCTCGGATTTAAGCAGCTGACGCCTGATCCGTGGCTCGACGCCGAGCATCGCTATCCCGAGGGCGCCCATGTTGCCGGACGCGTAATTAGCGTGACGGATTACGGAGCCTTCGTCGAGCTGGAACAGGGTATCGAAGGCCTGGTCCACGTCAGCGAGATGACCTGGTCGAAGCGCATGAAACACCCTTCGAAGCTGGTCAATGTCGGCGATCAGGTCGAGTGCGTCGTGCTCAATGTGAATCCCACCGAGCGTCGGATCTCGCTCGGCATGCGCCAACTGGCGGCTAATCCGTGGGACTCGCTGCATGAGAAATTCCCCGTCGGCATGACCGTTGAAGGACGCGTCCGCAACCTCACCGACTTTGGAGCTTTCATCGAAATCGAGGACGGCATCGACGGCCTCGTTCACGTCAGCAACCTGAGCTGGACCAAGCGCGTCAAGCATCCTTCCGAAGTGTTGAAGAAGGGTGACCGCGTCAAGGCGGTTGTGCTGGCGATCGAACCCGACAAGCGCCGCCTTTCGCTGGGCGTGAAGCAGCTTCAGCCCGATGTCTGGGAATCGTTCTTCGCCTCCCATCACATCGGTGATGTAGTCCACGGCAAGGTCCTGCGCGTAGCGGCGTTCGGCGCCTTCGTGGAAATCGCGGAGGGCGTCGAAGGCCTTTGCCACAAGTCCGAAGCCAGCGATGAACACGGACAACCTTTGCACCTGGAGCCGGGCCTCGAGCACGATTTCAAAATCATTAAGATGAACCCAGAAGAGAAGAAAGTCGGGCTCAGCATCCGCGCGGTGGGCGAAGAAGCCTCCCGCTCGGAGGTCGAAGCCTACAAGCAGCCGGTCTCCAGCACCAGTTCGACGATAGGCGAGCTCATTTCCTGGAAGCGCGCCAGCAACGAAAACAATTAGTCCGCAGAATTGGTAATAGAAGGGCCGCCCCAAAAGGGCGGCCTATTGTTTTCCTTGGTGAACCTTCGTGCCCTTTGCGGTTGAAGCTTTGCAAGTTTGGAA
Source organism: Candidatus Sulfotelmatobacter sp. (assembly GCA_035309485.1). Taxonomy (GTDB): domain Bacteria; phylum Acidobacteriota; class Terriglobia; order Terriglobales; family Acidobacteriaceae; genus Sulfotelmatobacter. Next base: position 52,706 of record DATGFC010000106.1, read on the forward strand.
GCTGCCCTGCGCTGTTCTAGAATCGTTAGTTTGTCTGCAGTCATCTCTTCTCTAGAGGACGACCTTGCCCGAAACCATCTACGACATTGCCATCATCGGCAGCGGCCCTGCCGGATACACCGCTGCGATCCGCGCCGGCCAATACGGTTTGAAAACCGCTCTGATTGAAAAAGACGGATTCCTTGGCGGCACCTGCCTTCACGTCGGCTGCATCCCGACCAAAGCTCTGCTTTTCAACGCCGAACTGTGGGACCACCTGAAAGACGCCAAGGAATTCGGCATCGAAGGCGTAGACGCCCGCAAACTCAACTGGGCCGCTATCCAGGACCGCAAAGGAAAGATCGTCGCCAAGCACGCCAAAGGCCTCGAATTCCTGATGAAGAAAAACAAAGTCGAGACCATCAAAGGCTACGGCAAGCTCACCGGCCCAGCGCAGAATGGTGTGCTCACGGTCGAAGTCACGAATGACAACAAATCGGCGAACCTCAAGACGAAGAGTGTGATCCTGGCCACCGGTTCCGAAGCCCGCATGATTCCTGGATTAGAAGTGAACGACCGCGTGCTGACCAATATCGAAATCCTCAGCCTGAAAGAGATCCCCAAATCGCTGGTCATTGTCGGCGCCGGCGCGGTGGGAGTCGAGTTCGCCTCGATCTACCGCTCCTTCGATTGCGAAGTCACAATTATCGAGATGTTGCCCCGCCTCGTGCCGGTCGAGGACGAAGAAGTGTCGAAAGAACTCGCCCGCGTCTTCCGCAAGCGAGGCATCAATTTCCATACCAGCGCCAAGGTCGACAAAGTAGAAAAAACGAAAGCCGGAGTCGCCGTCACCATCACTGTAGACGGCAAGCAGCAGAAGATAGACGCTGAAAAAATCCTCATCGCGGTAGGCCGCAAGCCCCGCACGCAAAACATCGGCCTCGAGCGCACCAAGATCAAGCCCGACCGCGAGTTCATCAAAACCGACTCCTGGATGCAAACCGCCGAACCCGGCGTTTACGCCGTCGGCGACATCGTGCTCGGCACACCGCAACTTGCCCACGTCGGCGCGATGGAAGCCCTGGTCGCGGTCGCCAAAATCGCCGGGAAACCAGCCAAGCCGATCAACCCCGAACACATTCCAGGCGCCACCTATTGCCATCCCGAAATCGGCAGCGTGGGGCTGACTGAAACCAAGGCTCGCGAGGCCGGATACAACGTCAAAGTCGGCAAGTTCCCCTTCACCGCGAACTCCCGCGCATCCATCGTTGGACAGCACGAAGGCTTCATCAAAATTGTCTCGGATGCCGACTACGGCGAGATTTTGGGAGTCCACATCATCGGCCCTCAAGCGACAGAATTGATCGCCGAAGCAGTAGCGGCGATTGAACTGGAAGCCACGGTAGAAGACTTGATGTGGACCATCCACGCGCACCCAACGCTAGCCGAAGCCATGTTGGACGCATCCAACAGCGTGTACGGAATGGCGATTAACGCATGACCAATTGGCAACGTGGCGTAAAATGAAAGTACGTGACGTGCTGACAATGCTGGATAAAGATGGATGGCGCTTGGATCGCACTCGTGGGAGCCATCGTCAATTCAAGCATTCGACCAAACCTGGGTTGGTCACAGTTCCCGGCAAACCGAACGACGATCTCGGGCCCGGAACGCTGAACAGCATTTTGAAGCAGGCTGGATTGAAGAAATGAAAAAATATCTGATTGTGATCGAGCAAACCGGAACCGGTTATTCCGCGTACTCCCCCGACTTGGATGGCTGCATAGCAACTGGACAAACACGCGAGGAGGTCGAGCGCGAAATGCGTGAAGCCATAGCCTTTCATTTGGACGGGATGGCCAGCAGCGGCCAGCCAATTCCTGAACCGCATACCTATTCTGCGTATGTCGAAGTCCCCGCCCACGCTCGCTAACCGGTGTGACGTTCTTGATCTGCGCGAATACGCGAAAAACCGTGGCAAAAAGAATTTGATCTCCTTGATCCAACTCGGCACGGTCGACTACGCCACCGGCCTCCGCCTGCAGCAGCAACTCATCGCCCTGCGTAAAGAGGAAAGGATCGGCGACGTACTTCTGCTGCTCGAACACAAGCCAGTCATCACGCTGGGCCGCAACGCGAAAGCTGCCAACGTCGTCGCCTCGCCCGAACTCCTGGCCCAGCGCGGCGTAGAACTCTTCGAATGCGATCGCGGTGGAGACGTCACCTTCCACGGCCCCGGCCAGATCGTCGGCTATCCCATCTTCGATCTTCGAGGATTCGCGGCCTCGGATGGCAAGCGCAAAACCCTCGGGGTGATCGAATTCGTCCGCCGTCTTGAAGACGTCCTCATGCGCACCTGCGCCGATTTCGCAATTCCGACCAAGCGCGTCCCCAGCCTAACCGGCGTCTGGACCGATCCTCCATCATTGTCATCCCGAGCGGAGTCGAGGGACCTTGTGTCTCCCGCCAAAGAAGCCAAACTCGCCGCCATCGGCGTCCACATCTCCCGCTTCGTCACGTCGCACGGCTTCGCTCTCAACGTCAACACTGATCTCAGCTACTTCAACCTGATTGTCCCCTGTGGCATCACGACCAAGTCCGTAACCTCGATGCAAACGCAACTCGGCCGCGAACTAGACCTCAACGCCGTGGCCGAATCCATCTCCCGTAACTTCGGCGTAGTTTTTCAAAGCCAAATTCTCTGGGTGGATACGTTAGACGCGCTCTTAGGACGCCCGGTTGGAGTCCCGATGAAGCCCCCCAGCGAACTCCGCCAGATCCACAACGAAGACGACAGCTCCTGGGCGTAGCGACGTCGTCTCGCCGTCTGTCGCCAGGGCATCCTGCCCTCGCTGCTCGCAGCGCATCCGATTTCTGTACGTCTCTAGCCCTTCCCCCCGCTCTCGCGATACCATCAATACATTGCGCCAATGGCGCCGCTTGACATGGGGAACAATAAAAAGAAGTCTAAAGCAAGCTCTAACGGACATCGTTCGCTCAACGGCAAGAATCACGAAGCGGCAGACGCATTCGTCCGCCCGCCAACTCGAAGCTTGAAGAAGAATCCCGACTCGGCCAGCAGCGATCTCCGCACCTACTCGATCCCCGACTATCGCCTCGAGCACCCGCAATTCACGGTTCGACAGTCAACCGAAAAAGACGGCCACGTCCGCTACGAAGTCACCGGCGATCTGAACGCGCCCGTCCCGCACATCCGCGACTCCAAGTACCTCACCAAGCAGCAAGCCGTCGAGATCTACCGCTACATGCTGCTCAATCGCAAAATGGAGATCGCCCTCGAAAATCTCTACAAGCAAGGCAAAGTCGTCGGCGGAGTCTATTTCGGGCTCGGACAGGAAGCCTGCTCCTGCGCTTCGGCCTACGCGCTCGACAAAGACGACTGGTTCGCCCCCATGATCCGCAACCAGGGAGCGCTTCTCGTCCGCGGCTTCGGCGCCCGCGACACCATGATGCAGTACATGGCCAAGGCCGACTCTCCCACCAAGGGACGCGACGGCACCTCGCATTTCGGCGACATCGAAAAGCGCAACATGGTCTCGCCCATCTCCATGCTCGGAGACCTCATTCCGGTGCTCTCGGGCGTCGCCCTCGGTGCGCGCCTGCAGGGACGCAACCTCGCCGTCATGACCTACATCGGCGACGGAGGCCAGTCCACCGGCGTCACCTACGAAGGCATCAACTTCGCCGCCGTACAGAATCTTGGTCTTGTGCTCTTCGTTGAGTCAAATCTCTGGGCCTACTCCACGCCCTCGGAAATGCAGTACCGCTGTCAGGACCTCGCCGAGCGCGCCATCGGGTACGGCATCCCGGGCGTGATCGTCGACGGTACCGACGCCTGCCAGGTCTACGACGCCGCCCATGAAGCCGTTGAGCGCGCCCATCGCGGTGAAGGACCCACGCTGATCGAAGCCAAAATGATGCGCATGAAAGGCCACGCCATTCACGACGCCGCCAGCTACGTCCCGAAAACCATGTTCGAATTCTGGAAAAAGCGCGATCCGATCACACGTTTCGAAACTTATCTGGTGAAAGAAAAAAAGTGGTTGACTCCCAAAGAGAATGAAGCGCTGATCGCGGAAGTAGAAGAAGTAATCGAAGCAGAACGCGAAATCGCCGTGAATTCGCCGATGCCAACGCCTCAGTCAGCCGAAGGCGGCGTCTTCTGCGAAAACGGCTGCCACGAAATCAAGCCAAAATACGGCATGCCGAAAGTGACGGAGGGAACGGGCAGCTACAAAGAAACCGAAGCCGCCGTGCACCTCAAATAGCTCAGTCTGATTGGAAGGGGTTCATTGTTGGACGTGCATCGACATCCGCTACCTATACACTTCTTTCCGATGTCCGATTCTCACGATAACGACGACCATGCGCTTCCCATCGATCCTGTACACCACGCGAAAGTCGCCGACCCGAATCCGAAAATGGTCGGCCTGCCCTTTGAGCTTTTTGCTGCCTGAGGGAAATGGTTCGTCGCAGAGTGCCGTAATCTTCTCGCCGATGCGTCGCCGGAATTGCGGATCCAGAGCTTTGAACTCGCGCGCGGCGGAGGAAGTGAAGTCGACGCTGTAGCGCATCTGCGCCTGCGGAACTTACAGACCCAGCTCTTTTTTGATCTTTGCCCAAGGGATCGTAGGCTCGTTCAGGCGCTTGCGCGCTTCTTCCACGTCAATCCGGTCTTCCAACTGTTCGAGAAACTCAAAGTCCTCGATCGGCATGATCGCCGCCACCGGCTTTTTCCCCCGATGTACAACAACGCGCTCGCGTCCGTAAGCAGCCCGATTTAGAATGTCAGAGAAATTTTGCCGTGCTTCACTGGCAGTCAATTTTGAGGACATAAAGCCACGCCCCTTGTACAAATTGTACGAAATGATAATATCATTTATTCGTACATTTTGTAAACAGAATAGGTTTGCCTGAATATCTCGAATTTACCGATCAATCTATGCCCCAACTCACTTATCTCGAAGCCATCCGCCAGGGAATCTGGGAAGAAATGGAACGCGACCCCACCGTCTTCTGCCTCGGCGAAGACATCGGCATTTACGGCGGCGCGTTCAAAGTCACCGACGGATTCATCGACCGCTTCGGCCCCGAGCGCGTCATCGACACGCCCATCGCCGAGTCCGCCATCGTCGGCGCGGCCTTCGGAGCCTCGCTCACCGGCATGCGCCCCGTCGCCGAATTTCAGTTCATGGACTTCATCGGCTGCGCCTTCAACCAGATTTCCAATATGGTCGCCAAGACGCACTACCTCTGGGGAGCGCCCGCCCCGCTCGTCCTGCGCGGCCCCAGTGGTGGATACGTCCACGGCGGCCCCTTTCACTCGCAGAATCCTGAGATGTGGTTCGTCCACAATCCTGGCCTTAAAGTCATCTGCCCCGCCACGCCTTACGACGCCAAGGGCCTGATCAAAGCAGCCATCCGCGACAACAATCCATGCATCTTCTTCGAGCACAAATATCTCTACCGCCGCATCAAAGAAGAAGTTCCCACCGATGATTTCGTAGTGCCGATTGGCAAAGCGCGCCTGGCACGAGAAGGAAACGATCTCAGCATCATCACCTACGCCGCCATGGTCCACACTGCTTTGGAGGCTTCCGAGATTCTAAAAAAAGAAGGAATTGATCTCGAGATCCTCGACCTGCGCACCGTCTCCCCACTCGATCGCGAAGCGATCGCGCAAACCGTGAAGAAGACCAGCAAGGTCATCATCCTCCACGAGCACTCCCGCACCGGAGGCCTTGCCGGAGAAATCGCCGCCATCATCAACGAAGAAGCTTTCGACGATCTCGACGGACCCATCGTCCGCATTGCCGGTCTCGATTCCGCGATTCCCTTCTCTCCGCCGCAGGAGCATCATTACCTGCCGAAAGTGGAAGATGTAGTCCGCGAATCAAGACGCCTGAAAGCGTATTGAATCACGTAGCGGCGGACGCATTCGTCCGCCCGCAAAGCAGGCGCGGACTGTGCGATCGAGCGAAGTTCGAAGCGACCGAATAAGAAAGGGCGCGACATCACTCGCGCCGCTAAATTGGAGAAACATGGCTTTAGCCACTGAGAGCAACGTTGGTGCAGTTGTAGATGGTGCCGGCGGCATGAAAACGTCTACTGCTCCAGCAGGCGCACAAATCTTTCGAACTGCTCTCGCCCTCGCTCTGATGACCACCGCCGCCAACTGCTTCCTCAAGTACCTGTGGTGGGCCGCGTGTTACAGCGCCTGGTCGGGAATTCCGAAACTCGCCGCGCAATGGAGAGCCGCTGGTAATCGTGCCTCTTTCTATGGATGGACGGTGATCCTGCTCGAACTGGCCAGTCTCCTGCTGATTTACAGCCTGATCCGTATCCGCCAAACCAGCTTTTTCCGGAACGCCCTGCGAATGGCGGCCTCCCTCGCCGTCACGCTGGTTGCCTCGGGCCTTCTCGCCTTAGCCCTAAGCTGGATCAAGCAGAGTCACTGATCCATGCTGTAACCTCTCTGTCGTCTCTACCTCTAGCATGTAGAGGGACCCATCTGCCACAATACTCCCGGAGGTCTCATGGGCAAATTCCTTCTCGGCATTATCGTCACACTCGCGGTCATCATCCTGATCGCGCTCGGCGTTGCGTTCATGGGTTTGTTTCCCACGGCTGCCAACGTCGAGCCGTCGAGCCTGGAGCGCCACCTCGCCATGGGCGCCGTCGACGCCTCGATGGAACGCCACGCCCCGCGAGTCACGAACCCGCTGATGCCCAATGACGCCAACCTCATTGACGGGATGAAGCTCTACACCATGAACTGCGCCCTTTGTCACGGGGGCCTTGATCGCAAGCCTTCGCCGCTCGCCAACTCCTTCTATCCGCCGCCGCCAAATCTCATCTCCGATCCTCCCGATGATCCCGAGTGGCACATCTTCTACACAATCCGCACAGGCGTGCGTTATACCGGCATGCCTGCATGGGATAAAGCTCTCACCGAGCAGGACAGGTGGAAGATCACCATGTTCCTTTCCCACATGGACAAACTCCCGCCCGCCGTCCAGGAATATTGGAAGACCAGCTTTGGCACCAGTCCCGAGCCGGAGAAAAAAGTTCCCATGAAAGAAATGGAGCACGAGCATCACTGACGCAGATCCCAGAATCTTGCAGTTCGCATTGAAACTCACCTTCTGAAACTCGAGCTCGCCCTTTGTCAGGATGTATTAGGCTGATGCACATAGTGAGCACAGAGGAGGGAGATGAAAACAGAGAAACGGAGTCGCAGGGAATTCCTGGGTCTCACCACCGTTAGTGTAGCCGGGATTGCGGGTGCTAGTTTTCTAGGCTCTAACGTACTCTCCGAAACGCAACGCACTGACAATGACCCGCTTCACGCCGATTTGGTGGTATTCAACGCCAAGATCTACACGGTCGACCCGCGCGTGCCGAAGGCTGAGGCTTTCGCCGTGAAGGGGGCGAAGTTCGTCTATGTGGGTAGCACTGCGGAAGCCAAGGTGTTCATCGGCAAATCGACGCGCAGCATTGACGCAAAGCAGATGACCATTGTCCCCGGATTCATCGACTGCCACAATCACGCGGGCGGCGACATCCTGCTGTACGAGGTTGTCGTCGGCAATCCCTTCGAAGTCGAATTCGTCTCGATCGCCAGCATCATCGACAAGCTCCGGGCAAAGGCCCAGAAGACACCTGCAGGTTTCTGGGTGAATGGATATTTCTTCGACGATACCAAGGTGAAGGACAACCGCCAACTCAATGTGCATGATCTGGACCAGGTTTCCAGGGAACATCCGGTATGCGTCCATCATCGTGGCGGCCACACGTCCTACTACAACAGCAAAGCTCTCGAACTGGCCGGAGTCACCAAGAACACTCCAGACCGCATGGGCGGAACCTACGACCGTGATGAGAACGGCGAACTCAACGGGCGAGTCACCGACCGCGCGCGTAACGTGTTCAACGATGTTGGCAAGCGGGAGACCTTCACCCCAGAGCAGAAGCAACAACGTGACCGTGACGGGCTGGCCTACATTTCCAAACAGTTCGTGCGCTACGGTCTGACCAGCGTGCACCACGAAGAAGGAGATCTTTATGCCTTACAGCAAGTGCGCGCACGCGGTGAACTGCTCCATCGCGTGAGCTTCGAAGCTAGCGGAGACATGTTAGAGGCAATGATTCAGAATGGAATCGGCACCGGTTTCGGCGACGAGTGGATTCGCTTCGGTGCCACCTCGGAGCACACGGCCGACGGATCCTTCTCCGAGCGTACGATGGCGCTCAGCCAGCCCTACGCCGGTACGAATCCTCCTTACCGCGGCAACATCACCGAAAAACAAGAAGATCTCAACGCTTGGGCAGAGCGCGTCCAACGAGCGGGCATCCAGCCAAATTGCCACGCCAATGGGGACGTTGCCATCGACATGGTGCTCACTGCCTATGAGCGGGCACAGAAGACCGCCCCGAGATCGGATGTGCGCCCCAAGATTACTCACTGCACCCTGATCAACGACGATCTGCTGCGCCGCATGCAGGTGCTGGGCGCGGTTCCGGCCGTCTTCAGCACCTACGCGTATTACAACCCAGACAAGTTTCACTTTTACGGGGAAGAACGCATGCAACATTGCATGGCATACCGTTCCTTCTTAGACGCCGGCATTCGAGCCGCTGCCGGCTCAGACTTCAGCCCCGGCCCGTTCGCCGCGTTGATGGGGATTCAAGGTATGGTGACGCGCACCGGCTGGAACGGAGAAACTTGGGGAGCCAGCCAGCGCATCAGCATAGATGAAGCCTTTCAGGTCAATACGATCAACGGCGCTTACAACTCCCACGAAGAAGCCATCAAAGGATCAATCACACCCGGTAAGCTGGCGGATTTCGTTATCCTGGCCGACGATCCACACACCGTAAGCAAAGAGAAGATCAAAGATATCGAAATCGTCGAGACGATCGCCGGCGGCGCCACTGTCTATCAAAAATAACTCTATGCCCGCTCAAGACCACACATGCGGCGCCAGTTTGTCACGTTGTGACAATGACGCCGGTGCACGCACTCTTGCTGGCGCGGTGATAGCTGTGGCGTACTCCTGAATCAAAATAAATGGCGTCCCCTGATTCCAAAGTGAACGTCTCGGAGCCGATCGTGAGTTCCAGATTTCCGGAGATCAGATAAAGCAATTCCACGCCCGCATGCTGGTGAGGCCGCGACTTGTCAGAGGCAATCGGTTCAAATTCTGCGTAGAAAGCATTCAGCTTGCGCTCCGTCGCCTTGAAGTCCAGGCTCTCGAAATTGTAAGCAATGCTCCCCCTGCCCGGGGTATCCGGAAACCGCAACCGTTCCTTCTTGCGGGCAATCGCGACCACATGACGCTTGCGCTCATCGGTGAAGAAATACTCCAGCCCCACACCGAACACCAGCGCGATGCGCAGCAGCGTGGGAAGTGTGGGAAACAGCTTGCCGCGTTCCAGTTTTGAGAGCATCGCCGCCGAAAGGCCGGTGTGCTTGCCCAGTTCCACCAGTCCCATGCTCTTTCGGAGCCGCAGGCCTCTCAGTTTTTCGCCCAGAGCATACGGCCGAAGTCCTTCGACAATTGTTTTATTGACCACTTGCTTTTCCTCGTTTTCCCAGCAGTAAAAGAACTGCTTGGATTTTTGACCGCGACTCATCTCATTTGCGGAATATCCTCGGTTTTCATTGTGAGCAAATGTTTGTTCTTTATAGTTAATACAGCAAACGGGCAAGAGTGCAACAAAAAACCGAGAGAACAAGAAAAAAACAAGGAGAGATAACGTGAAAGTAGCGAGTTTTGCATTGATACTCAGCGTCCTCGTAAGCGCGATGCCGGCAGCCGCCGGCTCTGCTCAAAAGGACATCGTCGACACCGCGGTAGCCGCGGGCACCTTCAACACGTTGGCCGCTGCCCTTCAAGCAGCCGGCTTGGCTGACACCCTGAAAGGTAAGGGACCGTTTACCGTGTTTGCTCCGACCGATGAAGCCTTCAGCAAGCTGCCGGCGGGCACGGTCGAATCGCTTCTCAAACCCGAAAACAAGGAAAAGCTGAAAGCGATCCTGCTCTACCACGTAGTATCGGGTGATGTGACTGCGGCGCAGGTGGTGAAACTCTCTTCGGCGAAAACCGTCAACGGCCAGGACTTGAAACTGACGGTCAATGACGGAACCGTCATGGTCAATGACGCCAAGGTTGTGCAGGCTGATGTTTTGGCCTCGAACGGCGTGATCCACGTGATCGACACCGTGCTTCTACCCAAAGACTAATTTAATGGAGGAAAGGAAAAAAACTATGAAAACGTTAGATGTGATCGCAGCTGTGCTTCTTGTAGTGGGGGGACTGAACTGGGGTCTGGTGAGCGTTGCGCACTTCGACCTGGTCGCCGCTATTTTCGGTATGAAATTCGGCGAGACTTCGGCACTCAGTTCCGTCGTCTACGCTCTGGTTGGCTTGGCGGCGCTGTACCAGGTTGTATCTTTCAAGGCCATCCAGCACCGCTGGGGACACGAGTCCGCGCCTGCTCGCGCCCGCTAGTGTGAGGACACGAAAAGTGGGGGAGGAAACCAGTGCGTTCTCCCCCACATCGCTTAGCATGGAATTGAAAAGATTCAGCCTCGATCCCCGCATCACCGTGCGGAAAAGTGGAGCGCCAAATCCGGAAGGAGAGTGCGTCGTTTACTGGATGCAGCGGGCCCAAAGAGCATTGGACAATCCCGCTCTGGACGTAGCAGTTGAGTTGGGCAACGAACTGGGCAAACCGGTCGTTGTTTTTCTCGCTCCGGTGCCTTTTTATCCGCACGCGAATCTGCGTCACTACCGCTTTCTCGCCTCTGGAATTCCGGACATCGAAGAGGGCCTCGCCAATCGCAATGTCGGCTTTGTCCTGCGAACGTACCCTGACTATAGCCTTACAAAATTTTGTGAACAGGTCCGCCCGGCGATCGTGATTGGCGACGAAAATCCCTTGCGCGAAGCTGAGCACTGGCGAGTTCGCGCCGCTCAGGATTTGAAATCACCTCTATGGACCGTCGATGCAGATGTGGTAGTGCCCTCGCGGCTATTGCGGAAAGAGCACTATGGCGCCCGCACGATCCGCCCGCGACTTCAGGAATCCCTGCCCCAGTTCCTCGTTCCAACGAGCGTCGTCAAGGCGCAAATGCCATGGAACAAGCCACGAGATCTGCAGTCACTTTCAACGCATGCGGATTTCACGGCCGGCTGGTCTCTCGATCGCTCCATTTCGCCGGTAGAGAACTGGCAAGGCGGAACCAGGCGTGCGTTGAGCGTTTTGGCCGACTTCGTCAAACATGGGTTGCGGAATTATCCCAAAGACCGGAATCATCCAGAGCTTTTCGGAACCAGCCACCTCTCACCGTACCTCCACTTTGGCCACATCGGCCCGCTCACGATCGCGCGCGCCGTGCAGGCATCTTCCGCACCGGCTGCTGCAAAACAGGCTTTTCTGGAGCAATTGATAGTCCGGCGGGAACTCTCGGTGAATTTCGTCCGCTACAACCCGGACTATGATTCCTTCGAGTGCCTCGAGCCCTGGGCGGATCGATCTTTTGCCCGGCATTCGGGCGACCGCCGTCCCATCGTTTATCGCGACGAGCAACTCGAGCAAGCGGAAACTCACGATCCTCTATGGAACGCGGCTCAAAAACAAATGGTCCTGACCGGCTGGATGCACAACTACATGCGCATGTACTGGGCGAAGAAAATCCTGGAATGGAGTCCGTCGGTGGCCGAGGCCTACCGTCGGGCCGTCTGGCTCAATGACCGCTATGAACTCGACGGCTGCGACCCCAATGGCTACGCGGGCATTGCATGGGCCATCGTAGGCAAGCACGATCGCCCGTGGTTCGAGCGTCCAGTGTTTGGACAGGTGCGATATATGTCTCTCGACAGCACCGGACGGAAGTTCGACTCAAAGACTTACATTGCGCAGATCGCCAAGTTGGAGCGCGCACATGTCTAGGGACTGGGTTGCGCTCCTGATCTTCTGCGGACTTTGTTTCGCAGTGGCTGCGATCGGATCGGCGTTCACGGCAAGTTCGGTCAAGACATGGTATCCCGCTCTGCTCAAGCCCGCGGGCACTCCGCCCCCGTGGATCTTCGGTCCAGTCTGGTCAATTCTCTATCTGCTTATGGCGATTGCCTCCTGGCTGGTATGGCGGCAGCGAATTCACCAGGATGCGTGGGTGGCATTGATGTGGTTCACGGCACAATTGATCCTCAATGGGCTTTGGTCTTTTGTCTTCTTCGGTCTGCGAAGGCCCGGAGCTGCCTTGGTCGAAATCATCGTTCTGTTGATTGCCATCGCCCTGACGGCCACGCGATTCGCGGGACACTCACACCTGGCATTTTGGCTGATGACACCTTACGCCGCATGGGTCTTATATGCTTCCTACCTGAACTTCGGAATCTGGCGCCTGAATAAAGACAAAGGATGAAAATCCTGGTGACTGGTGCGTCCGGCTACATCGGCCG
>DATGFC010000107.1:0-29173 GCA_035309485.1 Candidatus Sulfotelmatobacter sp.
AAGCTGCGAAAGAAGACCGCTCGTTGATTCCCCTGACGAGGACGCCAGGACCATCAGGCGGGCAACCACACGACTACCAAAGTCTTTACGATAGCGTAGTCTGCAAACTCTTGTCAACGCTATGTTACCACCGGATATGTCCGTCATGAGTGATGCCGGATGCCCTATCAATCGGGGTATAACTTAGCTGAACATCAACCTTCCGGAAACCGGAAGCCGAGAACCGGAAGCCCTTCGAAGCCGCATTCTCGTTTTTCCACGTCCGAGGCCCGAGGTTCAAAGCATGCGCTCCAAAACCTCGGGTCCATGCTATAGTGTCGCGCCATGGGTAGGCGCCGCTCCGTGTTGCCATTCGCGCTCGCGGTTTTGCTGCTGGGATTAGCCTTCGCTCAGTCCCGCGACGAGACCGGCCAACCCGCTCCCCGCTTCCGCGCCAAAACGACCACCGGCGAGCAATTCAACAATCAATCGGTTAAAGGAAGGGTGGTGCTGTTCGAATTCTGGACCACCTGGTGCAAATACTGCGAAGAAGAAGCCTCGTTGGTCGACACCATTGCGCAGGAGTTCAAGAGTAAGGACCTGATCGTCCTCGCGGTCGATGTCCTCGAACCAGATCAGCGCGTCAAAAAGTACCTTCTGGAACATCCGCGCTCGGTCCCCGTCGTCCTCACCAAAGACACGAACCTTGCCGCCATGTACAACGCCCAAGTCTATCCGATCTATGTGCTGGTGGATCGGGACGGCAACATCGCCGCCGAACAGCGAGGAGCCGCCGGCAACCGCGGTCTTCGCCGAATGCTCCGCAGCGTCGGGTTGGATTCAGAATAGGCGGTTCTGGAGCGCGGCCATCACTCGTAAGCCAGCGCCTCAATCGGGTCTCTCTGGGCCGCCTTGAAGGCCGGGTACATCGCCCCGGCCAGTGCGCCGACAATCGCGATGGCGGTAGCCCGCAGCACCCACCAATTGCTCCAGAACAGCCGCTGTACCGGTCTTTCAAACATGATGACGCGACGGGTGACCAGGCTGAGAATGGTGCCCAAAATGATTCCCACGATCGCGAGCAACAGGGTTTCGCGCACCACCACGTTCACGATGTACAACTTCGAGGCGCCCATTGATTTCAGAATTCCGATTTCGCGCGTCCGCTCCATCACCGCGGTATACATGGACTGAAAAATCACCAGAAATCCGACCACCACCGCAATCCCGATCACGATCTGAATTGCCACGTTAAAGCCCGGCAGATTCTCCGGCGTCATCATGGAAAGATACTCCGCCATCGAGCGCACGGCGTACTGCTGCATGCCCGGGGTTGCTTTGATGGCGTTTTCTACCGCATCGTTATTCGCCGGATCATCCAACTTGACGTAAAACACGGAAGTACGCCCTTCATCATTGAGCAGTTCTTGCATGGTCTTAAGCGGCAGAAATTTGCGCCCGCCCTTGCCGTGCGGAACGATTCCGCAGACCCGAAACTGATTATTCAAAACGGTAATCGTCTGTCCGACGGTGATATGGTTCATGCCCGCAAAGTAGTCGTCCACGATTACGTCGTGAGCATCCTGGAACGGCCCGCCGGAAAGATACTGAAATTTCGGGGGCAACTGATCAAACGTCGGCAGATCGATGCCGTACACAATTTCCAGCGGCTTCTGACTGAACGCCCAGATCACGGGGGCCGCCACTGTTACATGCGGAATTCGCCGCAGCACGTCCCCTACTTTCACCGAGATCGGGGCTCCCGACATGCCCGCTAGCGCCGAGGAGGAGGGCGGCATCACCATCAGGTCCGCCCCCACGCCCAGTTGGCTCTCTTTCGACCCGGTCAGGTAGCCGTAAAACACCGCGACGATCAACAGGATCATTGCCACTTCCAGCGCAATCGCGCTCATGGTGATCAGCGACCGCGTTGGCCGGTGCACCAGGTTGGCAACCACCATTTTGTTCATCATAGGGAATTAGTCAGCGAATCGGTCACGAGGCGCCCATTCCTGTCGTTTTTTTTGACGGGCTGGGGTTTGACTTGGCGCTGCCAGCGCGTGCGCTATTGCGCCTTCACTGCTTGCGGTATCGCCTGGCTGGATTGCGGTTGATCCAGGTGCACGACCACAGCCCCCGGCGGTTGCGCCAGCACGAACTGATCATCCTTCAGGGGCGCGTTGATTTCCAACTTCAGCATGTTCAGGGTGATGTCGTACTCCTCCTGTGGCCGGTAAATCTCCACCCGTGAGGGGAAACTGAATCCGTTGAAATCTTTGTATTCCGCGTAATGTGCGTCGGTCGCGACCTTCACATCCTCGTCGTAAATAAATTGTCGGTGCGGCTTCAAATCCGTTCGCCCGAAAATAATCTTGCGCGACATTCTCCAGCCGTCATCGTACTTGTGAATCACCGTCACTTCGTAGTCATCCTGGAGGATACGATGACCCTTGCTATCGTGCATGGTCTCGTACCCATGCTCCATGACGGCGATCTCGTTGTCGGGATCGATGCGGCGTATGAGCAGCGCCTCGTAGATATTCTGCGGGCGGATGCTCTCCATCGGCTGGTCGGCGTTGGGCGTCTTCACCTTGTTCTCCCCGATCACAAACTTGTTCTTGGGGGGGATCCAGAGTCTGAACTCTTTTCCATCGCTAACCATATCGAAGGCCGTGGTGCGCACAAACGGCATCAGGCCAATCATGTGCAGCGAATCCGGCTTTTTCGCAAGGACGTAACCCCGAATTTCCTTGTACTGGGTTTCGTGACCCTTCTTCATCCCGCCGGACGAACTATCGATGTCGACCGTTGCCTTCAGGGACTGAATCGCCTCGGCCTGTTGGTTAATGCTGGCGATCAGGTCCTGCTGGGTGGTCTCCTTCAGCGGGACCTTCGAGTACCGGTCCTCAACGGGGCGCGTACGAAACAGGCAGCCAGTCGTGGGCAGCACAGCCGAAATCAGGATTAAGGCCCATAAGGGCGAGCTACGTCTCATGCTGATATAAGGATGCGTCTTTGAACATTTGAGTATATCGCTATCAAAAGGGTTCAAAAACCGCGGGAGTCACTTTCCCTAGTGCCGTCGCAGGTCCGTCCGATTTCCGGTAACGTCTCCGAAGCACAAAAAGCGCTTTTTGCCGAGACCCCGGTTCGCAGGTGCCCCCAGTCGTTCACGGTATAATCCGCAAGCAGCGACGGGTCGGCCGCCCGTGGTTTTGAAACTTGAAATCTCAGTTTCCAATCTGCAATGCCCCCGGCCGGGATCCTGGAGCGCAGCGCGGGAATCCAAAACTCTCATGAAAGCCATACAAGTCAAGCAAGCAGGTGGACCCGAGGCGCTGGAACTAGTCGATTTGCCCATTCCGGAGCCGAAGGCCAATGAGGCGGTCGTGAAGCTGGCCGCTTCCGGAGTCAACTTCATTGATGTGTATTTTCGGGAAGGACGTTACAAGGCGCCGATGCCGTTCGTGCTAGGGCAGGAAGGCGCTGGGGTCGTAACGGCGGTAGGTTCAGCGGTGAACTCAGTCCAGAACGGCGATCGCGTCGCGTGGACGGGCTTGCTCGGATCCTATGCGGAGTATTCCGCTGTCCCCGCGGATCGACTCGTGCCGGTTCCGGCCGGAGTCAGCGATCAGCAAGCCGCGGCCACGATGCTGCAGGGCATGACTGCCCATTACCTGTCACACGACACGTATCCATTGAAGCGTGGTGAAACGGCATTGGTGCACGCCGCTGCGGGGGGTGTGGGACTGCTGCTGGTGCAGATGGCGCATAATATCGGCGCGCGCGTGATCGGCACAGTCTCAACCGAGGAAAAAGCCAGGCTCGCGCGCGCGGCGGGCGCTGATGAAATTATTCCTTACACCCAGACGGATTTTGAAGCGGAGACCAAGCGGCTGACTGGCGGCAAAGGAGTCGATGTCGTTTACGATTCCGTGGGCAAAACAACTTTCGAGAAAGGGCTCAACATTCTTCGGCCCCGCGGCATGATGGTGCTCTTTGGCGGCTCGAGTGGCGCCGTGCCTCCGTTCGATCTGATTGCACTGTCACAGAAAGGATCCCTCTATGTGACCCGTCCCACTCTCGCGCATTACATCGCGACACGCGAAGAACTGATGGTGCGCTCGGGCGCTGTATTCGGCATGATAGCCCAGGGCAAACTGAAGCTCCGCATCGAGCACACGTATCCATTGTCGGAGGCGCAGCAGGCACATCGCGATCTCGAAGGACGGAAGACGACCGGGAAGCTGCTGCTGATCCCTTGAGTTCTTCGGCCGTCAATCTTCGGCCTCAGACTTTGGAGCTCAACTCAAGACGTACACTCAAGGCCCACGTGCTTAACGCCTAATACTTAATTATGCAAGCCATTCGCGTACAAAAGACAGGCGGCCCGGAGGTCTTGGAGTTGGTGGATCTACCCACTCCATCGGCCAAGGCTGATCACGCGCTAGTCAAAGTTTCCGCCGCGGGCGTGAACTCGATCGATGCCCAATTCCGTGACGGCCGGCTGCACACGCCATTGCCCTTTATCCCCGGACAGGAAGGCTCGGGCGTGGTCACGGCCGTCGGTCCGCAGGCGAAGGTTGTAAAGGTCGGCGATCGCGTGGCATGGAGCGGAACCCTGGGATCCTATGCGGAATACGTTGTCGTACCTGAAGAGCACCTGGTGCCGGTACCTGTTTCGATTACGGATGAACAGGCCGCGGCGGCTATGGTTCACGGGCTCACGGCGCATTACCTGGTCAGCGATGCCCATAAACTGAAACCAGGGGAAACGGCGCTCGTCCACTCAGCGGCGGGGGGAGTGGGGCTGCTCCTCGTTCAAATGGCGCGAGCCATCGGCGCTCACGTAATTGCAACCACCTCGAGCGATGAAAAGGCTCAGCTTGCCCGCGAAGCAGGAGCCGACGAGGTCATTGTCTTCACGCGCCAGGATTTCGAGCCGGAGGTGAAGCGCGTGACTGGCGGCCAGGGCGTGGATGTCGTCTACGATGGCGTGGGTAAGGCGACCTTCGAAAAGAATCTGAACGTCATGCGGCGGCGCGGGATGCTGGTGCTCTACGGCATGTCCAGCGGCGCGGTGCCTCCAGTAGATCCGGCAAAGCTATCGGAGAAAGGCTCCTTGTACATGGCGCGTACCACGCTGGCGCACTTCACCGCGACGCGTGAGGAATTGCTGGCCCGCACCAGCGCGCTATTCGCGATGATTGCTGACGGTAAACTCAAGCTGCGAATCGCGAGGAAATATCCCCTACGCGAGGCAGCGCTGGCGCACCGCGACATGGAAGCGCGGAGAGTATCGGGGAAGTTGCTGCTATTGCCTTAACCATCGCGCGCACGTTCACGCCTATCCTTACCGTTTGCGCGAGTATTCACGCACGTACTTAGGAATTGCGCGTGCAGAATCCAGTTGTGGATCGTTGATCGGCGTTCCTGCCAGCATATCCAGCGGAATCACGCCGGCCCACGTAGGAAAGGAATAATCTTCCGCATCGTCAATCGGCGGGCCGGTACGGACTTTGGCCGAGAATTCCTCGATGGGCACGCGCAGCACCGACGTGGCTTTCAGTTCGCGCTCGTTCGGCTGGCGCGCATCGTTCCAGCGTCCTGGAAGAATGTGTTCCGACAGGACACGCAAGGCGGTGAGCTCTTCTTGCGGATCCTCCACCAGGGTTGCCGTCCCAAGGATCACGACCGAGCGGTAATTCATCGAGTGATTGAATACGGAACGGGCGAGCACCAAGCCGTCTAGCAAGGTCACGGTAACGCAAACGGCTACTCCTTCTTTCATCTGCCGGAGCATACGGCTGGCGGCGGATCCATGAATGTATAGGCTCGCGTCCTTGCGCCCGTACGAAGTCGGGATGACGAAGGGCTGTCCATCCACCGAGAAGCCCACGTGACACAGAAATCCCTCATCCAGAATACGGTAGACAGTCTCGCGATCGTAGACAGCGCGGTCAGACTCGCGGACCACACGTGTCCGCGCAGTAGGCATTTGCGTTTCAGACATTCAGGGATGCACTCCAGGCAAGCGCCAAGGATGGCCCAGTGTAACATCCGGCTTCCGGCTGCCGGTCGCCGGCTTCACAGTGTCGGAGATTGAGCTGCGGTATCTAACGGCCGAGGTGTCGAGGTCGAGCTTAGATATTTGTTCTCGCTATAAACGCGGGCAAATAGGATCGCCACGATGGCCAGCACGACGGGGGTGAACACGCTTGCTTCCGGCCCGACCGTGCCACCGGTGAGCCAGCGTGGCCCTGAAAACGAAGAGTTGAACAGGTTGTGATACGCAGGAATGCCGCTGTCAGGCACTCCATAGAAGAAGGTCTGACCCCAATCCCAGCCGGCGTGAAATCCCACCGCCCACCAGAGATTTCCGGTGCGCCTGAGGAACAGGCAAAAGAGCAATCCGAACAATACGACCGAGAACAGACCAAACTTGCTCTCACCGGGATTGCCGGAGTGCGCCAGGCCAAACGCGATCGACATCACAACCGCAGCCGGCCAAAAGCCGATGCCGGATGTCAGAGTGTATTGAAGGTATCCTCGAAACGAAAACTCCTCGGCGAGCCCCACCAGCACGAACGTAGCGCCCCACGCAGCCGTTGCGGAAACAATCGTGCTGCCATGGATACCCATCCCTGAGAGATGAAAACCATGCAGCGCAAAAATTCCCAGAAGGCATCCGCTGATCGAAACGAAACCGGCGAGCGTGCCAATCCAGAAGTTCTTTGCGAAGGCTGACCGCAGCGGCAGGCCGTAATCTCCGTACCTGCGGTGCTCAATCCGCGCCATCACGAGCGCCGCGATAGAGGGAAAGACAAACAAGATGCCTTCGCTGAGAGCCAATCCTAGAGGAGTAATCCCGGAGGGCCCGATTCCAACGGAGACCTGATTGCCGTGCCCTCTCAAAAGATGGAAGAGGGCGAACGGGATTGCCACAAGGAAAATGGCGGCTGCCATGAAGAAGAAAAACAGAAGCACGCGCCATCCAGCGCGAATCCCGGTGGGTCCGCGAAAAATCGTATACGGCTTGCGAGTTTCGAAAGCAGAGGGAGAGGCCGCAATAGGATTTTCGGTCTGAGGAGTTTCGGGATCGGGCATGCTCTTCGAATCGCCTCTTGCCAGCGCGTTCTATGTTTGACCTTACCAGATTTCTGGCAACGGACATTCGAACCGTATTATCCGCCATCTCGTGAAAAGATCGAGGCCCGCGAACATCGCGGCCCTCGGCTAGCTCTTCGATTCAGGTTACCAGTTTAGTTTCATGGCGAACTGGAACTGGCGCGGATCGTAGGCCGCCGTGGGTGTCCCCGCGTTCGAGAACAGGGGGCTGACCGCGGCGACGTTCATTTTGTTGGCGATGTTGAACATATCGGCGATCAGGTCTAGGTTGACGCGCTCGGTGAAGTAGATGCGCTTGGAAACCCGCATGTCGTCGAACACCGTCCAGGGAGTAATGCCGGCATTGCGGCCGAGGTTGCCGTCGAGCGCCAGCAGCGACGGCACCGTTCCCGTGGCGATGAAGCCGTTAATGCAGGGCTCCTGGAACGTACCGCTCGGCGAGTACTTCGATTTGTACACGGTTCCACAAGCCGGATCGACGGTGGTATTGGGGCGTCCGGTGAGACCCGAAAGCTGCAGGTTATCTCCATTTCCGGTAATGATGTTGAATGGGCGTCCGGAGTTGAATTCGATCACCGGAGCAAACGTCCAATCGCTGACGATCTTTCCCATCGCGCCGTGAATCTTGCCCGTCTGGTAGACGGCGCTGAACACGAAACGATGGCGCTGATCAAACAGCGAAGAAGAACGGTCATACCCCGGATAGTAGCTGTCCTGGGGAGTCAACGTGGACTGCAAGTCTGTGGAATCGTCGATGGCATGGGACCACGTGTAGGACGCCAGGAATTCATAGTGATTGCCAAAGCGCTTGCGCAGGTTGGCGGTGAGCCCATGATAAACCGAGCTGCCGTTGGAGTAGTTGGCGTCCATGTCGCCGAAAGGCACGCAGCCCGTGTAGTCGAACGTCGGCGGCGCCGGATTACAGGCGGTGTTGAATCCAGGGAGGGTCTGGAGCATGCCCATGGCCTGTCCCACACAACCGAGCGGATCTCCGCTGGCGTAATACCCGGCGGCGATCGATGGATTCAAGCCACCCGGCCGGAAGAAATTCATCAAAGCCGGATCTACGTAGGGGTACGGACTAGTCGCCGTCCCACCGGGATTGCAAGGGCTGACGGTGAACGGACTGGCAGGCGGAGTCCCTCCGGCGGCGAGCGCGTCATAATAGGCCGCTTCAAAGTTCGCGGTCATCAAATCTCCGCGAATCGTGTTGGCGTTGATAGGACGATTCAGGTGGCGTCCGCCATTGAAGTTGTAAGCCAAGCTGAGTGCCATGCCGTGACCCAGATCCCGCTCGATGGTCAGATTCGCCTGCTGCGAATACGCATATACAAAGTTCTTGGCTTGCGGATAACCAAACGGCTGAAAGCCGAGCGGCATGAACGTGGGATTGGTTGACGCCAGATTCAGGTAATTCTGATTCAGAAATTCGGATTGCGGAAAATTCAGAGACGTAAACTGCTGCTGGTTGGGTAAGTAGCCAAGATTAGCGTTCGCTTGCGGGAACACCGAGGGCGCGCAAGCAGCCAGGTTCTGCGTTCCCTGAAAAATCGGGATCGCATTGAGATTGGCGGGATTACCCGCGCCTGAGCAAGTCGACGTGCCGGCGAACGCCAGCTGTCCGCTCGAGGAACCGTCCGACGCATCGCCCAGGAAGTACAGACCGAGCAGCGGGTGATCGTAGAATATTCCATACGAAGCCCGAATTACCGTCTTGCCATCGCCCTTTGGATCCCACGCCAGGCCGATGCGTGGCTGGATGTTGTTCTTGTCGGTCTGAATTCCCTTTTGCAGTCCGAGCAGGTTGTAGGCGGGAAGCGCCAGCCCTTGCGGCGGTTTGAATTTCGGCGGGATCTCGACATCGTAGCGCACTCCGAAATTCAAAGTTACGTTGGGGTTCACGCGCCACGAGTCCTGCCAGAAAACTCCGATGGGGATGTTCTTGAACGTGTCGCTAGGACTTCCGAGCCCTTGAATGAAATCGCCGGGAACTCCAAAGCCATAAGACTGCACTGCGGAGAGGGCGGGAATGCTCTGCTGCAGTGACGCCGGGAGCGCCGCGTAATCCGCGGAAGGAAGAGCATTGCTGGCTGCCAGCGTCCCAAAATCGTAAACGCCCCCGTAGTTCACCGTGAAGGTGGCCTGCAGTGGAAGGTAGTTCACATCAGCGCCAAACTTTGTATTGTGGTGCCCAATGCTCCAGGAGAAGTTGTCGGTGAACTGGTAACGCGTCTCCGTGCGCTGAATGTAGGAATAAGGCTCGCGTCCGAAATAAGCGTACCCGGGGATGTTGACGGCTGGATACGACCCGCCCGGAATTTGAGTGTTGTAGAAATAGGAGAGTCCACGGCGCGCGTATTGGAACCGGAATTCGTTAATGCGATCGGTGCCGATGCTCCATGTGTCCTGCACCGTGCCTGCCACATCGCGATAGGTCTGCTGGGAGGTGCGCGAGTAGGCATTCTGCCCGAAAGGTTGATCCTGACCGCTGACTTCGATTCCCGTCACCGTGCTCGGGCTGACGTTGGCGCGCAGCATCAGACGGTTGCTGTTGCTCACGTTATGGTCGAGCCGCAGCGAGTACAAGCTGGTTCCTTCAAACACTGGGAAATTCCCCATTTGCGAATTCAACGTTTGATAGCTGCCGGGCACATTGGTCCCCGGAAATAGCGCCGCTGCGGGACACGAAGCGGGAGTGCATGCGGAGATGAAGCCTGCCCAATTCGAGGTCAAACCGCCGGAGAAGACGGTCGCCACGGAAGCAGGCCACACGCCACTGGTGGCTTGCGTCGACGAAGTTCCCGCAATGGCGGCATAGGTGGCCACCGCATTGGCAACGTTCGGGTCCGCCTCGGCGGCCAGTGTGTTGGGATCGGTGAGAAATGCAACCTGGTCCGGCGTCAACTGCAGCGTTCCCCACGGCATTCCGACTGCGCTCGTATCGAACGGAACCAGCCCGAAGTTGTTTTGCCCGATGCTCGAGAATCCCGTCTCGTGCCGACGCGTGATTTCGTAAGAAAAATAAAAGAAGGTTTTGTCTTTCTTGATGGGTCCGCCAAACGCGGCGCCCGCCTGCACCCGCGTGTATGCCGGATTCGAAACTGTGCTGAACGGATTTACCGCCTGGAAATTACGGTTCCGCAAATATCCGTAAACATCGCCGTGAAATTCATTCGATCCGGAGCGCGTGATAATGTTGACCACACCCCCCGATGCCCGCCCATATTCGGCGGCGTAATTGTTGGTGATGATCTGAAATTCCTGGACCGCTTCTTGCGAAACGGTCGAGCGCACTCCATTCACCGAGTTGTCGGTCGCGTCTGTTCCATCCACGTTCACCAGATTTGAGCGCGCGCGCTGTCCGCTCATGTTCAACCCCGAGGTCGGTGCGGCGCCAAGGTTCGGAGCGGCATCATGCACCACCTGCGAATCGGTCAAGGTGAAATTGATGTAGTTGCGGCCGTTGATCGGCAGGTTATCAATGCGTCGCTGGCCGATCGTGTCAGTCGTCGAACTGCGCGAGGTCTCCACCAACTCTCCCTGTGCGCTGACTTCCACGAATTCTTTCCCGCCCGACACCGACAGGGTGAGGGGCAATTCCACCAACCCGCCGACCGTAATGACTACACCGGCGTTCTCCATCTTGGTGAAGCCGGCAGCATTGACGTTTACCGTGTACGTCCCCGGCGGCAGTGAGCGCGCGCTATAGCCTCCTTCGCCATCCGGCGTAGCAGTGCGCTCCAGACCCTTGGCCGCATCCCGCACCATCACTGTGGCATTGGCAACACTGTCTCCCTTTGGATCTTTCACAGTGACATGCAAATCGCCGGTCGCGGCGCCGCCCTGTCCATAAGTCAGAACAGATAGCAGAAGGACGAAAAGACAGACCCATATCAGTTTCATTATGCGGAGCATGAGGTTCTCCCTTGAACTCGCGAACGCGAGCAAATGCTGGCAAGGACCGGACACATTGCCGATGCAATCACAAATGCCTGGGACGCTTGGATCTCGCTGGTTTTACAACAGAAGTGGGGCCGAAAACAAGTAAGGAATCGCGGTCGGGTCGTCTCCCAGTAAACTGGGCCGTCTGGTGAAGTCAGGAAGGACATGTTGCGGACAGAATACGGCAGGAGGTACGGGGGTGCTCTGTGATGCCGGTCACAACACATATTCAAGACATATGTGAGCTGGATCACAGCGTAGCGGAGATGCGGACCGGAACCACCGGATTTTGCAGCCTCCCCAGCAGCATCGCCGAGCCATCCAATTGCTCGTATCCGTGCAGGACCACTCCTGCAGCACGGCCCCCATTCGGCCACGCGAGTGCGATGTAAATGCGCAATAGCGCGAAGGCACAGTTGCGGCGGAGAAGCAGCGCGCTCTGCAACAACTGGCGTGCCGCCTCGGCCGTGTTATGGTCGGTCGCTGCCAGGGCGCTTTGCCCCGCGCTCACCAGCAGGGCGGCATTGCGGCCGGCGATTTGAATGTAGGAAGCCATGGCGCGCAAGCGTTGTCGCCGCACCGTCCGGAATTGCGCGGGCGAGAGCCGCCGCCGCAGGTATTCGTCCTCCGCGGGATCAATCAGGTTGCGGAAAGCTTCGATGTCAATTGGCTGGATTTGATTCGCCAGGCCGGAGGGCGCAATCTGCAGCCTCTGGGAAACCGTAATGCGGATAATGAAAATCAGGCCGAGCGCGGCCGCGATGACGAGAATGATGGCAAGTGTCATTGTTGTAAGAGCCTCTCGAGTTCACGATTCCACAGTTCGAGGTTGTGTTCAGGCAGTACAGGCGCAGGTTCCGGAGCCGAAGCCTTTTGGGGCACGAGCAGGTAATAGCACCAGATCAGCACGCAAAAGTGGTAAATACCCATTTCGAGAAAGTCGAGCAGGGTGCGTCCTCGGCTAGAGGGGTCCGCATTGCTAACGATCGCCCAAGCAGCTAAATATCCACACGCGGAAAATCCGAAACCTAACAAGATCCCAAAGGAGAGCCGGTCCCAAGAAAGGTGGAAGTACGCAGCAAAAAGGAAGACGAATACGGCAAGTGACAGCTCCACTATGAATACGGTCTGGACAAGCAAGTGAAATCCGGAGATGAGGCGGAACGTACTATCCCCTGGCGAGAAAGCGGCGACTAGGGTCGCCAGTAGTACCATTGCCGCTCCGAATCCGCTGATCAGAACCTTCCCGATCCGACTGATTGACGGGTACGGTTTGACGACGTGTGAGAAGATTTCGGCGATGACAATGAACTTCAGAACGCTTTCAATCAATAGGCTGCCCCAGTCGATACGCCAAAAATTAACTGGCGACACCCACGGCATGACGTCCGCGGCGAAGACCGCCAGGTCGGCAAGTGGGCTCGCGAATAAGAACAGCACAAAGGCAGGAAACTGACGCCAAAGGCCGCGTTTCCAGGCAAGCAGCCCAAGCGCCAATAGAAATACGTTGGGCGCGACCGAAAGGTAATTCCAAAGTAACGAATGCGCCTGCAGCATGGCGGTGACGCACTATACCGCGATTCGCTGCAGGCGGCAACGTAGGGGTCAATCTTGTTCGGTTTTCGTAAGAACGGTACGTCCGCTGTTCGGCGGATCGACCTTCCATGCACAATTGATGGTGGGGTTACGGCTTGCAGAGTTGATTGCCGCCGCAGTTCGTGCTGCTGCCTCCGCTACCATCGGCCCGAACTACGGTTGGAACTACTAAAGTGTTAAGAAAGAGTACTGCCGCCCCAAGCACTAAGAGTATGCGTTTCACGATTGTTTTCTCCTTGGACTGCAAGTTGGACGGTGATAGTGTCATGGACGGGACGTACCCGGCAACGGCTTCGGAAACTGTTGATTGTTCGGAATTTGTAACAAGATGACGCTGAAATCGGCACTCCAGGACATCAAAGAAACCACGCTTTCCGCCATCTCAGGCCTGCTGGGAAAGCTGTCCTATCTTGCGTCGTTGCGCCGGGGACATGGGCGCTACGAACATTGGGGCATGCAGATCGTACACGGCGAGGATGCCTCCGAGCGCGCGCTGAAGACGGCCCACGTGGAAGTGGTCGCGCGCGTCTTGCAAACGCCTTTGGGAGAACTGCTGGAGGATCTTAAGGAATCAAGTCAGAGCTGCGGAGTTCCGCCGCAGGCTTATGTGGAGCAGATGCGCGATCGCTTCGACGCGCTATTGCCGGAAGGACGCAACGAAACCCCGGCTTCCACCCACCTCAATTCAGTGCTGCTGGCGCTTTCCCATTTGCAGCAGAATCGAGAGCGTGCCACTCGGTCAACTTCATAGCCACTCCCACCACCTGGCCGAGCACTTCAGCTTCCTGCGGATGGCGCAGGATTCGCACCGGCACCGGAGATAAGGGATGCGGCTGCAGAATGATTTCTTCGCGGCGCATGCTGCACCAGCAGCAGGTATGGCCATCGCGCGTCTCCACGAAATAGATCGGGCGTTCATATTCCGAGCGCCACGAGCCCTCCAACACGCGGTTGCGCGATTCGTCCACCTGGATAAAACTGCCCGGCGGCAAAATCGGATACATGGTGAAGTCCTGGGTGCCGACGTACCCGTAGGTAAAGGCGCTGTTCGCGAATTGTGCCAGATAAGCGAAAGGAACCAGGCCCCACTGCTCGACCATACGTCCTAGATTGGTGGTGCGACGCTCGTCGAAACCCGGATCCATGCGCACGGGAACCTGCACCGACGCCAGTCCGGCGAGGGCATCGGATACATGCGATTTTGGCGGCGAAACCAACCCAAGATCGGCAGCCATATTGTTGAGGTCCACGCCGTACCAAGCCATCAACTCACGCAGATCGCGCCGGTAAATTACCGAAAGCGTGTAGAGGCGATAGATACTGGGCAAAATTCCCTTGGTCTCGATATCCGACAAGCGGCTGGGCGGGATGGAAAACTCTTCATTGCGGTAACGGTCTGCAATGCGCGCGCTGGAGTTTTCCACATCGCGCATCGTCAGGCCGAGTTTCTCACGCAGGGTGCGAAGGCTCTTGCCAGCAGGCAACACAAATGCCTCCCGTAGAAGTGCAGGAATAATACCAAAGCCCAAGCGGGTTGTGACCGCTAATTATGCAAGAAACTTATATGCATTTTTCTTGTTACGAATTCAGAACACGCTTTCACCCTTATTAGTCGCGGCGATCCTCGCCATCCCCGCTTCGTCTGCAAAGGTTTGTTCCTGCTTTCCACGAGCAGTAGATTCCCGGTCTTGTTCGGATTTCGTAACAGGCTGACGGGAGGAGGCTGGGAAACGGGCTTTGCAATCCACTTTCCAGCTGTATCCCAGATCCGTCGACTGCCGCATAATGCCTCGCTTTCAGTTGAGTTTTAACTTCTGAATGACATTTGTCACGCCCATTGGGTGATGGATGGCACTGGCGTACCAAACGGTGTTCCGCGATGATGCAATCACGGACCGGAACAAGGTATTCCGGAAGCCGGAAGTGATCCCGTCACACGCAGGAGGTCGGCAATGCCAGCAGTTCTTGAGAAAACCCGAAGCGCCAGCATCGTGAAACCGGATCCCGCCAGCCGGAGTCGGTGAATGAAGCTGATCGAAAATTGAAGTAAATGCGGAGCGCTTGGCGATGAACATGAATTCCAAAAAATCGATAGTCTCTGCAGTCGTGCTGGTCTTGCTGGGCGTAATTGCCATGGTCGGCGGAACAAGATGGCTCGCACTTGTAATTCCGGCGGCGATGCTGATCTGGTACGGCGCCGGCCCCATGCTGGGGAGTGGCCGAGATTGACTACAGGGGCGACAATAAACATATGCCGCTGATGGCATTCAAAGATAATTTTCAGCGCTCAACCGCCGGGCCGTTGAAGCTGAAGCCTTGGAACGTAATATTCAAGGACAAGGACCACGGATGGAGTCCCCTGCTCTGGGTGGTTTACCTCGGCTTCTTTTTCGTTGATCCGATAGTCAGTCACGCCAGCCTGCGAATGTGGTTGCTCGACCTTTCTGGAGCTGCCGTTTTTCTGGTTTTCTATTTTGGCCTGTTCTTTCTGGAGAATCCGCGGACTGATCTGCACATTGGCGGGATGTTGCTTCTCGGCATGTTGTTTATGCCGATCAATCAGGGCGCCTGCACATTCTTCATTTTCGCCGCCGCGATGCTGCCTTTTTGCGTCAACACTCAACGCGCCGCCGTGTGGGGATTGGCTGCAATTGGAAGTGTTGGCGCGGCTGAAGGACTTCTGCTGCACATCAATCGCTGGACATTGTTCTATTCCGCGCTTTTTCCCGTAATCATCGGTGCAGGCAACACCTTCTTTGCCGAGCGCAACCGCATGAATCGCAAGCTGCGCAAAGCCAATGAAGAAATCGAACATCTCGCGAAGGTTGCCGAGCGCGAGCGCATCGCCCGGGATCTGCACGACGTGCTTGGCCACACGTTGTCGGTGATCACTCTGAAATCAGAACTCGCCGGCAAACTGATCGATCGCGATCCCGCGCGCGCCGGAAAAGAAATCCGCGAAGTCGAGCAGATCTCGCGGCAGGCGCTCAGCGAGGTTCGTGATGCGATACGCGGCTATCGCGCCAAAGGCTTGGCCGCTGAACTGGCCCAGGCCAAGGCGACTCTGGAAACGGCGGGTGTAGCGGTGCAATGCGATTCCGGCACCAGCATGCAAATTCCCGCCCTGCAGGAAAGCGTTCTTTCACTGGCTGTGCGCGAAGGAGTGACCAACGTGGTCCGCCATGCGCAAGCCAGCATTTGCCGTTTGCGGCTCGAACAGGAAAATGGTTCCTGCCGCCTCGAAATTGCCGACGACGGGCGCGGATTTTCCTCTCTTGAAGGCAATGGCCTGCGCGGCATGCGCGAACGCGTAGAAATGTTAGGCGGCTCGCTGGAACGCACTAACCGCTCGGGCACAACGCTGGTCATCACGCTTCCCTTGAAAGAAGCCGCTGTCGAAAACGAAAGCGGCCAACCGTGAGTCCTCTCCCAAAAGAAAGCCTCCGCGACAGCATGAAAGCGAACCGCAAAACTATTCGTGTGGTGCTGGCGGAAGATCAGGGGATGGTGCTGGGCGCGCTCGCGGCATTGCTGGATATTGAAGGTGACATCTCCGTAATCGCGCAGGCGCGCAACGGGAATGAGGCGCTGGAGGCGGTGCTCGCGCACAAGCCCGACGTTTTCATCACGGACATCGAAATGCCGCACATGAGCGGCCTCGATGTGGCCGCAGAGCTGCAGCGGCGAA
Source organism: Candidatus Sulfotelmatobacter sp. (assembly GCA_035309485.1). Classification (GTDB taxonomy): domain Bacteria; phylum Acidobacteriota; class Terriglobia; order Terriglobales; family Acidobacteriaceae; genus Sulfotelmatobacter. The sequence continues at coordinate 16,334 of DATGFC010000107.1, forward strand.
AGACGGGAACGAGGGTGGTCATCGTGACCACGTTTGCCCGCGCGGGATATTTGCGTCGCGCGCTCGAAGCGGGAGCCTCCGGTTACCTTCTCAAAGACATGCCCGCCAAAGAATTGGCCGACGCCGTACGCCGCGTCCATCAAGGCTTGCGCGTCATCCATCCCGAACTGGCCACGGAAGCCTGGGGGGAGATGGATCCGCTCACCGACCGCGAGCGCCAGGTGCTGCGCCTCGCGGGCGAGGGTAAGGCCAGCGGCGACATCGCCAGCGAACTTGGGCTGTCGGACGGCACTGTCCGCAACTATCTCTCGGAAGCCATCAGCAAGTTAGGTGCCGGTAACCGGATCGAGGCCGCGCGAATCGCACGGAATAAAGGATGGCTGTGATCCAGATCCTCGTGACGTGTTCAGGAAACCGAAGTTGCCGCCGCGATGCCGGCCTGCTCCGGCACGTAACAGAGCCTCCGCAGTTGCGACAGCAGGAACATAACTAGCGCCGCAGCCGCCAGGCCGAGCGGTGCGTAGAGAAGCGCATTCATCGCCGTGCGGCGTGCGTCCTCGTCTGGCGGTCCTTGCTCATACACAACAATGCGGTCCCACCCCTTGAGATGCGGATAAAGATAGATATGAATCGACGATCCGGTCGGTACCTGCGAGTCCAGATCATCCTGGTTCCGCGGAAAAGATTCGACGTACGGCCTCAGGCTCATCCATTCTTGATTACCTTCAACCGTGCCGCTGGCATAAATACTGGCACTGCCTTTCCGGTGCGGCTGGTAGTAAGCCCGCTTCACCACGAAATTACTCTCGTGATGCGGCTGCCCTTCGTATTCATGCCAGGTATTCCAGGAGTTCATGAAAATTACGAAACCAAAGAGCGGGAACGCCACCAGCGCGAGAGCACACACTACGGTGACGAGGTTCACGATGCCAAACCAGATCGGATGTGCCACCGGCCGCTGCGCTGTCGGTTGCCTGATCACTGCGGGCTTGGCCTTTGACCACGCCGAAAGCGCGGTAGCGATCAAGATCAGCACGGCAAAGCCTGCGATCATGAATTTGGGAAATCGGAACAACACCATGAACGTCGTACCCATCGCAATCTGAACCAGCGCGATCAGCCAGATCTTGGGGCCCGGCGGCCGCATGATGTTGGCGCCGCACATGGGACACGCCGGCCCGGGCGTGGCCGAGAGGTCCTGCCCACATTTCGGACATTTCGCGATGGACGCCATGCGCCGCGATTACAACACGCGCATAAGCGAGGAACAATTGACCAAGGTAACCGAAGAGTCAGATTGCACAATGCAGATTTCAGAATGCAGATTTCAGATTGCAGATTTTCGCACCCACGGCTCCGGTGTCTCCCATCGCTCCTCTGACGTCGGCAATTGGTCATCTTCAATCTGAAATCTGAAATCTGCATTCAGCATTCTGCATTCTGCCCTAGCTTTCCCGCACGATCCCCGCCTGCTGCTCCTTGACGGTCTTAAACGCCCAAGCCATGCGCGGGGTGTTGTGGGCGATTCCAATGTGACCTGCCGGGTTGAGCACGATGATCCCGCCATGCCCGTTGACCCGCTGTTTGAGGTAATTCATCGCCTCTTGCGAAGACCATTCCGGCAGGTTACCGGCGGCGATGCGGTCCACCGTCCACTTCGCAAGCACCAGTTTCATGATCGGCTCGCCCCACCCAGTCGTGGATGCGGCGGCACTCTGATTGTCGGCGTAGCAGCCGCACCCAATCAGCGATGAATCCCCAAGCCGCCCGGGAGCCTTGTTCAGAGTGCCCCCGGTAGAAGTCGCGGCAGCCAGGTTGCCATTGCCATCGAGCGCCACCGCTCCGACGGTGTCGTGCGAGGTGGCCATATCACCGGACTCGGGCGCGAACAAATCGTTGCCGTGCTGCGCGGTCTCGGCCTGATACTGGCGCAGGCGCTCCACCTCGCGAGGAATGATCAAGTCTTCGTTCTTGCACAGAGCAATACCATGCGCCGAGGCAAATTTTTCGGCACCGTCGCCGACAAAATAGATGTGCGGGCTCTCGCTCAGGATCTTGCGCGCGGCGCGCACCGGATTGCGCAGATGCTCCACGCACCCCACGCCGCCCGCCCGCAACGTGGCGCCATCCATGATGAGAGCATCCAATTGCACGCGCCCCTCGCGGTTCAGAAAGCTGCCGCGTCCCGCGTCAAAAGTCTCGTCATCTTCCATGACGACAACCGCTTCTTCCACCGCGTCGAGCGCCGCCCCTCCGCGCTCCAACACGCGCCATCCCGCAGCCAGCGCCTGGTTGACGCCGCGAATGTGCGCCTCGACCATGTCATCGGGCATGGCCCAGGCTCCGCCGTGTACGACCAGAACCGGATCTGTCGGCAAAAGTTATCCCCAGTGGTGGTGTGACTGGATAGTCTAGCAAATGCTAACCGGGCGTCGCGTTCGTGAGGACGTGAATAGACTCACGGGAACTCGATCTCGACCGCGCAAGATTCGAGTGAGTGAGTGCTTCGACTTGCTGAGCACTCACTGCACTCGTCGGGTCACACACGATCGGTGTGGGGAGGGCGTGACTGCGTTCTGTAAGGGGCGTCCGACCCTGGCTTGCACCGGGCGCCCCTGGCTTGCTACAGCGCTTGCGTTTAACGAGGACAGTAGAAATCCTCTCTGCCCAAAACGGAATACAGTGAAGTGCCTAATAGCAGTTCGGATATCACGTAAAAGTTACGATCTTGTGAAAAATAGAGATCCCCGAGAACACGGTTGCATGGACAACGGTTTAGCTGGCGTTCCGGCGCTCACGAGCAATGGAAATTGCGGAGCGGCACGTTTCCTAGTTTCAACGAGAGAGACCTTTTACTTCGCTTTGGCAGTTATGTTTCCCCGAAGCACAACCAAGGAAGCTGCCGGTAGTTCGACAAGATTCTTCGAGCCCTCGATCGAATTCTTCAGAACGCCGGTAGACTCAGCCACTTTCCTCAGCGGGTCCCAATGATACTGGGCGGGACCAAAGGTGAACCTGTCTACCTTGCCGGTGAACGCACCTGCTTCTCCCGTGTCGGCATTGTGAAAAATCACGCTCACCGGGTGCGCATTTTCCTGATCTCTATTGACAAGAAGCAACGCCCACTGACCATCGGGGCGCTTGACCGCATAGGAGGTGACGAGCGTATGCCCCGCATCGTCGTGGATGTTGCTGTCAGCCGGATAAATGTCATTCACTTCGTTGCCCGGCTTCAGCCATTCCAAATTGATGAGCTGGCTGGCAAAGAATTGCGATAAAGGCTGGGTGATCTGATTCTTTTGATCGGTGTCGAACATGCCGAAAGTGGATAAGGAGCTATTGCAGCCGGGATGGACGCCGAACGGGATGTAATGGAAGTAATAAAGCGCGTCACCGCCGGCTGTGAAGAACGAGCCTACATAATCAGCCAGCCAAAGCGCGCCGAAGATATCCACCGAAGCCTCGGACGCCTGCGAAGAGATATTGCTTTCGGTGATAAACATGGGGATGGAGGCGGGGACGCCATCATTTCGCCAAACTTGCAGAATGTTCGAGACCAGGGCGGGCTCGTCGTACAGGCTGCCCCACTGGTAGCGGCAAGGGTCGTATGGATAGTGCTCGAAGGAAAAGAAGGCCAGATCTGAGAGACGGCCGTGGGCTTTTAAGTAATCAATGAACCGGCCTGTCCAGGAAGTGCGCCCTTGGGCGTCGGCCCAGACTTCGATGTCTTTATTCTGGCCGGTGAAGATGGGGCCGCCCAGCTTCACCGAGGGATCGACCTTGTGGATTACCCGGGCGAACTGCACATACAGCGCGGCGTAATCTTCCGGCAGCATGTAGTGACCGTCGGGTTCCTCACCCATTTCGACGTAAGAGATCGGATACTTTCGATTCTCAAGGTATTGGATTTCGGCCGCCGCGTCTTCCGGCGTGTTGTAGATCAGCGCAATGGGAATCATTGCCGGCAGTCCGCGCGTATAACCGCTGGTGTAAAACAAATCGAATCCCACCTGTGAGCGTCCGCTGCGATCCAGGTCGGAAGGTTCATGCCACGGATCGACCGAGGAACAGAAAGTAGGGGTCTGATCCTGATCCGGCGTATGGCGAAGGACATCGTACAATTCGCCTTTCGCCCCCAAATTGCCGGCGTACAGTTCCCGTATGGAGTAGCCTACGCAGTTCCTGCGATCAGAGGCGCCGTCAGGATCGCAGGTATTCGATGATTCCGTCATCCAGATACGAATCCAGCGAACCGGAATAGGCGAAGAAGCAAGCCGAATCGTGGGGGTTCCGCCTTTCCCATCCCCAATCAAGCCGAACGGGAAGTTCTGCCAGAGGCCCTTGTTCGGAGCGCGGATGGGATCGTCACCGGTGAAAAACTGCACCGCATACCGACGGGCATACGGTTCTCCCCAAGCGATGCGAATGGCGTCGATGTTCTGAACGTTCGCGAGGTCGAAGAAAATCCACTGAGGATTGCTGGCATCGTCCTCTCCCGTAAATGCCCCGCTGAGATATGGGTTGCTCTTCCAAAATGACTTCGTATCACCATCGGTAAGGCGGGAGTATCCCACGGTCTCTGTCCCGTCGTCGCGCGTGACTCCCCGGCGTGGTAAGGGGTAGCCGAAGCTGTAACGAAGCATCTCGGTGGGATTCGAATCACCGACGAAGTATCCCTTACCCTTCGGATCGCTCCATTTGCCTTTCGGGTTCCAATGCCAGGCTTCCGTGTAGAGTTCCGTATTTTGCCGATATGTAACGGGTCCCCAACCTGCTTCGAGCACGCGATCGATCACCGGCTTTACAAACGTGTTGTCGATCGTCTGCTGCGAAATGCGGTCAATGCCAGCGCCCAGAGCCTGATTCGGAATGAGAGACTTGCGGACATGAGAGGGCGTGATATCCACCTGAATGGTCTGGGCGTATCCCAGCGTAAATCCAAAGACAACGAAAATCAGCGGAAGATATCGAGAGAATTTCATGAGAATACTTCCTTCCTGCGGCTTCGCTTTTTCTAAGCAGAGGTTCTACGTTCGGTGAATGAATGCAGTTACGATAAATCGCCGAAGTTGAGGCTGGTCCGAGCGCGGTCTCCGCTCAACTCGTCCGCGTCTACGCTAACAGGAGAGCGACGACAGAAAAGAAACTAACATGCGGTAGAACGAGCGCCCAATCCGTGGCCACTGACCGACTCGAGCAAGTTCCTCAGTGACTCGTCCCGCCGCGCACTGCAATCAATGAAACCTGCTCCAGGCCTGGGAAGTGGTCCTCTTTATCCGCTTTACGCTCTATAGGCGCGATTTGTTGAACCGTCGTTCGCGCCGGAAGAACAGGTCCAAAATATTGGCCGTACACTTGGTCAAAGACTGCCGTATCCGACAAATCGTCCAAATAGACGTTGGTGCTCACCACCTGATCGAAGCGCATCTCGGCCTCTTCCAGATTGTCGAGAAGATTGCGCATGGTCTGCCGAAGTTGATGTTGCGTAGTCGTGGCGTAAACGCCCCCGTGCGGGCCGGGAATGAAGCCGTCCTTGGCGGAACAATACAACGTGTCTCCCGCAAAGACGCAGGGGCTCGCCGTGGGGCTTGGAGGCATGTTCTTCGGACGCACCGCCCTGCGCAGCTTCAGATCACGCACGGCCACGCCCGTGTATTCAATGTGTGCCCCGCCGGGCAGGCTCGATACTTCGATCGTGGCACGCGCCGGCGTATTGCCAAACTCAAAGCGCTGCGCGTAATGCTGATTCATGACCCGCGAGGGAATTTCCGTTGTGAGATATGGATTGACGAAAACCATGTTGCTCAGCGCGAGGCCCGCAGCTTTGAGCACGGCCTGCATGCGGTCGAGCGCGAGATCCACTTGCGCCGCCGGATCATCCGGAATCTTTCCGCTCACGGGATCGCTGCCGGGCATGCCGGACACGAAAAGCCGGTCGCGCGTAAGGATTCCGGGAGACGCGGCGTCAACGCCCTTGTAGTTGGACGGATACACTGCTTTCTTGTCTCCGAGATCGTGCACGGCAACCGCGTTGATCTCGATGGGAGACTCGGGAGTTCGGGCTACTCCCAGCACCGCGCGAGCCGGCGGAATCTTCGAAAAGTATTCCGCGAACACTTTATTCATTTCACCGTACTGGCTGATGTCCTGCAGATATACCTGCGCGTACACCACATGTTCCATCGTCAGGCCGGCAGCTTCGACAATCGCTTTGATGTTGTCCAACGCCTGGCGTACTTGAGCATCGAACGTCGGCGGCAAACTGCCGTCCGCTCGTTTGGGACCTTGACCCGAGATGTACAAATAATCTCCAGCATCCACGCCGAGCGAGTAATTGCCATTTGCGTGCGCGGAGGTCTGCGCGGGTGTCACGGCTCGTATCTGCGCTTGTGCCACGAGAGCCGGGGACAGCAGAAGTGCTCCCAACACTGCCTGCCATCGTCCGTTCTGTCGTGTCGCCCTCATTCCCATGAGTTCCCCGTGATTCAGGCTGCGGCTTTCTTCTGAGCGGCGTTCAAGACAGCTCGCAATCGTTGTCCGACAATGATTTCTTCTCCCGGCTTGATCGTCATGGATACAAGTTCGATATGGTCGGGCCCCTTACGTTCTTTGCGGGTGGGGTTGGGGTTGCCTTCGCGAACCGCGGTCACAAGGCTCGGATTGTCGGCTCCGAGCACTTCGATTACAGGATTGCCCGCGCGTAGTTTCTCGACGCAATCCGTAATCGTGAATCCCCAGGCCTCCTGATCCCACGAGACTTTCAGGGTGGGGAACCGGTTGCCATCGTCAGGCACGTAAACCGCCGTCTTCACATTCGGAACTGTGTCCACCAGCTTCCGGATGCGATCTACGCGACTGTTCCATTCGCGATAAAGTTTTTTTTCATCGACCGTAAGCCAGGTTTCCAGCGCTGTCAGGCACCCGATAATTTCTTCTTTACCCACCTTCATGGGACGGCACACGGCTCCTTCGCGGGGACTGGAATTCAACAAGGCCGCTTCGATCAGGTCCTTCCTGCCTAAAAGCAAGCCACTGCATTGCGGGCCGGACAGCCCCTTCCCGCCTGAGAAGCAATAAAGATCGATGCCCATGCGAGCGTACAGCTTGGCATTCTCGGCAGGAGGGATGCCCGCGGCGTCATCCAGCAACATAGGAATCTTGTGGTCTTTAGCGATCGCCAGTTCCTGCTGGAGTTTGTCGCCCAGATCGGTGGTATAGATCATGGCCGTGTTTTCATTGATCGCGTTGGTGAGTTCTTCCGGCGAATACGTGAGAACCAACTTTCCGCCCGTTAGCCGGATGGCACTGTCAAACGCGCTGCGCCCGCCCACCATGATGACTTCGTGTTTCAGCCCGGTTGTGTCTGGAAGCTGCCAGATTTTCCTGTCGTCTGTGCCGGCCATGCAAGCGGCAGTAGCCACCGCCATCGCGCCCGCTGCGCCCGAAGTGACGATTCCGGATTCGGCTCCCGTGAGTTCTGATAAGCGGCGTCCCACTGCGCGCTGCAACTCCATCACGTTGACGAAATGCTGCGCAGCCTCAACTTGTGCCTGGCGAACTTCAGGAAATTCAAGCGAACCGCTAAGGTAGGTCCAAGTGCCGCGGCAATTGATCACAGTTTTTACTCCGAGCCGGGTGTACACATTCTGCCGCGGATCCTTGCCCACGGCCGTGGCGGCCTGTGCGTAGAGGTCTCGTGCTGCAATCTGGCTCAGCAGCGGGGCAGCCGCCAGCAGTTTCACGAACGATCTCCGGCTGGAATTCGGGGTGAGCATCAATCCTCCTAGAGCAAAATTTCATTTCTGGAAATGTCGACAACCTCTTCTGAGCATCCGTAGTAGCGAGATTCTTAATCTTCCTCACCGCTCAACGGAATCCGCGATCGTACGGCCAAAATGTAAGCCTTGGCTCCCGGCTTGTTCTGGTTGTAGAAACCTACCGTGCAGTTTGGCCGGAAGTAATAGGCATCTCCCGCTTTGGCTGGATAGCGGCCCTCGACACCGTCCATTCCGCTTCCCGCGGCCATTTCGCCCTGACCGTCAACGACCAGGTAAATCTCTTCCGCCGTTTCGTGGTGATGCGGAAAGTTTGTACCGCCGGGTGCAAAGTTCATCCAGAAAAAGCTGGTCACCACGTACGCCTCATCGATCGCATCCCGCTTCCCGCTCCGTGGACCGACCAGCAACTTGTACAACACCGAGTCTGGGTGGCCTTCGACGGTTTCCTCTTTCACGTCATCGAGATTGATGATTTTAGGGGACTGGGAGGGCGCGCCCAGCGCGGTGCGGGACGGGATCTTGAAGCCCATAATCAGGACTCGCAAGGCCTGACTGGAATTATTGGCTATCGAATGTTTGCTCCCCGGAGCCAAATAGACGAAATCATTCGCGCGCAGGGGACGCGTCTCGTCGCCATATTGCAGAATACCCGTGCCCTGCAGAACAAAATCAATCTCTTCTTCACGGTCGTACGAAACATTCTGACATTTGCCCTGGGTATCAACCGAAACTTCCGCGAAGCGCGATACGCTTCGCAAAATTCGAGAGTCCGCATCACATGCGCCGAAGATCGGCTTGTAATGGCAGGTGGTTGAAGATAGATCAGACTTCGTCTCGCTCAGACCTGGCACGTACCGATGCAGCCACGTCGCGTCAACCTTACGATCTTGGGCCAAAAGGCTCGCCGAGATCAGCAACAGGAACAGCGGGGTCCTAAAGTTCATTCCCAGGAGAAGTGTTTTCACAGTTCTTTTCGCTTGTGAACGCTGGTATACCACAGAATCTTCTTGACGCAAATTGAAATCTTTCGTTTTATTAGGATTCATTACGTTTGCAGCTCAATTTTTCGCACAGAAGTTGTGCGTGTTACTCTCAACCGCGCAGCCGTTAACTCCATAGAAGAAGGGATCATGCCATTCCATTCTGTGCCTTTGAATCGACTGCGAAGCAGTTGGGCCAGATTTGTTGCTGTCGCCTTCGTGACCACGTGGGCTCTCTCTGCGGCATTCAGTCAAGCAAATCCGCCGAAGGGTACAGACTGCCGCATCGAGCCCGTGGACTATAAGGGCTGGCACGCGCAGCAAATGTCGAACCGCTGGGTACAACTGGTCATGGTTCCCCAAAATGGCGGCCGTCTGATCCAAGTGACTTTCGGAGGCCACCCTTACCTGTTTGTGAATCCCAAGTTCGCGGGCAAGTACCTGCCGCCGAGTTCGAGCCAGTGGTTCAACTATGGCGGCGACAAGTTGTGGCTTCTACCCGAGGGCAATAACGACGAACAGCATTGGCCGGGTAATTCCGACGTACTGGATGACGGCCCATTCGCATTTCGAAAGCTTTCGGAAGGGCAGCGTTGCGAGATCGAATTAACGGGTCCGGCCGATCCCCAGACCGGAATTCAGTTTACCCGAACCATTCGGCTGGAGCCTGATTCTCCACGCATCGCGTTCCACGCGTCTATGAAGAACATCACGGGCCACACGCTCGATTGGTCGATGCAGTCGGTCTCGCAATATGACACTTCGCTTCCGGGCACTCAAGAGAAGGAAGGCGCTGCGCAGGTCAATCATGATTTCTGGACGTTCACACCGGCGAATCCATCCAGCAGCTATCTCAATCGTTATCATGTTCGTTTCGGTCCAGCGGAAAATCCGGCGGTTTCTGTGAGAGACGACAATCTTTTCGCTGTCCATTATGTGCACATGGCTGCGGAGTTGTGGCTGGATTCCACGGACGGCTGGCTGGCCGTGGTCAATGGCAATAGCCGGTACGCCATGGTGGAGCGTTTTGAGTACCAGCCCACCAGGTTATATCCCGGCAAAGCGTCGGTAATCTTCTGGACTAACGGTCCGGAGGTCAGATTGAACACGGACCGCACACCGTCGCTGAGCAGCGATTCGGATGCAAGCCCCTATTACCTTGAAGCCGAACTCAACAGCCCGATGTGCCACCTGCGCCCGGGCGAGAGTTGCGATTTTGAAACGGAATGGTTTCCCACGCGTTCGGGAGAAGAATTCCATGGCGTCACCGATGCCGGAATCGTGATTCGCCCGCTGCATGCGACAGACCAGGGAAATGGCAAAATCAAGCTCTCCGGCTCATTTGGAGTCTTTTATTCCGGCCATCTGGTGGCGCATTTTTACGATGAACACGGCCACAGCGCAGGCACAACAACCATCATGGACGTGAGTCCCAACGAGGCAGTGTCACTCGATACCGAGATTACGCCGCCCTCAAGAATAAAGCGTTTGTCGCTCCATTTAATGGACGAGGGTGGCCTGGACCGCGGCGCGCTTCAGGAAGTGCAAGTATCCGGCCAGGACAATCACTGAGATGAAACAGGGCGCTGTTGCATTCATGGTCTTTTGGTTCGCCGCCTGTACTGCACTCTCACTCTTCGCGCAGCAAAACGGCGCAGGGCTCGAGGTGAGTTCACAAGATTTACTGGCGAGCCCCGTCGGTGAAAACTGGCCTTCCTATAACGGAGACTACACTGGCCGCCGCTTCAGCAGTCTCGCCGAAATTAATCGCGGAAATGTCTCTCAACTGCGTGCGGCCTGGGTATTCCATCCCGGCAATTCGCAACGGCTGGAAGCGACTCCGGTGGTGGTTCGCGGGGTCATGTACGTAACCTCCGCCAACGATGTTTTCGCCATCGACGCACGCACCGGAAGAGCCTTATGGCATTATGCGCGCCCAGTGAGTTCGGGATTGCTCGACGACGCCGCAGCGCATAAGAGCCGGGGCGTTGCCGTCTGGCAGCATTTCGTCTATAGCGAGACTGACGATGCGCATTTACTCTGTCTCGACGCGCGTTCCGGAAACTTGCTGTGGGATGTGCAATACGCGGACAAGGTCAAGCAGTACGGCGCCACCAGCGCTCCTCTGATCGTGAAGGACACGGTCGTGGTAGGTACGTCGGGCGGCGATTCTGGAGTTCGCGGATTCGTCGCGGCCTTCGACGTAAAGAGCGGAAATTTGAAATGGCGTCTGTGGACGATTCCCGGGCCCGGAGAATTCGGCTCGTCGAGTTGGCCAGGAGACTCTTATCTGCATGGCGGGGCGACGACCTGGATGCCGGGAACTTACGATCCGGAACTTAACACGTTGTATTGGACGACCAGCAACGCCGCGCCCGACTTCGTAGGAGATTCTCGACCCGGTGATGATCTCTACACCGCGTGCGTTCTCGCGATCGACGCCGATACGGGGAAGTTGAAATGGTATTTCCAATTCACTCCGCACGACGTATATGACTACGATGCGAATGAAACGCCGGTTTTGGTGGACGTCAAAGACCAGGGCGGTTTGCGCCGCTTGCTCGTGCAGGCTGATCGAAACGGGTTCTTCTACGTTCTCGATCGTACGAACGGAAAATTTCTACATGCCACGCCCTTCGTGAAGAAATTGAACTGGGCCACCGGCGTGGATGCCTCCGGCCGTCCCGTTTACTCCGATCGACTGCCAAGCAAGGAGGGCACGTACATCTGCCCCGGCATCGTGGGCGCTACGAACTGGTTTTCCCCTTCTTATAATCCCGACACGGGCCTCTTTTACGTGATGGCTCTCGAGAACTGTAATCTCTATTTCGCGAAGCCAAGGCCGTTCAATCAAGGCGAGACTTACTACGGAACGGGAACGAAGCGTCCTCCCGATGAACACTCCCAAAAAATTCTGCTGGCGCTTTCCGTTTCGGATGGCAAGGAAGTGTGGCGGTATCCGCAGGCCGGCCGCGGCAGGTCGTGGGGAGGAACGCTCACTACGGCCGGTGGGCTCGTCTTTTTTGCCGATGACGCCGACTCGCTGGAAGCAGTGGACGCCGAAACCGGAAAGGCTCTGTGGCACTTCAATACCGGCCAGGAGTTCAGTGCTTCGCCCATGACGTACGCCGTGGATGGTGTCCAGTATGTGGCGATCTCCGCTGGAAGCGACGTATTCAGCTTTGTGCTTCCACACTAATGGGCCTATTCATTCGAGCGCCAAGCGAGGACCGAACGTGGAGATATTCATGCGTAGTGCTCGCTGGAAAGGAGCCTTTGTCCTGGCGTTCGCAATTGGTTCATACGCCCTCTGCCAAACTCCGAAAGCAAATCCAGATGCTGCAATCTCGTATTTGCGGTTGAGCGCCCCGCGCCGTGTGTTACCAGACGCCCAGGTCTGGGAAGGCAACGAGTTTCCGCACACGCTGAGCGTTCTGGAACTCAAACGCGACGGCTACCGCTATTGGGGATGGTACGGGCTCAATGAAGGGAGCGGAATCGGTCTCGCTCGCAGCAACGATCTGGTGACTTGGACGAAGTACGACAAGAATCCCTTGTGGAGCAATGCTCGCTGGCCGTCGGTGCTGCAGCATGCCGACCCCAGACAGCCCAAGCTGCTTTACTTCGCGATCACGCGAGACTACGACACGCCCAGTAGCTACATCGTCCTGGCGAGTTCGCAAGATGGCATTCATCTCAACCAGGAAAAGACGCTAGTGCAGGCTGTGACGAACCAGCGTAACCAGAACCCAAACCTGTTTCGCGATCCGCGCTCGGGACGTTTCTATCTGACCTTCTATCGCGGCAACGACCACGACCATTTCGAGATCATCAGCAAGAGCGCGCTTCAACTGCAGAATCTCGATAAAGCACCGGAAAAGATCCTGATGCAATCGAGCGATACGGTAGCAGCGCCTACCTTGCTCTATCTGAAACACGCGCCGGGCGCGAAGAAGAAAGCCGGAGTCTATTATCTGGCGACCGAGATTTATCCTCACCGCTACACCGACGATCCCGAAGGCGAGTGGCAAGTGAAAGTGTTCGCCGCCGACGCTCCAGACGGACCCTTTCAGCCGGTGGCC